>PMUP01000076.1:0-95650 GCA_003166865.1 Bryobacterales bacterium
ACTCCGTTTTGCGCGGTTCCTAAAAAGTAGGGGCAGCCGCGGTCATCGCGCCGGTACTCTTATCGGCCTGGGCACCGGGCACTCTTGCCCGCGAGCGCTGGATTCGTCCAGGTTCGGGCTGCCACCTAGCGGTACAGGAGATATTTGTCCCTTCGCTCGATGAATCGCGCGCGGGAATCCTGCATTTCTTCCAGGACGCTTCGCGGGTCGGCGCCGTCCTCGATGGCCTTTAGCACCTCGTGATTCCCAATTAAGAAGCGGTTGTCCTGCCAGGCGATCTTGCCTGGGTATAACTTGCCGAGCGCGTAAGCCACTTCCAAGCCGAGACGGGTGCTGTCGAATGCGTCCCGATTGGTCAGAACAAAGCGCACGCCTTCGATGGTTTTTCCCGAGAAATTCGACGCGCTGGGACGGAAGCGCACCGCATACACGCGGACTCCTGGGATATAGCGGCCGTTTAAGAAGCTGGCCAATTCGGGGCCGTGGATCCAATCGGCGCCTAACAGCTCAAAAGGGCTATCGGTGCCGCGCCCCACGGAGTAATTCTTCGAAGCCTCCAGCAGCGCGAGCCCCGGGTACAAGAGCGCCGCATTGAGGCTCCGCATATTCGGCGACGGGTCCACCCAGGCGAGCCCGGTGGAGTCGAACCAATCGCCCCGGCTCCAGCCGCGCATCGGTACCACATGCAAGTCGGCGCCCAGCTTCCGCTCACCGTTCGCCATTGCCGCCAGCTCGCCCAAAGTCATGCCATGCCGCACTGGAATTTCGAAGCATCCAGTAAAGGATTCCAAGTCGGGATCGAGCATGGGCCCTTCCACATGCGTCCCGGTGATCGGGTTGGGGCGGTCCAGCACGAAAAACGGCAGATGCCTTCGGGCGGCTTCCTCCATGCTATAGAGCATGGTGCAAGAGTAAGTGTAAAAGCGGGCGCCTACGTCCTGAATGTCGAAGACCAGGGCGTCGACATTGTCCAGCATTTCAGGTTGGATGCGGCGCGACGATTCGCGATAAAGGCTAAGAACGGGCAAGCCGGAAGCAGTATCCTTGGTGTCGGAAACATCCGCGCGATCCTCGCCGCCGTTCAGGCCGTGCTCGGGCGAAAAGAGCGCGGTCACTTGCACGCCCGCGGCCAGCATCAGGTCGACATTCCGTTTTCCGTCATGGCTGAGGCCCGTCTGATTGGTGATGAGCCCGATTCTTTTGCCGCGTAACGCCGCGAAATTATCCTCGGCCAGAACGTCCAATCCAGTCAGCACTTCGCCCTTCGGCTCAACTTCGCGATGCAGTCCCGCCCCGACGATCGTGTCGTTGTAGCCGGTAAGCTTGACGGCCGGCGCGGTAACTCCGAGCGAAGCCGCCACCAGCGTCGCCACCCGGCTGCGCAGCGAGCTGAGAGAATGCCCGCGATGCGGATGAACGACGTTGGTCAAGATGATCAAGTACGAGTGGCTGAACGGATCAATCCATATCGAAGTTCCCGTAAACCCGGTGTGGCCATAAGAGCCGATCGGAAACAATTCGCCGCGATTGCTGGAGTAGCGCGAGTCGATATCCCAGCCCAGGCCGCGCAGAATCGGCTGATCTGGCGGGGACTCGGGCGAAGTGAATTTCTCTACCGTGGCCGCGCTGAACAAGCGGACTCCATTGCCCTCGCCTTTATCACTCTTGACCTGGCCTCCGTCCAGCATCATTTGCGCGAATTTGGCGAGATCGGCCGCGGTGGTGAACACGCCCGCATGGCCGGCCACGCCGCCCATGTAGCGAGCCGTATCGTCGTCCACCTGGCTGCGTAAAGGCCGTCCCGTCACTGGATTGATTTCGGTGGGAGCGATCCGCGGACGAAGCGAGGCCGGAGGCAGGAACATCGTTTCCCGCATGCCTAACGGCTGGTAGAAATTCTCGCGCGCGTATTCGTTCAGCATTCTTCCGCTCAGCCGGTGCACGATCTCACCGAGCAGGATAAAGTTGATGTCGCTGTAAACGAAACGGACGCCCGGCGGGCCGGCGGGCTTGTCGGTCAGCGCGCGCTGGATACCGGTTTCATAACCGCTCCAAGCCGGCTTCAGGTCGAGATCGGGCCGCAGCCCCGAGAAATGCGTCATCAGATTGCGGATCGTGATGTCGCTGTGCCCGCCCTGAAATTCCGGCAGGTATTTCGTTACCGGATCGTTGAGTCGAATCTGACCTTGCTCGAAGAGCCGCATGATGGAGGGCGTCGTGGCGATCACCTTGGTGAGCGACGCCGCGTCGAAGATGGTGTCGAGCGTCATTGGCTCGCGATGCGGGATGAGCGCCCGGCTGCCGTAAGCTTTCTGGTACACGATCTGGCCGTTGTGTCCGATCAGCACGACGGCGCCTGGGATCAGCTTGTCCTGAACGGCGCGCTCCATCTGCTGATCGACTGCCGCCGCGCCCGAGAAGGGTTCCTGCGCATGCAGGCAGACGGCAAATAGGAGCGCGAGCGAGGATTTCATTGCAGTTTTTTCGCGGTCTCATCCAGAAGCTTCGCGAGATCGATGTCCTTCGAAGTAATGCCCTTGGCATCGTGAGTGGTCAGGTCCACCGTGACGCGATTGTAGACGTTGAACCATTCCGGATGATGCTCCATCTTCTCGATCGCAAGCGCCGCGGTAGCCATGAATCCGAACGCGTGGATGAAATCGGCAAACTTGTATTCCTTGTGCAGCTTGCCTTTGACTACGGTCCATCCCTTGAGGCTGGCAACGGCCTTATTGAGCTCGGGGCCCGAGAGTTTTCCCATGCTTCTATTATCGTTTGCCTGGCGGTCGGCCAGCAGGATCGGAGTCACTTCCATCACATCGCGCAAATGTTTGCCGCAGGCAACCTCAACGCCCCCATGCTGACGCCGTTCACCAGTTCTTAAGATTCTAAATCGCAGATCATAAAACGGGTGACTGCACAGCGGTTCGCTAGCTTCTTCAGTTTGTCCGGCTAAACTAAAAGATATGAAGAAACAGGCCGGTGCTCAGACGCAAAGGGCCAAGCGGCGCTTCCTGGGAAGGATCCGGAACGCCCCTGAGCGAGGCACCAAAGGCAAGATCCAGTGGACTCCCGACGAGTTGCACGAACGAGTCTCGTCCTCCGATCCCGAACATTCGGGTCGCCCTTCTGCGACCCTCTGAAATGTTCCGACGCGTAAGTAGATTCAGTCATGGAATCGGCAATTCCTAAACATCTCCAACGTCCACGCACGCGCCACCGCCGGGTTCCGGACGATTACACTCCGCCTTACCCATCCACCGTTGCCCGTTACAAACCAAGCGTCAAGCAGGTGGTGATGGCGTACTTCGGTGTCCAATACTGCGGTGAGCCGGTGCCCAGCGCGGCGGACAACGCGTTGCAGAGCATCGCCGGCGCGTTTGGGAGTGACAAGGGCCCGGGCCATTGGGATCGTGCGGTTTACGTTGACGAAGCCGGCTTCACCAACATCATCTCCATCGGCTACTGGGACGATCCGGCCGAGTTCGATGTTTGGTTCGGGAGGCACGGCGCCAGTTGGACCAACGCTGCTGTTGCAGGAAGCGCCGTCGGCACCTTCACCGAAGTACTCAGGCCTGCCGTCGAGCGTTTCGAGACGCTGTTCTCATCCGACGTTCGAGAAGGCGTGGCCTGTCTGGCCGACGGCTTGAGCGACGTAGTGCAAGAGCATGCCTATTGGGGTGGTATGCGGGATCGCATTCCGATGTCGCAGACGCATGATCTGGCGCCGGCCGGTGCACCACGCGTCGTGACCAACGGATTGCACCAGCGCATGATTGCGCACGAAAACATCTGCCTCATCCGTTCCGGCCAGGACTGGTCCGCCACCAGGCCGACGAGCGCCGCATGTACATCGGGGACGTGGAACCTGTACTGCGTGCCGGTATGGATTTTCTGCGCGATGATGGTCTCGAGATCGGCTGCTTCGCAAACCGCTACATGACGGTAGTTGACGCCAGCGGTCGCACAGTGGAGAAGAGTTTCGGCATGAGCTGGTGGAAGAGCCTGGCGGCGCTGGAACGCTGGGCTGAGTCGCACCCCACGCACGTTGCCATCTTCGGCGCGGCCATGAAGTACCTCGGCACGATGGGCCCAGCCGCCAAGCTCAAGCTATACCACGAGGTGACGGTAGCGGCCGCGGGCGAGCAACTTCGAATACTACAACTGCCATCCCAGGACCGGCATGCTGCGCAGCGCGGCTTCGAGCGATTCAGTCACAGCGCCCGTGGGCTGAAGTCCCTCCCGATCCTCTCGAATGGCGTTCAGCATGCACATAATTATGTGCTACACTGAAAACAGTGAAGGATCAAACCAACGTTACCCTAAGTTTGGCGGAAAGCCTGCTCCGCCGTTTTCGTGTCTTCGCCGCCTCGCGCAACCAATCGATGAGTAGCCTCATGACCCTGGCAATTCGCGACCTGATCAAGGAAGATGCTCAATCGCAAAAAGCCAAGCGGCGCTTTCTAGAAAGAATCCGGAACGCGCCCGATCGAGGGACCAAAGGCAAGATCCGGTGGACGCGGGATGAGTTGCATGAGCGTTGAGTTTGTCGATACGAACATATTCGTGTACGCGTACGAAGGCGGAGCGGGTTCCAAACACCGTAACGCTGTGGATCTGATAGCGCGTCTGTTTGAGGAGCAAACGGGCGCCGTCAGCGTGCAAGTGTTGAGCGAGTTCTACATCACTGCGACGAGGAAGTTGGGAATGAAGAGCCAGGAAGCGGAAGAGGCCATCGCCGACTTGAGGGGCTGGACGATTCATCGCCCCGGGCATGAGGACGTACTGCGCGCCTGCGGGATTCATCGGCGGCATAAGGTCAGGTGGTGGGACGCGCTCATCATCAATAGCGCCCTCGAACTCGCCTGCGACGTGCTGTGGAGCGAAGATCTCGCCGCAGGGCAGCGATACGGAACCGTGACCGTCCGCAACCCGTTCGCGTAGAGTGCATTCAATCCGCCCATGCGATAGTAGTTTTGTGCCAGGTCCACTCCCCCGTCTGCGGCTGGGTCTCGATTTCATCCCTTCCTCCGATCCCGAGCATCCCGGACTGCTCATCCGCGACCCTCTGAAATTTTCCGACGCCATGCTGCTGATCCCCCCGCAACTGGTGGAGTGCATGGCTTGCTTTGACGGCGAGCAGACCAGCCTGGATCTGCGGGCGACCCTGGTGCGCATCACAGGCGAAATACAGATCGGCGAGCTCGAGAAGCATCTTGTCGATACCCTCAGCCAGGCCGGATTTCTGGAGGATGAGCCGTTTGAAGTGATGCGAGCGGCCAGTGTCGAAGCCTTCAAGGCGGCGCCCAAGCGCGAGGCAGCGCACTCCGGCTCGGCCTATCCCGATAACGCCGAGGAAGCCCGCAAGACACTCGGCGAATTCATGCAAGGCGCGCCTCCAGCCTCGGAAGACTCGCTCATCGGAATTGCCACTCCGCACGTCAGCCCGTTTGGCGGCTGGGAGTCCTACCGGGACGCCTATTCACTGCTGCCGCCATCGCACCAGGACCGGACCTTCGTGATTCTTGGAACCTCGCACTATGGCGAGCCGGATCGCTTCGGCCTCACGCACAAACCTTTCGTGACTCCGTTCGGCGAATCCATTACAGACAGCCGGCTGGTGAATGAACTTGCCGAAGCCGCTCCTGAAGCCGTGCGAATGGAGGACTATTGCCACGCCATCGAACATTCCATCGAATTTCAGGTGCTGTTCCTCCAATATTTGTACGGTCCCAACATTCGCATTCTGCCGATCCTGTGCGGCTCGTTCGCGCGCAGCATCTATCAAGGAGGCCGGCCGGAAGCGAATGAGCACGTCGAGCGATTCTTCGACAGTCTCGGCAATATCTCCGCGCGGGAGGGGAACAAATTGCTGTGGGTCCTGGGCGTCGATATGGCGCACATGGGCCGCCGCTATGGCGACCAGATGATCGCGCGCGTTGAAGAAGGTGAGATGGCGGCCGTCGCGGACCGCGACAAGTTGCGGATCGAGCGTATGACCGAGGCGGATGCTCCGGGCTTCTGGGACTTGATCCAACAAAACCAGGATGATCTGAAATGGTGCGGTTCGGCGCCGATCTACACGTTCCTCAAAGCCGTGCCCGAGGCGCGTGGAACGCTGCGCCGCTATCAGCAGTGGAACATTGACGAACAGAGCGTCGTCAGCTTCGCCGCCATCGGCTTCCGGCGCTAGTTCGTACTACAACCCCCCCGTACCGTTTTTCTCTTGCGGAGAACACTTCGAGCGCATATTCTTACATGGTGGCAAGCGTGTTCTTTGCACTTACGTGGGGGTGATCGATTTGGGTGGCTGAACTCCCTCAGCCGCCCATATCGCTCTGCGTACGCCTGCTATTGAGGGCGCGCCGCAACCCAATACCCAGGCCGCGTGCGGACTTCCAACTTCGGACGATTCACCACAACCTTGATGTCGTGGAATCCGCCTTCGGTCTGATTATTCGGCGAATAGCTCAGCAGGTACTGGCTGTGCAGTTCCTCGCTGATGCCTTCCACCGCCTTGTCCAGGCTCTTCTCGCCGACGAACGAATATTCCCGGCCGCCGGTGTAGCGCGTGAATACATCCAAAGTGTCGTCCACAAAAAGACTCTTGGTGGCCTTGAAGATATCGACAAAGATAGGGATGTAATTGCCGTTGTAATAATTCTGGTCGACAGTGGTGGGAGTAGCAGTCCCGCCGCCGGGCATGTATATCGCCTCAGGCGGAATGGGCGGAGGGCGCGGCGGCATCCCCTTGTCGGTCAGGGCAGCCACTATGGTGGAAATATCCAGGGAATAGATAGCGACATTGGCGAACTGGGTCGCTGTTAATGTTTCCCGCAACCGCAACTGGCTGCCTTTGTCTCGTTTTTCGGCAATCAGAAGCAGCACGAGGCGCCGATCGCGCGGACGCTTCTTCAACATGCGAATACCGGCATCCACTGCGTCGTTCACCGCGTGTTCCGCACTGCCGGGCGTCATCTTTTTCATTGCTTCTGAAATCTTGGCGCCCTCGTTGGTGAAATCCTGCACCACTTGAATGCGATGATCGAAACCGATCACCGCAACTTCGCCATCCTGCCCGGCCACTAACTGGTTCAGCATGGTTCCGATTTTCTGAATCTTGGGCAGTATCTCGGTGATGTTCGAGCTGCGCTGCACCGCCACCACCAGCGAAAGCGGCTCCTCTCGCACGTCAGCCGTGATCTTCTGCGGTTTGTTGTTGTCGTAGAGCTCGAAATCCTGGAGTTGCAGTCCGTTGATGACGTCGCCGTTGCGGTCGCGCACCGTGGTCGGCACAATGACGACGTTGGTCTGGGATTTAAACAGGGCATCGTCGTCCGCCTGCTTGGAGGCGTTCACCTTAGCGGGGTCCAGCGTGCCCGGCGCTTGGGCCAGACCAAGGGTGCATGTCAGGGCGGCGCACAAAAGGAAAATCAGCGCATGGCGCATACCTTTAGTTTGACACATCGCCGTGACTGGTCCTCCCTTCCAGTAGATCCAGGATGTGCGGGACAAGTTTCGCGATGGCATCGAATGATTCCACCGCGCCTTTCGGCGATCCGGGCAAATTCACGATCAATGTCCGTCCGCGGATTCCGGCCAGGCCGCGCGAGAGCACGGCCGTCGGCGTGAGCTTCAGGCCTTCGGCGCGCATCAATTCACCCAGGCCGGGAATCTCCCGCTCGATGACGCCGCGGGTGGCCTCCGGAGTGACGTCGCGCGGGGCCACGCCGGTTCCGCCGGTGGTGAGGATCACCGCAACTTCGCCGGAGTCGGCCAGGCGGCCCAGGATGCCCGCGATCTCGCCGGATTCATCGGCGACAAGTTCCATCGCGCTCACCATCCATCCCAGCGCGTGTACGCGGTCGCGGAGCGCCGGCCCGGAGCGATCCTCGCGCGTTCCGGCGACAACCGAATCACTCACGGTCACGATCGCGGCCCGAATCATGGGCGTCTATAATCCCCGCTCTTGCCTCCCGTTTTTTCGAGCAGGTACAAGTCTTGAACCTCGATGCCTTTGTCCAGCGCCTTGGTCATGTCGTACACGGTAAGCGCCGCGACTGACGCCGCGGTCAGCGCTTCCATTTCAACGCCGGTGGGGGCCGTGGTCGCGACGCTGGATACGATCCGCACGCCGTCGCTTTCGAGCGTCACCTCGACGTCCACATGCGAGAGGATCAGCGGATGGCAGAGTGGAATCAGATCCGAAGTCTTCTTGGCCGCCGAGATGCCCGCCACCCGCGCGATTTCGAGCGGATTACCTTTGGGATTGCTGGGAAGCTGCGCGATCACCGACGGCTTCATCTTAACGAACGCGTGCGCGCGCGCCGTTCGCTTGGTGGGGGGCTTGGCGGAAACGTCCACCATGCGCGCTGCTCCGGCATCGTCGAAGTGACTGAGCTTCTTTTTCATTTGAGCAGCACGCGAATCCAATCGCCCGCGGCCCAGGCTTCGCGGCCGGGCTCCGTTACCACGAACGCATTGGCACGGGACAGCGCGGGCACATCGCCGGAGCCTTGCCAGGGCAGAGGGGTGACCATGGGCGTGACCTCGCATCCACCTGTACCCAGACCCACACTGAGCACCGCGGGCAGGAAGCGAGTGAGCCCCGGCTTCTGGTGGAAATCGCAGGCCAGCTTGCTCCACGTCAGTGGCAGTATGCTTTCCGTTTGCCCGCCCAGCAGCTCCACCGCCGATCGCGCAAAGATCTCGAACGTCACCATCGTGGATGCCGGATTACCAGGCAGCCCAAAGAAAAATTTGCCGCGCGCATTGCCGAATACCAGCGGCTGGCCCGGCATGATGAGGACCCGGTCGAAGTAGAACTCGGCTCCCAAATCGGCCAGCACGCGCTCCACGATATCGTACTTGCCCGCGGAGACGCCTCCGGAGAGCAACAGCATGTCGAACCGCAGTCCGTGTTCGATCGATTCGCGAGTGGCCGCGTACAAATCGCGCGCGATGGGAAGAACGTTCGGGCAGCCGCCGGCGCGCGCCACTTGCACGGCCAATGACTCGACGTTGGAATTTCGGATTTGATAATCGAGCGGCGTCTCGGTGACTTCCACGATCTCGTCGCCGGTGGCCACAATCGCCACCTTGGGTCGCGCAAACACTTCGACGCGCGACAATCCAACCATCGCCAGTAGTCCGGCGTCCGCAAATCCAAGACGGTGTCCGGCTTCGAGCAACACCGCGTTTGCCCGCGCCTGCGAAGCGTGCAAGGTTACATTTTCATCGGGGGCGAGCGTGCGAGGCACTCTGACGCGATCGCCCGCGACCGTGCAGTGCTCCACCATCACCACCGCATCCGCGCCCCGAGGCATGGGAGCTCCGGTCATGATCTCCACTGCTTCGCCCGGCTGCACTTCGCCAGCGAACTTCTCGCCCGCGCGTACCTCGCCGATGACTAACAAGTCTCCTGGCAAATCCGCCGCGCGCACCGCAAACCCGTCGCGCACCGAGCGCGAGACAGGCGGGTAATCGCGATCGGCTCGCACCGGCTGGGCCAGCACTCGGCCCGCGACTTCGGAAAGGCTGACCTCTTCGACGGGAGGCTGTGGATTGGATTCGCGCAGCTTGCTGAGGACACACTGGCGGGCCTGTTCGAAGGTGAGTGTGGCCACGAACACTATTGTACCTTTGGTGTATGCGAAAGCTTGGCCCGCTGACTGGCGGCGAGGTGCATCTCTACATCGTGCAGTTGGAATCGTCGGAAAATAACTTCGCCCAAGCGTTCTCTTGGCTGTCGCCGGATGAGGTGGAGCGCGCCGACCGATTCCGATTCGAACGGCATCGGAGTGCGTTCGTGCTCGGGCGAGCCGTCTTGCGCGCGTTGGTCGCGAGCTACTTGCGTATCGCGCCCGAGGAAGCCAGCTTCACCTACGGACCGAAAGGCAAACCTGCGCTTGGCGCCGTCGCAAGCCCGCTCCGCGAAGCCGCTGACTCGTTCCACTTCAATGTGTCCAATTCCGGCGACCTGGCCGCTTACGCCTTCACTTTGGATTGTGAGATCGGCGTGGACATCGAACATCGCCGCCGGCTGCTCGAAATTGAAGGCATCGCCCGGCGCTTCTTTGCCCCCGACGAGGTGTCCGAACTTATGGGTCTTCCGGAAGGAGAGCGGCACGAGGGCTTCTTCAATTGTTGGACGCGCAAGGAGGCATATATCAAAGCCGTGGGAGACGGGCTTTCCGTCCCGCTGGATAGCTTTGAAGTCACGCTACAGCCCGGCGTCGCCGCGCGCATGATCGCGCTCGATGGAAGCGTCGCGGCCGCCCAACGCTGGACCTTGCAGGCATTCACTCCTGCGCCGGACTACGCTGGGGCGATCGCTTATCAGGACCGCGAGCGTCCACTCACCGTGCAGCCGCTCGCAACCGTGGACGAATTGCTTGGGAACATCCCTAAGGTTTGATCGCCGCGCGCAAATACGTCAGAATCGCGTCCAACTCGGCATCGTTGTAGGCTTCGATCACCGAAGAGTGCCTCCAGGTGCTGCCGTCGGTGAACTTCACCGAGCCCGGTTGCGCATTTCGCTCGACCGGCGGGGCTGACGTAAGGTCGTAGAACAGTGTGCCCTGCCTGCCATCGCTCAACATTAGCACCGGCATGGATTCGTTGTCCGTTGTGCCCGTCTTCACGTCGGGTGTCGCCAGCGCCTTGAGCGCGGCGACGGAAGCCGGTACTTGCGAGATTGGCTGCGCCACTGAAACTCCGAAGCCGTCCACTTCATGGCAGGTCGAGCATCGTCCAAAGCTGCGCACGGCTTCCGTGAACAGGCGCGCGCCGCGAGCCGCTTCGCCGGTGAATTTGGGTCCGGTGGAGGCTGGCGCATCGTCGCCGTCCGAGCCAATTTTGGGATCGGCGACGCCGTTGAGCATCGCTACATAGGCGACCACCGCTACCAAATCCGGCCGCGACAACGTTGTTGCGAAGGACGCCATGCCGGTGCCCGGGATGCCGCGCATGACCACGTTAATGATATACGCCTGATTGAAGCCCCGGCCCGCCAGGCGCGGAGCGCCGCTGGATGCGCCCCTCACCCCGTGGCAGTATCCCGTGGCGCAGGATTTCGCAAACACCTGCTCGCCTCGCTTTATCGGGCTCTGCGCCCAGCACGACACTGCCAGAAGGAACGCCGCAGCGAACAATTTCATCGCGAAGCACCTCATCGCGAAGGCTCCGGCAGAGCAAATACAACCAGCGTCGATCCCAGCCGCCAGTCCTGATCCGGAAACAGACCCATCGCCGCGCCTCCTACCACCGAGACATGCCATCCCGTGGATGTAGCGATGTATTGCCGGCCGTTCACCGAATACGAAGCCGACCCGCCGCGATGACCGGCGCCGGTTTGATAACTCCACAGTTTGTTTCCGCTCTTGGCATCGAGCGCATAAAACTCGCCTTCCGGATTTCCGGTGAACACCAGGTCGCCGGCCGTGGCGAGCATGGAAGCAAGCAGCACGTACTTGTACGGAACTTTCCAGGCGAGCTTGCCCGTTATTGGATCCCAGGCGTCCACGTGGCTGTAGGTGGTGCGCCCTGGGGCGAGCTTAATGGGGAATGCCCCGTTCATGTAACTTTGCCCTTCTTCTGGCGGCGCGTTGTTGGGCGTAATGTCTTCGCACAGCTCATTGACGGGCACATAAATGAAACCGGTGCGCGGCGAATACGCCATGGAGTTCCAGCTTTTCGCGCCGGCCGCGGTCGGACAGACAGTTGTGGTCTTGCCGAGCTGCGGCTCAACGCGCCCCACCAACTTCCCGTCTTCGGTGATTCCCGAGATCCAGGTCTGCACTTCGGGGATGGAGAACACGCCCAGCAACTCGCCCGTGACCCGATCGAGAACCGACGTGATCCCGCTCTTGTTCATGTGAACCAGCACCTGCCGCATGCGTCCCCGGACCTCGCGGTCCATCACAAGGACTTCGTAGGCGGAGTCCCAATCCCACTGGTCATCGTGGATTTCCTGGTAATGCCAGCGCAGCTTCCCGGTGTCGGCGTCCAGCGCCACCACGCTCGCGGTGTAGAGATTTATGTCCTTGCTCTTGTCCGCGCCGGCAGGCACGCGATCGGCATCGTAAAAATCGGCCGCGGCGTTGCCAGTGCCCCAGTAAACCAAATTAAGCGCGGGATCATAGGAGCCTGTCAGCCAGGGCGCGCCGCCGCCGAATCGCCAGCTGTCGCCTTTCCAGGTTTCGTTGCCTTTCTCTCCGGGCCCCGGAATCACATACCAGCGCCACGCCAGGCGCCCGTTCTTGGTGGAGAAGGCAGTGATGTAGCCGCGATGCGCTCCATCGCCTCCCGTGCCGCCCACGATCACCTTATCCTTCACCACCAGCGGCGCGGCGGTGATGTTGCAGCCGCACTGGCGTGCGTCGTCGATGTTGACTCTCCACAACAGGCGTCCGGTCTTTTGATCCAAGGCGACCATATCGTTGTTCTTGGTGCCGAAGAAAACCTTCCCATCGCCGATCGCCAATCCGCGATTGCCGACGAAACCGGGAACGCTGCGCGGCGGCTCGGGGTAGGCGTACTTCCAGATTTCGCGCCCTGTGGCGGCGTCCAACGCGAACACACGCGCCCGCGCGGTGATCAGATACATCACGCCGTTCTCCACGATGGGCGTGGTCTGCAGGTTCTCTGCATAGTCGCCGGTTTGGAACAACCAGACGGGTGTGAGAGCTTTGACGTTGCTGGTGTTGATCTGATCCAGAGCGCTATAGCGCCACGAAAATTGTGTGCCGCCATAGTGCGGCCAATCGGCACGCGTGGCCCCGGCATCTTGCGCCAGCGCTCCAGAGATGGTGAACAAAGAAACAGTGAACAGCGTGAGCCAGAATCGCATTCTGCTTATCATATGCGACTTCTCAATCCAGCGGGGCATCAATCCAACGGCACGGGGCCCGTGTACCGAAGAATGTAGAGCCCTCCGGTGAAACGGTCATTCGCGTAAATCAAACCATTTTCATCCACGATCGCGTGGTTGATCTGGCTCGTCGGCGTTGGGTTCTTCGCAGGCGCCGCCGGAATATAATAACCGATCTCCTCCAGGTGCGGAGGCGCATCCGTAACGCCTTTCGGACCATCGACGATATGAAAGATTCGCACGCCGCCGTTGAACCAACTGGCCACCGTGGTGTTCTTCAGCTTGGCGGAAGTCGGGCTGGGAAAATTCGGGTGCAGATTGTGAGCGCCAAACCGCCCGCCGCGCGCGCACAGCTCGCCATCGTTGGAGTGGAGCGGCGCGGTCGCGATCACCATCGGATTCGTTTCGGCGCGAATGTCGAGCAGCCATACCAGTTTCGGCGCGTCCTTGCAGTTGTCCTGCGTGTCCTCGTCCGACGCCAGCGCCATGCCTCGGCTGAAGATCGGCTGAAAGGTGTGCGTCCACGCCGTGTACGGCGGAGAAAACGTGGTGTGGCCCACCACCTTCGGAGTGAAGCTCTTCGCGCGGCCGGCCTTCACCTCCGCGAGTCCGGAAATATCCAGGATGAACGCGCCACCATCGATATAAGCGACATAGGCGCGATCCGGATGATCGGGCCATACCTCGGTCTGATGAGGCCGGTAGCCGTCGTCGAACTTCGGATGGCGCTTCGGCAAACACTCGGGCAGGCATGCGTCGCCTTTGCGCGTTCCCGGATACCACCAGCGGCCCACTTCGCGCGGGCTGCGCGGATCACGCAAATCCAAAATCAAATAAAACTGATCGTCGTTCGGATTCGTTGGATCGAAATCACTCGCGCCCGTCGTCACGTGCGCGAATTCACCGTCGACGAACCACACGCAGTGGACGCCCCGCGAATTTGGTCCCGACGTATCGAAGAACGAGAGCTCGAGATCCTGCAAGCGCTTCGCGTTCTGGATACGCTGGAAGTCCGATACATCCAACACCCACAGGCCCGCCGTCTTCTGGCCCTTTTGGAGCGCCTGATTGGCGATCACCAGCACGCTGCCGGAAAGACCCAGCGAATTGCAGCGCGTGATGCCGGGCGCGGGCGACGGGAGCTGGTTGATCAATACAGGATTTTCGGGACGCGTGACATCGACGATGCTGACGCAGGTCTTCTGTCCCTCGTGGGCGAGATACAGCACGCGGCGTCCATCGGCCCACTGCTGGATGGCCAGCCCCTCGCCGCCGTCGCCATTGCCATTGAGATCGTTGTGGCCGACGAGGACCACGTTGTTGGCTTCCGCCCGCGGCTGAGCGCTGAGTGTTGGAATCACGATTCCGGCGAGCGCAACGACAAACAGAATGCGGTTCAACTTGACCTCTCGTCCACTATACTCCTGGGGCGGTCGGTTGTTGGTGGCTGGTTGTTGGTGGCGGTCGCGGGAGTGTTCAGAAATGGGATTCGCTGCGTTTGGCGTTAACTTACTTGGCTCACCTGAGCATGGTAGTATATTGTTCGGCGTGACAGGTTGGCTGCTACTCGTTTTCGCTTTCTTCTTTTTTACTGTTCTGTTTTTGTACATCGTCAACTTGCGTAACGCGAAAATCGCGAACCATGTGATCGAAGTTAGCGCTGCACTTCACAGGATGGAAGGTTTTGAAAATATCACGATAGGAAAATGTACCATTCAAGGTATACATGATATTGCCTTTGGTTATTTCCCCGCAGAGTTCTGCGGACAATGTCTGCCCAAGTGGCTCGTAGGACCAAATCTTGATATCGCCAGGGCCTATCGTGATCGGAGGCATGTTGGAAGGTGCCATCGTGTCATCACGGCCCGTAATTCCAGCCCAAATGTTGGCCCTGAAGTCTATCGCCCTAGTTTGTCCTCGATTCTTGAAGTGTATGGATACTGCCGTGTTGGGCCAAAATTCTTGCGTCTTCTTCCCCAGAATTTCAAGCTCTATACTCTCGATGTACACGTCCGCCCGCAAAATCTCCCTAGAGAGTTTAGCGGTGAGCAGGGCAGCATCAGCGCTATCTCTAGCCGCTATTGCGGACTTGTTAGCAATACGCGCTTGGTTAATCGATATCCGCAAACCCCTGCGCATGTAGTGAGCCTGTCGGCAATAGATCCACGCCTGAACACCAGTGGCGACCGCGATCATCATCGTCGGTATAATCAACCACCAATTGGACGGCGATTGGTCGGACTTGTTGTCAGTGTGGTCGCTACTTTCTGTTTTGCTGAATGCAGAAGGCGATCCCGGTTGTATCGTTTTCTCGGGACGATCAGCTACTTTGCCTTTTGCGTCTTCATGACGTTGCTGGTCCTGAGCGGGTTTACTTGGACCTGGGGATGGTGGTTGTGATTGGGCAAAAGAGATGGATAAGACGAACGCTAGAACAACACAGCTACGCTTCACCGCGCGTAGTCTCCCGCTTCGGCCTCTGCATCGGAGGTGCTTTAACAACCTGTTTAAGCAGTTTAGCGAACTTCCGATATCCAGGCGGTTTCTTAGGCCGCTCTGATTTTTCTTTGTCCTCGGCCTTGGCGTTTGGCTCGGACATCACCCCGCCTCCTTCGCCGTTAGAACGTTCCATGTCAGGCGTCTTCCGGCAATGGCTTTTAGGACCATCAAAAAGCGCTCAGCATCCGTGGCCTTGCGCTCGTTATAGCGAAACGCTTGTTCATCGAGGTATCTGAAGAGATGAAACGGTTCAACGCTGATGTATGTCCCGCCAAGAGAGCGCTTCAACAGGCTCCAGAAGTTCTCCAAGCGGTTCGTGTGAACATTCCCATTCACGTAGGCTTCAGCGTGGTCAATGACCTTGTGCGCGTAATCGCGATCCAGGCTGTCATAGGAATGGAGCGCGTCCGTGTGAATCTCCGCGCCCTTCGCAACGTTGTCATGAATTGCGTTTTGAAGATGCCACTTGCGGCGGAAATCAACGACCGATGCGCGGACCTTTCCAGTCTCGCGTTCAAGCAGCCCAAACACGATGGCCTTACCAGCGCCGCCGCGTCCGTGGCTGAAAGGCGTCCGCGCTTTTTTAGCCGCTTGCGTGCTTTACCGCCGATGAAAGTTTCATCCGCCTCGACCGTGCCCGTCATTTTGTTGAAAGTGCCGTGGTGCATCGCGTACCGGATGCGCTGGAGCATGAACCAAGCGGTCTTCTGAGTGACGCCGAGACCGCGCCCGATTTCATAGCTGCTGATGCCGTTCTTGCAGTTGGCCAGCATCCACATCGCCGTGAGCCATTTGTCGAGTCCAACGGGCGAGTCTTCAAAGATCGTACCCACTTTAACCGAGAATTGCTTCTTGCAATCCAGGCATTTCCACATCAACCGCGTCTTGAGGAAAGACAGCCGCCGCCGCAAACATTTCGGGCAGAACGGGCCGTCTGGCCAGCGGACGTTAGCAACCGCTTCGACGCAGGTTTGGGGGTCAGAAAAGAACCGTATGGCATCTAACAACCCCTTGTCTTCTAACGACTTAACCGTATCCATGCTTTTATTATACGCCGATCTACAGGTGAGTCAAGTAATTTATTGCCCTGCGTTTCGTAATTTCGGTGTAAGCGCCGGTGTGGAAAGGGCTTCGCGAGGCATGGTCTGCTGATCTAATTCTATGGGGACGGGTCGGCGATGGAGAGCGGAGGTCGGCGAATTGCGTGATGGGGAAGGGGATTGGGGAGGGGGGATGCTGTGAATCACGCTGGCGGCCACAGCGATGCGCAGGGCGTGGTGGCCGCTATACTGCATAAAGGAGTACTATGCCAGTTCCAGAGTCTGAGATTATCGAGAACGCTATCTTTAGCACTATGCAAAGTGGGCAGGTTGGAGCACAGCTGCGCAAGGTCACTCAGGTTGAACCCAACGCACACAGGAGCGTGAGGTACCTGAGCAAAGGAACTAAACCAAAACATCCGCTTGAGAGATGGCAAGAAGGGCACCTAAGGAGCAGCCCTCCTTCGATGGCGTCGTTTATCGCCACGGTGGACCATCTTCTAACCCGCGCGGAAATTGACGATTTCATCGCGGACGGTGTTCTCGTGCCAGAGGATCGCAATGAGTGAGCTGGCCGTCGCCGGAAGTACGGCGGGGATTGGGTTCCCGGCACTGATTGCCGGAGCAGGGGATTCCGCCGCGCGGCGCTTCCCCAAGTTCTTGACCGTCCACTTCGCCCAGATATGAAGAATACACTTGCGTGCGGATCCGGCCATCCCTTCTACAGCCCGAGCTGTAGACGCCCCACGCCACCGCAGCTTTACGACCGGCGGGGGGTGGTTCAGCCTCGCACGATGAGTACAGCGAGGGTGGGGATTTGAAAGAGCGCTCAATGTTATTGTGGGTAAAGATAGAGGAAAACGTCGACGTTTGTGGCCCCTGGTTGTGGACCGTTTATGATCTTGAGCGTGAGGTGCTTATTTAAGCTCCTCTTTTGCTCCCACTGTGACCATGAGTTGGCAGCGGCCTCAAGTTGATTAATCTCTTGTGCCTTGCCACCTATCGGATCACCGTATATGACAACCGTCGCAGAGCCATTTTGGGGCATTATCGTTCGTGCAGAAACAATCACTCTTTTATACTGCTGAATGTCTTCCTCCTCATAGATCACATGCTCGCTTGGATTTAAATTTGGGTATTCAACTACCCGGCCTCCCGTCGATTTATCACCGCTTGAGGGGCCGAAAAGGTCAGCGACGAACGCAACGAGCCCACCGACGGCGAAAACGACAAGGAGCCGAATAAGCTTTCCGGTCCGAGAGACCTTGAAAGGGTCTGGCGCATTGCGCTTTTTAAAGAAGCTAGCCACTGTGCCTCAGCTTAGCAGGCCCAACAAGTGCCTGTGAGAAGCACTAGACCCAGACGATTTTGCTGAACCGATTTCTGACGCCTCGTCAGATTCAGATGGTGACAGCGGTAATGATGATGGCGATGCTCAGTATAACCAAAACCGATTCGCTGATCCCATCTTCTTACGGGTTTTCTGCGATCGGTGGCGGCGCCTGAGTTTTCGAAATCGGTTGTGGTAGTGCGCTGGAAGAATCTGAATTCTTAGCGGCGGACTGAGAACCAAAATAGAAACCCAGAGCTGTACCCGCTAACGCAATTAGCGAAGGAAAAATAGATTGGGTAATAACCGCCCCGTCAAGACGTCCAAGCCCTACAAATACGAGGACTCCGGCAATCGTGAAGGTAAGTAGCCACAGAAGCCCCCGCGCAAGGTCGCCACGAGCGGCCTCGCGGGCAGGCTCAGGATCGTACGGTTTGGTTACAACCGCTGGCGGCGGGTCAGGAAGAACTGGGGGGTCTTTGGCAGTAAAATCTTCTGCAGCACTCATTGTTAGTATGGTACTACCTGCCCGCCCCTTTCGGATTTATTTAGTGGCAGTTCTCGGATTCACAAACAAAACCTGTCGAACATTGTTGTCTGCTGGATTTTGAATCAGCACTCTGTTGCCGCTTTGTACTTCAGTGTCAAGAAATGCTTGACTCTCAATTACTTGTCTCAATGCCTCGGTTACGTTCGTGCCTCGATTTGCGGCAATATTTTTCAATGCGTCCACCGTCTGAGTAGGTAGATTGACGGTCACCTTTGTAGTGTCCATGGAGGACCTCCTTCGAGCACGGCCTTTGCCGTACCCATTCCGTATAATAGCCGTATTGTAGCCGTATGTCAAGGGCTAGGCCGACAACAGCGGAACAACGCCACTCGTTCAATTTGCCAGTCCCCCGGAGGCTCGGATTGGAAGCATGCCAAGAGCCTCGAGGTACGGTCATTAATCGATGCTGGCAGATTGCAAACCTCGGTCTGGATGATTGCACGTCCCGCGGGTTCGCGGCCAAGGCGGGGGTAGATCAAGTCCGCGCTGGGCCGCTGGGCTGGAGTAGATTTCCTTGCCCGTGCGGGTATGTTTTTGCACCTGACTTTTGCAACGCGCCACACCCGTGCTTTCTGGGTTCCGCCAACGATGCAAAACTTACCCTCTGCGAGACACCGATACGCGTGCGCGGATGTTGGCGAGCGGGGCGCGATAGTCGTTCCAGAAATCCGCGTTCGCGCGGTGGATCATTAGGCGGGCCGCCTAGAGGGGGGGTGTGTATTTCCGGCTTTGTGGTCGGCGAAGGCGCGATTAATGCGGTCGTCAATGCGCCCAGCTTCAAAATCGGCTTTGAGCTGCGCGTCGATAGGTTGCGGATGGCGCTGGTCAAGCCATACGTATAGCTCTTCGGTCTGCTGTGGCGTGAGCGCGTCTATCGCGCGTTCAATTTCCTGTAGCGTGTATAAATGCATTTAACGCCATGGGCATGGAAGGCGGACAAAAGGTCTTTGTAGTCTTGGTACCTCCGGCTCCATCTTCCAACCTTTGAGTGCGTAGACGGCCTCGATCATTTCCTCAACCGCGTCCATCCGCTCATGCACAGGCCGACTCTGCCAGTACCGATACTCGTCGGCCTTCATGTCATCGAAGCCGCTGTACTTGCGGATAGTCTTGTCCATGCGTCCGTTTACCTCCCTGGCCCTGCGCGCCTCGGCATTTTCCGTTCGCCGTTCACAACAGGCGGGAAGTCCTTCACTTCGTCGTACACCTCGGTGATGAACCGGTCCTTGCTCTGTTTCGTGTCGCCCAGCGTGGTCGCGTCATAGGGCGCAGTCAGGTTCGCGGCCAGAACCTCATCCAGCGACTTGCCCTCGTCGCGGAGCTTCTGCACCTTTCCCAAGATGTCGACGAGCATGGCACGGTAGCCCAGTAGATCCTTCCTCCTGACCAGCGTTCCGTGGCCTGGGACGAGCGTCGTATCGGGGCCCGCAAGCTTTTCAATGAGGTCGACAGCCTCGATCATGCCCTTGATCGACCCGCCGTTGGCTTGGTCGGCGAACGGATAGCCGAAGTTGCGATAGAAATCCTCGATATAGATCACGTTCGCTCGGTTGAAGCGCACGATAGTGTCACCCGCGGTGTGGGACGGCATCATCGGGATAAAGTCCACCGTTTCGCCGTTCATTTGAATCGTGACGGCAGGAACACCTGGTGAGCCGTACCGATACGTGGCAGTAGGAACGCCCGCGGAATCGCGTGCGCGATCGGTGTTGTCTTGGCCCGGTGGGCTTAGCATCTCAGCGCGCAGATTCTCCTGCGAGAAGATCACGGCCCCCTGTTTGGCGAAGAACGCATTACCGCCGGTATGGTCGGGGTGAATATGAGAATTGACCACGATCTTAATGGGAGCACTGGTGAATGTCCGGATTGTGTCGAGCGTCTTTGCCGCCAGTTGTGGGTCCTCGGTGTCCACCATCAGCACGCCGTCGGAGCCGAAGAGCACTGCGACCCTACCACCGGCCGCATCGGGATGTGCCGGGTCAAGATCCGCCGAACCGTGCAGAGAATAAAGATTCGGCGCCAGCTTCTCCGTAATCAGCATCTCGATCTTGTCCCAGGGCGTTTGGTATCCCGGAGGAAATTGGTGTGACTCTTTTCCCGGTGGGACCACCGTGATCGGATAACCCGGTTCCTGCGCCCACGCACTCGCGGAAACAGCCGCCACTGTCCACAGTAATCGCACACCCAGTTTCATAGCCTTAGTCCTTCCGAGCCTAGGCTTCGATGTTACTCGATCTGAAGCCCGGCGTTAACGGCCCTTTGGGCCGAAGTGACGCGGAGAAAAAAGGGTGGGGGAAAGATCGGTCAAAAAAAACGCTTGACATATTTCTATATGGGAATATATTGAGAGTGTGGCAAGGGCGGCGACAACCTCGGACGCGTTCAACGCCTTGGCGGAACGGCGGCGGCGGGACATCCTGAGCTATCTAGCGATGCGGGAGAGGTCCGTCACCGAGATTGTGGACGCGATGGAGATGGAGCAGCCGTCGGTTTCGAAGCACCTGAAAGTTTTGAAAGGTGTTGGCCTGGTGGAGGTCCGGAGGGAGGGTCGGCAGATGCTTTACAAAGTCAACGCCATGGCGATCCGGCCGTTGCACGAATGGACGAGCACGTTCGAGCGGCTGTGGAAACACCAGCTGCTGGGAATCAAGGAACGGGCCGAGGCCAACAATGCACGGAAACAATAGTCTGCTGGAATTTCAAACGAGGAGGAAATCGTGAGTTCACCCGCACTATCGCTGGAAGCGACAACGATCCATATAGCGGAGGAGATTGAAGTGCGCGCCTCGATCGAGGTTACGTTTGCCGCGCTGCTGGATCAGCTTGGACCGTACAACGAGACTCAAGTGGACAGGCCACTGCCGATGAAGCTGGAAGCATGGCCAGGCGGCAGATGGTACCGCGACCTGGGAGACAACAACGGCCATTACTGGGGAACGGTGCAGGCGATCAAGAAGCCGGCGCTGCTGGAAATTTGCGGGCCGCTGTTTATGTCCAATCCGGTGATAACGAATCTTCAATATCGGCTGAAGGAATCGGGCGGCGTGACGCTGATCACGTTTCGGCACCAGTCGTTTGGATTGATTCTTGAGGAATATCGAAACGTGAAGGAGGGCTGGAATTACATCCACGAGAAGGTGAGGCAACGCGCGGAAGGCCCGCGGCCACATTGAGGCGCGGGAGATTGTGGAGCTTGGAGGAGGGAAATATGTGCCCAGTATGCATCGCAAACGCAGCAGCAATGGCCGCCGGAGCGGGATCCGCGGGAGGAATTCTGGCGGTGTGCATCGGCAAATTCAGGAAAGTTTTCAGGGCGAACGGTCTCGGCCTGTTTAAAGAAAATCGAGGAGAAATAAAATGGCAACAAGCAAGGAGAGCGGCATGGAGCACGGAAAAGGGCATCTCGCAATGAACACACCACCCATCGTGTCGCCCCAGGAATGGGAGGCTGCGCGCCAGCAGTTGCTCGCGAAGGAGAAGGCCTTGACCCGCTCCCGTGACGCGCTGGCCGCCGAACGCCGGCGGATGCCTTGGCTGGCTGTGGAGAAGAAGTACGAGTTCGACGGACCCAAGGGCAAGGTAAGCCTGCTCGATTTGTTCGAGGGCCGCCCTCAGTTGATCGTCTACCGCGCCTTCTTCGAGCCCGGCGTATTCGGCTGGCCCGAGCACGCCTGCCGCGGCTGCTCCCTGGGCGCCGATCAGGTGGCCCACCTGGCGCATCTGAACGCCCGCGACACCACCCTCGCCTACGCGTCACGCGCGCCGCAGCCGGACATCGCGCGGGTGAAGGCGCGGATGGGCTGGGAGATACCCTGGTACACCATCACCGACGGCTTCGACGTGGACTTCGGCGTCGATGAATGGCACGGCCACAACGTGTTCTTCCGTGACGGCGAGCGGGTGTTCCGCACGTACTTTATCAACAACCGCGGCGACGAGGCGATGGGGAGCACCTGGAGCTACCTCGACATCACGCCGCTCGGCCGTCAGGAGCCTTGGGAGGACTCGCCAGAAGGTTACCCCCAGACCCCGCCGTACAAGTGGTGGAACTGGCACGACAACTACAACGCCGAGGCCGCGCCTGACCAGAAGTGGGTCAAAGTGGTGGAGAACGCAAAGGTGACGTTGAACCTCAACGACTAGTACGGTGACGCGCGCAATCGCTTACGTCGGGCCCAAGCCGGAACTATCATGCTGACTTGTCGTACCAACGCAGGACTCGGAGAGCGCGCAGTGTATTCCAGCGGCTTGCCCTGCCGACGCCGGTCTCCAACTCCAATGGGATGCAGTAGGTTGAGCGGCCAGCGCCCGTTCTGGTGGCGGCGCTCAATCACGATTTCGATGGCGTCACTGACGCGGCGATCGGGTTTGATTCCTGCATTCCGCAGATAATCGAGTCCGCGCAAGACGTCGTAGTGCCAAAACGCCGGGAACGAGAAGCGGAGCCAGTGTTTGTCGATGACTTCGCCGGTTCGAAGCGAGCGGAACATGCGGCGCTCGAGCAGATAGTTTTCGGCCCTCTTGCGGGCCTTAGTGACGGCCGCCGATTTGCGCCCTGCACGTTCGTATTCGAGCAGCCCTTCGAGCACGCAGATGGTGGTATGGAACGAAGAGCGCCGGCTCTTGGGTGCTTCGCAGTTCCAGCCGCCGTCGTCGAGTTGCTCGCCCAGGAGTTGATTGGCCAGTGCGTCGTTCGGTTCTTTGAAATACGCGCCGATGCCGAGGATTCGGCCGTTGATGCAGGGTTCCGTTTCGCCGTGCAGGTAAGGCCGGTTGTTGAGCGGCTTAAACACGAGCCGCTGGTCGACGCGGTCGATCATTTTGCGAGCCTGCTTGCTGGCGGGATCAAGCCCGAGGTCCTTCAAGACGACGAGACTGTAGAGCGTGACAAGATCCCACTGCGGCCCGTCCCAGTTGCCGGCAGGAGTTTGGAGGGCGAGCAGTTGAGCTCCCCAGCCTTGGGTTGCGACGCGAGACCGCTCGGCTGCAATCGCGCCGGGGGCTTCACCGGTAAGGTCCCGCATGACCTGCCAACGGATGGCCGGGTCGGAATCGAGGAGCCATTTGAGGTGCGCGGGCCGGGGGGCATAATGGTGCAGGCGCATTGGTCTATTATCGTCAAGTGGTGTGTACGTGATTGCCGCTCCCCTACTTGGCGCTTCAGGGGGGTCGAGGCGATTAAGCGCAGCGTAGGACGCCTCCGCGAGCCCAATGTCCCGTCTCCAGGTGTCGATCATCCTGCGTAGTGGGTGGCGGGAGGCTTATCAGACTCCAACGGCCTCAGATTGTGCCAACTCGAACGTGAGGTTCACTGATCGCGCGCCAACCGGCCGGGTCCGATGGCGGACTCCGCGAGGGATAGTCAACAATTGGCCAGGATCAAGTTCGAGCGATCCGCTCTCGAATTCGATGGACAGCCGGCCTTCAATCACTAGAAATGTCTCGTCGGAGTTTGGATGAAAATGCCAGTGATAGGGTTCGGTCATAGTGGAGATCCGAACGACGTGGTCATTGACCTTAGCAATCGGATGATTGTCGTATCCGAAATGGGTCGAAGACTCTGCCTTCAGCGTGATGATCTCGGGAAGGTGTCCATTCATTCTCAATCCTATTGACGCGTTTTGGTTGCGCTTCATTTCGCTGCCACGGGAACGGTGCCGCCCAGCTTGCGTTTCGCGGCGAGCTCCAGACCGAACGAGGGTTTACTCGAAGTGCCCGTAATCGAAAATGGCACCACCGTCACAGATTTCTTCTTAATCAACGGACCAAGCCCTTTTATGACCACGGCCTTAAAGCCCGACGTCGTGTCGGCCAGCTTTCCGTTGGTGGTGAGCACGCCTCGCAGGTTCAGACTCTTATCGACGAGATTGAATGTGCCCTGGATTTCCGCCAGCGTCCCGGGCTCGGTGAACGAGACCTCGGAAAGCTTCGCAATCCCGCCGTTCGCCGAAAAGTGGCCCTTCAGATTCGAAAGCACAGTCGACGCATCCGCTTCCTCCTGGTCCTTGGTCTCACCGCGCGAGCTCTCGGCCAGCCGGTTCACAGGCACCTGGACTTTCGCGCTGCTGAAGCGGCCGCTACCGATTCCAAGGTCTCCATCCAGGCGCAGCCGTCTTAGGAATGCCTGCGGCCCGGGCGGCAGCTCCACCTTGGTCTGCAATCGAACATCGCCCGTCTCCGCGGGCTGCGCCGAGCTCGTGAACAGGCGTAGCAGGTCCTCAATGCGCCCTTGGCTGACGCTCATGCTGAGCATCGCCGTTTTTCCGTGCTGGCCCGGATGCCCTTTTACGTCGCCCTGCGAAATCACCGTGGTCCTTCCGAAATGCGATTCTACGCGCGTGAGATAAGTGTCTCCGTTGGTGCCATCGATCACGGCATGAAAACTCGAGGCCAGGTGCACCATGTGCGCGCTACCGGCGACCTTGAAATCGGGCACGTCCAAGTCACCTTCGGCATCGATATGGCCCAGCGTGCCGCCGAATTTCCCTTTAGAAGATAAAGTCCCGGCGATGCCTTCGAACACCCCCAGCTTCACGTGCTGGTAAGTGTACGAACCCGCGAGCTTAGTGCTGCCGGGATCATCGCCGTTCCAGGGACCAAACCGTCCGTTCGAGCGGATCTCCCCCGGCGGCTCGGTGTTGCTGAACTGGGCGTGGAACGTGATGGGATCGCTCTCCCCCACGTGATCCAGGCGCAGATGATCGATTCGGAGAGTGAACAGGTCCTCCGCCGGTTGCTCGGATATGAATTCCAGCACAGCGCCGTCGGTAGTGATTTCGCCAATCGCCAGAGTCTTGCCCGACGTGCTGTTGGTGAGCGGAAATGTTTGGCGCGCGGCATTCGGATTCTTGGGCGGCACGATTACATGCAACCCCGCCACCTGAACGTTATTGATCTGTTTGTGAATTCTTAACAGGCCGCTATAACCGGCGCGAATGGTCAGTGTTTGAACCGTGATGAGCGGCGGAAGATCCTTACGTTCGCGATGCAGGAACGCGATTCCCTCGGCTACGCATCCCGGCGGGAAGTAGGTGACTCGGAATTTGCGGATCGTCACGTCCCTGACGAAGCGATCCTCTAAAGCCTTGGTGACAGCCGCTTGCGTAAAGGGCCAGTTCGTGGCGAGAAGGATGGCTCCCGCCGCGACTCCCACCAGAACCACCACGGCTACGACGGCCGCGCTGACTAATATCCAACGCCGCGCGGCTCCGTTCCTTGTGGGCCGAATCGCGCGAGTCATTGCTTTACGGAGTCTCCTCAACCTGGCGCGGCGTCTCTTTCGACCTAATCCGCGATGCAGCGGGAAGCTCCGTCACATTCCAACCCCCGCCCAGCGCCTGCACCAGTTCCACCGCCGCTGTCATCTCGTTCACGCGTAGAGTCACCTGGATCTGCTGATTGCTCAACAGAGTGAGCTGGGCAGCGTTCACCAGCAGGTAGGGATCGAGACCGGTCTCGTATCGCGAGGTTTCGTGCGTCACGTATCTCTCGGAAGAGCTTATTGCCTGTTGCTGGCGTTCGATCTGCTCGGAGGTCACACGCAGGGTCGCGATGTAGTCCTCCACCTGCTGAAACGCCGTCAGAACGGTCTGCTTATATGCGGCGACGTCGGCATTGTATTGGGCCGTGTACTGAGCCATCGTCGCTTTGCGCAGACCAGCGTCGAAGATGGTCTCGGAGGCCGAAGCTCCGAGCGACCAGAACAGCGCCGGTAACGAAAACAATTTCGAGATGGCGGACGACTGAAGCCCGCCGCTTCCCGTCAGGCTTAGCGTCGGGTAGTAAGCCGCCTTCTCAACGCCGATGAGCGCATTCGCCTCCGCCATCGTCCGCTCCGCCGCCGCGATATCGGGGCGCCGTTCGAGCAGCTCGGAAGGAACGCCGACCGGGATCGCCGGAAGCGGGGTCGTCAGATTCTTGACCGGCATGGAAAAGCTCGACGCGGGCTGGCCGATCAGCATCGCGATGGCGTGCTCGTATATGGCGCGGTTGGTGGCAATGCCGGTGGCTGCCTCTTCCGCGTTATCGAGCGTCACCTGTGCCTCATCGACGGCCACCTGGTTGTCGATGCCAGTTTCAAACAGAGCGCGCGTAAGATCGAGCGACTGTCGATCCTCCGCGATCATGCGGTTATACACGTCCTGCAGCGCATCTTGCCCTCGGAGCTGGAAGTAATACTCGGCCAGATCGGCCTGCTCCGTGAGACGCTCGTTTTCCAGATCCGCGGCGCTGACCTGAGTGGCGTACTGAAATTCGCGGACCGTGTTGCGGACGCGGCCCCATAGGTCCGGTTCCCACGAAACATCGATCGGCAGCGCGATGGTGGTGTAGCCGGTGGACACACTGGTCTGCGTAGCGCCGGTTCCGGTTGTGGTGCCTGAAGCGGGAGAAACGGCCGCGGCGGTGGATGAGCCACCGGTCCCGCCCTTCGTTAGCGTAGGATTAGCTGTCACCGTGGGGAAGTAGGCGGAGCGCGCCTCACTCACCTGCGCACGCGCTGCCATGAAGTTCTGGAAGTATTGCGCGATGTTCTGGTTATTGATGTCCAGTTGATCTTCGAGCGCGTTGAGTTCAGGCTCATTGAACATCTCCCACCATTTCCCCTTGAGCACCGCATCCTGCGGCTCGGCGGGCTGCCAGGTCCCCGGGGGCGCGGCCCTGTAAGCCGCGGGAGACGACTCCTTGAAGGCCGGCGCTGCCGGAGCCGCCGGCGCAGTATATCTGGGGCCAACATTGCACCCGCTCAACAGCGCGATCGCGATCAGCGTGACAGCCGCAGCCACTTGCGAGCCGCGCGCCAGCAGCACACCCGAAGACGACCGGTCGTCGTGCACTAGAGCCCGCAGCCGAGTCGAAGACGAGAGGAAGTTGTCGCTCGCAGCACGCTCGAAGACGACTGGGAGTCGTGCACCCGAGAACGCCGACTCGCAGACGCCTGGAGGGGTGGCCACGGGGACAACATCCACTCGAAGAAACCCGAACGGGTGGCAACATCGACTCGAAGAGAACTGGACGGGTGGCGCGTTAGCAAGCGGTATTCTGGGATGCTTCGCGGCCATCGGACCCGTTTATGGGCAACTAAGGTGCCAAGCCGCCGGGCTGCTAAAACTGACCGCAGGATGTCACCTGACCATTCATGCCTGGCCTCGGGGCTGCATCGTGCTTCCGCACGCTGGGTTAACGCCTGATATCTCAAGGGTTTTCACACCCCGGGACACTCGGCCGCCGCTGACTATATTATAAGGGTGGCTGGCTTCTCCACGGTGACCATATTTGGCCGGGTGACTATCAGTGGTCACTGCCGCCCAGCAGTCCAGCTAAAACCGGATTCGGGTGCCCGTTGGGGCGACCATTCGCCTGCCCCATGATGGTTCCATATCCGCCGCAAGGGCTCGAATCCGCCGGTTTTGGTCGTTCGCGTGCCTGAGCAATTCGTGGTCACTACCCGTACGCGCGATGCCGCCCGGCCGCCTGAGTCTCCACAATAATGCCACACGCACGGCTGTGTTCCCGGCAGGCGGTACCGGCATCCCGCCGTTCTCCGGCGTCGTGTCCCAGGCGTCAAGAGAGAAACTCTCCACCCACCCAGAAGCCTTGAGCCAAAATGGAAACTCCGGAACAGAATTCATACGTCGGCCCTGACCATCAAATCGCTCCTCCCCCACTGAAGCGCCGCCGGCGGAAGGTTTGGTGGATCGTTCTCAGTCTGTTGGTCCTGCTCTTGGTGATTGGATTCCTATTGTTGCGCCGCCATGACGAGGACGCCAAAAAAGCCGCGGCTGCAGCAAAAGCCAAGGTGGTTGGGATTCCCATTACGACCGCGACCGCGAAAAAAGGGAATATCGGCGTCTACCTGGACGCCATCGGCACCGTCACCCCGGTCTATACCGACTCGATTACCAGCCAAGTGGATGGCCTGATCGTTGACGTGCACTACGAGGAGGGTCAGCGGATAAATAAGGGCGATCCGCTGATTGACATCGATACGCGTCCCTACCGCGCAACGCTTTTGCAGGCGCAAGGGGCGCTGCAGAGAGACGAAAATGTCCTCGCGCAAGCCAGCATGGATCTGGCTCGCTACCACGCCGCCTGGGAACGTAACGCCATCGCCAAGCAAATCCTGGATGACCAGGAGAAACTTGTGGCCCAGGACGAGGGCACGGTAAAGAACGATCAGGGAACCGTGCAATACGATCAGGTTCAGCTCGATTTCTGCCACATCACCGCGCCCATCACCGGCCGCGTAGGTTTGCGGCTGGTGGATCCGGGCAACGTGGTGCAGTCGACTGGCGCCACAACCCTAGCAGTTATTACGCAGTTGGAGCCCATCACTGTAATTTTCACAATCCCGGAAGACAGTCTCGGACAGGTTCAAGCTCGCCTGAATCAGAAGGCTACACTCACCGTGGACGCCTTCGATCGCAGCGCGCAGAAAAAGATCGGAACCGGGAAGCTGTTGACCATCGACAACCAGATTGACACTACCACTGGAACTGTAAAAGGGCGAGCGCTCTTCGACAACAAAAATGATGCACTCTTCCCGAACCAGTTTGTAAACACGCGCCTGCTGGTGAATACGTTGCAAGGAGTGACGCTGGTTCCGTCATCGGCTATTCAACAAAATGGCCAAGCGTCGTTCGTGTATGTGATTCAGAACAATTTCGCTCACATGCGCAGCATAAAGGCTGGGGTCACAGATGGCGGTCTGACGCAGGCTACAGGCATCAATCCTGGGGACGTTGTCGCCAACAGCAGCTTCGACAAGTTGCAAGACAACGTCGCGGTGGTCGTCTCCAACCAGGCAGCCCCGGCCAATACCAGTGGGAGCACCGCGCCGTGAGTCCATCTCGCCCGTTTATTCTACGGCCGGTAGCTACCTCTTTGCTAATGGCCGCCATCCTCTTGGTCGGTCTGGTCGGCTATACGCAACTGCCGGTCTCCGCATTGCCGGAAGTGGATTATCCAACCATTCAGGTGCTCACGTTTTATCCCGGCGCAAGCCCGAACGTGATGGCGACCACGGTGACGGCGCCGCTGGAGCGTCAATTCGGCGAACTGCAGGGTTTGAGCCAGATGACCTCCACCAGCTCCGGAGGTTGTTCCGTCATCGTGCTGCAGTTTAATCTCACTCTCGATCTCGATGTGGCCGAGGAAGAGGTGCAGTCCGCCATAAACGCTGCGCAGAGTCTCTTGCCATCCATCCTGCCGGCGCCGCCCATCTACAGTAAGACCAATCCCGCCGATGCCCCGGTGCTCACCCTGGCCATCACCTCCAGCGCCATGCCGCTTTCGCAGGTCGAGGACCTGGTGGATACGCGCCTTGCGCCTAAGATTTCGCAGCTCAATGGGGTCGGTCTGGTATCCATCAGCGGCGGCCAAAAACCCGCGGTCCGCATTCAAGCCAACCCTACGGCGCTGTCATCCTACGGCATCAACCTGGAAGACCTGCGCACGGCGCTTACCAGCGCCAGCGTGAACGCCGCCAAGGGGAACTTCGATGGGCCGCGCCAGGATTACCAGATCGACGCCAACGATCAACTGATCTCGAGCAACGACTATCGAAGCGTTGTGGTGGCATATCGCAACGGTGCGCCGGTGATGCTGACCGACGTAGCGGGCATCGTGAATGGCGTGGAGAACAATAGACAAGCCGCGTGGATGAACCAGACCCCCGCGGTCATCCTGAATGTGCAACGCCAGCCCGGGGCCAACACCATCAAAGTGGTGAAGAGCATCAAGGGGCTGTTGCCGCAGCTCCAGACCAACCTGCCCACGGGCATTCAGGTGACCACGCTTACCGATCTTACGACCGCCATCGAAGCATCGGTTTCCGACGTCGAGTTCGAATTGCTGTTGACGGTCGGGCTGGTCGTGCTGGTTATCTTCCTCTTCCTGCGAAGTCTGTACGCCACCATTATCCCGAGCGTGGCCGTACCGTTGTCGCTGATCGGCACCCTGGCGGCGATGTACATCCTGGGCTACAGCCTGGATAACTTATCGCTGATGGCGCTGACCATCTCCACCGGTTTCGTTGTGGACGACGCCATCGTGATGATCGAGAACATCTCGCGCTACATCGAAGCGGGCGATCCACCCATGAGCGCGGCCCTCAAGGGCGCCGAGCAAATCGGCTTCACCATTCTTTCGCTGACCGTGTCACTCATCGCCGTGCTGATTCCGCTGCTGTTCATGGGCGACGTGGTGGGGCGCCTGTTTCGCGAGTTTGCCGTGACGCTGGCCGTCACCATCGTCCTTTCGGCGGTGGTCTCGCTTACGCTCACGCCCATGATGAGCGCGCGAATCTTGCGGCATCAGCCCAAAGAACAGCAGGGCCGTGTCTATCGAGTCACCGAGCGCGCTTTCGAGGCGATGATCGAGTTCTATGGCCGGACACTGAAGTTTGTTTTTCGATTCCAACCCATCGCGCTGTTGGTCGCCCTGGCTACGCTGATGCTTACCGTTTACCTGTACATCATCATCCCCAAGGGTTTTTTCCCGATACAGGACACGGGCGTCATTCAGGGCATATCGCAGGCGCCGCCGGCCATCAGTTCCGAAGCCATGGCGAAGGAGCAGCAGGCGCTGACCAAGGTAATTCTGAATGACCCGGCGGTTGAAAGCGTCTCCTCGTTTATCGGCGCGGATGGAACCAATACAACCACCAACAGCGGCAGGTTGTCGATCAATTTAAAGCCGCTCGACCAGCGCAAGATCAGTGCGTCAAATCTGATCCGCAGGCTCAACTCGAAAATCAGCCAGGTGCAGGGCATCCAGTTGTTCATGGAACCGGTGCAGGACATCACCGTGGACGACCGGGTGAGCCGCACGCAATACCAGTACGCCTTGGAAGACCCCGACGCCAATGAGCTGAGTGACTGGACCAACCGTTTCATCGCCCGGCTGAAGCAGTTGCCGGAACTGGAAGACGTGGCCACCGATCAACAACCGGGAGGCCTGGCCGTATCTCTGGTGATCGATCGGGTCACCGCTTCGCGGTTGGGCATCGCGCCTACCACCATCGACAACACGCTGTATGACGCCTTCGGCCAGCGGCAGATCAGCACCATGTATACGCAATTAAACCAGTACCATGTCGTTCTCGAGAGCGAGCCGCAGTTTCAGAAAGACCCCAACAAGCTCAACAAGATTTACATTCAGAGCAATGCGTCTTCAGGCGCCAGCGGTGCCGGAGCCGCGTCCTCGTTTGCGTCTTCCGGATCATCCTCGGCGGGATCCAATTCGCTGACCGGTTCCGCACTCTACACTCCCTCGGCAAATACCCTTGCTCCTCCGGCGAACGCGCTTTCGGCCAGCACCTCGACCGCCGCGTCGAGCATGGGCGCCGGGTCCGCGGGTGCTACCAGTTCGGCCACCAGCAACGCTGTACCGCTGAGTGCTTTCGCGCACTTTGAGAACACCACGGAGCCGCTCGCCATTACTCACCAGGGTCAATTTCCGGCCATCACGGTGTCGTTCAATCTCGCGGAGAATGCCGCCCTGGGCAATGCCATTACGGCGGTCGACAAGGTGCAAAAAGACATGCACATGCCGCCCAGCCTGCAAGCCGGTTTTCAAGGCACCGCGGAATCCTTCACGGCTTCGCTAGCCAATGAGCCGTTGCTCATTCTTGCCGCGCTGGTCACGGTGTACATCGTGCTCGGTGTTTTGTACGAGAGCTTCATCCATCCCATTACGATTCTGTCGACGCTGCCGTCAGCCGGTGTCGGCGCTTTCCTGGCGTTGATTCTCTTTCACCAGGATCTAAGCGTGGTGGCGATCATCGGCCTCGTCCTGCTGATCGGGATCGTGAAAAAGAACGGCATTATGATGGTCGACTTCGCGCTGGAAGGCGAGCGGAAGCGCGGTATGAACGCGACCGACGCGATTTACGAGGCGTGCCTGCTCCGCTTCCGCCCCATTATGATGACCACCATGGCCGCGCTGCTGGCGGGGTTGCCACTGGCGCTCGGAACCGGCTTCGGGTCTGAGTTGCGCAAACCGCTCGGCATCGCCATGGTGGGCGGACTGCTTCTGAGCCAGGCCCTCACGCTTTACACCACGCCCGTCATCTACATTTTCTTCGACAATCTGGCGCATCGTTTTACGCACGAAACCAGCCGGCCGCGAACCGGAGGCGCGGAGAAACAGGTGGAGCCGGCGTGAACATCTCCGCGCCCTTCATTCACCGGCCCGTTGCTACCACGCTGCTCACGGTGGGGGTTGCCCTGGCCGGGGCGATTGCGTTTGAGGTGCTGCCAGTGGCGCCCCTGCCGGAGGTCGACTTTCCAACTATTTCCGTCAGCGCGGGCTTGCCGGGCGCCAGCGCCGAAATTATGGCCTCGTCCGTCGCCACTCCCCTGGAGCGGCAGTTCGGTCACATTGCAGGCGTGACCGAGATGACCTCCGCAAGCACGCTCGGCACCACCTCCGTCACTATTCAGTTCGACCTCAGCCGTGACATCAATGGCGCGGCGCGCGATGTAGAGGCTGGCATCAATGCCGCGCGAACTTATCTTCCCGCCAACCTGCCGTCCAATCCGACCTATCGCAAGGTCAATCCCGCCGATGCGCCGGTCATGATCCTGGGCCTCACATCGGACAAATTCGGTCCCGACAAGTTATATGACGAAGCTTCCACCGTCGTCGAGCAGAAGCTGTCGCAGATCCAGGGCGTGGGGCAAGTCACCGTCGGAGGCGGCGCGCTGCCGTCCGTGCGGGTGGACGCAAATCCCACGCAATTGGCCAGCTATGGACTCACCCTCGCGAACTTGCAGTCCGTCCTGAGCCTCCAGAACTCCGACCTGGCCAAGGGCCAAATCTCGGATGGCATTGTGACCGCGGACATCATTGCCAACGACCAGATCTCGCACGCGGCAGACTACAAGCCGCTGGTGGTCGGTTATAACAACGGCGCGGCTATTCGCCTATCCGACGTCGCTCAGGTGACCGACTCGGTGCAGAACGTCCGCGTGGCCGGCTATCTGAACGGCAAGCGCGCGATTCCGGTCATCATCTTTCGCCAGCCCGGCGCCAACATCATTAACACCGTGAACCGCATACGTGCGCAACTGCCGTATATCAAGGCATCCATTCCGCTGGGCATCGATACCACCATCGTTCTGGATCGCACCGTAACCATCCGCGCCTCGGTGGGTGACGTCGAGAGGACGCTGCTCATCTCCATCGGCCTGGTCATCGTGGTGGTGTTCGTCTTCCTGCGCGACGCCCGCTCCACGCTCATTCCCGGCGTCGCCGTGCCGGTCTCGCTAATCGGCACGTTCGCGGTGATGTATATGTTCGGATACAGCATCGACAACCTCTCGCTGATGGCCTTGACCATTTCGACGGGATTTGTAGTCGACGATGCCATCGTGGTAATGGAAAATATCACGCGCCATCTCGAAAATGGCATGAAGCCTTTTACCGCGGCGCTGAAAGGCGCGCAAGAAATCGGTTTCACCGTCTTCACCATCAGCCTTTCCCTTATTGCCGTCTTTATTCCACTTCTGATGATGGGCGGAATCGTGGGCCGCCTCTTCCGCGAATTTGCCGTCACTCTCTCCACGTCCATTGTCGTGTCCATGATCGTCTCATTGACCACCACGCCAATGATGTGCGCTTACCTTTTGAAAAACAAGCGCGAGCAAAAGCATGGCCGCCTTTTCATGGCCAGCGAAAAGGCCTTTGACGGAGTGCTGTCGTTGTATCGCAAAACCCTGCACTGGGTGCTGGAGCATCCGGTCCCTACCCTCATCGTGCTCTTCCTCACCATAGCGCTCAATGTGATCGTGATCATCAAAATCCCCAAGGGTTTTTTCCCGGTGGAGGACACCGGAGCGATGGCCGGTGGAGTGCAAGGGCCGCAGGATTCCTCCTTCCCGGCGATGAACGACGCCATTCAGCGGATCGGCGCTGTGGTCAAGAAGGATCCCGCCGTCGAGAATATGATTGCATTTACCGGCGGCGGCGGGGCCACAAATACAGGCAACCTCTTCATTGCTCTTAAGCCGTTGGGGGCCCGCAAGGCCAGCGCTTCTCAGATCATCAACCGTCTGCGCCCGCAATTGAATCGTCTGCCGGTGGCTTCCGCGTTCCTCCAAGCCGTGCAAGATCTGCGCATCGGAGGCCGCTCCAGCAACGCGTTGTACCAGTACACCATCCAAGCCGACAATGTGCAGGATCTTTCCAAGTGGGGCCCCGTGCTATTGAGCGCCATGAAGAAACTGCCCGGTCTGCAGGACGTAAGCTCGGACCAGCAGAATGGCGGCCTGGATGAGCTGATGAACTATGACCGCATCACCGCGGCCAAGCTTGGCCTCACCGTTCAGTCGCTGGACTCGGCGTTATACAGCGCATTCGGCCAATCGGAAGTGTCCATCATTTACACGCAGCTCAATCAGTATTACGTGGTGCTGGAAGTTGCTCCCCAGTATTGGCAAAGCCCCGAAGGATTGAAGGACATCTATCTTCTATCTTCCAACGGCGGTAACATTCCGCTGCTCGCGGTGGCCAAGGGTAAGGCCAACACAACACCACTGGCCATCAACCACACGGGTTTATTCCCATCGGTCACCGTATCCTTTAACCTCGCGCCGAGCGTGTCCTTGAGCGATGCCACAACGCGCATTCAGCAGATGCAAAAGCAGCTGGGCGCGCCTTCCACGCTGCAAGGTTTTTTTGCCGGCACGCTGCTAGCCTACCAGCAATCTCTTGGCACCGAGCCGATACTGATTCTGACGGCGCTGCTGGCGGTCTACATCGTTCTCGGTATTTTGTATGAAAGCCTGGTCCATCCACTGACCATCATCTCCACGCTGCCGTCGGCGAGCGTAGGCGCCATGCTGGCACTGATGCTGTTTGGACAGGACCTGAACATCATCTCCATCATTGGCATCGTGCTGTTGATTGGAATCGTAAAAAAGAACGCCATCATGATGATCGATTTCGCTCTTCAGGCCGAGCGCGAGGAGGGCAAGAGCCCAGCCGACTCGATCTTTGAAGCATGCATGTTGCGCTTCCGTCCGATCCTGATGACGACCATGGCTGCGTTGTTGGGCGCTCTGCCACTGGCGCTCGGGACGGGCACCGGGTATGAGCTCCGCCGGCCTCTGGGCATCACGATTGTGGGTGGGCTGATCTTGAGCCAGTTGCTCACCCTCTATACAACGCCGGTGGTTTATTTGGCGTTCGACCGGCTGCGGCTGCGGATGCAAGGGAAGCAGCGCGATACTGCTGTCCCTGGGGCCGGGCCGGCCCCTAGTGCCGCGTAGAAGCAGCAAGCCACACCTTGGTCTGCTCGCCGACGATGTGCACGAGATTGCCCATGGCGAGATTGACATCCACAAGATGCAGGCCCCAGTCCGCCGCTATCTGGCCGCTGGCGCCGAGGTCGCCGACAATGTCGCTGGCGCGCGGGCCGGACGGATCGGCGTGCACTGTCACCTCCAGATACGTCGCGTTCTCGTTGGATGCACAGCGGGCCGTCAGCATGCCGGGGACGCTGACCCAGGGCGTGTCGATCGGCTGCTCGGGGGTCACCCACGGCTTGGGAGGAGTGGTGCCCACGATCGAGCGGCCATCCCTGGCGAGATAAGCGTGGAGCTCGCCGCTGCCACCACCGAGCGCTGCCGGATTCGCGCAGGCCGCGACCATATCGGGGCCGGTGACTTTGCCGAAACGCGTGTTGGCCGGCGGCGGTATGGTGGAACGGAAAGACGCGTACACGATGACGCATCCAGTCTGGAACGCTGAGCGGCAGATGGGCACGTGCTGGAACGCACCGCCAACGTCCTTGCCGCGCGGCACCGCGATGGTGGTGCCTGGCAGGATCGCCGAAACCATTCGCGCCTGCAGAGGTTTGCCATCGATCTCCTGGCGAATGAGCTCGGCCAGAATGAACGAACCCTGCGAATGGCCGATCAGCACGAAGGGACGTCCGTGGTTGTCGTGTTCCAAATAGAACCGCCAGGCATCCCGCACATCGTCGTATTGCAGGCCATGATCGAGCGAGCCGCCGCCGCCGGCCAGCAGGCGGCCCAGTCCAACCAAAGTGACCTGCCGGTACATGGGCGCATATCGGCGGCAGACGGATCCGAAGCGTGCGAACTGCTGGCGGATGACGTTCAGTTCGGCTGCATCGGGGATCATATCGCTGAACGGAGTCGGGTCGGTTGAGACGGTTGGATAAACGTAGAAGCAATCGACCGGCGCGTTCGCGTCGGCGGTCCATTTCTCTGGGGTCAATTTGCCGTCGGCGGCGATGACGGTAGTGGTGAGGTCGACATCGCAAGCGTCATTATGTAAACCGGGCCGGCACAGCCACGATTTGGCGTCGCTGTAGTCGTTGGGTTGGGGCGCCGGCGCGGGCTGCGGTGCGGGTTGCGGCGCGGCTTGCGGCGCTGGTTGGGCGAAGATCACACCGGCGGCGAGTGCCGCAATCACAAATAATTTTGACATTCGAGCCTCACTTTTGCTTGGACGGGTCACTCTTGGACTGATCCGGATCGTTCTGCGCTTCAGGCGCCGACGAGCCCAGAAGCAGCTTGCGGCCGTCCGGGTAGGTCAAGTTGCGGCCGTTGGCGCGCTTGACCGTGTGATCCCGCGATTGATAGCCGTCCACGACGATCTCGGTTCCCACCGGAAGGCTGTCGCGGGTGACGCCGTGGCGCAGAAGCGAGTTTGGACTTCCGCCCTCGATCATCCAGACTTCCTTGGCGCCGTCCGGATTGGTGACTTCGACGTGGATCCATGCGTGCGGATTGACCCACTCGACCTTCACCACTTTGCCTTTTAACAGAATCGGCCGATTCGGATCGAATTCGCCGCCGAAGGCATGGTGAGCCGCGAGCGGCATGCCCGCAGCCAAACACATGGCCGCGATAATGACGAGGGACTTCATGGTGATCCTCACTTCTTGGCCTTCTCGGCGGCTTCCGCTTCTCTCGCGCGCGCGCCGCGCAGGATATCCTCGAGCGCGTAATTAGCCTCGTGGCAGGCGTATTCATAGATCGGTTCGTTGGTTGCGGGCCAGGCGTATTCGCCGGTCCAGGGGTGGTCCCAGGTAGCCGGGTCCTCAATCGTAAAACGATAGAGCAGCGTTTTGGCGTCCATGCGCGAGAAGCGCTCGATGACGTGCAGATTCTCGGTCGATTCGCGGAATCGCGTCTGGTCGTTGAAATTCGTGGTGTCCACCACCAGCGTGTCGCCCTCCCAGTGGCCGATGGAATCGCCCAACCATTTGCGAATGGTCTTCGGAAGATGCTGGGCGTTCATGCGAACGATGCGAGCATCGTGAACCATCTCGGTGAGGATCATCACGGAGTCCGCCGTCTGCACAATCTGGTGGAGGTTGTTGTAGAAGTAATCCGGCAGAGCCGGCGGCCCGGATGTGGAACCAAACCCGAGCAGGCAGCGTTCACCGAGCGGGCGGCGCTCCGGATCATCGTAGGAGCCGGCCGGTTCGAGTCCTGGATCCTTGCTTTCCTGAGCGTCCGATGTTGGCCTCGCCGACAAGCCGCGTGTTCGCTTGCGCGCGGCCTGCGTCATGGTGGGCACTCGGCCGTCGGGCGGATCGACCACGATCGACGTGCGGATTTGCCCGTCTACCACGGTGTATCTGGAACCGGGATCGAGCCAGAAGTAATTGTAGCCACCCACGTTTCCGTACGGGCCAGGGGATCCGTCGCCACCTTTTGGAGGGGCGGGACGGTCTCCTTTTATCGGGTCATTGGCTTTGTCCCGCCGTGCGGCGGTGTCCTTCTCGAGTTTGGCCGCCTCTTCGGGAGTGAGCACGGCCTTGGCTCCGGCGGGCCTTTCCAGCGGTGTCAGCGTGGCGAGGTCGTAGGTACCTTGCAGGTCCGGATGGCCGTCCGGCATTCGCTGGGGCTGGGCGTACGACGCGATTGCCATCACAGCAGTAAGCAGTACGAATCGCTTCAGCACAAAAGGCCTCCTACTTGGCGAGCGGCTTTTTGCGCCACTGGCCATACAACAACTCTTCCACAAATTCAGGGCACTTGAAATCCAGGAGCTGCGCGTTCTTTTCCTGGCGCCGGTAGAGAGGCATGCTCATCTTCCAGGGATGCGTGAAGACCTGGGGATCTTCGATGGTGGCCTCGTACGCGATGACATCCGGGCTGGTGCGCGTGTAGCGCTCCACCACGTGCAGGGCGTCGCTATGATAATTGCCGGCGCGATCGAACCAGCTCGAATCGTTCATGCCTTGCACGTCCACGACCAGCGTGTCTCCGTCCCAGTGGCCGACCGATTGTCCCATCCAGGAGTCGACGGGAGCTGGCCCGGGGTCCTTGAGAAAGATGTTGCGGACCGCTCCCGCATACTCATAGACGATCATAATGGCGCTAGCGCTTTCTAGAATCTGAAACGGATAGGGCATGTAAGTGGCGCGCGGAACACCCGGCAGATAGCACTTGATTTCGGGGTCCGACGTCAGCCAGTTCGCCTGGTTCTGTTTCTTCTTCGCGAGTGCTTCTGGTTTATAGGGGAGCTCGCCATCCACTACGCCGAGGCCGGGAGGCACGGAGCCAACCGCGCCAAGCGCGAGCACGGGAACGGCGGGCACTGGACCATAGGGGCCGGGCCGGAGCGCCAACGCCGCTCGGGCCACGTGAGCTTCAATATCGTAATTGGCTTCGTTGAGGGCTTGCCAGATTCCGTTGAGATCCGGATGGCCGTCCGCGGTCCGCGGCGGGCGATAGGTGGGCGTTTGAGCGGCCAGAGACGTCACGATGACCGCCGCAGCCAAGAACGAGAGAGTGCGCTGAAGCATACCTTATATGAGATCACGAAATTGGGGACTGGGGGTTAGGGGTGGGGGATTGGCCGCGCGAACGGGAGCAATTGTGCGTCGGCGAGTTGTTCAGAAATGGGATTCGCTGCGTTTGGTAATTTCGGTGCACGGGCCTGAGCCGATTGCATTTGCACGAGCGTTTTCAAGAGGCGGTGGTACTCGTGATTGAGCCGCGATTTTGCGGTGGGAGGACGGCATGGTCTGCTGATTGGATTTTAGGCGATGGGGATGGCAGCAGAGCTGGCGACCGTACTGCGCTGGTGATATAGAAGGGGATCGGAATATGTGAGATTGGTGAATATGTGACAAGGACTTCGACGATCCAAGCATTGGGGAAAGCCTGGAAACTCGCGGGTGCAAGTTCCTTGCCAGCTTCGATGAGGGTCTGCGTTACATCACATCGCGAATTTAGGTCTAAGTTGGGTTGGGAAAGAGCCGATTTGCGGCGGGCGTGGTTGCTTTCCATCTGCCAACTCCGATACACTCCACATGTTCGCTCCCAGCTTTGGGCGACTGTCGTACCGAAAGGACAAACCCATGCCGAAATATCTGATCCAGGGACGCTACACCGCTGAAGGACTTAAAGGGCTGGCCAAAGACAAGGCCTCCGGACGCAAGGCCGCTGTTCAGGCCGGTTTGAAAAGCGTCAACGGCAAAGTGGAGAGCTTGTACTTCGCCCTGGGCTCCGACGATGTCGTGCTGATCGTGGAAGCGCCGGACAACGTCGCCGTCGCCGCAGTGTCGTTGAGCGCGGGAGCGACGGGGCTGGTCAACATCAGGACTACGCCGCTGCTGACCGTCGAAGAAATCGATAAGGCGCTCGCGCTGCCGCTCAAGTTCCGCGGGGCTGGCCAGTAATCGGATAGGGCAGCCTCTCCTAAAGTTCGGCCCGATCCCCGCCGATGCCCGAGTAGAGGGTCAACAATGCGTAACAGTTGCGCGCTGGCATTCGTACTGATGGAGATCGCGGGCTTCAGCGGCATAGCGGCGGCCCAGACGCCGGATGCGCAGCGCTGCTTCTCGCACGATCCGGACGTCGCGATCGCCGGCTGCACAGTGATGCTGCAGTCGGGCCATGAGACGCAGGAACATCTAACCAGAGCCTTGAGCAACCGGGGCGGCGCTTACATTCGCAAGCGCCAATACGACCGTGCCATTCAGGACTTGGACCAGGCCATCCGGCGCGACCCGAATTACGCCCCAGCCTTCCAAAGCCGGGGCACCGCGTACAGTCTCAAGGGCCAATACGACCGGGCTATTGGAGACTTCAACCAGGCCATTCGGCTGGACCCGAAAGTCGCCACATGCTTCTACGCGCGGGGCGGCGTCTACAATGCCCAGGGCCAATACGACCGCGCGATTCAGGACTTGGACCAGGCCCTCCGGCTCAAGCCGGATCTCGCTCCGGTATTTTTCGCCGCAACCTTTCACGAGCGGGGCCTTGCCTACGCCGGCAAGGGCCAATACGGCCGCGCCATTCAGGACTACGACAAAGCTATGCGCCTCTACCCGGATTTAGCCCAAGCATTATTGGACCGGGGCGCCGCTGTCCGCGCTCTCGGGCAGAAGGCTCGGGCTGAAGCGGACGCTGCCAACGCCAGACAATTGAATCCGAACCCGCCACGATCAGCGGATGCGGTAGCGAGCGACGCCGCGAAGCCGCCAGCGCTTCCTCCGCCACCGGAGATGAGCGCTAACGATCTGCAGAAAGTCACGGCGGGGATGAGCCGCGAACAGCTATTGAAACTCGGCCCACCGGCCGGACGCGTCACGATGGATGATGACGAAGGCCATTTGATCGAGATTTACCAGTATTCCGCGAATGGCGAGGGCCTCGCCTCGGTTCGTCTGACGGACGGAACCGTATCTCGCGTGCAGATGCACTGACGCGCTTTGGTGCTGTGGCCGGCCGCTAAAGGGGTCCGGCGCGGTCTCGCAAGTCTTGAGCGAACATCATAACCTTCTTTCCGTCCCACGTCACGTCAGCGAGCCGGTCACCGTTGAAACCAGCGCCGTCAATCGTGATGATGGCTCCAGCGGGGACCGGATGGGCGACCTGGCGTCCTTCTTCATGAAATAGAGCTAGCGTGGAGCTCGCGATTCGGTAGCGTTCGATTGGCATCGACCGTGACCTTGCGTCTATAACGAACGGCGGGAACGGCGTCTTCGGTACGCCGCAAAGGCGAGCGCGGCCAAACCGACGCCGCAAGGCACAAAGCTAGAGGGCTCCGGAATGACGCTAGTGGTGGTGTACGCCTGCACATCGTCGATTCCGAGCGTGTCATTTGAAAACCCATTCGCCCAGACTGGAAGCCAAGTGTAGCCGGGTCCGGCGAGATATTGATTTTCGAGCGGGTCGCCGTCCGAGTCATTCGCAAGGATTTGAGAGGCGAGCGTGGTTCCACCGACAGTGGCTATGGCCAGGGTCGTGTTGGAAATATCGGTTGGGATGCCATCCGACTGGCTATAGGTAAACTCAAAGTCGTACCAGCCAGACGTGGTAGCCGTGTAAAGCGGCGATGTTTCGCCATCCAAGCTGATCCCTACGCTGCTCCCGTTATACGCCAGCCGGAAATTGTGCTCCCCGCCATAACCAGTTCCCCCATTGAGGAGGACATCGTTGGGGGAGGTGGAAGAGGGCGCATCGTCGATCCAGAATCCATCCTGGACGCCCGCCGGCATGGTCAACAATGTATTGACGTAAACATCGATCGACTGAGTGAAAGGGCTTCCCGGATAAGGGGCTGCGCTCGAATTGCCGAACAGGCTGTATCCGCCGGTGCCGTACCCGGGGGAACCCGGAGTAGCCGGTTGATAAGAGTTATCCGAATTGGTGACTTCCGCGTAATAGCTGCCATCCGCGGCTGTTAGCCCGAGCGAGCCTCCACCGCTTGCTACCCGCGTGATGGTCCCGGTAGTTGTCCCGCTTGTGTCGGGGTACCAGCCGCTGGTGTCCGTTTCAAATCCCTGGAAGTAAAGCGATGATCCGAAGCTCATTGGCGCAATGGCAAAAGCCAGCGCGATGGAAAACAAGGTCGATTTTGTCATTATTTTTGGGCTCACTAAGTCGTATTGATTGTACGGCGCGCCGCCTCCCTTTAGTGGTCAAGTTTGACCACTACGCCTTCGTTTTAGTCCTGATGGTCCTGGGGGTTTGCATTTTGATCGCGGGAGCGTAGTAAGATTTTGGACGCAGGAGACGAGCATGACGCGAACCATTTCAATTGTTCTGGCGATGGCGATGGCGACGGCGGCGGTGGTTGCATTCGGCCAGTCCGCCGGTGTGAAAGCGATCGCGAGCGCGGCCGCTGCGCTGGGCGGGAAGGAAAGGATTGTAGCCATTAAGACGCTGGTGATGGAAGGCTCCGGCGTGGCTCCGAACATCGGGCAGAACCCGCATCCGGAAGGTCCGCTGCCGACTTGGTGGGTGCCCGAGTTCAAACGAAAGATCGATTTAGCGAAAGCCCAAGCGCGCACCGAGCAGCACCGCATCGGGATGTTTCCCTTTGCGCTCCCAACCGACAACCGGCTGAGCCAGGGTCTGGATGGCGAGGTAGCGTTCAACATCAACGCCGAAGGCCGCGCGCAGCGTGCTTCAGACGCGGCTGTAGTGGATCGCCGCATTGAGATGCTGGGGACGCCGGTGACGATTGTGCGAGCCGCTCTCGATCCGGGCGCGAAGGTCGGCGCTCCTCGCCAGAACAAATTAAAAAAGCCGGGCGCACGCGAGATGGTCGACATCGTTACCGCAAAGGGCGACAAGTTGACGCTCGCGCTGGATGCGACCACGCATCTGCCCGCGTCGGTGAGTTGGATGACGGTGAGCGAAAACCTGGGTGACGTCGTCAACACCACCTCGTTTGAAGACTACGAAACGGTGAGCGGCATCCAGCTCCCCAGGCGCTATGTCACGAAGATCGATTTCCGGGATTGGACGAGCGGGGATTTCCACGTCTCGAAAAACACCGTGGATGGCGACGTGGGTGAGCTCGCCGCGCCTGCCGCAGTGAAGAGCGCCGCCGCGCCGGCTCCTCCGGTTATTTCCGTGGACGCCCAGCCAGTCGCTAAGGGCATCTGGTGGCTGGCGGGCACCGGCGGCAATGCTTTCAGCATCCTGTTTGAGTTTGACGATCATCTGACGTTGTTTGAGGCGCCGACCAGCGAGGCTCGCACGAGGGCCGTGATCGACAAAGCGCGCGCCTTGGCGCCGAATAAACCGCTGACGGAAGTGATTGTGACGCATCATCACTTCGATCACACCGGAGGCTTGCGCACCGCGGTGGCCGAGGGCCTCACGGTGATCTCGCACCAGGGCAATGAGAGCATCTTCAAGGAAATGACTTCACGCCAAGCGACCCTCAAGCCGGATCTGCTGACGAAGTCCGGTAAGACGCTGAAGTTTCGCGGCATGGACGACACGCTGGTGCTCAAGGACGGCTCGATGGAAGTCGATCTTTTTCGATTGCACGACAACACGCACTCGCCGTACCTGATTGCCGCATTTGTCCCGCGCGATAATCTGCTGGTCGAGGGCGATTTGATCGATATGACCTGGTTCAAGCATCCCTGGGCGGAAAACTATCGCCAGAATTTGGCGATGCGAAAGATTCACTTCGCCAAAGACATCCCGGTACACGGCCGCATCGCGACGTTCGATGAGGAGATGGCCGCGCTCGCGGAGATGGAGAAGCGAAATTAGCGGCTACTTTTGAATGGCGATCGGCGAAGCGGCATCCTGGTAAACCACGCGCCCGCCGAAGAGGGTGAGTTCGCACTTCAGGTTCTTGATGTCCGCCGCGGGCATGCTGTAGAGGTCATGATCCCAGACTGCGATGTCGGCATCCTTGCCTGGCTCGATGGTTCCGATTCTGTCTTCGAGAAACAATTGCCGGGCGGCCCATGCGGTGTAGGAGCGTAGCGCGGTGTGGACGTCGATTGCTTCGGCCGTTCCAAACGGATGCGCGCCGTACACGCCCTTCAGCGTTTCGCGTTCGAGGGAGGCCCAAATTCCGTAGCGCGCGGCATAAGGAGTGACGTCATAGTCTGACCCTCCGGCCCACTGGACGCCTTTCGCGAGCCAGGTTTTGAACGGCTCTAACCGCTGGGAGCGTTGGGGACCGAAATTGCCCGCATAGGTGTCGCCGATCCACCACATGAACGGGGCCTGCGCCTCGGGGTAACCGGCGTCGTATTGTTTTTGCAAAGACGCCATCACAGCGATGGCGTGATCGGTCGGGATGTTGCAGTGAATGATGCTGTGACGCAGCCCGCGCGTGGGCTTCTCTTTTAGAACTTCGGCGTAGGTATCCACCACCCAGTCAATCGCGCGGTCTCCGATGGCGTGGGTGCCGACGTGAACGCCGGCCTGGTGGAACAAGCGGACCATCTGGCGATATATTTCGGGATCGGTGGCCGGGTAGCCCACGTTGGTGCCGTCGACATCCGTGCGGTTTTTATTCCAAGGCTGGTGCATCCAAGCGGTGCGCGCGCCGCCGCTGCCGTCCATGAAGATTTTGGCGCCGCCGGAAAGCAACAGGCCATCGCCCAGCGAAGCAGGAGGTTTGGGAAGCGCGGAAATACGCGCCAGAGCCTGCCGCGCGGATTCCAGTGTGTGGCCGGAGTCCCAGAGCACGAAGACGCGCTCATCCAGTTTGTTCTGACGTAGGAGCTCGCGGTAGGCGTCCCACATGGGTGGCGTGAGATCCGGGTCCTTCACGGCAGTCATGCCTTCGCGATGCAAGCCCTCGATCGAATGCAAGATTCCACGTTGCCATTGCTGCGGCGTAGGGGGAGGAGTGAGACTCACCATCAAGTCCTTCGCCGATTCCTTCAACACGCCCGTAGGGTTGCCCTGGGCGTCGCGGTCGATGGTGCCCGCGGGCGGGTCGGGCGTGGAGGCAGTGATGTGCGCGAGCTTCAGCGCGTAACTGTTGGCGACTCCGTAATGGCCGGTGGTGTGCATCAGCCACACAGGATTGTTGGGTGTGACTTTGTCCAGGTCGGACGCTAACAGGTAACGACGCTCAGCCAGCTTGCCTTCGTCCCATCCCGCGCCGACCAGCCATTCGCCGGGCTTTAACGTAGCCGCCTTCTCGCGGATTTTTTCCACCGCCTCGCTCACTCGTTGGACGTCGTTCAGCACGACGCTGAATAGCTCGTCGACACCGCTGGCGGCGTAGTGGCCGTGGGTGTCGATCAATCCGGGAGTAGCGGTGAGGCCGTGAAGATCGACGATTCGTGTGGCGGGAGTGGCGCGGCGCTGGATCTCGGCAGTGGATCCCACCGCGACAATTTTGCCTTTGGCGATGGCGACAGCTTCAACGATGGAGTCCTTCGCGTCGACGGTCAGGATTTTGCCGTGGATCAGGATCAGGTCTGGAGTCTGTGCCGCGGCAATCCAAGCTACGGCCAAAAGCAGAAGGATGGGTCTCATGACAGACCATCATAGAGCACGCGCAAAGGAGTCCCGGGCCGAAGCGTAGGCCCAATCGAGCCAGGGAAGAAGAGTCTGGATGTCGGAGGTCTCAACCGTGGCGCCACCCCAAACCCGCAGTCCGACGGGCGCATCGCGATACGCGCCGATGTCGTAAGCGGCGCGTTCCTTCTCCAGGGTGGACACGATGGACTTGGCGTGCGCGCTTTGATCGTCGGCGGAGAGCGAGGTGAAGGCCGGGTCCTTGATCTTGAGGCAAATGGAAGTGCTCGACCGGGTGGATTTTTCTTCGGCCAGGAATGCGGCCCAGGACGACTGCGCGACCCAGTCCTCGATGCACTTCAGATTGGCGATGGAACGCGCGATGAGCGCCGGCAGACCGCCGATGGATTCCGCCCACTGCAAGCCGTCCAGAGCATCCTCGACGCACAGCATGGAGGGCGTGTTGATGGTCTCGCCTTCGAAGATCCCTTCGATCAATTTGCTGCCTTTGGTCATCTGAAAAATCTTAGGCAAGGGGCGATCCGGGATGAAGGTTTCCAGGCGCTGGACCGCTCTGGGACTGAGCGCGAGCATTCCATGCGCGCCCTCGCCGCCGAGCACTTTTTGCCAGGACCAGGTGACCACGTCCAGCTTGTCCCACGGGATGTCCATCGCGAAGACCGCCGAAGTGGCGTCGCAGACGGAGAGTCCTTGGCGATCGGCGGCGATCCAGTCACCGTTGGGAATCCGCACGCCAGAAGTGGTTCCGTTCCAGGCGAAGACGACGTCGCGGGTCCAGTCCACTTGATGGAGATCGGGGAGCTGGCCGTAATCGGCGTTGAAGACGCGAAGATCTTTCAGCCGGAGCTGGTTTTTGCAATCGGTGGCCCAGCCGCTGCTAAAGGCCTCCCAAGCCAGGATGTCCACGCCGCGTTCGCCGAGCAGCGACCATAGCGCCATTTCAACCGCGCCAGTATCGGAAGCGGGAACAATACCGAGCACGTACGCGCCGGGAATGCCGAGCACTTTCTTACTGCGCTCGATAACATCCGCGAGTTTATGCTTGCCGATTTTGGCGCGGTGCGATCGTCCGAGCGCCGCATCCTTGAGCGCGTCCAAGTTCCAGCCTGGGCGTTTGGCACAAGGTCCGGAGGAAAAGCAGGGATTCTTAGGAGTTTGAGAAGGCTTCATTTCGAGTTCAAGAACAGCGAGTTCAAGAACCAGCTTAGCGAAGGTTCCGACTGGAACGATCAATCTCCAGACGCGAGGGCCTCGAACGTAGCGCGTCCGAGGCCATAGCAAGCGATCGTAGTAGTGGCTCGTTCTTCAGTCCGAATTCGCTTTCGCCGCGGCCGCCGCCTGGGGTGGTAGGAATTCAATACCGGTTCTGTCACCAGAATAGAACCAGGTGCGCAGCGCGGGGAGCTGCCCAGCGGGAGTTTCATAAAATGTAACGCGCGTGCCACCGCTCGGCTCGAGTCGATAGGCGGAAATAGCCAACTCAGTGCCAATCAGGTGGGTTTCGTCACGATTGAAGATCTCGACGATTTGCCGATTTGACGGCGAGCCGAGAAGCTTCAGCACGTATTCGCCCGGCGGCAATACGACGCCTTCCACCGCAACCTGTTCGTTGATTGTAATGATCGTTTTCTTGTCCCAATCGTCGGCTTTCAGTGACGGGACTAATGCACCCACCAAACTGGCTCCCAGCAGCGCGGATGCTTGCAAATACCGAAACATAATCTTCTTCCTTTCCGTAGTCCAATTCAAAATTCAAACCCACTTAAGTGACGATTGGAGCGTGGCGGAAGCACGTAAAACTTTTGTAAAGGTCTCAGGGAGCGGCCGGAAGAGGTTGTGGGCGCGTATATTGGTTCTCATGCGAGTTCTCCTGATTGCGTTATGTGTTGCGTTATTCGTTGCGTTATCGGCAACGCTGGTTTACGCCGGCCAGGATGATCCGGCAATGCTTCAGGCCGATCGCGCTTTTGTCGAGGCCGCGGCAAAGGCGGACAAGCCCGCGCTTGGGAAACTTCTCGACGCGGATTTCACATGGACGGATTTTGAGGGGAGGACCCTGACGAAGGCTGAGGTTTTGCGAGATCCGCCGAAGCCCTCAATCACGAACCAGAACGATGCTCAGTTGAAGCATTACGCCTACGGCGAAATTGGAGATGTTCAGGCGAACCTCGGGAGAACGCACGTGCTGGGCGTGTGGGTGAAGCGTCGCGGAGGCTGGAAGGCCATCGTCTATCAAGAAGTACTGTCGCTGGATGCGCCGCCTTCCTTTGCGCCCGGGGCGGGGAAGGATTGTGAAAACCCCTGCAAGACGGTCGCGTACAAACCGAAGAATGAAACTGAGCAGCAGGTGGTCAGTGCGTACTCGAAGCTGGAGACGGCGGCGATGGCCCACAATTCGGCAGTCTTCGCGACAGTGGTGGCCGATGAGTTCGTGGCGGCCAGCTCCAATAGCAACAAAATCTACGACAAGCGCGGGCGGATGGAAGACTTCGACCATTCGAAAAATGGCGGGCTTGCTCCCTCGCCGCTGGTGTCAGCGCGAATGTTCGATTTCGGCGAGGCGGTTTTGATGACGTCGGAACACCGGCCCGATCGCGGAAAGCCGCTGCACGTTACGCGGGTGTGGGTTCGGCGAGACGGAAGCTGGGTGGAAACGTTGAGCTATCAAACTTCGGCGAAAGCTAGAGCAGATCCTTAGCCGCCACCCGCCGCTCTTCGACCTCGCGATACCTCTTGAGTATGACCACCGAGTTCGCGCCCACAACCAGCGTGCCGACCGCGCCAGGCAGCAGGAGGCCGTACCAAACGCCCCACGGCTGCCCATTGATCAGCGCCACCAACCCTACGATGAGAAGAGCGACCGCCACCGCCCACAATGTGAACCAGGCTCGGAGTATGAATTCCCTGGCACGGCCGCGAGGCACGAGCCAGCCCACCAGCCCTCCCATCAATCCAGCGGCTACGCCGTATGCCGTGCCCGGAATCCAAGCGTATTGATTCGGGTCAAACCATGCTGTGACAAACAATGGCTGTATCATTTATTTCGTCCTTTCGTCCGCCACTGAGCGATGAGCTTTCCACAGTTCTCGCGCGAGGGCAGCCGACATTTTTCCATCCGCCACCAGCACGTGCAGTTTGCGCTGGAACGAATCAACGACTTTCGGGTCCTCAGCCGCCTGCACCTTCGCGATCAACCGGTCAAGCCGGGAGCGCAGGGTCGGATAGGACACTTCATACTCATCACACAGAGCTTTCAGCGACCCCGAGCTGAGGACAAATCGCTTCAGAAACTGCAGGTCTTCCTCGTCCAGCACTTCCAGCCAGGGTGGCTGCGGCTCCTTCATAAACTTAAGATACACCTAAAGTTTATTAAAGTCAAGAAAGTTGATCTGGGCTTCAATAAAATTTAGAGCCGGAAAACCGGGAGGTAGGGCAGCCGTACAATATAGGAGGCCGGAATGCCATTGCTTATGATGAACCGTTGGATGTTTTTTGCGCTCGGGAGCCTGTTCGCCGCCCACGCCCGAGCCCAGATGCCACAACCTCTCATGAAGGAAGACACGGTCAAAATATCCGATCACGTCTGGGCCATAATGGGATTTCCGAACATCGCCATTATTGTGGGCGATCGTGCCACGCTGGTGGTGGACACAGGCCTGGGGCCGCGCAACGGAGCCACGGTGGCGCGCGCCGCCGCCAAGCTTTCCAAGGCTCCCAAACTTTTCCTCACCACCACGCATTTTCATCCGGAGCACGCCGGCGGTGATGCGGGCTTCCCGGCGGGAACCATTCTGATCCGCAATACGGTTCAGCAGCAGGAGATGGAACAGCACGGGCTTGAAATCGTCGATCGTTTTCGCGCGATGTCGGCGCAGAACGCGGACCTGCTGAAAGACGTCCACGCGTTTCGCACTCCCGACATTCTTTTCGCGGACGAAGCGAAGGTGGATTTGGGCGGCGGCGTCACGGCCAGGATGTTGTGGCTGGGCGGAGGTCACACGAAGGGCGATGAACTGACGTTGGTTGAACCCGATGGGACGCTGGTGTCGGGCGACATCGTGCAGAACAAGGTGGTCCCGGGCGTTGCCGCCGACGGAGGAACTGCTTCCAGCTGGATCGCTGTTCTCGAGAAGCTGGCTGGGCTCAACGTGCAGCACGTTCTGCCGGATCACAGCCCGCCCGGCGACGGTTCGCTGATTACATCCGAACGGAATTTTATCAGCGATGTCCAGGCGCGCGCGCTGGCGCTCAAGCGGCGAGGCGTTTCCGCCGAGGATGCCGGCAAGCAGCTCAGCGTGGAACTCAAAACCAAGTACGCGGACTGGCCGAGCATGAATGTCGCGGGCCTGGTGCAGCGCATCTATGCTGAAGCGCAGTGAGCGCGGCCGAGGCGGACAGGGCCACTGTCACCATGGCGTTCGTGATCGATGAAGAAGGTGTGCCCGTCAACGTTCAGGTCGAGAAGGCGTCAGATGAGAAGTGGGCGCGTGATGTCACAGCGGCGCTGCGCGAATGGAAGTTCACTCCTGCCCGCAAGGACGGGGTCCCGGTTTCGGTTCCTTGCACCATGGATTTTGCTCGGGGCGATCGAGCGCCTTAAATTCTACGCTGACGGCGCGGCCGGGGCCGGCATCGTCAGAAAAGCCCGCATGGCGTGCCAGAATAGCTGCCGGTTGAGTCCGGAGACCACCGAGTGTGCCAGGCCGGGCAGAATCACGAACTGGCGGTCGCCATTGGGAAGTTGCTTGTAGAAGTCGACCAGGTCTTCGACGGTTGCGATGCCGTCGTACTCGCCGCGGATGAGCAGCACGGGAGCCAGCACTTTCGCTGGATCGACCACCGGCAAGTGCGCAGTCATATCGAGATAGGTGCCGGTGGGAACCTGATCGCCAAACTTCAACTCCTGATCGGCGACGAACTCGGCCAGCGCGGGATCGGAAGTGCCAGGCTTATCGCGCGTGAAGATACTGCGGATCATGTTGCGATCGCGCAGGCGGCGATTGTGCGTGCGGTAGTAGTCGAGCTGCTTGGCTCGCTCGGTGAGGGTGGGCGAGCCTGTGCCTTTATAAGTGAAGGCGGCAAGGACCAGGCGATCGATCCGCTCCGGCCGCGCCATCGCATAAGCGCCGGCTCTGAGGCCGCCGGAAGACTCACCGAACATGTGAATCTTCGAGCGGCCGGTCTCGCGCAGCACGACGTCGACGCCGGCCTTGAGATCCTCAACGCCGCTCGCGATATCGGAGTTGCTTTCGGTGCGGCTGGATCGGCCGTAATTCTCGTGATCCATGGTCCACACGTCGAACCCATATTGCGCGAACGTGTTCATGACGGAGTATTCGCCGTGCCCGGGAACCGTGAGATCGAAACTGGGCCGCGAGGAAACCGAGGAGCCATGCACCAGGAAAAGAACCGGGAGCGCAGCCTGGCTAGCCGGGGTTGGCGCGCCGGCGCGCTTTCGAAACATGTAGAGCGAGACATCGCCCTTTTTGGCCCAGTATTCGCCGCTCCAGATCTTGGCGGAAGAGTCCGCGCGCGCGGCGGGAGTGGCGGCCTGCGCGCGCGTCAATCCTGCAAGCAGACCAGAACCTAGACCGAGGCCGGCGCCTGCAACGATTCCGCGACGCGAGGGGGACTGGTTTCGGATAGCCATATGGCCAACGAGATTATCACACTGGCGTATACTGCATAAGCGATGACAACCTTCGCGGCGCGGTTGATGGCCGGATTATTCGGCGCCATGCTTATGTTCGGGCAAACTCCTCCGCCCGATAGCCCGGTGGTTGGCGTCGGGCCGTTCCTGCACATCGTTTCGGACCTGGATCAATCGCTGGCGTTTTATCATGACGTCCTGGGACGGGAACTCAGCGGCCCTCCGGGAGAGCACAAGTTCACGGACAATCCGGCGGTGGCGAATTTGTACGGAGTGCCAGGCCGGCAATTTCGCGCCGCGGTGCTGAAAATTCCTGGATCGGCGATGGGGATTGAACTGGTCCAGTGGGGCGAGGCGCGAAAGCCGAAGGTCGAACCAATTGCGGGACCGGGCGTCGCTACGTTGTCCCTTCGCCGATCGGACGGCCCGAAATCCCTGCGCGATCCCGACGGATTCCCGGTCGAATTGGAGCAGTCGGAAAATCCGGGAGCGGATCTGACCGTCAGTGTCAGCGACATCGGCAAGACGACGGAGCTCTACGGCAGGCTGTTTGGATTGAAATGGGACCGAATCCGATTCAAGAAAGTGAAGGCCGGCCATGCCCCCGGCGCGCCGTTTCCTGAGGCTGGCCAGGGAATGCTGCGCGTTTTCGTGCGAGATGTCGATGCTCTGACTGCGTCTCTGAAGAATGCAGGATGGTCCGCGATCACCACCGGTGGCGCGCCAGTGACGTTGCCGCAAGGCCAGCGCGTCATCATCTTCCGCGATCCCAACAATTTTTACTTGCAGCTCATGGAAACACGCTAACGTGAATCGGAGAAGCTTCCTTCAGGCGGCCAGCGCAGGCATCGCGACTATGGCAAAGGCGCAATCATCCACCCGGTCCGTTCAGACATCCGTTCTCGATATCGCGTATGAAGAGTCCGGTGATGCGAGCGGGTTTCCGATCGTCCTGCTGCACGGCTTTCCAGACGACGTCCGCGCGTTCGACGATGTAGCGCCGCCGCTCGCCAAGGCTGGACACCGGGTGCTGGTGCCCTACCTGCGCGGCTACGGGCCCACGCGATTCCGTGATCCGGTTGCGCCTCGCATGGCCGAGCAGGCGGCAATCGGACAAGATCTGATTGATTTCGCCGACGCTCTCGGACTCAAGCAAATGGCGGTTGCCGGGTACGATTGGGGCGGACGCGCGGCAGCCATCGCCGCAGCCCTCCATCCGGAGCGTGTGCGCGCTACGGTGATCATCGGCGGCTACACGATCCAGAACGTTTTCGCTCCGCAACAGCCTGCGCCGCCGGAGGTGGAGCGTGAGCTTTGGTACCAGTGGTATTTCAACACCGAGCGCGGGCGAGCGGGACTGGCGGCCAATCGCCGGAGCCTATGCAAGCTGTTGTGGCAAACGTGGTCGCCCGGCTGGCGCTTCAGCGACGAAACGTACAATCGCACCGCGCCGTCGTTCGACAATCCCGATTTCGTGGAGGTGGTGATTCATTCCTACCGCCACCGGAACGGGAACGCGCCGGGTGAAGAACGTTTCTTCGAAACGGAGCGGGATCTGGCAAGGCGCCCGAAGATTACCGCGCCGTCGATCCTGCTGTATGGCGCGGCCGATCCGCTGGCGCGCCCATCAGCGGATGTGACGCCGGCCGAGCGTGCGGTGTTCCCAGCACTGGTCGCGCGCCGTGTCGTTCCAGGCGCCGGGCACTTTCTGCCGCGCGAGAAGCCGGAAGCGGTATCGTCGGCGCTATTGGAGTTGCTACGGCGCTAGCCGCGCTGCGAAGTCACGCTAATAAACCGACAAACGGTAATGCCGCCGGCCGCACGAGCGGCAGCGGAATGGACGCAAGAAAATCAACGCCACCAAAAAGTCGAGGCTGGTTCGACGCCGGGAACGACGCGCGCACGTCCAACGGCATTTGGGGCAAACAACCTGCGCCTGGGCCGCATGATCGCTAAAACCGGCGCTAATCATAAGTTTGTGCTGAAACGTCCGTGCGCTCTTCCAAACGTCCTGCGGGAAATAACGACGGGGTTAGGAGGAACTTCGGAGCCGCAGACTTACTGAAGTCAGATGCACCAGACTGCAAAATGTTTCGGTCTGCCACAGGTGCCTAGCTGGCCGTCGCGCGCTGCTCTTAGAAAGTTCGTCCGGAAACAGCCGTGACTTTCCTTGCAAATCCGACGCTCGATCCATCCTTCGCTGGATAGGCGTCGACGCTCACGTGGTCACCGCGCCTGTAGGTGTCAATCTTCCAGCCGTTCATCATTTGCTGGTTCGGACTGCCCATGTACAGCTCCCAAGTCACCCTCTTGCTGTCGTCTTTGACTTCAACATAGAGCCGCACATGGGGATTGCTCCAGTCCATTTTTGTGACGGCACCTGTTAGGGTGATGGTTTGTTTCGTGTCAAACTGCGAATCCAACGCATGATGCGCGAGCACCGCCGCCGGCACCAACAACAAACTGACGCCCGCAATCAAAACAGCTCGATTGGACCTCATCGCGATACCTCCCGGGCTGCCTAGCACTGTACTCGACTGGTTCAACCAGGTCAAGGCCATGATCGAGGCCCGCTGGCGTCGCGTCGCGCCCGTGTTAAGAGCTAGATCGCCCTGGCTTCAAACTGGCGCACCTCGTCATTCTCCACGCTGTAGCGCACCTCGATCGGATGGCAGCACACTTCGCAATCCTCGATGTAAGTCTGTCGCTTCACCGAGGCGTCCAGCACCATCGATATCCGTTCCGAGCAGTATGGGCAAGCGAAGAAGTACTCCACTCCGCCCAGGATAGACAATTTAGCGCGTTTGTTTCTGCTTACTGGCGGCCTGGAGCCTTAGCGCCAATGCCCTTCGACCAGCACATATCCACCATGCCGGTGGGCCCACCGATGCGCAACCCAATGAGCGTGGGGACGCGGGGGCAATTCCCATCTTCCGGGAGCCCAAGCATACGCAGCTCCGTCCCAGCGGTGATAACCGGTTATCCAGACATAGCCGGGACCTGGTGTTGCCACGCGCGTCTCAACCACCGGATGTGGCGGCTTCACTCGAACCACAACCTCCTGGCCGAACGCGCCGAAGGTCAAAAAACTTGCGAAAACAACTCCGATCAATCGCTTCTTTAGCATCGAAAACTGCTCCTTTCCTCGAAACCCAGAGACGAGATGAAACTTCCGCAGCTATGTTCGCCCGACTGGGCCGCTGCGTTAAAGATCGTTCGGAGGGCCAGAAAACTTCAATGGCACCCTCTTTTGCGAATCGGCGAGTTTAATATCCGTACGGCACAGCGCAACCCGGATAGTATTGCCACACGCCGTTGGCATCGTAGAATCCGGCGGGATTGCAGACCGGAGCGGCATATCCGTAAGGCGCGTAAACGCCGACACCGAATCCAAAACCGGGGCCATAATATCCTCGGCCACCGTAATACCCGCGACCGCCGTAAAATGCGCGGCCTCCGCTAAAGGCGCGCCCGCCATTAAACCCACGCGCGGGTGCGGAGAATGCACGGCCTCCGCCGGAGTTTCCGCGGCTCGGTGCGGCAAAGGAGTGTCCCCCGCCACCATGTCCGCCACTGAATCCTCCATGGCCACCTCCGCGAGCAGCCGCGAGCGCCGACACCGGACTGAAGGCCGCCATCGCAACCACCAGAGCAACCGGAGCGAGCGTTGTCCTAACCATATTCAGAAATCTGCTTTTCATAACCACCTCCAAACTACGCCTCCCTAAAAGGCATGCCGGTGGCCATTGCTATGCTCTTGAAAACGTTGAATGGTTGAGAAAGACGGCGCGTTGAAAAGCACCACAATGGTGAGATGGAACCACCACCATCGCCCGGTCGAAGTGAGCTGTCAACGGAACGCCAGACGAGGCCGGGTACACCAAAGTAGCCACCAGACCAGGAGCAGTTGCACGGGTAAGCGCCCCCACCTGAGGACAGGCGCAATAGAAGCCGCGCCGGCATCGATTGGATTTGTGGCCATATAGATGTTGGCCGGGAAGACCGCGATTAGCAGCGCCACCAGCCCCCATGCCGCTGCCCGACGTGTCCGAGGGACAAGTAGCCCGAGACCTCCCAGGATTTCAAAACCGCCGCTGAGACGCACCATCGCCACATGCCACGGAATATAGGGAGGCATGATTCTTAGATAGGCGTCGGGTTTGATGAAATGCAGCGCTCCGGCGACAACGTAAAAGACCGCGGCAAACAATACTCCGATGCTCTGCGCCGTGGACGGGCTTTTCAGAAGGGCCACGGCTGATCGTAGCAGACTGACATCGGTCGCCGCGCTCGCCTGCCCTTGATAGTCGTCGAGCAGGAGACGATCCTGGCGATCCTGACTGCGAACCGCAAGGGGATGCCGCCCGCAGTCAGTCCCAGCCGCCGCCTCGTTTCAGGGAAGCGGATTCTGTCCCTGGGGGCCCATCTCAACGGAGTCCCGCATAACGTCGAAGCCGTATCGCAGCAGTTCCATTTCGTAGGTTGCGAGTCCAACTTGCCAGAGCCCGACGCCGGCTCGGTGCATAGCCCAATGTCAGGTTAGTGCGTTTCCCAGGACTTGGCCCTCGAACCCTCTAAAACAGTGCATACGGTAAGATTGTTCAAACCGCCATGCCCCTATCCGCAGGCACGCGTTTGGGACCTTACGAAATCCTCGCACCCATCGGCGCGGGCGGTATGGGCGAAGTGTATCGCGCCAAAGACACTAAGCTGAAGCGCGAGGTGGCCTTGAAAGTATTACCCGAGCTATTCGCTCAAGACCCTGATCGCATGGCCCGCTTCCAGCGCGAAGCACACCTGTTGGCCTCGCTGAACCACCCGCATATCGGAGCGATTTACGGCTTTGAGGAAAGCGGCAGCATGCGTGCCCTGGTGATGGAGCTGGTGGAGGGGCCGACGCTCGCCGAACGTATTCGCAGCGGTCCCATTCCTCCCGGCGAGGCGTTCCCTCTGGCTCAGCAGATCGCTGAAGCTCTCGAATACGCCCACGACCGCGGAGTCATTCACCGCGATCTCAAGCCGGCCAACATCAAAATCAGCGCGCAGGGCCAAGCGAAAGTCCTCGATTTCGGCCTGGCCAAGGCGCTGGAAGGCGATTCGGTCACTACCTCCGTCGAAGACTCCCCCACCCTCACTCAGGCCGCCACGCGCGCAGGGGTCGTCCTCGGCACGGCTGCCTACATGTCTCCCGAGCAAGCCAAAGGAAAGCCGGTGGATCGCCGTGCGGACATTTGGGCCTTCGGCGTGGTGCTTTATGAAATGCTCACCGGCAAGCAGCTTTATACCGGCGAGACCGGGGCGGATATCCTGGCCTCGGTGATGAAGGACCAGCTCTCACTCGACCGTCTTCCCTCCGACACGCCGCCCGCTGTTCGGAATCTTATCGCCCGCTGCCTGGAGCGCGACGTACGCCGCCGCCTCTCACATATCGGCGAGGCTCGCATCATCCTGGAAGATCCGCTCTCCACGTCGCCGGCGACCGCCACATCCCCGCCTCCCAGCCGTCCTGTCGCGTGGATGGCTTTGTCCGGCTTCTTGTTGGCGGCTCTCGCAGTCCTCGCATTTGTGCATTTCCGCCGTGCCCCCGAAGAAACGCGCGTTCTCAAATTCACCTTGGGACTTCCGGGGAACGCGATCCTCGGCAGCTACAGCCCGCCGGCAGTTTCGCCCGATGGACGCCGCGTTGCCTTCGTCGCGGCGGCGAACGGCGGGCAGGCGCTTTGGGTGCGCGACTTGGATTCGCTGGCGTCCCGGCCATTGCCCGGAACAGACGGAGCGTTCGCGCCATTCTGGTCGCCGGATAGCCGCAACATCGCGTTCTTTGCGCTCGGAAAACTCAAGAAGGTCGATGCAGGGACCGTTATACCCGGCCCGGTGCTGTCTCTGTGCGACAGTCCCGGCGCTATCCCTTGGTCCGGGACGTGGAGTAAGAGCGACGTAATTCTGTTTTCGACCGGTGTCGAGCTTTTCCGTGTTCCTGCTGCGGGCGGAAATGCAAGCCCCGTGACCAAACCTGACCGGGCTTCCGGAGAGGACGCTCTTCGCTTCCCCTGGTTCCTGCCGGATGGCCGCCACTTTCTGTACACGGCCAGGAACACGCACCCCGAAAAGAATGAAATCTATGTTGGGGACCTGGACTCGAAGAGCCGGCGGCCGGTGGTGGCCGCGATCTCCAACGCTGTTTATTCTCCGCCCGGATACCTGCTATTTCTCCGCGAGGGAACGCTCATGGCCCAGCGTTTTGATGCAGGCAAGCTGGACACCATTGGCGATCCCATCCCGATCGCGGAGCAAGTCGTTAACTACGGTGTCGCAGTTGACGGACTCTTCTCCTCCTCTCAAAATGGCGTCCTGGTCTACGCGTCGGGCGGGAACGGCCGTTTACAGCTTGGCTTCTTCGATCGATCCGGAAAATTGGTGAGCATGGTCGGTGCGCCGGGCGTCATCCAATGGCCCACGGTCTCGGCAGACGGCAATTCCGTAGCGATCGATCGTCTCGATCCACAGACCGGACTCGTCGACATCTGGATTCACGATCTGAAGCGCGGCACTGAGCGCCGACTCACTTTCAATTCCAAGGACAACGATTCTCCAATCTGGTCTCCGGATGACAGCCACATCGCTTTCCGGTCCACCCGCGACGGAGGTCATTCTCTATATCAAAAGGCCACCAGCGGCGCTGCTCAAGATGAGCTTCTTGATAAATCAGCGTCTCCGGATATAACTGTGAACGATTGGTCCCGAGACGGCCGGTATATCTTCGAGACCATAACCGATCCCAAAAGGAGAGGTGACGTGTGGGTGTTGCCCCTCTTTGGCGATCGCAAGCCGTTCCCCTATCTGCAAGGCGAGTACGACGAAGATTTCCCCAGGCTGTCGCCCAACGGCCGCTGGCTGGCTTATCACTCGGATGAAACCAACCGCTATGAAATCTACGTCCAGGGATTTCCCAATCACGCGGGGAAATGGCAGGTTTCCACCAACGGCGGCTACACTCCGGTCTGGAGTCGGGACGGAAAGGAGCTCTTCTACGTCGCGGCCGATCAAAAGCTGATGGCGTTGGACGTGAAAGACGGGGCTGAATTCGAGGCCGGCGTGCCGAAACCCCTCTTCCAACCGCGTATCGGCCCCGACCCTACCGGCTCCCCTTGGTTTGACGTCAGCAAGGACGGGCTCTTTCTCATACCCTCCCCGGTGGAGCAGGCTTCCACGTTGATGACCGTGGTGGTTAACTGGACCGCTGGGTTGAAGAAATGAACGCGGGAACTTAGCTCGGTCTTCCCAGGTCCTGGATTGTCCTCAATACGGAAAGTGAGAATCCAGCCGGGACCTCTCAAAGGAAGGATAGTGCGTTAACCAGGCAGAATCTGACGTGCAGCGGTCCCAAAAGCAGCGTCTGCAGGCGCTCAAGCAGCGTGGATGTCTACAATGCGGGACGTGATGACGACTTGGTGCACGGGGTGCTCGAATTCGAGATGCATGCCGCGGCCGAGATAATGGTTCATGATCATCGAACCGCCCCACGTGGAACCATGGATTCGCACTTCAACCGGACTAGGGCAGAACTCCGGGTGGCCGCAGCTTAGTACCTGGCCCCACGCCTTATGGACGATGGTGTAGATGTGGTTCTTAGTCTGCACCTCGAGAACGGTGCCTGGTGGCACGTCATATAGGTCGACACCGCCTTCGATCTCCGACTGCACCACGTTGCGGTTGATCGCGTCACTCAAGTTCGGGTGCGGAAAGGACGGCTTTTCGGTGTCCACAAGGGCTCTCATAGAAGATGATATGCCACCGGGCGGCGCGCGTGATTCAGGACTTAGGCGACGGCATTGCTTAGGCGGGTGCGTTTGCCTGTCGAGCGAGCGGGAATGCCGTACTGGCCATCACCTCTTCGCTCTGAGCACGGTGGCGGTCGCAATGCGCCGCAATCAGAAGCAGCCACTGATACAAGTCGAGCTCGCCGATTACAGGATGCTTGAAGAAGTGCCGCCTCAAATCCGCGCTGGTGCTGGCGGCAAAATCGTGCGTCTGCTGGCGTGCCTCTTCGAATTCCTGTAATAGTTGCTCATCCGGCCAGCGGCCTGTCGGCGCCAGAACATCCGGCGCCTGGATTCGAGTGACGCGGTCCGCCACATTGGCGACCAGCACATCGTCCTGGCCTTCCATGGCGCTGCGCTTGGAAGAATCGGGGCCTGTCGCCAGAGTCTTTTGAATGGAGCCGAGCACCCGTTCTTCGACTACTGCGATGTGCTCCACGCATTCGGCGACAGTCCACCGGCCAGGCGCGGGACGGTGGTGCAATTGCTCGCGCGAAAGGCCCTGCGCCATGCGCAGCAAGCGCTCGCGCGATTCCGCAAGATTCTTCAATAACGATTCGCGTTCGGCAGAAGTCAATTCGTTCTCCCTTCTTGACGGCTCGTCGCCTGCCATTATACGCTTTGCGCAAGCCACGGCAAAGAATCCTCGGGTCCGCCTAACGGGTCAGTTTCCGGTTAGCGCGTTATTCATTCCCGACCCACTCTTCGATCAGATAAACTTAGCTGAATCACTCCTATGCCTTTCAGGGCAGGTGACAGGCTCGGCCCGTATGAAATCCAGTCACCGTTAGGTGCGGGCGGCATGGGCGAGGTGTATCGCGCCACCGACCCGAAACTTGGCCGCGACGTAGCACTCAAGGTGCTGCCCGCCGAGATGGCACACGATGCAGAGCGGATCGCGCGCTTTCGTTGTGAGGCGAAAGTGCTCGCCCAGCTCGACCACCCGAACATCGTCACGATCCACACGCTTTGTTCTTCCGCAAGGAGTTCCCGACCTTCCGGAATGCGGCGGAGCGGGCCATTGCGCTGAATCCCATGGATGGAGACCCCGCCGCTCTGCTGGGTCACATGATGGCCTTCGCGGGCGACTGGGAACGCGGCTGCATTCTGGCGGAGCAGGCCAGGGGCCTGAACCCAAACCATCCCGGATGGTACTGGTTTCCCTCCTTCTTCGATGCGTATCGCAAGAAGGACTACCGGGGCGCGCTGGACGTTGCTTTCAAGATCAACATGCCTGGCTTCTGGCGAACGAACCTCGCGCTGGCGGCCGCGTACGGACAATTGGGGGAGCGGGAGGCAGCCGAGAATGCGTTGAAGGACTTGCTGGCCCCGAGGTCCGAGTTCGTTACCGGGGCACGCGAGGAACTCGCAAAGTGGTGGGAACCGGAACTCGTCGAGCACCTTATCGAAGGCCTACGAAACGCGGGACTGGAGACATAGGCTCGTGTTGTGACCCGCCGGCGCGTGGGAACTTTAAGCTTAGGCCGGGGCGCTCTTCTCTCCAGCGCTGGGTGGTTTGTCCTCGGTGCGCACTACCACAACGGTGAATTTCGACACCAATGCCGAAATCGCGCCGACCGCGGCCAAGACCGGGGCAAAGACCGCGCCGACCGCGGCCACCGTGATCGGAATCTCAACGAACGTGTTGCCGTGTTCATCCCGGACGATGATCCGGCGCACGTTGCCTTCATGCACGAGGGACTTGACCATATCCACGAGATCCCGTCCGAGCACCTGCACTTCCTCAACAAAGTCCTGTAAAGCCATGATGCCCCCCATCTAGCTTACGTGAACTCTGGAGTAATGTTCCTCCGGATTGCACCGATCTTATGGCCAGTGAATCCGGTTCTTGACCAGACGAGTCTTCTCAGGGGCGCGCTCAACCCGGGTGAGCGGTTGCTCGCCGCGGTAGGTCCCCGTCCTGAGAAGATCCGAACTGCCGCGTTGGCCGAAGTTGGCACGGGGGTCTACCGATCCAGACAGGCAGGCGGTAACGTTCTGGCCCTGGAGGGCCGAGGCTCAAGATCGCCGCTCACGTGGAAGTTTCTGCACAAAGGGAAAGTCGATCCATGGGGCGTCCGCCTGAAAGCGCCAGCACCGAACGCCGTCGCGGCTGCAGCTTTGGTGTCCCAGGTATTTCGTGTTACTGCGAGAGCGTGATGGAGCGGCGGAGAGTGAACTTGATCCTGGTCTGCGCTGGAATGACGACGACGTAGGGCTTGGCGGCGCCGGACGCGGCGCCCTGCGCGGCGCCCTGACCACCACCATGGCCAAAAAGCCCGCCAAAGGTCGCTCCAATGGCCGCTCCGGCGATTACTTTCTTTTTGCTGCGCTCAATGCTCTGTTTTTCAAAGACGCTGGTGCGCGGGCTGTAGTCCGTTCCGTTAATGGTTACAGTGACCAGCTGCAGCTGAACATCCGTGCGCGCGGCCACGGGTGCTTGCGCCAGGTTTATGAGCGACACACTTGCGTCCGCGCCAGCCGGGATAGCCTCCATACCATTCACGTCAACCGCGGCATCCACGCTGGCGCCAAATTTATCGCCGACCATATTCATGGAAGAATCCACTGGGTCGGTCAGGCGGATAGCGACGACAGTACCGGCTGGAATTACCAGGGGCCCTTGATCGGCGCTGTTATCGGCTGGAGCGGCCGGCTGCACGGGCGCCACCGCAACACCAACCCCGGGTTGGACTGGCACGACGGCAACACCGGGGGTGGCCACAACGCCCGGTACGACGGCAACTCCCGGGGCGCCGGCAACGCCATCCACCGGGGCGCCGGGCTGGGCGGGAACCGCACTGGAAGCAGGCTGGCCCGGGACTGCGGGTGTCGCGCCTGGCGTGGCGGACGGGTTATTGGCGGCGCTCTGCGCCGGTGCGCTGGGGGTGTGAGCGCTCAGCCGCTCGCCGAGCCGTTTGGCTGCTCCGGGAAACGCGGCGATCAAGAAACCAGCTAGAGCGAGAACAGCGACCAGGCCTGCCGCCATGACCCTCCGCTCTGGTGTGAAAAAGCTGGAGGCCGCTGCCTGGGCTGCTCGCGGTGACGCTACCGCCGCTGGAGCTACTACGTCCAGCATGGTGACCGTCGGATGTGCGCTCATCACGGGCGCCGCGGGGACCACGCCGGGGGAAGGATCGAGCGCCGCGCCGAATTCCTCCACGCTCTGATATCGAGCGTCCGGATTCTTCTCCAGCGCCTTGAGAACCGCTTTCTCCACACCTTTCGGAACGAAGGGAAAAATGCTGGTCGGCAGCGGCGGCGAAGTATTCACGTGATCCGCCATGATTTGGTAGTCGCTATCGGCGCTGAAGGGCACCTTGCCGGTCAGCATTTCGTACAGTGTTACTCCGAGAGAATAGATGTCTGACCGGAAATCCACGGCGCGATTCAGAAATTGCTCGGGGGACATGTACAAAGCGGTGCCTATCTGAGCCCCGCTCTTCGCCAGGCCGCGGGCGCTCAGGGCTTTCGCAATGCCGCAATCCATCACCTTGACGACGCCTTGGCGGTTGAGCATGATGTTGGCGGGTTTGATATCGCGATGGACGATGCCCATCCGGTGCGCAAATCCGATGCCCGATAGCGCCTGCCGGAATAGTGCAATTGCCTCGTCGCTCGGGATCGGGCCCCGGCGCCGCACCATCTGCTCGAAAGTCTCGCCTTCGATGAACTCCATGACCACGAAGGGACGGCCGTTCTCGATGAGGAGCGCGTACAGCGTCGCTAGATTCGTGTGATTGAGATTGCCCAGCGCCTTAGTTTCAGCTCGGAAACGCTGCTCCAACTCGGGATTGCCGCTCAGCTCCGCGTTCAACGCCTTGACGGCGACGGTGCGGTCCAAATTGACGTCGACGGCTTTGTAGACCACGCCCAGGCCGCCTTCGCCAATCTTTTCCAGTATTCGATAGTGCCCAATTTCCGTTCCGATCATATGTCTAGCGCCCCTGAATCGCTCGCTCGATCATCTTGCTGCGTGGACCGCTGGCAGCTCTTGTGTGTTGCGGATCTCCATTTTTGTTCAATCAGTATACACCCAGTTGCGCCTGGTCGCGCTCCCCAGGCGTAAAATCGGAGTATGGAACTCGTCGTCAACCAAAAGCATTACCGGCTCCTGGTGGACCCGGAACGGAGGCTCCTCTGGGTCCTGCGCGACGAACTCGAACTGACTGGCGCCAAATACGGCTGCGGCGAAGGCCAGTGCGGCGCCTGCACTGTCTTGATCGACGGCGCTCCCATCCGGTCCTGCATCACACGCGCATCGGCCGTGGCTGGAAAACAGATCACAACCATCGAGGGCCTGGCGCAAAACGGGAAACTGCACGCATTGCAGGAAGCCTTTATTGAAGCCGACGCCATGCAGTGCGGCTACTGCACGCCCGGCATGATCTTGTCGGGTGTCAGCCTGCTCAAGAAAACGCCGCAGCCCTCCGAGCCCGAAATCCGCCGCGCGCTGGAAGGTAACGTTTGCAGGTGCGGCACGTATCCGCGCATCATCAGAGCCGTTCAAATCGCCGGCGCGAATTCCGGAGTCCAGCATGCCTGAGATCGAACTGGAACGCTATGAATTGTTCGAGACTCCGGCGTATAGCTTCGAGCCGGAGCAAAGCGACGTCCTCGAGATGCAGCGGCGCGAGTTTTTCAAATTCCTCGGCGGTGGGTTGGTCCTGCTTCTGGCTCTCGATACTCGGGCCACCGCGCAAGAATCCGGCCGCGGTCCCGCCTTCCGTGGCGATGCCCGCCCTCCCGAGCTCGCCGCTTGGCTGCACATCGCTGAAGATGGCTCTATCACTGTTTATACCGGCAAGACCGAGGTAGGCCAAAACATCCGCACTTCTCTCGCGCAGGCCGTCGCCGAAGAGTTGCGCACACCCATCCAGTCGATCCGTCTGGTGATGGCCGACACCGATCTCACGCCCTACGACCTGGGCACCTTCGGGAGCCGCACCACTCCGCTCATGGCGCCGCAAATGAAAAAGGTTGGCGCGGCCGCGCGTGAAGCGCTCATCGATCTTGCCGCTGAGAAGTGGAAGCTCGATCGCTCGTCGATCACAGTCGCCGCCGGCGTGGTCAAGAATAACGTCACTGGCGAAGCCGTTGGCCTTGGCGAACTGACTCGCGGGCAGAAATTGCTCCGGACCATTTCTGGGGCAGAAGCCGGAGCCGGCTCGGGCGTTACTCCCGCCGCCGAATGGAAGCTCGAAGGCACGTCCGCCGCCAAGCTGAATGCTCTCGACATGGTGACCGGCGCGCATCGGTACACGCCAGATCTCACGCGCCCCGGCATGCTCTACGGCCGCGTCCTGCGTCCTCCCGCGTTCAACGCCAAACTGGCATCCTTCGATTCGAAAGAAGCCAGCGCCATTCCCGATGTCGTCATCATGCGGGATGGAGATTTCGCGGGAGCCGTCGCCTTGGATGAAGTTACGCTCGGCAAAGCCATTGGCGCGATCAAGGCTGAATGGAAAACCGAGCCCCAACCGTCCAACAAGGAACTCTTCACCTACTTGAAGGAGCACCCGGTTACGCAGAGCATCGCCGGTGAAGTTGGTCCAGGTCAGCTGCCCATTCACGGCGATATCGAACAGGGACTGCAAGCCGCCGCCCACCAACTCGAGGCCACTTACACTGTCGCGTATATCGCGCACGTGCCGCTCGAGCCGCGTTCGGCCGTCGCCGAATGGAACAATGGCAAACTGACCGTGTGGACCGGCACCCAGCGCCCCTGGGGCGTCCAGGGTGAACTGGCCGCGGCTTTCAAGATCCCCGAGGATCGCGTTCGCGTCATCGTTCCCGACACCGGCTCGGCTTACGGCGGCAAACATACCGGCGAAGCAGCCGTCGAAGCAGCACGTCTCGCGAAAGCCGCGGGCAAACCCGTGAAGCTCATCTGGTCTCGCGAAGAAGAGTTCACTTGGGCGTACTTCCGCCCAGCCGGCCTCATCGAGATTCGCAGCGGCGTATCGAGCGATGGCCTGATCACGGCGTGGGAGTTTCACAATTACAATTCCGGGCCTTCCGCCATTGAAACGCCCTACGATATCGTCAACCGCACCACCCAGTTTCACGCCACCGAGTCACCGCTGCGGCAGGGATCGTACCGCGGTCTCGCAGCCACCGCCAATCACTTCGCGCGCGAGTCGCACATGGACGATCTGGCGGCCGCCGTCGCAATGGATCCTCTGGAATTTCGGCTGAAGAATCTCAAGAACGAGCGGCTGCGCGCTGTTCTCGAGGCCGCCGCCCAGAAGTTCGGCTGGGGCAATTCGAAGAGCGAATCCAGTCACGGATTCGGCCTCGCCTGCGGCGTCGAGAAGGGCGGCTACGTCGCCACCTGCGCCGAAATCTCCATCGTTACGCCGGAGTTTCTTGGAGCCGAAGTAACGCCCGGGCCTCCGACGGTGAAAATCGAGCGCGTTGTTACTGCGTTTGAGTGCGGCGCCATCGTGAATCCCGAGCATCTCAGGAACCAGATCGAAGGCGCCATCGTGATGGGGATCGGCGGCGCGCTCTTCGAAGCCGTCGAGTTCTCGAACGGCCGCATCTTGAATTCGCGTCTTTCCAAGTATCGCGTTCCCCGCTTCAGCGATCTGCCGGTGATCGAGACGGTTCTCGTGGATCGCAAGGATCTGTCTTCCGCGGGTGCGGGCGAAACACCCATCGTCGGCCTGGCCCCGGCGGTGGGCAACGCGATCTTTCACGCCACCGGCACTCGCTTTCGATCGCTGCCGATGACACCCCGGGGATTCGTCCAGCCCCTGTGACCGACGCCTCTATCCTCGAACATGTCGGACGGTTGCCGCACGCCCGAGCGACGTTCAAACAACTGGTCCGCGAACTAGGGTCCCTGGTAGCCTCGCGCGACGAACTTGAGCAGGCACTCGATCGTCTAGTCGAGCGCGGCCAGCTCATCGAAGTCCGCTCCGGCCATTTTGTCGTCACGCGCTTCAGTCGCGAATACGCGGTCGGCCGCTTGAACATGCACCGCGATGGCTATGGATTTCTGATTCCCGATCATCCCATCGAAGGGTTGCGCGGCGACGTCTACATCCGGCGCGAGTCGGCTCAAGCCGCCATGCACGGCGATCGCGTGGTGGTACGCATCGCGCGAATCGAAAAGGACGGCCGCGCCGACGGTGAGATCGTCAAGGTCCTTCGCCGCGCGCACCAAACCGTGGTGGGCGAGTTTCGGATTCGCAAGCGTGGACATTTTGTGGAACCGCATGACGAGAAGATTCGCCAATGGATCCAAATCCCGGAAGGCATGGAAGTGCCTCCGGTCTCGGTGAATCGCGATCGCGTCGGAGTGGCGCCCCTGGAGGTGAAGTCACCCGAAGATCTCGACGGCATGGTTGTCAACGCCGAGATTCTCGAGTTTCCCGAAGATGGCGGCTACGCGGTTGGCCGCGTGATCGAGATCCTTGGCCGCCCGGATGATTTCGGTGTGGATGTCGAAATCATGATCCGGAAGCATCACATCCCGCATCAGTTTCCGCCGGAAGTCCTCGAACAAGCGCAGCGTTTTGCGGACACAATTCAGCTCGATGAACTCACTGGACGCAAAGACTATCGCTCGCTCGACATCGTTACCATCGATGGCGAGACCGCGCGCGATTTCGATGACGCCGTCTGGGTGGAGCGCTTGCCGAATAGCAACTATGCGCTGCACGTCCACATCGCCGATGTCAGCCACTACGTGAAGCCGGGCAGTCCCATCGACGAAGAGGCATTCCTGCGCGGCACCAGCGTCTATTTTCCGGATCGCGCCGTCCCCATGCTTCCGCTCGAGCTGTCCACCGAAATCTGTTCGTTGAAACCGGGCGTCGATCGCTTGGTCCTTTCCGTCGAGCTGGAGATCGACCGGCGCGGCGCCATCATCGCGCAAACCTTCGGGCGAGGTGTCATCAGAAGCATTGAGAGGATGACCTACACCGATGTTCACGCGCTGCTTGAAGGCGACGCGGCGCTCCGTGAGCGCTACACGCGTTTAGTTGAACGGTTTCAATTAATGCGTGAACTGGCGCTGCTCCTGAACAAGAAGCGTATTCAACGTGGCGCCATCGATTTCGATATGCCGGAACCGCTGATCCAATTCGACCAGTTTGGCGAAATGGCCAGCGTCACGCGCAGCGCCCGCAATATCGCGCACCGCATCATTGAGGAATTCATGCTTTCGGCCAATGAAGCCGTCGCCTCGCACTTGGAGCAAGCCGGGATCGCGTCGATCTTCCGCATCCATGAAAAACCGGATCCGAAGCGCGTGATGGAGTTCGAGGAGATCGCCACGCACTTCGGCTATTCGCTTGGCATCGGTGCGATTCCCGTGAAGCGGTTCCGCACGCCCATGCGCCGGCGCGACGGAAAAATGGTGCACCGCGATATTGGGCTGGCGAGCGACAGCGTCAACATCTCTTCGCGGAATTATCAAAAGCTGATCGCGCAAATCGAGGGCAAGCCCGAGGAGCGCATTCTGAGCTACCTCATGCTGCGATCGTTGAAGCAAGCCCGGTACAGCGCCGATAACCGCGGGCACTTCGCGCTGGCGGCTTCGAGCTACACGCATTTTACGTCGCCCATCCGCCGATATCCCGACCTGATCGTGCATCGCATCCTGGACGCATCGCTGCTTGACCCACGTGACGGCCAGCGTGATCTGATCTCACCTGAGCGCCTGGAAGTGATCGCTCACGATTGCTCCGAGACCGAGCGCCGCGCCGCCGAGGCCGAGCGCGAACTGGTGGAGTGGAAGAAGGCACGTTTTATGGAGGACCACGTCGGTGAGGAGTTCCGCGGCCTGATCACCAGCACCACGCGCTTCGGATTTTTCGTCGAGCTCGAGAATTTGTTCGTCGAAGGCCTGGTTCCAATCGATACGCTGCCTGGCGATCGCTACATGTTTCAGGAAAAGGTGCGGAAGATTGTTGGGCAACGCACCCGGCGCGAGTTTAGCATCGGCGATACGGTCACAGTGCTTCTGGACCGCGTGGATCCGGTGGAGCGCAAGCTGCAGTTTTCGCTGATCGAGCCGGAGAAGGCGCGCAAAAAGCGCCGCCGCGCCGACTAAGCGACCGACGCTGCGCGCAACGGAAATTGCTGGGACGCGAGCGATTCGAGCAACTGTTCGTGAATGCTCTGATCCAGCATGTAGTATTGCCGGCCGTCTTCTTCCACCACCACCGCGAGCCGCTTGGCGGCTAGCAGCAAACAGAGCTGCTGTTCTCCCGGCGTCAACGCGGCCGCTTCCACGCGCGCCATTCCGCGCGGTCCCGGAACCAGTTTGCGAAGGAAATCGCGGGTGAAGATTTGCGGGTCCACTCCTTCCAGCGCCGCTCCGGCCGAGATCCAGCGATGCTCCGGTGGCCCGAAGAAATATGGACCGGCCGTAAACGCGAGCAGAAAGACCACTACGTCAATGAACGTGGCCAGCATCAGCGCAAATAGGTGCCGCGAGGTTGGCGCGTTGAAGAGCTCTTCGAGAGCCACCAGCAGATCTTCTTGTCCTGAGACCGTGCGGTCCACAAAGTCGCTGTAAACCGGCATGGGCGGCTTGGCCAGTTGGCCCGAGTGCAGTGTCTGCTCCATTTCGCTCCAGGGCACGTTCGCATAAACCTGCCGATAGGCTTCCAGTTGCTGCTGAGTGGAATCGAGCGGCTTGGTGTTTGAAACAAAGCTGGCCAGTTCCGTTTGGGAGCGCTGCATCTCGCCGAGCGATTCCTGGGCCAGCTTCGTATAGCGGTCAAACGCTGAATATCGCACGCCCGCGCCCGCACCTTCCTTGTAGTTGGCCGCGTAGGTCTGCGCTTCGCGAGCCACCGCGGCACGGATGTTCGCCAGATACGGATCGGCGTCCTCGGCCCGCGAGATGAGTCCGTGCGTCTTTTCAGCCTCGGTCATTTCCTGAAGCGCGAGTACGTGCTTCTGTTGCTCGCCGATTGCCGCGGTCAGCAGCCGGCGTGTTTGCCCGGCCGAATCTTCCAGGGCATCGTAGAGCTTGCGCTCGATGCTGGCCGGGCGCTCGCGTGCGCTGAACCACGTATAGAGGCTGGTGTAGGAAAAGGCAATCGAAACGATGGCGGTAACAATGTAAACGCCGATGAGCAGCGGGCGGCGTCCGTTATGACGAATCGAAGAGTTGACTCCAAGTGACGAGCTGAATCCAATCAGCCAGGCCACCAGCACCAGCGCGGTTTGTATTCCCAGCGACGCCAGTACGGAGAACCATACGGAAAGATACAAGCGCATGCCCGCGAAGGTGGTGTACCAGGAAACCACCGAGAGCAAACAGCTTGCCACGAAGAGCGCTTGGACCATCGGCCGGCTCACGCCCGCCAGTCCGCCACCCAGTCCATTGGACGGATTCGACGACACAAAAGCCATTGCGCAGTACTCCTTGAGAACAGGTACGCGCGCTTCGCGTGCGCGGTTCCAAATTGTTAGATCGCAAATTATTCCGATCGCAAGGCGGCCATCGGATCGCGTCGCGCCGCGCGCCGGGCCGGGATGTAACTGGCCACCAGCGCGAGCGATCCCAACACCATCACGCCCGCGAGCAATGACAACGCATCGCGCGGGCTCGCGCCGTAGATCAAGCTTGCAAGAATGGGAGAGAGAGCGAAGTAAAAGATCAAGCCGAGGACCAATCCCGCGGAGGTCAACCGTAAGGCTTGTCCGAGAATCCAGCGAATGATATCGCGCGGCGTGGCGCCGAGGGCCATACGGACCCCAATCTCTTGTGCTTTTTGCGACGCCGAATAAGAGACTACGCCATACACGCCCACGGCCGCAAGCAACACCGCGATCGCGGCGAAGGCCGCGGCCAGAAGCGAATTGAACCGCGGCTTGTCGTTCAAGGCCGCAATACGATCCTCCATGCTCCGAAGCTCGGCCATGGATTGCCGGTTCAAGCCCGGTTCGCGAAGGGCCGCGCGCACCGAAGGAGCAACGCTGTCCGGATCGCGCGTGGTCCGCAGCATCACATAGATGTTTGGCCAGGTGGTTTGCTCGTAGGGCAAATAAATCTCGAGCGACTCCTCCGCGCCGCGCGTCAAGTAATGGATGTCGCCGGCCACGCCCGCGATTTCCCGCGCTTCGATCGCGGCTTTTCCGAGACTGGCGACCATGATTTTGCGGCCGATTGGATTCTGCCCCGGGAAAAAGCGACGCGCCAGCGAACTGCTCACGATAGCAACTAAGGGCGCACCATCCCGATCGTGGTCGTCAAAGGTGCGGCCCTGTAGAAGAGGGATTCCGAGCGTGCGGAAATAGGAACCATTTATCAGGTCGCAAGCAGCCGCCGGGAGCTCGGACGGCGGCGCCACCGAACCGGGCAAACTGAAGTGCTGGCCAGTGAGTATAAACCCGTCGATGGGAAGATTCGTGCTCGCGCCCGCTCCCATGACTCCCGGCAGCTCGGCCAGGCGCTCCATCAACGCGCGATAGTACGTAGCCATCGAGGGAGCATCCGGAAAATCGGAGCGCGCAAGAGACACACGGAAACTGAGCACGTGGTCCGGAACGAATCCCCGGTTTTCCTTCTGAAGCCACAGCAGGCTGCGCGCCATCAATAATGCGCCGGCCAGGAGCACGAAAGACAGCGCGGTTTCGGAAATCACCAGTGCGCGGCGCGAGCCATTTCCACGGCGCGTGCTGATGGAACTCCGGCCCGATTCCCGAACAGCTTGATTCAAATCTCCGCCGAGCAATTGGCGTGCGGGAAGCAGCCCAAACAGAATGCCCGTGAGCAAGGTGACTGCACACGTGAACGCCAGAACGCTGCCGTTGAGGCCGGCGGCGTTCTCGAGACCCGGCAGACGCACTCCTTTCAGAGCGATCAGCAGACGCACCCCGGAATAGGCGATGGCAACACCGCCGATGCTCCCCGCCAGCGCCAGCAGCATTGTTTCAGCCAGCAACTGGCGAATCAGCCGGGCGTGGCTGGCGCCGAGCGCCGCGCGAATAGCGATTTCCTTGCGACGAACGGCTCGCGCCAGCAGCAGATTCGCGACATTGACGCAGGCGATCAGCAGCACCATCCCCACCGCGGCGAGTAGCACGGCGATTGTTAATCGTAGCCTGCCGACGCCGTAGTCCTGGAGCCGTATCACCATGGCGGACCACCCCCGGTCGATGTCGGGGAATTCCGATTCCAGGCGCCTGGCCACCATCTGCATCTCGTGATCCGCCTCTTGAATTGTCACCCCCGGCTTCAGGCGCCCGATGACGCCCATGGTGTTCGAACGCATAGCGGAATTGCGATCGAAATACAGCGGCGTCCAGACATCGATCCCCTTCAGCGCGAGCGATTCGTCGAAATTTGGGGGAGCCACGCCGATCACCGTGTACGACTCTCCGTTCATGTGGATGGCGGTTCCCAGCGCGCCAGCGTCTCCCGCGAATTCGCTCCGCCACAGGCCGTAGCTCAAAACGGCAACGTGATGTTGGTCGGAGGACTCCTCGCCTGGAAGAAATTCGCGTCCGAGGGCCGGTTGCAGACCCAGAACCGAAAAAAATCCCCGCGACACCTCCGCGCCAAGCAGTTGATGCGCTTCCCCGCGGCCGCGATAGCTGAAAAACAGGTAGTGCACTCCGAGCAACCGCTCGAACGATTTGGTTTGCTTGCACCATTCCAGGTAGTTGATTGGGGCAACCGCAGCCTCATTAGTGCCGCTGGGAGGCTTCTGCCATACCAGGACCAGACCGCTCGAGTCGCGATATGGCAAAGGATGCAGCACCACCGCGTCGAACACGCTGAACATCGCGGTGTTGGCGCCGATGCCGAGCGCCAGCGTCACAATCGCCGATGCGCAAAAGGCCGGCTGCCTCGCGAGCGAACGAAGAGCGTATCGAAGTTCGTGCACTTATGAGAAATGCTAGCGCATTTCCCGGCGAATCGGGGTTTATTCCTCTTCCTCTTCTTCGCCAGTCTTAGCGGCTTTAGCGGCGGCAATCACTTTGTCGGCCTGTAACTGCGGCACATAATCGTAGTGATCGAACTCCATTTGATAGGAAGCCCGGCCCTGCGTCATCGAAATGAGGTCGTTCTGATACGTGAGCATTTCCGACATCGGGGCCTGCGCGCGAATAATCTGGGTGGTGCCCTTGATGTCCATGCCCTGAATACGGCCGCGGCGGCTGTTGAGATCCCCCATCAGGTCGCCCGCGTATTCCACTGGAGCTTGTATCTCCACATTCATGACCGGCTCCAGGAGGGCTGGCTTAGCCTGCTGCATCCCGGCTTTGAATGCTTTGCGGGCCGCGAGTTTAAAGGCCATTTCCGAAGAATCGACATCATGATATGAACCGTCATAGACCGTCACCTTGAAATCGACCACCGGATATCCAGCCAGGAAGCCGTTCGCGGCCGCTTCGACAATCCCTTTTTCCACGGCGGGAATGAAATTGCGCGGGATAGCCCCGCCGAAAACCTCGTTGGCGAACTCGAATTTCGCGCCGCGCGCCAGAGGCTCTATGCGAATCCAGCAATCGCCGAACTGGCCGTGCCCGCCGGTTTGTTTCTTGTGGCGCCCTTGCACCTCGGATTTGCCTCGAACGGTTTCGCGATAGGGGATTTTCGGCGCGTGCAGCTCCACATCCACGCCGTAGCGTTTCTTCAGACGGCTCACGATTACTTCGACGTGCTGCTGTCCGCTGCCCGCCAGCAGGAACTCCTTGGTCTGTGGATCGCGATAGAAGCGCAGGGACTGGTCCTCCTCCAGGATGCGCTGCACGGCATTACCCAGCCGATCTTCATCCTGACGGCTCTTGGCCGAAATCGCGAAGGCGATGGACGGCTCGGGCAAGTGCACGGGGTAGTAGCTGATGAGCGACGGTTTGTCGCACAGCGTATCGCCAGTGACGGTCTCTTTGAGTTTAGCCACCGCGCCGATGTCGCCGGCCCTGATATCGGTAACCGGCTGGAGGGTCTTTCCTTCGAGGCAGCCCACGTGCGCCAGGCGCTCAGTAGCCCCGCTTCGAGCGTTCACCAGATTGGCGTCGTTCTTGATGACGCCCGAGATCACTTTGAAATACGTGACGCGGCCGGCGAAAGGATCAGCGATGGTCTTAAAGACGAATGCAGAGACCGGCTCGGAGTCCTTGATGGACCGCTGCACTTCGGCGCCGCCATTGACCTTGCCGGGGATGGGCTCGTGTTCAGTCGGCGCGGGGAAGTTTTCAACCACGAAGTTCATCAGCAGATCGGACCCCACGTTGTGCAGCGCCGAGCCGCACAGCACCGGATAGATGCGGCGTTCGCGGATCGTCTGGCGGAGGCCATCCATGATATGCTCCACCGGCAGCGTCCCCTTGTCGAAGAACTCCTCCATCAGCGCGTCATTGCCCTCCGCCACCATCTCGACCAGCGCTTCGTGAGCCTTCTGCGCAGCCTCGGCCAGATCCTCGGGAATTGGACTTTCCTTGCCCTTTCCGTCGCCATCCATGGTGAACGTGTAGGCCTTCATGCGAATCACATCGACGACGCCTTTGAATTCCTTCTCCGCGCCAATGGGAAGCTGCACGGGAATAGCGAGGCGGCCGAAGACCTGTTGCACGCTCGCCAGCGCGCGGTCAAAGGAAGAACGCTCGCGGTCTAGCTTGTTAATGAAGATGGCGCGGGGCAGATTGAATTCGTCGGCGAAGCTCCAGACCTTTTCGGTTTGGACCTCCACCCCGGCCACGCCATCCACCACCACCAGCGCGGCGTCCGCGGCAACTAGAGCGGCTTTCGTGTCGTTGAGAAAAATATTGAAGCCAGGCGTGTCAATGAGATTGATTTTCTTCTTGGCCCATTCGGCGAAGGCGAGGCCAGTGGAGATGCTCAGCTTGCGCTGGATCTCCTCATCGTCGAAATCGGTGACGGCGTTGCCTTCATCCACGCGCGTCAGGCGATTGGTGGCCCCGGCGGTGTACAAAAATCCGGACGCCAGGCTGGTCTTGCCGCTGTGTCCGTGACCGATAAGGGCGATGTTTCTGATGTCGGAACCTTCGTATACTTTCACTAGGTTTCACTCCACTTGAAATATCAAGACGCATCCTATCACATTAAGAATCGGTTAATTTGCTAACCTCTAGCTGCCATGCCTAGCATTGATTTTTCCCCGCGCCGCGCGGCATTCCGCAAGCTTCACGAGAGCGGCTGTTTCGTGATTCCCAATCCTTGGGACATTGGAACCGCGTGCTATCTGCGGCATCTTGGTTTCCAGGCCCTTGCCACCACCAGCGCAGGCTTCTCGTTTTCGAAGGGAATGCCCGACGCCGACTGGGCCGTGCCCCTCGATCTGGCGCTGAAACATATTGCGGAGATCGTGTCGGCAACCGATTTACCCGTGAATGCCGACTTCGAGTCCGGTTACTCGCATGATCCGCGGGGCGTCGCGGCGAACGTGCGGCTGTGCGTTGAGACCGGCGTAGCTGGGTTGTCGATTGAAGACACCACCGGCGATCGCGAAAAGCCGCTGTACGATTTACCTCTAGCCGTGGAGCGAATCCAGGCCGCGCGAACGGCTATCGGCGACGTCTTGCTCACTGCCCGTGCTGAATGTTTTCTTGTCGGGCATTCCGAGCCGTTGCGAGAATCGATTCGGCGCTTGCAGGCTTACGCCGAAGCCGGGGCCGACGTGCTCTATGCGCCGGGCGTGCGGGAGCGTGCCGACATCCGGGCGATTGTCGCGGCCGTCCATCCGAAACCAGTGAATGTATTGGCGCCTGCGGGCCTGAAGGTGAGCGATCTCGCGGAGCTCGGGGTCCGGCGGGTGAGCGTAGGCTCGTCGCTGGCGCGCGCCGCGTGGACGGGCTTCATTCGAGCCGCCAAGCTGATCGCCGAAGACGGCAGTTTCGCCGGATTCGACGGCGCTGTGCCGTATGCGGAGCTGAACGAATTCTTTCGAGACGTTGCGAAATAACTTGTGGCGCACACACTCGTGTGTGCCGCGTGAACGCCTTGGACTACTTTCCCAGCCAGTGCAGCGGCCCCGTCGTTAGCCATGGCACGTAGGTGATCAGCAGAACGGTCCCGGCGAGGATCAAAAGAAACGGCAGCGTGGCCCAGATGATCGTCCCCATCGGCTTCTTGAAACGATACGCCGACAAAAACAGGTTGATGCCCACGGGCGGATGCAGGTAGCCGAGCTCCAGGTTCGCGATGAAGATCACGCCCATCTGCACCGGATCGATGTGATACGCCGCGGCGAGCGGCTTCAGCAGCGGCACTACCACTAAGATCGCCGCGAAAATATCCATCAGCGCGCCCACCACCAGCAGCGCCGCATTGAGCAGCAGCAAGAAAAGATACTTCGATTGCACGTGCGTCTGCACCCAGTCGATCAGGCGCGACGGCACTTCCGCATCCACCAGGTAATTGGTGAACCCGAGCGCGACGCCCAGGATCAGCAGGATGCCGCCCACGATGGTGGCGCATTCGACGAAAACTTGGCGAAGGTCGCGCAGCTTGAGATCGCGGTATACGAACACCTCCACGAAGAACGCGCAAAAAGCGGTGAGGGCCGCGGCCTCCGTCAACGTGCCAAATCCTCCGAACAAACCCACGATCATGATCACCGGCAGCGCGAGTTCCCATTTGGCGCTCCAAACGGCGGCGCTGGCTTCGCGCCACGAAAACGGCTCGCGCACGGCGTCGCTCTTGATGCCCATGCGAATCCCCACGAAGGCGATCGAGGAGATCATCAGCAGCTCGGGCAGCGTCGCGCCGATGAAAAGCCGGTCGAGGGGTGTCTGCGAATACACGCAGTAAAGAATCGCGGGAATGCTGGTGGGAAATAGCAGGCCGAGCGAACCGGAAGCCGTGAGCAGCCCGATGGAGAAGTTCTCGGGATAGCGCGTCTTGATGAGCATGGGAACCAGCAAGCCGCCCAGCGAAAGGATGGTGAGACCGGAGCCGGCAAAAGTGAAGACCGTGCAGATGGCGACGGTCGCGATGGCGAGCCCGCCTGGAATCCAGCTAAAAATCGCAGTGAACACCCGCAGCAGGCGTTTCGTCGCGCCGCCTTGCACCATAAAATAGCCGGCCAGCGTGAACAGCGGAATGGATGGTAGCAAGGGAGACGCCACCAGCCGGTACATCTCTACGGGCACCGACGCCACAGGTGTGCTGCTGTTCCAAAAGAGCAAAAGCGCGAGGCCGCCGAAGACCGCGAAGATCGGAAGGCCAAGCACGGTAGCGAGCGTGAGCAGTGCGAAAGAAAGTGGAAGTACGCCGAGCGTGCCGATGGGAATCACGTACCCGAACAGCGCGGGGATGAAGAGGCCCAGCGCAGCGATGGCGCGGCCTTTCCAGTTGGCGCTGGCGTTCCAAACGGCGCGGATTGCGATGACGGCGAAACCCACCAACATAATGGCGAGTGCGGTCCACTTGGGAAGGCCGGGAAGGAGATAGCTGCCGGATTCGCGTTCGGTTCGAACGAACACCCAGCTCGCATAGGCCAGGCACGTAGAGACCGCGGCCAGCGCGGCGCCCCAGAAGACTTTCGCGGGTGCGATCCAGGATTCTGGAAGGAAGCCGCTGGAGGAGAGTCCCAGCAGGCGGCCGGATCGCGAGGCCAGCATGCCGCCCAGCATCCCGATCCACAGCGTGAGCTGTTGCACGACCACGGCCGAGCCTGGAATCCCCGGCCAGCGGAATTGCCGCGAGACCATTTCGATGACGGGCAGCACCGTCATCAACGACAGCGCCAGAATTGAAAACGAATCTTCGAAGATTTGAAATGGCGTGGCGCGCCCGGAATTCTCGGGCGGAGGTGTGGTTGCGCTCACTTGGTTGCGCTCACTGGATGGCCGCGCTCACTGTGTGGCCGCGCCCGCCGGGTGGTGCGTCTTGCGATAGTCGTCGCGCAGCCGCTTCACTTCATCAAACAGATCGGCCGGCACCACTGGACCTCGCAGCTTTGGCCAGATCCCTTCAGACAGCTGCCGCCACTCGGCCACCGCCTGGGCATCGGCGTGAACGACGTTGAGTCCGAACTGCTGCATCAATGGAATGGAGCTTGCCTCCGACTTGCGGATCTCGTCGCGCAGCGCGACGCCGGCGATACGCGCCGACTGCATCATTTCCTTTTGCACGGGCGCCGGAATCGTATCCCACACGTCCTTGGTAATGATGGTGGCACCCACCAGCTGCGCGAATTGAACGTCCAGCATGTTCTTCGCGCCGCCGAACCATTGGTTGCTCAACGCCACCAGCGGAGGCGCCTGAAAGGCTTCTATAAGGCCGGTCTGCAGGCCCGTGAGAATATCGGTCGAGGCCAGCGAAACGGGGAGAAAGCCGTTGATCTTGTAGAGCTCGAACGTGGAGTTGTCGCCTTGCAAAACGCACAGCTTCATGCGGCGAATCTCCGCCGGCCGCGAGGCGGGCTGTTTGGTAAAGAAGTGGACCCAGCCGGCATCGCCCCAATTCAAAACGATGAACCCGCGCTGCGCGAGCCCTTTCTCCAAGCGGTCCGCTATGTGGTCGCGCACGTAGTCCAGCTCTTCGTAGGAAGCGAGCATCATGGGAACCTGCAGCGCCGCGACATCCGGGTCGATCCCGCTGAGACCGGCGCCCGAGAGCGCCACCGCCTGCAGCTTTTTGATGCGCAGCTTCTGGACCATCTCGGGCTCGTCGCCCTGCTCGCCGCCGGGATAAATCTTCAGTTCGATTTTTCCACCGGAGGCTTTCTTCCACTCTTCGCCCATATTGAGCAGGATTTCGTGCCAGCGGGAACCCTTCGGGACCAGCGTGCCAAGACGGATGGTGGTTTGCGCGGGAAGGGATACCGAGAGCAGAACGCCGAGCAGGACAACGCGGACCATCAGAAGCATGGTAGCGCAATCGCTTGAAAGCTTCACACGAACCCAATTGGCCTATATAATTGCACCAATATGCTCCCCCGAACGCTCCCCCGAGTCGTGCTCATCCTTGCGGCCACCCTGGCCCTGCAGGCGCAGCCGCCACACGTGCCCCCCATCCCCGAAGCTGCTCCCGAAGATGTCCGACTGCCTAGCGGCAAACTGCAGCGCCAGGAAATCCTCAAGTCCGATTATAAAAAATCGCTCGAGGACGCCCGCGCTCTATCCAAATTAGCCGACGAGCTCAAGGTTGACATGGAGAAAAACGATTACAACGTCCTCTCGCTCGCCACCTTGAAAAAAGTCGACGAGATCGACAAGCTCGCCAAGCGCATCCACGACCGGCTCAAGCGGTTCTAAGCCCGGCAGTCTCCGGGCTTAATACGGGCCGCCGAGCGGAACTTCGCCCTTCTCGTTTGGCCGCTTGGCATCGGCAACGTGCAATTGCGGTCCCTCACGCAGCAGATCGGTAAGCGGCAACACCGCGAACTCTCCCGATGCGGCGCACCTGTCCGCTAGCTCGCTCAGATCGTCGAAGGAATCGAAGTCTCCCCAGCAGACATCGGGCAACTCTTTTGGGGGACGCATCCGACCGCCACAAACTCGCGCATCTGATCGCTGTTGAGCCAGCCTTTGATCGATCTCAGCTCACTCTCGCTCGCGGGCGTCGATAGCTTCCAGAACAGCGGAGCGCCCTGCCGATCCAAACCAGGAACCGACCACAAAGTGTACCGATCGCCGGCCCTGCTCTCTTACACCGCGCGCAAATAAGAATTCAGATCCGAAAACGCGCATGGCTCCGGCCCACAGCCGCCTGCATAAAACCTGTGCAGGCCGCAGGTAATCCCCTCCTTGAGAGCTTCGTTAACTACTGCCACCACTTCCGGCGAAAGCAAATTCAGAGGCTCCGCGCTCCATCTTGCTGGCGTGTAGTTCGCAGGCATGGAGACATCATAAATGAAGTTCCCATTCCCGCGACCGCGCAAACGTTCCAAATCGCCCTCCCGTGCTCATTTGATGTGTTACGCTGGAGCGTTTAGCATCTCATCTCATGCTCCCTACACGCGAAAAAGCGCAGTTGATGAGCGCCTCCGAGATTGACCGCACACTGGTCCGGCTGGCCCATGAAATTCTGGAGAAAACCAAAGACCTACAGCGGCTGGCCTTCATCGGAATCCGGCGGCGCGGTGTTCCTCTCGCACTGCGTCTCGCGGACAAGATCAAGAACCTGGAAAACCTTGAGATTCCGGTCGGGTTTCTCGATATCAATCTCTACCGCGACGATCTTTCGACGGTCTCGGAAAAACCGGTCCACAGCGCTACCGAGATCAACTTCCCGGTAACCGGCAAAGACATCATCTTGGTCGACGACGTGCTCTACACCGGCCGCACCATTCGCGCCGCGCTCGACGCGCTGTTCGACCAAGGCCGCCCGTCGCGCGTGCAATTGCTGGTCTTAATCGATCGCGGCTGGCGCGAGCTCCCGATTGAGGCCCGCTACGTCGGCCGCATGGTGCAGACCAGCGCCAATGAGATCATTGAAGTGAAACTCCAAGAAATCGACCAGCACGACAAAGTACTGTTGGTGGAGAAGACCTAAGGACGCGTGATGCCCAGTGGACTGTTGGGAATCGAGCCGCTGGATCGAGTCGAGATCGAAGCCATCCTCGACCGCGCCAAGAGTTTTCAGCCGCAGCAAACGGCCCGGCGCAAATCGGACCAGCTGCGCGGCCGCATGATCGTAAATCTGTTCTTCGAGGCCTCCACGCGCACTCGCACCAGTTTCGAAATCGCCGCCAAGCGACTGGGCGCCGACGCCATCTCCATCACCGCCACGGGCTCCAGTGTTTCCAAGGGCGAATCTCTGGTGGACACGCTGAACACCCTGGGCGCCATGCACCCCGACGCTATCGTCATGCGCCACGCGGCCTCGGGCGCTCCGCACTTTCTGGCGCGCCATCTAGTGGAGACGCCCATCATCAATGCCGGCGACGGTACTCACGAACATCCGACGCAAGCGCTCCTCGACGCGCGCACCATTCTCGACCGGCGTTCCTCACTGGAGGGCCTGCGCGTCGCCATCATCGGCGATATCGCGCACAGCCGCGTGGCTCGCTCCAACGTGTATCTGTTGTCTAAATTCGGCGCGCAAATCGTCCTCTGCGGGCCGGCATCTCTGTTGCCGCCTGAGCTCGCGCGGCTGGCGCCCGGAGTCACCCTGACGCACAAAATCGAGGACGCCATTCGCGGCGCCGATGTCATCATGATGCTGCGGGTACAGCTCGAGCGCCAGCACGAGCCCGCCTTTTCGGCGAACGAATACTTCCAGTTTTACGGATTGCGGCTCGAACATATGACCCTGGCCAAGCCCGATGCCATCGTCATGCATCCGGGCCCCATCAATCGCGGCCGGGAGATCTCGTCGGAAGTGGCAGATTCGCAGCGTTCGGTCATTCTCAATCAGGTGGAAAATGGGATCGCGGTACGCATGGCCGTGTTGGAACGTATCCTCGGGAATTAGGCTTCCATGTCGAAACTTGTCATTCGCAACGGCCGCGTCATGGACCCGGCCAGCGGCCTCGACGCGATCCGCGACGTCGCGATCGAAGACGGCCGCATCGCGGCAATTGGCGAGGATCTCGCGCTTCCTGGCGCCAGCGAGTTGGATGCCTCGGGACTCATCGTCGCGCCCGGCTTCATCGACATGCACGTCCATCTGCGCGAGCCTGGATTTGAGTACGCCGAGACCATTGAAAGCGGATCGCGCGCTGCCGCGGCGGGAGGCTTCACCTCCATCTGCTGCATGCCCAACACGTCGCCTGTGAACGACAGTGCCACGGTTACCAGCTACATCATCGAGCGCGCCGAGCGCCACGCGATGGTGAACGTCTTTCCCATCGGCGCCATCACCAAGAACAGCGCCGGAGAGGAGCTCGCCGCCATTGGATTGATGAAAGCTGCCGGCATCGTCGCCATTTCCGACGACGGCCGCCCGGTCATGAACGCCCGCGTCATGCGGCGCGCCATGGAGACCGCGCGATCCTTCGGCCTTCCCGTCATCGATCATTGCGAGGACCTGCACCTGAGCGCCGGCGGCGACATGAACGAAGGCATCGACAGCGTGCGCCTCGGCCTGCGCGGCATTCCGGCCGCTTCCGAAGACGTCATGGTGGCCCGCGACATCCTGCTGGCTGAGCTCACCGGCGCCCGTTTCCATGTCGCGCACATCTCATCGAGGCATTCCGTGGAAATGCTGGCGTTCGCAAAAGCCCGCGGCTTGGCCGTCACTTGCGAAGCCACTCCGCATCACTTCGCTCTGGCCGACAACGCGATGCCTCCCTACGACAGCAACTACAAAATGAAACCGCCGCTGCGCTCCGCGTGCGACCTCGCTGCCGTCACCGAAGGCATCATTTCTGGCGCGGTGGACGCCATCGCCAGCGACCACGCGCCCCACGCCGGCAGCGAGAAAATGCAAGAGTTCGAGAAGTGCCCGTTCGGCATTCTCGGTCTTGAGACCGCCATGGGGGTCACGCTGGATCGCTTGGTCCACACCGGGAAGATCACGCTGATGCGCATGCTGGAGCTGTTCACCACCGGTCCCGATCGGGTACTCAATCTGAATCGCGGACGGCTGGCTGCTGGCGCGCCCGCCGACATCACCATCTTCGACACGGAACGCGCCTGGACGTACGACGTCAACCGCTCGGCTTCCAAAAGCCGCAATTCGCCTTTTCACGGCTACAGTTTCCGCGGCGGCCCCGTCGCGACCATCGTCAACGGCAAGATCGTCTGGACAGCCGATGGCCTGGGCTCTGCCAGCCCGGGCCTCCCGAGCGCCTCGCAATAGAGTACAGTTACTAGAGACTTGGACCCTTCCTTTCGACACCGGGAGATTACCGGCCGCCGTGCTCGCGCCGGCTGCATCTGGTACGCGATCGTCGTGGTGGTGCTGTTCATCGCGGCGCGCTGGCTGTGTTCCTGGGCGATCGACTATCAATGGTGGAAAGAAATGGGCCAGTTGCGCACCTGGTTCAGCATCCTGGCCTATAGCCTGATTCCCACCATCGGCGCCACGATCATCGCTTTCGTTGTTTTCTGGATCGCCCACACGCTCGCGCTCAGGCACGCGCACACACGGCTCTCCGATCATCCACTCTACGCGCGCATCACGGCGCTCGGAATCTTTTTCATCGCCCTGGCAATCTCGCTCTCCACGCTGGACACTTGGACAGTCGTTCGATATTTCGGCGGCCGCGATTTGGGCGGCGCGGCCACTGCCTGGCGCGATCCGGTCTTCGACAATCCGCTGTCGTTTTATCTCTTCAAGATTCCGTTTTACTCCGACCTGCTCGGGCTCGTGCTCGGCATCCTCGTCCTGGGAGCCCTCATCTACTGGGTGGTAGAACGGGGCTGGCAAATCCGCGACCGTGTCGGCGATTGGAGAAACGTACAGGAGATCAGCCTCAGCGAGATGGGTCTGGCGGGCGCGTTGCAGAGCAATTTCCTGCGGGGCCTCGGCGCCGTATTTCTGCTCGCCATGGCGGTGCGCTTCTTCCTGGCCCGCTACGGCCTGTTGCTCAATGAGCACGGCAGCTTTATGGTGGGCGTCGATTACATCGATCAGAACATCGTGCTTCCGCTGCAGTGGCTGCAAATCGCCGGCTGTGTGTTCGCGGCGATCGCGCTTGCGGCCTCCCGATGGCGAACGGCGTTGGTGGTGCTGGTAGGCGCCATTTTGCTGCGCAACGTTATTCCGCCGGCCGTCGGCGCATTCTATGTGCGGCCCAACGAGATTTCGATCGAGCGGCCGTTCATCCAGCGGCACATCTCAGCCACGCGCTCGGCGTTCGGCATCGACGACCGCACCAGCGAAGTGAATTTCGCCGCGATGTCGGACGAGCGCATCGATTTCAAGCAGCACCAGCCGCTCCTCGACAACGTGCGCCTCTGGGATTGGCACGCCTTCCACGACGCCATCACGCAACTGCAACCCTACCGGCCGTACATCTATACCGATACCGACGTCGATCGATATATCGTGAATGGCCAGCTCCGCCAGATGATGCTGTCGCCGCGCGAACTGGATCTGACGCAGCTCGGCGAAGCCGGCGGGCGCTGGATCAATTCGCACTTCATCTACACGCACGGCTACGGAATCGTGATGGCGGAGGCCAACACCGTTTCACCGAACGGCCTGCCGGAGTTGATCATCAAGGATGCGCCGCCGGTGATCAGCCTATCCGGGCTGAAGCTCACGCGACCCGAGCTCTACTATGGCGAGAACGTGCAGGACCCGGTATTCGTGCACACCGCGCAAGCCGAATTCGATTACCCTTCCGGCGATCGGAACGTGGAGACTCATTACGATGGCAAGGGCGGCTTTCCGATATCCTCGCTCCTACTTCGCACCGCCGCCGCGGTGGCGCGCGAAGACTTCAACATCCTGCTCACCGGCTATCTCACATCCGATAGCCGCATGATGATTCGCCGGAATGTAACGGCGCGCGTGAATGCACTGGCCGATTTCTTGACTTGGGACCCCGATCCCTACCTCGTTCTTACGGACTCCGGCCGCCTCACCTGGATCATCGACGGCTACATGACCTCGAACCTGCATCCTTATTCGGCGCACGTCGGTATCGAGGGCATGGGCGAGGTCAACTACATTCGCAACTCGGTGAAGGCCACGGTGGACGCCTACGACGGCACGGTGCATTTCTACGTTTTCGAACCGGGCGACCCGCTCTTGCAGGCCTACCGGAATCTGTTCCCCGATCTGTTCGAGGACGCTTCGACGATGCCCGCCGATCTGCGCCGCCACGTCCGTTATCCGGAGCTGATTTTTCGCGTGCAGGCCGACATCTATCGTCTGTTCCACATGCGCGACGCCGACACGTTCTACAACAAATCCGACGCCTGGGACACCGCCAAGTTCACCAACGAACAGGGCGGCACGCCAGGACCGCTGGCGCCCACCTATGTCGTTGCGACTCTACCGGGTGAAACGAAGCCCGAGTTTCTGCTCCTGACTCCGTTCACGCCGCGCAATCGCGACAACCTGATCGGACTCATGATGGCGCGCTGCGATGGAGAACATTTAGGCGAGAAAGTGGTTTTGCTGCTTTCCAAGCAGGAGATCATCCTGGGTCCCATGCAAGTGGAAGCACGGATCAATCAAGACCAAAATATCTCGAAGGACCTGACGCTCTGGAACCAGCAGGGCTCGCAAGTTCTGCGCGGCCAGATGCTGGTGCTGCCGATGGGACAGACATTTTTGTATGTAGAGCCCATCTACATTCAGGCTTCGCAAGCCAAAATGCCGCAATTGAAAAAGGTCGCGCTGTCGATGGGCAACAACCTGGTGTACGCCGACACGTACCAGCAAGCGCTGGCGCAGCTGGCGGGCGAAAAATTGCCGGCAACGCCCGAAGCCCCGCCCGCTGGGCAGCCCACGGCATCGTCAGCCACGGCCGCGCCGTCTCCGTCTTCCGCACAACCCGATCCGCGCGTAGCACAAATCCGCCAGCATCTCGAACGGTATCGCGAATTGGTGTCGCAAGGAAAACTTTCCGAGGCCGGCAAAGAACTGGAAGCCATCCAGGGCCTTGTAGGCAAATAGCTACTCCTGGATTCCGGCCAGCTTCGCAGTTTCCCGCCAAAGCCGCTCGGCAACAGCGGAGTCCTGCGCAAGTTTCGACGGCTCCACAGGTTTGCATTTGTAGAAGTAGAGGCCGCTCGTGGTGGCTACTTCGTTCGACGAGGCCAAGTAGATAATGGTCTCCGCTCCTTTCTCGGGCGAGATCGCGAAGATCTTCATAAGCCCGATCACGCGGGCCATCGAGCCGCCGCTCTCATCGCCGAAGCGCGTCTTAACGAATCCCGGGTGCAGGCTATTCGCCGTGACGCCGGTTCCTGCCAGCCGCCGCGCCAGCACTCGAGTGAACAGGACGTTGCAAAGCTTCGATCGGCAATATGCCGGAAACGATTTGTAGTCATGCTCGTATTGCAGGTTGTCGAAATCGATAGTGCCGCGGTAGTGAGCGTGGGAGGAGGTGTTGATGACGCGCGATGGGGCCGAAGTGATCAGCCTCTCGCTCAACCCATGCGTCAGCACGAAATACGAGAGATGATTGGTGGCGAAGGTCAGCTCCAGCCCGTCTTTAGTGACTTGACGTTGGCCAAACATCGCGCCGGCGTTGTTGATAAGCACGTCGATGCGCGGCTCGGCGGCAGCGATGTCTTTTGCAACGCGCGTCAACTCGGATAGGCGCGAAAGATCGCCGTAGTGAATGCTGTGTTTGACGCTTGGAGCAACATCCCGCAGACGGGAAAGAGCGGCCTCTCCGCGGCTCTGGCTGCGAGCCACCAGGACGATGCGCGCGCCCATCCCGGCCAGTTTTTCCGCGGCCACCTGGCCGATGCCGGACGTCCCGCCCGTGATCACGATCACTTTTCCTTGCATGGCTGCATGCCAGTGTACCGTATCATTGTTGGGGATGCGAATCGGGGCCATTTGCATGGCGGCATTGCTTTTGACAGCTTGCCACAAGGAACCGCCCAAGCCGATCGTGGTTCCGGAAGTTTTCCGCGTAAAGTTCCAAACATCGCAAGGCGATTTTATCGTTGAGGCGCACCGCGCCTGGGCGCCGCGCGGGGTGGACCGCTTCCATGAACTGCTCCGGATGCATTACTTCGACCAGAGCCGGTTCTTCCGCGTAGTCCCGGGTTTCATTGCGCAGTTCGGCGTACATCGCGACTTCAATGTCCACGGGAAGTGGCGCGAATATTTCATCGTGGACGATCCTCCGCAACAAAAGAACCTGCGCGGAACCTTGGCGTACGCCATGTCCGGACCGACAACCCGGGCTACGGAAATCTTCATCAATCTGGCCGACAATCCGGCGCTCGACCGGCAGGGCTTCGTTCCCTTCGCCCAGGTCGCACAGGGAATGGAGGTGGTGGGCAAGTTTTACGCAGGCTATGGCGAGATGCGGCCGGAGGGCAAGTACATCGACCCCAGCCGCGTGGAAGGAGAAGCCAATGAGTACCTGGTGCAGCGCTTCCCGAACCTGGATTACATTCTACGGACGGAGATTTTGCCATGAAAATGAGCAAGCGCACGAAGTACATACTAGCAGGAGCAGCCGTTTTCATCATGCTGGTGGTAGCGGGGGCGTTTTTCGCAGCTTCGGTGATCGCGAAGCAATTCGAACCCGCGCTGCGCGCGCAGGCGATCAAGTATATGCAGGAGCGCTTCCACAGCGAGGTGGAGATCGGAGCTCTGCACATCAATCGGCCGAGGATGTCCACCATCCAGATCTTGCTGCGGCGCGGACGCGGGGCGATCGTTGCCGTGGAGGGCCAGGGAATTACGATGCGATTCGGCGGCGACCGTGGCCGTCCGCCCATGTTCGCGATCAAGAAGTTGTTCTTCACTGTCGACCTGGAAGTATTGGTTGCGCCGACGAAATCCGTCAACTTCGTTTCGATCGACGGCATGGAAATCAACATTCCACCCAAAGACGAGCGCCCCAAGATAGAAAGCGACCAAAAGTCCAACGCCGGAATCGCTTTCCAGAATGTCCAAATCAGAGACGCGGTGCTGACGCTGCTGCCGAAGGACTTCGGCAAGCCGCCGTTGCGATTCCATATCGCGCGGCTGCATCTCGAATCGGTGGGCTCTGATTCGGCTTCGCGCTACGATGCGGACCTCACGATTCCAAAGCCACCCGGCACAATAAAAAGCAGCGGCACCTTTGGACCGTGGAATGCATCCACGCCCGGCGACACGCCGCTGAAGGGCGATTATACTTTCGACAACGCCGACCTGGGAATCTTCAACGGGATCGCAGGCACGCTGTCTTCGAAGGGAACATTTGGCGGCGCGCTGGATACCGTCAACGTGCGCGGCACGGCGTATGTGCCGAATTTCCGGTTGAAGATGGCGCGCAATCCCTTACCCCTTTCCACCACCTTTGAAACTCTGGTGGATGGGAGCAACGGCAACACGGTGCTGCAGCCGGTTCGAGCTACGCTCGGCCACACCAACTTCACCACCGCCGGCGCGGTAATCAAGAACGACCAATACTCGAAGCGCAGCATCACCCTGCAAGTTAAGATGCCGAATGGCGACATGCACGACCTGCTACTGCTGGCGATGAAGGGACCGCCGTTCATGCAAGGCATGATCAACATGCAGTCGAGCATCGACATTCCGCCGCTGAACAGCACGGTGAAACAAAAGCTTGTGCTCGACGGCACGTTCGATTTGCACGATGCCAAGTTCCTCAAGTCCGCGATCCAGGACCAGATCGATCAGTTGAGCCGGCGCGGGCAAGGGCAGCCGAAGAACGAGCAGATCGATCAGGTGATTTCCAATATGCAGGGTTCCTTCCATTTGGAAGACCAGGTGATGACCTTTCGATCGCTGGCTTTTGAGGTGCCGGGCGCCGATGTCTCGGTGGCCGGAAACTACGATATGGCGGCTGACATTCTGGACTTTCACGGCGCGTTGAAGCTGAACGCGAAGCTGTCCGAGACCATGACAGGCTGGAAGCGTTGGGTGTTGAAACCGGCCGATCCGTTTTTTGCGAAGAACGGCGCTGGGACGTTTGTGAAAATCAAAATCGATGGGACCGCGCACCAGCCGAAGTTTGGGCTGGATCACTGAGCGTCATTCCAAGCCAGCACGCCGGAGCATTTCCAGAAACTGCCTCTGGGTCCGCATGTCGATCGCTTCGGCGGCCAGCTTGCCGCTCCGGTCATATACGAAACTTTTCGGAATGCCCTCCACTTGGAAAAGTTCGTTCACTTTTCGTCCCGGATCGAGAAGCACCGGATAGGTGAGATTATGCTCGGCGACAAACGGTTGCACCTTGCCGGCGTCTTCGTCAGAGATGGCCAGAATCACGAGGCCACGCGCGCGCAAGCGTTGGTAGAGGGCTTCCAGGTCGGGCAGTTCCTCGCGGCACGGGGGACACCAGGTGGCCCAGAAATTCACGAGCACGACTTTGCCCGCGAGGGCGCGCAAGTTCCATTGCACTCCGCTCAGATCTGCCAGCGTGAAGTCGGCGTGCTGGCGGCTGCTGTCGTCGGCTTCCAACTTCTTCATGGCAGCGGAGAACTGCGGATCGTCCAAGGAGACGCGCACGTGCTCATAGCGAACCAACTGCGCCAGAGTGATGTAGGCTGATGCGACCGGGTGGTCGCGCAAAGCCTGCGCCAATGTCGTGGCAACTTCCTGCAAGGTGTCGTGGCCGGGATCGCCTTCGGTGACCAAGTCGGCGAGTTGCTCGGCCAACGCCTCTTTCTTGGCCGTGACCGGCAATCGCCGGATCTCAAGAGCCAATTGTTGGGTGACCTTGATGCGCTCGGCGTCGGGAAGCTGCCGGAGCTGATGCAATCGCGCTTCGATCTGAGGTTCTTGAGCCAGCAGACCGAGGGAACTCAGCAGAAGAAGAGGAATTGAGATTCGTTTCAAAACGACTCCATGATCTTGGCTGAAATAGCAGTGCTGATCCAGAGTAACAGGGACACGCTGCCGATGAGCTTCGCGGGAAGAGGGCGCAGAGCATTTTCGGACATGACCTTGCGATGGGCCCGCCATTGAAACGCGAGGGCCAGCGTCAAGAGCGCCATCTTGAACCAGAAGACCGGATTGCCGTACCACTTGGTGGCTTGCGCGGCAAACATCATCGGACCGGTGACTAACAGGAGAGCGATGCCGCAGCGGGTCCAGGGCAAGAGCGCACGGGCGAATTCCGCGACGGGTTGGCGGCGCATCGCTAGGCCCAGCAGCCCCAAGTCGATTAGGAAGAGCGGTCCGGCGAACAGGGCCAGGCCGATCAGGTGGATAATTTCGACGATCGGAAACAGGACGCGAGAATTGCGTAGCGCTTCGGCTATCGGCGTGCGTTCGATCCACACGAAGGCTTCGCAAAAGTCCATATCTCAACGGCTCAATTCGTAGCCGATGGCGCGGCCGGCCGCGATCACAGAGATCCAACATACGATGGACACTGCGCCGGCGAGACGTGCCCGGGCGGGCGTGAGCGGGGCGTAGTGAAACAACAGAGCGTTGAGACCGGCGAGCGCGAGGAACAGGAGTTTCCAGCCGAAGAACAGGCTGTGATAGAGCTTGATCGGCTCGGCCCAAGCCAGCAGCGATCCGGTGACGAACATAAAGGCGAATCCGAAGAAAGTCCAGGGTAAGACTTGCGCGATCACGCTCGAAACCGATACCCGTCGCATGCCAAAGCCGAGGAGCCGCAGGTCGACGATCACGATGGTGCCAGCGACGAGAATGATGCCGACGCAGTGTACGGCGTCGAGGATCGGAAAGACCCAGGTAGATTCGCGGATGGAGACGCTGATGGGCGTTTGCTGGAGCCACTGGCAGAGGCGGAGGAGCGGCATCACGTCGCGAAGATGCGCTGGCTCGCATCGATTTTGGCGTAGATGAGCGCACCGGCCACGCAGAGCGCGGAGGTGACAAAGAATGGTACGTCCCAACCGAAGTCTTTGACCAGATATCCGAGCAGCGCGGGCGAAATGGCGCCGCCGATGTTGCCGCACATGTTCATGACGGAGGCGGTGCAACCGGCAAAGTCGCCACCGATGTCGAGCGGGATGGCCCAGGAGACGCCGACGGTCAATTCCAAACCGGCGAAGGCCAGGCAACTGAACGCGACGCAGAGCTTGGGATCGTGAGTGAGGGTTGCTGGAAGAATTCCGATGGCTGCGATGACGAAGCCCGCGATGCCAACGATGCGGCGAGCGTAGGTGACGTTGCCGGTGCGTCGCAGAAAGCGATCAGAGAACCAGCCGCCGGCGAGATCGGCGAGAGTGCCCGCGAGCAACGGGAGACTGGCGTAGAAGCCCATCTGCTTGAGGTCGAAACCGCGATGGCTATTTAAATATGTTGGGAACCAATCGAGGTAGACGGCGAGCGCGTATTGGTAGCAGAAATACATTAGCGCGAGTTGCCAGACGGTGCGGCTGGAGAGGATGCGACGCCATGGAACACGAACACCAGCTTGGGATCGCGGTCCGCCGGTGGTGGATTGAATCAACTGGAGCTCGGCGGCGTTGACCGAGCGATGCTGTTCGGGCGTGTCGCGATAGTAGAAGAACCAGAGGGCGGACCAGACGAGCCCGAGTCCGGCGAACGCGAGAAAGGGTGAGCGCCAGCCGTAAAGCAGGATCATCCAAACCACCAGCGGGGGCGTGATGGCTGCGCCGAGGCGCGAACCAGCGTGCGTGAGTCCTTGGGCGAAGCCGCGCTCGGCGGGAAGCATCCAGCGGGAAAGCGATCGGGTGGCGATGGGGAAGGTGCCCGATTCACCGGCTCCGAAGATGAAGCGGATCACGACCATGGAGGCGGCGCTCCAGGCGAGCGTGGTGAGGGAGGTGAATACACTCCACCAGGTGACGATAATTGCGAGCGCGCGGCGCGGACCGATTTTGTCGCCGAACCAGGCACTGGGGATTTGGAAGAGCGTGAAGCCCAAGCGGAAACTGGCGAGGATCCAACCGGCGGTGATGAGGGAGAAGCCAAGATCTTTGCGGATGAGGGGCATGGCCGACGCGATGATGGTGCGGTCCATGTAGGTGATCATGTAGATGGCCACCGTCATGGCGAGGACGATGTGGCGGGCGCGGGTGGGGCGGAGGGAGTGTAGGTTAGGCGGTGTGGACGCGGGAACGGCTGACGGGGCGCGCGGCATCGGCGGGGACGATCCGAAAGGGCATGATATCAGGGTTAGGGATTGGCAGTCAGGGATTAGGGATTGGGGAGCGCAGGTGGTGTCACTAAAATAAAGTCATGTTGAGGGTCCCATCGCAGCTTGCGGCAGCCTGCCTCAAGACGCCCCGGTGCGCGGCTTGGCTCGCGCGACTCCCGGAGATGCCCACGGACGGAACGCGCGCAGTCCTGAAGCTCGGCATGCCTCACATGGAAGCTGATCACGAGATCGCGGGCCACGCAGCGGGAGCCATGGCTGGTCATTGACCCGAAGCCATTCATCGGCGATCCCGCGTATGACGCAACGCAGCATCTGTTAAATTGCAAAGTTCGATTGCGCTTGGAACTGGGCGGGACCCATGCGACGTTTTGTGCACCTGCTTGGCGTGGATTACGAGCGCATCCGCATGTGGACGTTCGCCCGCGCCGCGGCAGAGCCACGCGACGACTGGAACAACGATTGGTTGACGGAACTGGCGCGAGCACTTGCTCCCTAGGCGTGGGGTGCGGGAAGTGGCGGAAGGCGTTGCTAAGCGGCGTCGATCAATTCATCCCACGCGAGGGCGTGGCCCAGGGCGCGCTTCACCTCGGAGTGGCGGCGTGGCGATAGTTGGCCGATCCGCTTGGTCAAGGCTGAACGCGCAACAGTCCGTATGTTGTCGCAGTTGGCTACGCATTTCGAAGGGAGGCCTTCCCCGCGGCCTAGCGGAACTTCGACAGCGATGCGTCGAATCGTGGATGTAACTTCTGCCGTGACAAACTTGTTCAGATAGGAATACGCTTCACTCCGGCTTAGCAGCAAGACCGGACGCCGGCCTGCGGGTTTTGGCAGAGACGCCCACCATAATTCGTACTGCTTCACGGTTTCCATTCCTCGGCTGAGGACCAGTCGTCTGCGTCGGCTTCCGAATCGGGCTTCTGAAGGTAAGCCCGCCGGGTGCGTTGTTCTTGGGTCTCTCGAATAGCTTTTCGGATAGCAGATCGCACGAATTCCGCTCGTTGACGCTTGGCGGCTGGGGCGATCCGGTTCAAGGCGCGATAGGTAGGTTCATCTAACTGCACCAGCAGCGACTTCATATGGACATACTATATCAATTCTCTATATAGACCACAAATCTCACAGAGGTTCAGGAGTGCCGTTGAAGCGGTAGCCGACCCAGGGCTCGGTGGCGATATATTCGGGGCTATCGGGATCGCGTTCGACCTTCTTGCGGAGGTTGCGGATGAACACGCGCAGGTAGTCGACCTGGTCGCCATAGTCGGGTCCCCAAACCGCCTGCAGAAGCTCGCGATGGGCAACGGCCTCATTGGCGTGGCTGGTGAGATAGCGGAGGAGGTCCAGCTCCTTGGGCGTGAGATGGCTGGAGCGCGCGCCATTGAGTACCGTGCGGCCGACAAAATCGATCACGAGCTCGCCGACGCGGATACGAGCGGCGGAGGACTGCGACGAGGCGGGCACACGGCGAAGCGCCGCGCGGATACGGGCCAGCAGCTCGGGTGTGCTGAAGGGCTTGTTGACGAAGTCGTCGGCGCCGGCGTCGAGCGCCGCCACCTTGTCCTTCTCGGTGTTGCGCACGGTGAGCATGATGATACCCGCGCCGGTGCTGGCGCGGATCTCCCGGCAGGCGGTCAATCCGCCCATGCCCGGCATGTTCATGTCGAGCAGGACCAAGTCGGGATGATACTCACGCAGCTTCTCCAGCGCCTCTTCGCCGGTTTTGGCGTCGTCCACTTCATAGCCGGCTCCGGTCAAAGCGGTGCGCATGATGCGGCGGATCTGGGGCTCGTCGTCGACCACCAGGATGCGCCCCGCGCTCACCGGCGCGCTCCCTGGGCGTCGGGTGCTGGCGTCTCCGAGGTTTGCAGCAGGGGCAAGGTCAATCGAAAAGTGGTTTCTCCGGGAACGCTGTTTACGGTGAGTTCTCCGTGGTGCGCTTGCACGATGTGGTTCGCAATTGCGAGACCGAGGCCGAAGCCGGGGATTTGATTCTTGACCGACGGGCTGCGATAAAAGCGCTCGAACACGCGGCCCTGTTCTCGCGCCGGTATTCCAGGGCCGTGATCGGTAATCTCGAAGTTGATCGCGTGATTTCCATTGGACACGCGCACCGTTACTGGAGAGCGTGGCGGGGAATACTTGAGAGCGTTGTCGAGCACCTGCTTGAGGGCGAGTTTCAGCAGGCGGCGGTCGAGCGGCAACGGAGAGAGCGATCCCTCGGAGCGAATCTCAACGGGCCGGTTGTCGATTTGAGTATGCAGCGACGCCACCACGTCCTCGACCAGTTCTTTCGGATCGGTTAGCTCGCGCCGCAGCTTTATTTGATTGTTGTTGTCGGACTCCAGGCGCGCCATGTCCACCGCGTCATCGATGAGCACCTGCAAGTGCCGCGCCTCCTCGTCGGCCACTTCGAGCAGTTCGGTCCGGCTGGCGAGCGGCTGATCGGGCGAAGACAACAGCGAGGTAGTAGCGGCGCGGATGGAAGTCAGCGGCGTCTTGAATTCGTGCGCCATGGCGTCGATCAGCGTGGTTCGAAGCTGGTCGCTGCGGCGCGCGGCCTCCACTTGATGGGCGAGATCCTGCGCGCGGGCGCGTTCCAATCCGATAGCGATGAGATTGCTGATGCCCTGCAAAACCGAGTCTTGCATGAACGCACCCTGGATGGCAAAACTGGCGATGGGCTCGGAGCCGAGGCGAACCGCGGTGATGACGCGCTTGCGCTCGGGATCGAAGAAGGTGGTGCCCTGCGAGGCCGCGTCGCGAAGTTGGGCGTCCATGGCATCACGATCCAGGCCATCGAAATCCGCAGGGCCGGCGCGGTGGATCTCCCCAGTCCGCCGGTCATAGAGCACCGCGGCGTCCAGTCCGAAGACCTCCGCCAGCTTGCGCGCGAATTGTTTGGCGACGGGCTCCACGGGATCGGTGAGGAGAATGGCGCGGCTGAAAGTATAGAGGCGCTCGATGTCGCGCTGGCGCTCGACGGCATCCAGAGCTTGCCGGTTGGCTCGCGCCGAGAGACGGCTGGCAATGAGGGCGGTGGCGAGAAAGCTAAAGAGCGCGACCCAGTTCTGCGGATCGGCGATTGTGAATCTGCCGATGGGCGGGAGGAAGACCAAGTCAAAGGCGAGCGTCGCGGTGAGTGAAGCGAGGGTTGCTTCGGCGAGGCCCCAGTTGCTGGCGATCAGCAACACCAGGAGCAAGTAGGCGAAGCCCACCGTGGTGGGATTGCGCGGGACGATGTAAAACGCGGTGGCCGTGACGATGGCCACGCCAGCCACCGACAAGAACAGGCGCAGCGCAAAGCGACCCAACTGGAACTCACCCCTGGTTGCTATTCTAACGCCGCGCTGATTTCCCGGCAGACCTGATCGCAGGTGGCGGGGGCAAGCAAGACGCCATTGCGATAGTGGCCGTAGGCGAGCCAGAGGCGGCTGGAATGAACGCGTCCGATGTTGGGGGCAGGCGTATCGGTAGCGGGGCGAAAGCCAATCCAGACAGATTCGGGCTGGAGGCCGCGAAGGGCTGGGAGAAGGGAGCTGGCGCGCACGGCAATATCCGCAACAATCTTGGGGTCGATGGTGCGGTCGAAACCGGCGTCTTCAGTGGAGGAGCCTGCGATGCTGAAGCCGTCGGCGCGCTGGAGAACGTAGGTGTGATCGTGGCGAATGGTGGCGGCGATCGATCCGGCGGGGAGGCGATAGCCGAGCAAGTGGCCCTTCATTGGATATGAGCGCGGGAGCGGGTAGGGATGGTGATCGATGGTAACGTTAATGCCGCTGCTCCAAGCGCCGGCGGAGATGACGGCGGAAGCGGCGTCGATGGATTTGTCCCCAAGCAACGCGCGGGTGCTGGTACGAGTCGCCGCGATCGAAGTTACGCGCGATTGCTCTTCAACGGTCACGCCTCGCGCGAGGCAGGCGGCGCGGAGGGCGGTCATCAGGCCAGCCGCATCCACGATGGCTTCGTTGGCGTAGTGGACGGCGCCAATGGCGTCCGAGCGGACCAGGGGCGCGAGTGCGTGGAGTTGGTCCTTCGTCAGGACCGTGGAAGGAATTCCGGCGGTGCGTTGGAGAGCGGCGCGCACGATGAGCGATTCCAGCTCGGTATGAGTGAGGGCGATCTGGATTGCGCTCGTGCGTCGGAATTCGATGGGAAGGCCGCTGTCGGCTTCAATCTCGGCAACGAAATTTTGGTAGCGCCCGAGGCTGCCGATGGCGAAGTCGAGCATGGGCGAAGGCTGGTCGAATTCACCGCCGGGCGCGAGCATTCCAGCCGCCGCGGTGCTGGCTTCCGACCCGATTGCGCGGGCGTCCGCGAGCAGGACGCGGAGGTGATTGCGGGCCAGCCGCCAGGCGATGGACGCGCCGATGACTCCGCCGCCGACGATGATGACATCGTAGTCGGTATCAGGGCGGCGAGCCATTGGTTCGGCGTTCTTCCGGGAGCCTATCTGCGTTCGTGCGCTTCATCACGTGAAAAGCGTTGCGAGGCATCGATAGAGCCTCCGAGGTCGCCGGGCAGGCTCTTCCACTCCTCGTAGGCGCGCCAATAGGCCGCTTGCATTTCTTTTTCAAGCAGGCGGGAGATGACTTTCGAAATCGAAGTGTTTTCGTCGGCAGCCTTCCCGCGCGCCCATTGGGCGACCTCGGGACGGAGCGCAATCGTGATCCTCTTTGGCACGAGATTAGTGTAGCGCGAACGCAAAAAAGGCGGACCTCGAAAGGCCCGCCTTTGACTTTACGGTAGCGTGCGACTACTCAACCACCGTCTCTTCGCCGGGCTCTTCGGTTAGGCCGCCCGCGTAAACGGTGCGGGCTTCGTCTTCGTAACCGCCCAGGTCGCCGGCGAGGGAAACTTCTTCCGCGATGGGCTCTTCCTCCACCACGTCTTCGCCCGCGATCTTCACGTGGCGATAGTACTCCATGCCGGTGCCGGCCGGAATCAGCCGGCCCATGATCACGTTTTCCTTCAGGCCGCGGAGGTAATCCACCTTGCCGTTGATAGCGGCTTCGGTCAGCACGCGCGTGGTTTCCTGGAAGGACGCGGCCGAGATGAACGAATCGGT
>PMUP01000076.1:95697-97072 GCA_003166865.1 Bryobacterales bacterium
CGGTAGACTTCCTGGATTTCGTTGACCAGGTACTTCTGCAGTTCCTTTTCGCCGAGCACGGCCAGGATGTCGTGCGGATTGCGCGGGCCGTCCATCAAGGGATCGCCCGCTTTCACACGCTCGCCTTCCTGCACGTTGATGTGCACGCCGCGCGGAATGTTGTAATCCTTCTGTTCGCCGTCGTCGGCCGTGATGCTGATCTTGCGCATGCCCTTGGCGACTTCGCCGTAGCGCACGATGCCGTTGATCTCCGCGATGATGGCCGTCTCGCGAGGCTTGCGGGCCTCGAACAGCTCCACCACGCGCGGCAGACCGCCGGTGATGTCCTTGGTCTTGGTGGTGGCGCGGGGGATCTTCGCGATCACGTCGCCCGCGTGAGCATCTTCGCCATCGCTCACCATCAAGTGAGCGTGGGTGGGCATGAGGTAGCGCTTTTCATCGGCGCGGGAGCCGCCTTCGGGCCGCATGATGACGGTGGGGATGCGCTTTTCGTCGATTGAATCGGTCACCACCCACTGCGACATGCCGGTGATTTCGTCCACCTGCTCTTGCAGCGTGACGCCTTCGCCCAGGTCCTTGAAATGCACCTTGCCGCTGACTTCGGTGAGNNGCCGTCTTCAAACAGCACCTTGGCGCCGTACACTACCGGGTAGCGTTCCTTCTCGCGGCCCTTATCGTCGATGATGGCGAGGATGCCGTTGCGGTTCATGGCGATCAATTCGCCCTTGGCGTTGCGCACGGTGGTGACGCCGATGAATTTGACGAAACCGTCCGAGTTGGCATCCTGCTTGGATTGCTCGCTCGATCCGGTGGCCGTTCCGCCGACGTGGAAGGTGCGCATGGTGAGCTGCGTGCCGGGTTCGCCGATGGACTGAGCCGAGATGATGCCGACCGCTTCGCCGCGCTCCACCATGCGGCCGGTGGCGAGGTTGCGGCCGTAGCAGAGCTGGCAGACGCCGCGTTTGGATTCGCAGGTGAGCACCGAGCGAATTTTCACGCGCTCGATACCCGCGGCCTGGATCGCGCCGGCCAGGTCTTCGGTGATTTCCTTGTTGAGTCCGACGATCAGGTTGCCTTCGTAATCGAACTGGTCTTCGAGAGCCACGCGGCCGACGATGCGGTCGCGCAACGGCTCGATGATTTCGCCCGATTCGATGATGGGCTCGACGTAGATGCCGTCGCTGGTGCCGCAGTCGGTTTCCGTGACGATGACGTCCTGGGCCACGTCGCAGAGGCGGCGGGTGAGGTAGCCGGAGTCGGCCGTTTTGAGCGCGGTGTCGGCCAGGCCTTTGCGGGCGCCGTGGGTGGAGATGAAGTACTGGAGCACGTCCAGCCCCTCGCGGAAGTTAGCAGTGATGGGCTGCTCGATGATTTC
>PMUP01000076.1:97077-108475 GCA_003166865.1 Bryobacterales bacterium
ATGTAAATCGGATTCAGGTAGCGGCCCGTGCGGTCGTCTTCCTCCATGGATTTGAACATTTCGTCCGAAACCCGTTCGGTGACCTTGGACCAAATTTCGATGATCTTGTTGTAGCGCTCGCCCTGCGTGATGGCGCCTTCCTGGTATTGCTGCTGGACTTCGATGACGGCCTTTTCGGCGTCGCGCACCAGCTTGGGCTTCTCTTCGGGCACCACCATGTCGTCGATGCCGATGGAGATGCCGGCGCGGGTGGCGTAGAGGAAGCCGAGTTTCTTGACTTCATCCAGCATCTGGACGGTGATCTGCAGCCCGTATTTGAGGTAGCAGTACTGCACCAGTTGCGTGAGACCCTTCTTTTTGAGCAGGCCGTTGATGAAGGGCATCTCGTCGGGCAGGACGTCGTTGAAAATGACGCGGCCGACCGTGGTGTCCATATACTGCTTCAAGAATTCGATCGGCTCGGTGTGCATCACGTTCTGGTTGTCGAAGGCCTTCATCAAGTCGATCACGCGGCCGGTGTAGCGGAGCTTGATGGGGGTGAGCGTTTCCAGTTCGCCCATTTCGAGCGCGATCAACACGTCGTCGGCGGAAGCGAAGGTGCGGCCTTCGCCCTTGGTGCCGGGCCGGGCCTTGGTGAGGTAGTACAGGCCCAGAACCATGTCCTGGGTGGGCACCGCGATGGGCGCACCGTGCGCGGGCGACAGGATATTGTTGGACGCCAGCATCAGCGTGGAAGCTTCGATTTGCGCTTCCGGGGACAGCGGAATGTGGACGGCCATCTGGTCGCCATCGAAGTCGGCGTTGAACGCGGTGCAAGTGAGCGGATGCAGCTTGATGGCCTTGCCTTCCACCAGCACGGGCTCGAAAGCCTGGATACCGAGGCGGTGCAGCGTGGGAGCGCGGTTGAGCAGAATAGGATGGTCCTTGATGACTTCCTCAAGAATGTCCCAAACCACGGGATCCTGCTGCTCGACCAGTTCCTTGGCTTGCTTGATGGTGGTGCAATGGCCGCGCTGTTCGAGCCTGTGATAGATGAAGGGCTTGAACAGCTCCAGCGCCATTTTTTTGGGAAGGCCGCACTGGTGGAGCTTCAGTTCGGGGCCGACCACGATGACCGAGCGGCCGGAATAGTCGACGCGCTTGCCGAGCAGNNCGGCCCTGCTTGCCTTTGAGGGTATCGGAGAGCGATTTGAGCGGGCGGTTGTTGGCGCCACGCAGGACGCGGCCGCGGCGGCCATTGTCGAACAGAGCGTCGACGGCTTCCTGCAGCATGCGCTTCTCGTTGCGAACAATGACGTCGGGTGCGTGCAGCTCGATGAGCTTCTTCAACCGGTTGTTNNTTGCGGTTGATCACGCGGCGATACAAATCGTTGAGGTCGGAGGTGGCAAAGCGTCCGCCATCCAGTGGGACCAGCGGGCGAAGCTCGGGCGGAATGACGGGGATGACGTCCAGGATCATCCACTCCGGCTTGTTGCCGGACTTGCGGAAGCTTTCCACCACGCGCAGGCGCTTGGCGTACTTCAGCTTCTTCTGCTGCGACACCTCGGTCTTCATCCTGTCGCGGATTTCGAGACTGAGCGATTCGACGTCGACTTTCTTGAGCAGTTCCTTGATTCCCTCGGCGCCCATCATGGCGACGAACTTACCGGGGAATTCCTGATCGAGCTGGCGCTTGCGCTCGTCGGTGATCACTTCGCCGCGCGACAGGTCGGCCACTTCGCCGGGATCGACCACCACGAAAGCCTCGAAATAGAGCACGCGCTCGAGCTCGCGCAGCGTGATGTCGAGCAAGTAACCGATACGGCTGGGCAGGCCCTTGAAGAACCAGACGTGCGAGCAGGGGCTGGCGAGTTCGATATGGCCGAGACGCTCACGGCGGACGCGCGAGAGCGTGACTTCGACGCCGCACTTATCGCAGATGACGCCGCGGTGTTTCATGCGCTTGTATTTGCCGCACAAACATTCCCAATCCGCGATGGGGCCGAAGATGCGGGCGCAGAACAACCCGTCGCGCTCCGGCTTGAAGGTCCGGTAGTTGATGGTCTCGGGCTTGGTGACTTCGCCGTGCGACCAGCTCCGGATTTTCTCTGGAGAGGCCAGACTGATCCGGATGGAATCGAAGTCGGCGATCAAATTTGCTCTGTCATACGGAGAGGAACGGTACATTATGTCTCCTAAAAGGCTGTGGGCGGTAGGAGGTGAGTTGTAGGAAAAGCTTTCGGCCTACAACCCACGACCCATGACCCGATTCACTAGTCCGCCGCGAGCGCGGTATCCAGAATCTCCCGCGGCTTCTTCATCAGCTCCACGTCCAGACACAGCGACTGCAACTCGCGGATCAGGACGTTGAACGACTCCGGCACGCCTGGTTCGGCGGCCGCTTCTCCCTTGACGATGGCTTCGTAGATCTTGGCGCGTCCGTAAACGTCGTCGGACTTGGCGGTCAGCAATTCTTGCAGGACATAAGCGGCGCCATAAGCTTCGAGCGCCCACACTTCCATTTCACCAAAGCGCTGTCCGCCGAACTGGGCCTTGCCGCCCAGCGGCTGCTGCGTGATGAGCGAGTACGGACCGATGGAGCGGGCGTGAATCTTGTCGTCCACCAGGTGCGAGAGTTTGAGCATGTAGATGTAGCCGACGGTAACCGGCTGTTCAAAAGCTATGCCTGAGAGTCCGTCCCAGAGCTGAACTTTGCCGGAACTTGGCAACTCAGCGGATTTGAGCTGGGCCTTGATGTCTTTTTCGGTGGCCCCATCGAACACTGGCGTTGCAAAATGCAGTCCCAAAGCGTGGGCCGCCCAACCCAGATGCGTTTCCAGAATCTGGCCGACGTTCATGCGGGAAGGAACGCCCAGGGGATTCAGAACAATTTCCACCGGAGTGCCATCCGGAAGATACGGCATGTCCTCTTCGGGAACGATGCGCGCGATGACGCCCTTGTTGCCGTGGCGGCCGGCCATCTTATCGCCGACGGAAAGCTTGCGCTTCATGGCGATGTAGCATTTCACCAGCTTGATGACGCCGGGCGGCAGTTCGTCGCCCTTGCGCAGCTTGGCGATTCTCTCTTCGGTGATCTTCTCCAGCACCGCGATCTGGCGCGAGGTCATCTCCTCGATCTCGTCGATTTGCTCGTTCAGGCGAACGTCTTTATTGGCGAACTTGACGCGCTTCAAATCGCGCGCGCGCAGCTTTTCAATCACGTCGCGCGTGAGATCCAGGCCCTTGGAGACCAGCTTCTTGTTGGTCTTTTCGTCGTGCAGATCCACCAGCACCTGCTTGCCTTCCAGCAAGGTGGTGAGGCGCTTGGCGCGCTCGTCGTTGAGGATGCGCTTTTCGTCCTCGAGGTTGCGGTGCAGGCGCTCGATCTGCCATTCCAGAATGGCTTTGGAGCGCTCGTCAAGATCCGCGCCCTTGCGGGAGAAAACCTTGCAATCCACCACCGTGCCTTCGATGCCCGGCGGGCAATACAGCGACGCGTCCTTCACATCGCCGGCCTTCTCGCCGAAGATCGCCCGCAGCAGTTTTTCCTCGGGCGTTAGCTGGGTTTCGCCCTTGGGCGTCACTTTGCCCACCAGGATGTCGCCCGGCTTCACGGTTGCGCCGATGCGGATGATTCCGCTCTCGTCGAGATTTCGAAGGAACGCCTCGGCGATGTTGGGAATGTCGCGCGTGATTTCCTCGGGTCCCAGCTTGGTGTCGCGCGCTTCGATCTCGAACTCTTCGATGTGGATGGAAGTGTAGTAGTCTTCCTTGACCAGTTTTTCGGAGACCACGATGGCGTCTTCGAAGTTGTAACCGCGCCAAGGCATGAAGGCCACCAGCACGTTGCGTCCGAGCGCCAGTTCGCCCTGGTCGGTACACGGGCCGTCGGCCAGAACATCGCCTTTTTTGACCCGTTGGCCCTGGGCCACGATGGGCTTTTGGCTGATGCAGGTGTTTTGATTGGAACGCTTGAACTTGGTGAGCTGGTAAATATCGGCGCCCACTTCGCGCGAAAGCTGGCCTTCGTGAGCTCCGCCGCCTTCGACTCTAACGATGATGCGTTCCGAGTCCACCGAATCCACAATGCCGGAGCGCTTGCAGATGACCACGGCGCCCGAGTCGCGCGCGGTTACACGCTCCATGCCCGTGCCGACGTAGGGTGTTTCGGCGCGCAGCAGCGGCACCGCCTGGCGTTGCATGTTGGATCCCATCAGGGCGCGGTTGGCATCGTCGTTCTCCAGGAACGGAATCAAGCTCGCGGCCACCGACACCAGCTGCTTGGGACTGACGTCCATGTACTCCACTTCGTCCTTATGCTTCAGGACAAAGTTGCCGGCCTGCCGGGCGTTGACGAGTTCGGGAACGATATGGCCCTTGTCGTCGAGATGGACGTTGGCCTGCGCGATGAGGTATTTGTCTTCTTCCCACGCCGACAGGTAGTCGCAGTGGGCTTCAAATTCGATGGGTTGCTTCTTGGAGCCAACGTCGCGATTGGCCTTGTCGACCTCCGCGCGCGTCATGACATCGCCGACCTTATGAGAAGAATCGCCCGGGTTGAGGATCTTGATTTCATCCACCACGGTGCCCTTCAGCACGCGGCGATACGGGCTCTCGATGAATCCGTATTCGTTGATGCGGGCAAAGCAGGAAAGCGATGAGATGAGGCCGATGTTGGGCCCTTCCGGCGTTTCGATGGGGCAGATGCGGCCGTAATGCGTGGGATGCACGTCGCGGACTTCGAATCCGGCGCGTTCACGCGAGAGCCCGCCTGGTCCGAGAGCCGAGAGACGGCGCTTGTGCGTGATCTCCGACAGCGGATTGGTCTGATCCATGAACTGCGAAAGCTGGCTGGAGCCGAAGAACTCGCGGATGGCGGCCATCACGGGCTTGGCGTTCACCAGGTCGTGCGGCATGGCGGTCGACATTTCCTGATAGACCGACATCTTTTCCTTGATGGCGCGTTCCATGCGCACCAGGCCAATGCGGAACTGGTTTTCGAGCAGTTCGCCCACGGCGCGGACGCGGCGGTTGCCCAAGTGATCGATGTCGTCGACGGCGCCGATGCCGCGGCGCAGCTTCAGCAGGTACTTGATGGTNNATCTTGTCGTACAGCTTGATGTTGAACTTCATGCGGCCCACGCGCGAGAAGTCATACTTGCGCGGGTCGAAGAACATCCCCTGGAATAACTGGGTAGCGGTGTCGAGCGTGGGCGGATCGCCGGGACGCAGCTTGCGGTAAATTTCGAGCAACGCGTCGTTCTGGCTCTTCACCGGATCTTTTCTGAGCGTCACCGAGACCACGTTACCGGTGTCGTCGCGCTCCGGGAAGAACACCTCAAACGAGGTGATGCCGTTGTCCATCACTTTTTCAATGTTGGTCAGTTCCTGGTTGGCCTCCACCAGCACTTCACCGGTGGACATGTCGATCACGTCGGCGGCCATGTAGGCGCCTTGCAGATCGGTGCGATCGATCTCCACTTGCTCGATCTTGGCTTTGACGATCGCGTCGTGGAGCGTTTTGGTGATTTTGCGGCCTTGCGGAACGATGGTGTCGTTCTTGGTGCCGATGGCTTTGGAAAGTTTCAGGCCGATCAGGCTGTCGGAAACCTTCCAGAACAGCTTCTTGTCCTTGATGACGATTTCGCTGACGTTGTAGAAGGCCTTCAGGATCTCGGAATCGGTCTTGAGGCCCAGAGCTCGCAGGAAGACGGTGCCGTAGAATTTGCGTTTGCGGTCGATACGGACGTAGAGCAGATTCTTGTTGTCGTATTCGAACTCAACCCAGCTTCCACGATACGGAATGATCTTGCCCAGGAAGTAGCCCTGCGCCGGGACGCGCTCGAAGAAGACGCCGGGCGAGCGGTGCAACTGCGAAACGATGACGCGCTCGGTGCCGTTGATGATGAAGGTGCCGTTGTCGGTCATCAGCGGGATTTCGCCGAAGAAAACCTCTTGTTCCTTGATGTCGCGCACGGTTTTGGCGCCGGTTTCGGCGTCCTTGTCGTAAACCGTGAGGCGGATGGTGACCTTGAGCGGGGCGGCGTAGGTCATGCCGCGCTCTTCGCACTCGGCGACGTCGTATTTGAGCTGCAACCCAACCGGATCGCCGCAGCGGTTGCAGAAGGTGACGATGTTCTTGTTGAAGGTCCCGCAGCGATGGCAGAGCACGTCGCCGACATGGAACGGATCGGTTTGGATGGTGGCGCCGCAGCTCGGGTTGCGGCAAGTGGAGCGCAGATGGTGCAGGCCCTTGAGGTTGCCGCACTTGCACTCCCAGTTTCCGATGGCGTAATCCACGAACTCGAGCTGGCTCAGTCCGCGGAAATCGGAAATCGGAAATACAGAATTGAACACGCTCTGCAGCCCGGTGTCTTCCCGTTCGCCGGGAAGCAGGGCCATCTGGAGAAACCGCTCATACGATTTCTTCTGGACTTCAATCAGATTCGGGATCGGGATGGAAGTCTTGATGCGGGAGAAATCCATTCGCTCGCGCGTTGCGCCGTTCGTCAAGTTTTCCATGTTTTACTCCTAACGGCTGAAGAACAAAAAAACGGCTTCCGCCTTCCCGCTTTGCACAACGGCGCGTGTAGCGCCAGACGTCCCGGATCACGGGCCAAAACGTTCAGGGGAAAATCGGAAGCAGTGGGACATCAGACAGCACACAACTGGCGCCGAAGAGTCGCAGCCAAAAACGGCGGGTGCAAAAAACGAGCACGGCGAAGCCCTGCGCAACGTTCCAAGAAACGGCACACCTAGTCCACAGGATGTTTGGTTCACAAGAGCAAGAATCCGGTCGGTCTCCGGCCAGTAACAATCTAACTTTAACAGACCGGGTTAACTCTCGTCAAATCCGGTCCGGGTGGTGGAATGGCGGGGGGGACGGTTCGAGCCGCCTGGTGACGGAACCCCTGAAATTCCAATAAATTACAGCGCGAGTTCCTCGCCGCGGCTACTTCACTTCCACGGTCGCGCCGGCGTCGGTGAACTTCTTCCGGATGGTCTCGGCCTCGTCCTTGTTGACGCCCTCTTTGATGGGCTTGGGGGCGCCGTCCACCAGGTCCTTGGCTTCTTTCAAGCCCAGGTTGGTGACTTCGCGGACGGCCTTGATGACATTGATTTTGTTCGGGCCCGCCGCGGTGAGGATGACGTTAAACTCGGTCTTTTCTTCAGCCGCCGGAGCCGCCGCCGCTCCACCGCCGCCGGCCGGAGCCGCTGCCACCGAAGCCGCCGCGGCCGAAACGCCCAGCTTTTCTTCCAGCAACTTTACGAGCTGCGATGCTTCCAGCAGCGTCAGCCCTTGAATTTGTTCCGCAATCGCGTTGATGTCCGCCATGGTCTTCTCTTTCTACTCCCTTTATTGTGAGAACTTGTTTTCCTTGACCGCCTGATCGACAACCACCGCAAGGTTGCGCCCCACGCCGCCGAGCGTAGTAACCAACCGCTGCGCCGATGCCTGAATCAGGAAAAGAACTTTCGCCAAAATCTGTTCGCGCCCAGGAAGCGCCGCCAACTCTAGAATCGACTTCACGTCGATCGCGCGCCCCTCCACCAAGCCAGCCTTGAAGGTGAACGACGGATTCGCCTTGGCGTAGGCCGTCAGCGCCTTGGCCAGCGCCACCGGATCCTTGCTGGTATACGCCATCGACGTCATGCCCACCAGCTTGCTCATGAGGTCTTCGGCGGGAGTGCCTTCGGATGCCTTCTCAGCCAGATTGTTCTTGACCACCCTGTATTTGCCGCCTGCGTCGCGCACGGTCTTGCGCAGCTCGAAATCCTGCTGCACCGTGAGCTTTTCGAAACTGGTGACGAAGATGTTCTGCGCCTTCTCGAAATCTTTCTTGAGCGCTTCCAGATCTTTTTCTTTGTCCGATTTCTTCTTCATGAATTCCTCTTCGTCAGAGCTGCTTGGCGTTGAACGGGGTGACGTCCAGATGAACACCCGGACCCATGGTGGAGCAGATGGTCACGCTCTTGACGTACTTGCCTTTGGCCGCGGCCGGCTTGGCCTTGATGACGGCCTGGATCAGACTGTCGACATTCGCGAGCAGCTTGCCGGTCTCAAAACTCACCTTGCCGCAAGGCACGTGGATCACGCCGGTTTTGTCCACGCGAAACTCGACTTTGCCGGCCTTCACTTCCTTGACCGCTTGCGCGACGTCGGTGGTGACGGTGCCGGTCTTGGGGTTGGGCATCAGGCCGCGGGGGCCGAGCACTTTTCCGAGACGGCCCACCGAGCGCATCATATCCGGAGTGGCGATCACGGCGTCAAAATCGGTCCAACCTTCGCCCTGGATCTTCGCCACCATGTCTTCGCCGCCCACGTAATCGGCTCCGGCTGCCTCGGCTTCGCGCTGCTTATCGCCCGAAGCGATGACCAGCACTTTCTTGGATTTGCCTAAGCCGTTCGGCAGGACCACGGTTCCGCGCACCATCTGATCGGCGTGCTTGGGGTCCACGCCCAGGCGCATGTGCAGCTCTACCGTCTCGTCGAATTTGGTGAACTTGACCTTCTGGACCAGCGGAACCGCGTCGCTGAGGCTGTAGGGGCGTTGTTCTACTTGTTTGGACGCAGCTTCAAACTTCTTACCGTGTTTCGACATACTCCCTCATTGGTGCAGACGGCAAAGGCAAACTTCTGAAAGACCCCTGCCTCCCACTGAGTTTTAAAATGTAGTGCGGTTAAGCGCTTACAATACCTTAGCAAACTGAAATCCGGTTTGTCAAAACGCTCCCCGCTTCTACGCTCCACAAGGCCCTCATAGCCCGAGGAGTTCCTTCAATTTGCTTGCAACGATAGCGAGAGTTGCCGATTCAATAGTGCCAAGATACCGGGCCAACCTTGAAGAATGGATCGTTGCCAATTTATGGAGCCGCAGAGCCGACATCGTTTTCAGGTGAGTAGAGCGGAATTCGGGTTTGCTCGGATCGAGGATCAGATCCGAAGGGGCAAGTTGAGTCGGGATTACGGAGGATATGTAGGCGACCAAAACTTCTGGCACAGACCCGAGCGCTCCCGTTAGCAGTAACACGGGGCGGAGCTTCATTCCGGGAACGTCACCGAAAGGGAACTGGGCTAGGACGATCTCACCGGGGCGCATTCACTGGCTGCCCGTCGTCGAGCGTGTAGAGGTCTTCACGCGAGTCCCGCAGCTCGTCCGACCACTCCCCAGCAACTCCTTGCGGCCAAGCGATGCCTCCTTCGTCCTCATCCGGCAGGAGAACGATCAAGCGCACTGGGCCGGCTGGAACTTCCGCAGGCACGTCGGCCTGTAGCCGATGTTCGTCATCGATGTCGCCGACCAGTTTGATGGCTTTCATGGGGGATCTGTGGCCGAACTTAAACGACATCCACGCCCATGCTGCGCGCCGTGCCCTTGACGCTCCGCACCGCGGCCGCCACGTCAAAGCAGTTCAGATCCGGCATCTTGATCTTGGCGATCTCTTCCACCTGCGCCTCGGTGATCTTGCCGACCTTGTTCTTGTTCGGTTCGGCCGACCCCTTCGCTATACTCACGGCGCGCTTGATCAGCACCGGCACCGGCGGCGTCTTGGTGATGAAGGTGAACGACCGGTCGCTATATATAGTGATGACCACCGGGATGATCAGCCCTTCCTGGTCCTTGGCCGAGGTCTTGGCGTTGAAGCCCTTGCAGAACTCCATGATGTTGACGCCCTTGGGGCCCAGCGCGGTTCCCACCGGTGGCGCCGGAGTCGCCTTCCCGGCCGGGATCTGCAGCTTCACGTAATCAGTTATTTTCTTTGCCATGTGTTAATCCTTGCTTACCTGGAGGAAATCCAATTCCACGGGCGTCGACCGGCCAAAAATGGTCACCAACACGCGCAATGTATTGCGCTCCGGGTTGATCTCGTCCACTTTGCCCGAGAAATTGGCGAACGGTCCATCCACGATGCGCACCATCTCGCCTCGTTCGAAGTTCACCTTGGGACGAGGACGCTCGGCCGAAGTCTGCTGGCGGAACAGGATGGAGTTGACCTCGTCGGCGGTCAAGGGAACCGGGCTGTTGCCGCCGCCAACAAATCCAGTAACGCGCGGCGTGTTCTTCACCTCGTGCCACAGTTGATCGCTCATGTCCATCTGCACCAGCACGTAGCCGGGATAGAGCATGCGCTTGCTGGTGACTTTCTTGCCGCCGCGCAGTTCGACAACTTCTTCGGTGGGGATCAGAATTTGCCCGATCTGATCGGCGAAGCCGAAGGCCTGCGCGCGGCCCTTCAAGGAGTCCGCCACCTTTTGCTCAAATCCAGAGTAGGTATGAATGATGTACCACTGCTTGGTCTCGTCCGCCGCGGGGACGGCCGGAGTTGGGGGCGCGGAGTCTTCCTCGGGCGCAGCCCCCTCGGAAACGGCTCCGTTGGGTGCCGCGGCCTCAGTGGACGCCGTGTCCTTGGATACCGTGGCAGGCGATACCGTAGGAGTGGACTCCGGGGTTAGCTCGACCGGCTCCGCGGTTTCGTCAGTGTGCCCGTGAATTGGTGTGATTTCTTCGTCCGCCATGAATCTCTACCGGGTGAAGGCGTTCATCAGCTTGTTAATGAGGCTCGCGAAAATCTCATCGACCACCGCGAAGTAAGCGGCGAAGGCAAACACCGCTATGATCACAACCAACGTGGTGGCGCGAACCTGCTTCCAGGACGGCCAGGTGACGCGGCGCATCTCGGCCTGCAGCTCTTCGAAATAATTCTTCACCCCCACGGGCCAACTGGCGGCCCGCTGGAGGAAATTCCCGCCGTCGCCTTCTTGCAATTGTGCGGTAGCCATATTCCTGATTCCTTGCTCCGAGTGGATGGCAGGGGCAGAGGGATTTGAACCCCCAAAGGCGGTTTTGGAGACCGCTGGTTTACCGTTAGCCTATGCCCCTTCTCGGGCCGTTCCTACACTCAGTCTACTTGATTTCCCGATGTACCTTGTGCGTACGGCAAAACGCGCAGAACTTCTTCAGCTCCAGCCGCTCGGTCTTGGTCTTCTTGTTCTTGGTCTTGCTGTAGTTCTTGCGTTTGCATTCGGTGCACTGCAATGTGATGATTTCGCGCATTCGTTCGCTCCCTTCAGTCGCGCAGAACGGAATACAGGGAATACTAGGGAGACGAGGAATGTAGACCATTCCCCGTATTCCCTGTCTCCTTGTATTCCGCCTTCTATTCCAATATCTCCGTCACCGTTCCCGCTCCCACCGTCCGGCCGCCCTCGCGGATCGCAAACCGCAATCCCTTGTCCATGGCCACCGGCGTGATCAGCTCTATCACCAATCCCACGTTGTCGCCCGGCATTACCATCTCGGTCCCTTCCGGCAACTCAGCTACGCCCGTCACATCCGTGGTCCGGAAATAAAACTGCGGCCGGTAGCCTTTAAAGAACGGCGTGTGCCGCCCACCCTCTTCCTTGGTCAGCACCAC
>PMUP01000072.1 GCA_003166865.1 Bryobacterales bacterium
ATCTCCACACTGCTCTCCTCCAACGGTACTTTCTTCGACGAGAAGACCTGCGCGCGCCTGCTCGACACGCCTCTCGAACACATCACTTTGAGCTTCGACGGAGCCACCAAAGAGTCCTACGAATATTACCGCAAGGGCGCGAACTTTGAGAAGGTCCGTGACAACTTTGTCCGCTTCGCGCGCATGAAACATGAGCGCCGGGCCAAAGTACAGGTAGTGGTGCAGATGGTCCGCATGGAGCGCAACGCCGGAGAGGTGGACGATTTCATCCGCTTCTGGAGCGCGGTTCCAGGCGTCGACCATGTCCGCATCAAGGAGGACGAAACCAATCTGTTGCAGCCCGAAGCTGGCCATGCGCCGCAGGATTGGAAACATCCCTGCCACTATCTCTGGCGCGGTCCGATGTATGTGAAGCAGAACGGCGACGTGTATCCGTGCTGCCAGAGCTACACCATGGACGGCAGCCCCGTGGGCAATCTGGAAGAAACGCCGCTCGAACAAATCTGGAATTCGGCCGAGATGCAGCGGATGCGCCGTCTGCACGCCACGGGCCACGCGGGCGAGATCGACATCTGCTCGCGCTGCTGCACCACCATCCCGCATTCGCTGTTGGTCGCCGGCAGTCTCATATTTCACGGCAAAACCGTCCGCCGGTTTCTGCCCTGGATTGAACGGATGGTCTATTTGTCGAAACTTCCCCGCGCCCTGCTGACCCCGCCCCAAAAGAACGCCGGCCAGAGCCGGCTGGTTCAAATCGATTCAGCCCAGGTCGATTCAGCCCGCAAGTAAACTGTCCGGTTTGCACCGCCAAGTCCCACGAACGAACAAGGCCGTCGGCGAAACTTATTGAATTTACTTGGGCGGGCGTGGCCTCCGAGTTGCAGTGTTTCTCAGGCTATGCCAAGACTCCAACACACGCGCGAAGTCTTATCCAATCCCTTGACCGCCGCCGATCTCGATCGCAAGGCCAGGCAGGGTTGGAAACCAGTGGCCGTAATTTGGTCAAGGGAAATAGATGATCAGGCGGGCGATCAACCACAACTCGCCGATATCACCCAACCGGTTCCCTATGGGCTTAAGATCGCCGAAGATTGCACAGCCCTCGAGCAAGATGTGCAGGAGCGCGAAGCCCTGATTGTCATGCTGGAAATGATTATCCAGGAAAAATCCCTTTCGGCGACCGCCGAGGAGCTGAACCGGCGCGGCTTCCGTACCCGCCACAACTCCAACTGGACTCCAGGCTCGGTATTCGATATGCTCCCGCGGCTCATCGAAGTCGGTCCCCGGGTGTTCAGCACTGAAGAGTGGGTGGTTCGCCGGGGCAGACTCATGAATGTTATCTGATCGGGACCGCGCGGTCGTTCCGGAGAATCACGCCGTCCTTCATCACGAAGATCACGCTCTGCGTCAGCTTGATGTTCTCGATCGGATTTCCGGGCACCGCGACCACGTCGGCGAGCATCCCCGGCTTCAGCGCTCCAATCTTATCCTGCAAGCCGAGCAACTCCGCGGCGGACGCGGTACCCGCGATTAGCGACTGCGCAGGCGTCATCCCGTCGGCCGCCATGAACGCGAACTCCAGTGCATTGTCGCCGTGCGGATAAACGGCGGCATCGGTTCCCAGCGCAATCTTCACGCCCAAGGCCAGCGCGCGTTTCACCATGACGTCCTGTTGCTGCACGGCGCGAGTGGCTTTGGCCTGCACCAGCGGCGGAAACTTCGATTCGGCGAGCCCCACGCGCGTGGTCAGCGTTGGCACCAGGAATGTGCCGCGATCGTGCATCATTCGCATGGCTTCGTCGTCGAGAAACGTACCGTGCTCGATGGAATCGATTCCCGCGCGAATGGCCCGCTTGCTGGACTCGGCGCCGTGCGAGTGCGCGGCGGTCTTCCGGTGCAGCGTGTGCGCTTCATCCACCAGGGCATCGAGCTCGGCTTGCGTCAATTGCGGAACATCCACCTCGTCGGTGGGCGAGAGCACGCCGCCGCTGGCGCAAGTCTTGATCACGTCCGCTCCGTACTTGATATTGAACCGCACGGCGTAGCGGGCTTGTTCAGGTGAATTGATGACGCCGTCCTCGGGACCAGTCTCACGGCCAAACAGGCCAAATCGAAAGCTGTCGCCGTCATCGCAATGCCCGCCGGTGGATCCGAGCGCGTGAACCGCAACCAGCATTCGCGGCCCCGGAACGTATCCGGCGTTGATGGAATTGCGCAACCCAACATCGATGAAGTCGGACGACCCGACATCGCGTACCGTGGTGAAGCCGGCCATTACGGTTTTGCGCGCGTTGGCGGTGGCGCGAATCGCCCTTTCGGAGATGGGCCGTTGCAGGGAAAGTAGCGCACTGCCGTTATAGTCGGGGTTGAATTCCATGGACAGATGCGTATGTGCGTCAATGAAACCGGGCAGCAGCGTGGCGTCGCCCAGATCGATCACCGTGGCTCCCGAGGGAGCGCTCCCGCCGACGGATTGAATGACGCCGTTCGAAACCACTACCAGTCCCGGCGCGACCACCTGGCCGCTGGCGCTATCAAACATCCTGGCTGCTCTCAAGACATAGGTATTCGTTTGCGCGAGCAGCACATTCGCGCAAGCCAGCAGCACCGCCGCAATCTTCATAGCAAGCAGAGTAACAAAATGAATTAACGTGTGGTTCAATGGAAGATCGTGGAGGCAAAAACATGAAGGTTGGTGTGGCCGGACAGGGCGCTTTCGGTGTGAAACATATCGAGGCGATCAAGAACATTTCCGGCATCGAGGTGGTGACTCTAACCGGCGGCAATCAAGCTGCCACGGAAGAAGTCGCCAAGAAGTTCGGCATTCCTCATTGGACAGGGGATCTGGGCGAGAGCTTGAAACAGCCTGGCCTGGAAGCCATGATTCTGGCCACGCCCACGCAGATGCACGCCGATCAAGCCGAACAGTGCATGCGCGCCGGCAAGCACGTGCAGATCGAGATTCCCATGGCCGATTCGCTGGCAGATTCCGAGCGCATATTGAAAGCGCAAAAAGAGACTGGCCTCATCGTCATGGCCGGTCACACGCGCCGCTTCAATCCCAGCCATCAGTGGATCCACAAGCGCATCCTGTCCGGCGAGTTGAAGGTCCAGCAGATGAACGTGCAGACGTACTTTTTCCGGCGCACGAATATGAATGCGGCGGGCAAGCCGCGCAGTTGGACGGATCACCTGCTCTGGCACCACGCCTGTCATACCGTGGATCTGTTTGCGTATCAGGCGGGCGAAAACATTTCCGAATGCTTCGCGCTGGAAGGGCCGCCGCATCCTGAGTTGAAGATTGCGATGGACATGAGCATCGGTCTGAAAGTTCCTTCGGGCGCCATCTGCACGCTCTCGCTGTCGTTCAACAACAAGGGTCCGCAAGGCACGTTCTTCCGTTACATTTGCGATAATGGCACCTACGTCGCCTATTACGACGATCTGGTGGATGGCGAACAGAAGCCCATCGATCTCAGCAAGGTAGACGTCTCGATGAACGGCATCGAGTTGCAGGATCGAGAATTCTTCGCCGCTATTCAAGAGGGCCGCGAACCGAATGCCAGCGTCGCGCAAACCATTTCGGCCATGCGCGTTCTCGACCGGCTGGAGCGGATGATGAAGTCCGGCTCCCTTACGGGCGCGGCTCGGTAATCATCAGGCGTGCATGGCCTTCGCGGCTGGTTGCGAATGGCCGAGAACCTTGTGCGGCCGGTAGGGCTTCTCTAACGCCGCCACTTCCTCGGCGCTGAGCTTCAGGTCCACCGACGCGATCAGCTCTTTCAGATGCTGCGTCTTGGTCGCGCCGATGATGGGCGCGGTCACGCCCGGCGCTTGCAATACCCAGGCGCACGCGATCTGCGCCGCTGAAACTCCGCGCTGTTTGGCGGCTTCGGCCACCGCATCGGCAACCAGGAAATCGTCCTCGCTGTAATACATATCCTTGGCAAATGCGTCCAGCTGCGAGCGCGCAGTGGAGCCGCCATCGCGCTTCCTGGTGCCGGTCAGAAATCCACGCGCCAGCGGACTCCACGGAATTACGCCCACGCCCTGATCGACGCACAACGGAATCATCTCGCGCTCCTCCTCGCGATAGACCAGGTTGTAGTGATTCTGCATGGCGATGAAGCGGTGCCAGCCGTGCTCCTTCGCGAGATACAGAGCCTTCGAAAACTGCCATGCCGCCATGCTGCTGGCGCCCAGATAGCGCACCTTTCCCGCGCGGACGAGGGAGTCCAGCGCTTCCAGCGTCTCTTCGATCGGCGTATTGAAATCCCAGCGATGGATCTGATACAGATCGATGAAATCCATGCCCAGCCGGCGCAGCGAGTTGTCGCAGCCTTCGATAATATGCTTGCGGCTGAGCCCCTTCTTGTTGGGACTGTGACCCATTGCGCCGCACACTTTGGTCGCGACTATGATTTCATCGCGCGAAGCCATCTCCCTCAGGTACTCGCCTGTGATCTCTTCGCTCAATCCCGCCGAATAAACATCCGCGGTGTCGAAGAAATTGATCCCGGCGTCGAGCGCGATTTTGAAATGCTCGCGCGCATCTTCCTTGTTCACGTGCCAGCCGCGCGTGCCCAGCGCCCAGTCCGGCAGTTCGCCGCCGCCGTAGCTCATGCATCCCAAACAAATGCGGGACACGGTGATTCCGGTCTTGCCCAGTAACGTGTATTGCATCGTGTTCTTGTAGTCTCCCGTCGAAAACACCAGTTTAACGTGTGCGGGCCTCTACGATACAGTGCCCGCTGCTATACAATGTCGGTCGTGAAACACAGCTCCGATCGCATTCTCACCACGCACGCCGGCCGCCTGGAAGCTTCCAGCATGACCGAGGTCATCAGCAAACAAGCTGACGCCGGCATCGACATCATTAGCGATGGAGAGCTGGGCAAAATCGGCTTCGGCTTCCCCTACTATGGCCGGCGGCTCGCGGGGCTGGCGACGCGCAAGATCAATCCCGGAGAAACAGCTTGGATGGGCGGCAACACGGGTGAACGCGCCGAGTTCGCGGAGTTCTATAAGGCATTGAACTTCGAGAGGCTCCTTCCGCCGGAACGCACCATCTGCAACGGGGCTATCTCCTACATCGGAGAGCAGGAAGTGGCGAACGATCTTGCCGTATTCAAGAAAGCGCTGGCGGAAGCCGGAGCGAGAGCCGAGGAAACATTTATGTGCGTGCTGGCGCCGGGCTGGCTGGAGCACTTCTTCCACAACGAGCATTATCCGAACGACGAGCAGTATCTGTTCGCGCTCGCCGACGCAATGAAGCACGAGTACGAAGCGATCGTCGGTGCGGGCTTCATCTTGCAGCTCGACGATCCCGCCCTGCCCGACACATACGACATGATCGTCCCCACGCCGACCATCGCCGAGTACCGCAAGTTCGCCGAGGTGCGCATTGACGCGCTGAATCACGCGTTGGAGGGGCTTCCGGAAGACCGGGTGCGCTATCACATCTGCTGGGGAAGCTGGCACGGCCCGCACACGCACGACCTGCCGCTGAAACATCTTGTGGACCTGATGTTGAAGGTGAAGGCTGGCGCTTACTCGGTGGAAGCGGCCAATCCGCGCCACGAGCACGAATGGAAAGTGTGGAAGGACGTGAAGCTGCCCGACGGCAAGATCCTGATCCCCGGCGTGGTCAGCCACGCGAGCAATGTTGTCGAGCATCCCGAGCTGGTGGCCGACCGCATCGCGCTCTACGCGAGTCTGGTGGGGCGCGAGAACGTCATCGCGGGTACCGACTGCGGGCTCGGCTTGCGTGTACATCCGCAAATCGCGTGGGCGAAACTGAAGGCGCTGTCGGAAGGCGCGGCGCTAGCGAGCCGGCAGCTCTGGGGGCACTAACCGTGCGGCAAAATTACCAGGGGACGCGGCCTTCGTCGTTGAAATATCCGCCGGTCGGTCCGTCCTCGCCGATGGTGGCGTATTGGATGGCCGCAACAGCTCCCTGCACCGCGCTACGAGGGCCGCTGTTGCCGTTGAGGTCGGTCGCGCAATAGCCGGGGCAGATGGCGTTCACTTTGATGGGCGTGTCCTTGAGCTCTTTGGCGAATTGAATGGTCATGCTATTCAGCGCCGATTTCGACGTGTTGTAACCCAGCGCCAGGAAATCCGCGAACGGCGAATTCAGATCGCTGGAAAGCGTGAGCGAGCCCAGGCTGCTGGACACGTTCACGATGCGGCCGTGCTTGGATTTCCGCAAAAGCGGCAGCATGGTCTGCGTGAGCGCGATCGGCCCGAAGAGGTTCGTTTCGTAGACTTCGCGCACTTTGGCGAGATCCACCCCGCTCGGCTTGGCTCCCCACTCAGCGATACCGGCGTTGTTTACCAAAATGTCCAGCCGCCCGAATTCCTTTTCGATCCACTCGGCCGCGCGCCGAACGGTTTCGTGATCGGTCACATCCAGCTTCACAAAACGAGCATCCCCGCCTTCCGCCTTCAACTTCGCGATGGCCGCCTGGCCGCGTGCTTCATCCCGCGCGCCCACCAGTACAGTAATCTTCTTCGCGGTCAACCCGCGCGCGATCTCGTAACCGATCCCTTTATTTGCGCCGCTGATGAGCGCGATGTCACCTTGAAAAAGTTCCATAGATCTTCAGTGTAAACCTGAGCCACGAGAAATGCGTCTATAGGCACATGCGAAAACGAATTCTTGCCTCAACCGCTTTCCTGGCTGTTACATCCATGCTTGCTACCGCACAGACCCCGACCCATACACCGCCCACGCCGACCCAGATTGTCGCCAATCAGGTGGCTCGGCTCACCAAGCTACTGGATTTGAATCCCATGCAGCAAACGCAGGCGACCGAGTACTTCACCACCGAGGAGGCCGCGCTGGCGATCGTCCGAACCGCCATGCACACCGCGCGCACCGCGATTCAAGCCGACATTAAGAATGGCAACAAAGCCGATATCAGCACCCAAGCGGCGGCAATCGGAACTCTCACCACCACAGAGGTGGAGGCGCAAGCCACGGCTGATGCCGCGTTTTATGCCATCCTGACCCAGGATCAACAGTCCAAGTACGAAACGCTTGGGCACGGTGGTGGTTTTGGCGGACCGGGCGGACCGGGCGGACCTGGCCCACACGGGACCCACTAACTCCATGCAATTGTCGGCAGCGTCCGAACTCGAGAGAGCCATCCGTCCTGACGTTGCCGTCGCCCAAGACTTCGAAGCGCTGGTCCAGTTGTATCGGCCCAAGGTATTCCGCTTCGCACTCGCTTCCTTGCGCGACCTGGACACGGCCGAGAGCGTGACTCAAGATTGTTTCCTCCGCGCCTATCAAGCGCGCGACGGCTTCCGTCAGGACTGCAGCACGCAAACCTGGCTGATGCGGATCGCCGTCAATCTGATCCGCGATCAAATTCGCAACCGGCGCTTTCAGTTTTGGAGACGCGCAAGCCTGACGGCCAAGCCCGCCGATGTGGCTGGCCACGGGATCGCCGATCGCGCGCGCTCCCCGGAAGCTCAGGCATTATTAAACGAACAAGTGGCGGCGGTTTGGGAGGCTGCGGGCAAGCTTCCCGAACGCCAGCGGACGGTCTTCCTGCTGCGTTTCGTGGAGGACCTGGATCTGCTGGAAATCGCTTGCGCCACCGGAATGAAGGAAGGTACGGTGAAGACTCATCTGTTCCGCGCGTTGCGCGCGGTGCGGGTGCGATTGGGAGGGGTGGCATGACGCATTTGAGTTCGGAGCACCTATCCGAATGTATTCTGGGCCAGCCGGATCGCCGGATTGCGGGACATCTCGAGAACTGTCCGGCCTGCCGCGCTGAGCTCGGGAACTTTCGCGAAGCTCTCTCCGGATTTCGCGGCGCGGTCCGCTGCTGGAGCCAGAACCAGGCGCACGTGGCGCTGGCCGTTCCCCGGCCGTCCGAATCGCGCTCCTGGAGTGCTTCGCATCAACTCGCGCTGGCGCTGCTGCTGGCCGGGGTGTGCATTCTTGCGAGCATCGTCTGGCGCGGAGGAGAAAACGCGCCTGCAGGCGACGCGGTGTTGCTCAACCAAGTGGATGCCCAGGTGTCGCGCGCGGTCCCCTCGTCGATGGAGCCTCTCATGAAACTCGTGGCGCAGGAATAATCATGATCCGCGCCTTTCTCATATGCCCTGTCGCCATCCTTGCCGCGGGTACCCTTTCGGCGCAAGAAGGTCCGCCTCCGCCTATGCGCCCCAACCGTCCTCCGATGGAGCGCGCTTTCCATGGTCCGCCGGGACGATGGTGGACCGATCCCGCGTTAGTGCAAAAGCTCGGCCTCACCGCCGATCAGCAGAAGCACATTGACACGTTGTTTCAGCAAAGCCGCTTGAAGCTGATTGACCTGAGTGCGGCATTGCAAAAGGAAGAAGCGATCATGGAGCCGTTGGTGGAAGCCGACCGATCCGACGAATCGCAGGTTCTGGCGCAGATCGATCGCGTGGCCCAGGCGCGCGCCGAGCTGGAGAAGGCCAACGCCCGCATGTTGCTCGGATTCCGCGGCGTGCTCACGCAAGACCAGTGGAAAAGACTGCAGGCCGAAGACCCGCCACGCCGGGGCCCGGAGCGCGACTACGGCCCCCGACCATCCCAAAAAACACAAAATTAAGAAAGTTGTACTGCGATCGACAACCGGCGACTGCTGATCCAACCCGCAGGGATCGTAAGCGTAGCGAACCACAATTTCTCGGGAGAGGTGTTCAAAAAGCCGCACGAGTGTCTCAGAATGCGACGACCGTTTGCGAGACGTCCATTGGCGCATCGCGCCAATGGCGGACCCCTCCGGGATGCCGGGGATCGGCGATACTAATGGCGGACCTTCACACCGGCGCAAGGATATGACCCAGCATGGCGAAACGGAATCCCCGCACATCGAAGTGATCCGCGCCGCGCCGGAGCAGGCGCCGATACTTGGGAACCTGCTCGAGTTGTACGCACACGACTTCAGCGAATTCCGCAATTTAGAAATAGGGGAGGATGGCAGGTTCGGCTACCGGTCCCTACCGCTTTATTGGTCAGAGCCTAACCGGCATCCGTTCTTCATCGGGATAGATGGCAAATTGGCAGGGCTGGTTTTTGTTAAGCAAGGCTCGGAAGTCTCGGGCAATGACGCGGTCTGGGACATGGCGGAGTTCTTTATTGTTCGTGGATGCCGCAGACGTGGAATTGGAGCTCGAGCCGCGCATGAAGTGTGGAGGCGGTTCCCGGGGCAGTGGGAGGTTCGCGTGATGCAAGCGAATGTGCCGGCACAGCGTTTTTGGGCACGAGCCATCTCGACATTTACGGGCGAGGTGATTCACCCTGTTCGTATCGAGAACGGTGGTGAGTGCTGGACCGTTTACTCGTTTGAATCCAAGCCGTAAACAACACCGGCCGGAGGCAGCCAACGGGCACCTTGGGAAGCCCGCATGTTACCATAAACTTAATCGAACAAAACCTTCGATTGCTACGTTAAACCTGCTGGGGAGACTTGTCCCACGTGAAGGCAAACTCAAAGATTCTGCTGACCATCGGCCTCATCGCGCTGGTGAGCGGTGGTGTAGTCGCCAGCATCAAGTACAATCAGCGCGGCATTGTCGACGTGCAGACCAGCCGCGTATCCCGCCAGGATCTGGTGGCTTCGGTCACCGCATCGGGCGAGATCAAACCCAAGAACTACATCAATCTGGGGGCGAACACCATAGGCCCGGCGCCCATCACGGAGATTCTGGTGAAGGAAGGCGACCATGTCCGCAAGGGGCAAGTGGTGGCCAAGATGGAATCCGTCCAAGCCAATGCGGATGTGGTGGCACAAAAAGCGTCCATTGACACGTCGTTGGCCGATTCAGCGGCGGCCGAGGCGGGATTGAAATCGCAGGCCGACGGCGTCACTACCGCGCAAGCAACGCTGGACAAAAACAAAGCCGAATTGGCGCGCACGAAGTCGAATTTTGACCGGGCCACCGAGCTGTTCGACGCCAAGCTGCTCGCCAAGCAGGATTACGATCAGAAGAGGGCCGAGTACGATACCGCTGTGGCGGCCATCGGAGAAGCTGAAGCACGGCTTTCGCAGGCCCGGGCGCAAGAGTCGCAGGCTCGCCAGCAGTTGACCTCGGCGCAGAAACACACCGCGCAACAGCAAGCCAACTTGAATCGTTTCGCGGACATTCTGGAGAAGTACGACGTCACAGCGCCGATTGACGGCATCGTGACCAATTTGCCGGTTCGCGCCGGCGAGACCGTGGTGCCGGGCGTGCAGAATTCGGCGGCCAGCACCATCATGACCATCGCGGACATGTCGGTGATCACGGCCGAGGTGAAGGTGGACGAGACTGACATCGTGAACGTGGAAGTGGGCCAGCGGGCGGAGGTGACCATCGATGCCATGCCCAACCATACTTTCCATGGGCATGTGACCGAGATCGGCGACACAGCGATCCTGCGATCCAGCGGCGTCGCCGCATCCCAGAGCAACACATCGGATCAAGAGGCCAAGGATTTCAAGGTGGTGGTTGCCCTGGACGATCCGCCGGAGGACATACGGCCGGGTCTGTCATGCACCGGCAAAATTGTGACGGCGACCAAACCGCGCGTGCTTACGATTCCGATTCAAGCCTTAACGGTGCGGAAGCGGGGCGACCTCGATCCCAAGAAGCCCGACGGAGTGCAGGCCGCCTCCAATGTCGATCCGGTGGCTGAAAAAGCGAAAAAGGAAGAGCTGCAGGGCGTATTCACCATCCGAAACGGAAAAGCCGAGTTCATACCGGTGAAGACGGGCATCACCGGAACCACTGACATCGAGGTGCTGAGCGGGTTGAAGGACGGCGATCAGATCATCACCGGCACATACAAGATAATCCGGACGCTGCGCAATTTCGCCAAGGTGAAGGTCAACAACACGGTTGTTACGCAGCAGTCGGAAAGCTAGCGGATGGCGACGGCAGCACAGGAGCTGGTCGAGCGCGGCGAGAGCTTGAAGCGTGACGGAATCGTCATCCGCACCTACGATCTGTGGAAGACGTATGTGATGGGCGATCAGGAGATCCACGCGGTATCGGGCGTGGACGTTGAGATCCGGCGCGGCGAATATGTGGCGATCATGGGTCCTTCGGGGTCGGGCAAGTCGACGCTGATGAATCTGATCGGCTGTTTGGATTCACCCACGCGCGGCCTGTACTATCTCAACGGCAACTTAGTGAGCGACATGCAGGACGACGAGCTGGCGCACATCCGCAACAAGGAAATCGGATTCGTGTTCCAGACCTTCAATCTGCTGGCGCGAGCTTCCGGACTGCACAACGTGGAGCTACCGCTGATTTACGCCGGGGTTCCCAAACAAGAGCGGGCCGAGCGCGCGAAAGCGGCCCTTCGCGCGGTGGATCTGGAATCGCGAATGCATCACCGGCCGAACGAGCTGTCGGGCGGCCAAAGGCAGCGCGTGGCGGTGGCGCGGGCCTTGGTGAACAACCCGTCCATCCTGCTGGCGGACGAGCCCACGGGCGCTTTGGATAGCGTCACCGGCCACGAGATCATGACGCTCTTCGAACGGTTGTGGCAGCAGGGCAACACGATCGTGCTGGTGACGCACGAGTCTGACATCGCCATGCATGCGCGCCGCGTGATTCACATTCGCGACGGCAAAGTGGAAAAAGACGAGAAGATAAAGTAGAAGTCAGAATCCAGAAGTCAGAATTCGGTGACTACTTCGTGAAGATGGTCGCTTCGATATTCATTCCCGGACGCAGCACTTGATTGCCGCCAGGAATAGGATCGAGCACGATCTTCACCGGAATTCTTTGGACCACTTTGACATAGTTGCCCGTGGCGTTTTCCGGCGGCAGCAGGCTCATGCGCGTGCCGGTGGCGGCGGCGAGCGAATCGACGTGGCCGGGATAGGTCTTACCACTCAAATCGGCCTTCACTTCAGCCTTTTGGCCCTTTCGGACATCGGCCAGTTGAGTCTCCTTGAAGTTGGCGGTGACCCATACGTCCTGCAGCGGAACCAGCATCAGCAGCCCCTGGCCTGGTTGCACGATTTGTCCCACTTCGACGGATTTGCGAGTTACCACGCCGTCCATCGGCGCAACGATTGTCGTATAGCTCAAGTTGAGCTGGGCGGCTTCCACGTTCGCTCGCGCCGCGCCGATGTTGGCCTCCGCGGACGATGCATCCGCGACGCGAACGGTCACCTGTTTCTGGCCGGCTTGGGCCTGTGCGATGCCCGCGCGCGCTTGTGCGATGTGAGCCTGAGCGGACAGCAGGGCGGCTTTCTTGGTCTCGGCATCTTGACTGGCGGCGACCAATTTATCCTTGGCGGCCTGCAACTCGCTGCCGGCGATGCTGGCCGCCGAAACATACGAGTCATACTCCAAGCGCGAGATTTCTTCCTTGTCGACCAGCGTCTTCATGCGGGCTAGATCCGCGGCGGCGCGATCCGCGGTGGCTTGGGCCGACTGCACGTTGGAACGCGCGACGGCGATATCGGCGGTGGAGGCGCGTTGGAAGTCCACCCGAGCTTTATCATAATCGGCCTGCGCTCCGCTCAATTGCGCTTCGGCGCTGGACACGTCGCTGGTGGTGGTGTCGCGAGAGAGCGGCACCCCGGCGTTGGCTCCTTGCGACTGGCTTTGGGCGACGGCGAGCGCGGCGCGCTCCTGTTCCACCTTCACCTGATAATCCTGAGGATCCATGCGTACCAGCACTTGGCCTTGTTTCACCTGCTGGTTGTCATCGATCAGCACTGCGCCGATCTTGCCGTAAATTTTGGCAGAAACCGGAATGATGTGTCCGTCCACTTGCGCGTCGTCGGTGGAGACGCGATTCAACGAGTGGGCCCACAGGTACACGCCGACGCCGGCCAGCACGAGAAATACGGTCAGTATGATCAGTTTTCTCGAGGAATTCCTGGGCTTGGGCGGCGCGGTTCGCACCGGCTCGCTGGCGCGCGCTTCCGGCTTGGGCGCCTCGCGCTCCTTCCCATAGTCCAGTGTTTGTGATTCCATTCCTTCTTCCTCTCTCATTTCGCGTATAGAGATTCCATTTGGCGGGTGGCGCGGCGATCACGTCTGGGAGATCGTCTGGTTTTCTTTAACCGCGGTCAAACCGTTGAGGATCATCTGGACCGCCGGTTCTTCACCCATCGTTGAATTGATCATCAGGTGGAAGAACTGCCGGGCGGGCCACTCGATTCCGAAATATTGCTTGATGAAGGCCGCGCGGTCGCGGTCAACATTGTCTGCGAGTTGAATCGCTTCCTCCTCACTCTTTCCCGCCTGTTGCAACCTGCGTACCCGTTCTTCGAACGGCGCATAGACGAAAACATGGAAGGAATCGGGCCGGTCCCGTAAGTAGTACGCCGAACCACGACCAACGATCACTGCGTTGCCCTCGTTGGCCGCCGCCCTCACCAGTTGCTCGGCAACCCGGCGAATACCCTCGGCATCCGCAATTTTCATCCCGGGGGTGTTCAAGCTTCCTTCGAAGCTGCCTCGCAGGAAGGCTTTAAAGAGACGATAGTAGAGTGGGTCTTTTCGTTCCCCTTGTTGCTCGACGTGCTGAGGGTCACACTCCAGGCGGCGGGAAATCTCGTTGGTCAGCAATTGATCCCATAACTTCCAGCCCAGACGGTCCGCGACCTTCTGGGCTATCTGGGCTGCGCCGCTTCCATATTCGCGCTCGATGGTAAGCACGTTGATCATAGAGTTGTCCTTTTACTCCACCACGCTTGGTCCGCCCGAGGCCGGATCGTTCTTCCGGACAATAAACGACAGCAGGAACATGATCCCCGCGGCTACCGCCAGCACCTTGAAGGTATCAATATACGCGAGGGTTTGCGACTGCACCTGCATGGACTGGTAGATGCGTCCATAGGCTTGCGCTTGCGCATCCGGCGCAGTGGCTCCGGCGTGGAGGAGTTGCCTGCTGAGTCCGTTCAATTGATTGCGAAAGGCAGGATCATAGTTGGTGGCGTGGTAAGACAGCATGGACTGGTGAAATTGCGCCCGCCGCGCCAGCAGCGTGGTGACCATGGAGGTTCCCACGCTGCTTCCGATGTTACGCATGAAATTCACCAGGCCCGAAACACTGTTGCCTTTTTCCGGTGGAATCCCAATGTAGGCGCTAAACGTGATGGGCACGAACAGGAAACCCAGGCCGAACGATTGCACTACCCGGAGCCAGCTCGCCGCCTTGAAGCTGATGAGCAAATCCAACGAGCTGGTGGAATAGTACATCCCATACGCTAGACTCAGCCAGCCAAACGCCATGATGTATTTCACGGGGACTTTGGTGGTGAGTTGGCCCGTAATAGGCATCTCAGCCAGGATGATCAGGCTGGCGCCGGAAAGGACCAGCCCGGCCGATTCCGCCGTGTACCCCATCAGGGTCTGAAGAAACTGAGGCATCATGACCAGGCTGCTGAAAAAGAGCATGCCCAGGACGAACATCATGAGATTCGCCACGGCGAAGTTGAAGCTCTTGTACATCCGCAGGTCGATGATGGGTGTCTTGGTATGCAGCTCCCACAAGACCAGCGAAACGAGGCTGATCGCCGAGATCGCCACCAGCGTGACGATGAAGCGCGATCCGAACCAGTCGTCTTCCTGGCCTTTGTCGAGCAGGACCTGGAGAGCTCCCACACCCAGCGCGAGGAGAGCGATGCCGATGTAGTCGACGGTGATGCCGGCGGTTTTGTTGCGGGCAAGATATGGCGGGTCCTCCACTATCTTCAGCACCAGAAACAAGGTCAGCAGTCCGACGGGAAGATTGATATAGAAGATCCAGCGCCACGAGTAGTTGTCAGTGATCCAGCCGCCCAGCGTGGGGCCGATGGCGGGCGCCATGATGGCGGTGATTCCGTAAAGGGCGAACGCCAAGCCGCGTTTCTGAGGCGGGAACGTGTCCGCCAGAATGGCTTGCGCCATCGGTTGAAGCCCGCCGCCGCCGACGCCTTGGATGATGCGGAACACAATCAGGATCGCCAGGCTGGGAGCGGCGCCGCACAGCAGCGAGCTCAGGGTAAACAGGAAAATGCACACCAGGAAGAAGCGCTTTCGTCCGAAAAGGTTCGCCAGCCATCCGCTGATGGGAAGAACGATGGCGTTGGACACCAGATAGGAGGTGAGCACCCAGGTGCTTTCGTCGTTGCTCGCGCCCAGGTTTCCGGCTATGTGCGGCAGAGCCACGTTGGCGATGCTGGTGTCGAGCACCTCCATGAACGCGGCCAGCGCGACCACCACCGCGATCAGCCAGGGATTGAATTTCGGTTTCCAGATCTCGGCTTCTTCCGCCATAAGCTGCCCTACTCGAGGTAGACCTTGGGATCGACCGACATCCCGGGGCGCAGCCGGTGATCGTCGTTCTGGCCCGGGTCGAGATTAATGCGAACCGGAATGCGCTGCACCACCTTGACGTAATTCCCGGTCGCGTTCTCCGGAGGCAGCAGACTGAATCGCGAACCGCTGGCGCCTCCGACCGCCACTATCTTGCCCCGGTATTCCTTGTCGTACGCATCCACGCTGAAGCGGACGCGCTGGCCCGGATTCATGCGGTTCAACTGTGTTTCTTTGAAATTCGCCGTCACCCAGATGTCATCGAGCGGAACCACGGCCATCAACTGCTCGCCCGGCGAAATGTTCTCGCCCAGTTCCACGGTCTTCTTGCCGACGATCCCCGTGGCGGGCGCGACGATCGTACAGTAACTGAGATTCAGCTTGGCCTGGTCGAGCAGCGCCTGCTTCTGCGCGACTTGTGCCAGGGCGGATTTGGCGCGCGATTCGCTGACCGCCACCTGCTGGGGCGCGGTCTTGGCGGAGTCGATGGTTGCGTCCGCCTGCGGGATCCGCTCACGGGCCTGGTCCACCGCGCTCTGCGCCACCACGATGTTTTGCTCGGCTTCGCGGACCGCCGCATTGCGCGCATCCAGCGTAGCCTGCGCTTCGGCAGCCTCCGCCACGGCGGTGTCGTACAGTTGCCGCGGAATTTCATTCTTGTCCACCAGCAGCTTGTACCGCGCGACATCGTCACTGGTTTTTTTTACGTTGGCTTGGGCTTCACGGACCTGGGCTTGCGCCGATTCCAGCCGGTCGCGGGCGGCGCTCAACTGGCGCTGGGAGCCCAGGACGAAGGCGGCCGCGTCGACGCGATTCGAAGCCGCGGTCTTTAGCTGGCTGGCCGTGTTGGTAGCGGTGATGGGAATGTCGATGCGCGAGCTTTCCAGCGCCGCTTCGGCATCGCGCAGGTCCGCTTCCGCCTTGGCGACCGCAACCTCATAGTCGCGCGGATCGATCCGAACCAATACGTCTCCGGCTTTTACAAACTGCTCGTCCTCGGCCCGGACATCAACTACGTTGCCGTTGATCCGCCCGCTCACTGCATCGATATGTCCATCGATCTGCGCGTCGTCGGTGGTTTCGTACGTGTTCAGGTATCTCCAGATAAAGAAACCGGCGAAACCGAGGATCACGATGACCCCCACGAAAACGAGAAGGCGGCCGATCCTGGACTTTCTGCGCGGAACGAGCTTGTCTTTTGCTGGTTCAGCCATGGCTACTTCACCTCCATGAGTTTTTGGATTCCCTGCTCGGCGCCGCCTAAGGCTCGCGCCAGGCCGACCTTTGCCAGGTTGTGGGCATATAGCGCGGAGATCACGTTGTCCGTGGCGCTCGCAACTGACTCCTGGGCCTGCACGACTTCGATGTTGTCGGTCACGCCGGCAGCGAACCGGTCCCGGGCTTGCACGAGCGTTTGATTGGCCAAGTCGAGATTGTCTCGCGCCACCGCCATCTGATCGGCCGCCGTGCGAATATCCAGAAATGCCGCGCGGACCTGGTAATCGATTTGGCCGGCCAGATCGGCAAGCTCATCCTGGCGCTGCTTCAAGGCCGCCTTGGCCTGGATCTCGTCCGCGCTGATGCGTCCGCCGTCAAACAGGTTGATCTTGGCCGAAGCCACGAAGGAAAACGTGCCGTGGGAGCTGGCGAGGGTCGGCCCTATATCGCCGTAGTCGGCTGTGACGCCGGCTGTGGGATAACGTTGGGCGCGCGCCGCACTGACGGACTCCTCGGCCGCGCGCACTTGCGCCTGATAGCTTTGATAATCCGGCCGCTTCGCGAGAGCCGTAGTCAGGGCCTGATCCTGTGTCAACGAAGTGAGCGGTGAAAACGGCGCGGATTCCGCCAGGTTGAATTCCTGGCCGGGGGGAAGCCCGATCACCCGGCTGAGCGCGAGTTTATCCTTGTCGAACTGGTTTGTCTGGGCCAGCAAACGCTGTTGCTGCTGCTTCAACTCCACCTGGGACCGCAGAACATCGATGCCGGCGGCAAGCCCGGCATTTTGCTGATCGAGGGCGCGATTGTACAGCGCCTGCGCGGTTTCCACCTGGGAGCGAATCGCTTCCACGCGGGAAGCGTCGGCAATGATTTGCAGATACGCGCTGACCGCGGCTTGAACCACCAGGTCGCGCGCGTCCATTAGGGAGAGCTGAGCGGCGCGCCTACTCTCTTGAGCCGAACGAAAATTCTTGCGCGCACTATAGTCGAAGGCGCTCCACGACGCGTAAGCGCGCACGTCGGTGTAGTGAAACGGCCCAACGATTGTGGGGATGGCGGCTCCGGGGATCTTGAAATTGAACCCCAGCGTTTTCAAGTTGATCTGTTCCACTGTCTCACTGGCCTGAGCATGGGCCTGCGGCAGCAGAGCGCTCAACGCCAGGAGCCGCTGGCCGCGGGCGGCCTCATTCGCCGAATCGCTGACCAGCAGACCCAGATTCGTCTTCAAACCGCGATCGATCGCGTCGCGAACGGTAAGCGCCAACGGCCCAGACGACGGGACGCCGCTTGCAACGCTGCCCTGGAACTGACTCTGGCCAACGATCGTAGAGGCAGTCACAAATCCCAAAAGAATGAATCCTGTTGTGAATCGCATTCGATCGTGTCTCCTTAGATGTTGCTTCATCGTACAATGCGCGAAGCAGCCCGTTGCTCTACGTTTAGATTCGCAATCTGCGCCTTAGGATTCTGTTTCCATGCGATTTCATGGAGAAACGTCCTCCGGGAACCATCCAGACGGCGCGGTGTCTATATAGACGTGTTTGAACAATCCATACTTCTCAATCACGACGCAAACAGGCAGTGGAATTTCGTGGCATCGCTCAGTACGGAGCTGCTGATTGTCAGTCTGGCGTTCTTAATTCCGTTGGCTTCGAGCGATCACTTGCCGGCTTTCCATTGGGAGAACGTCGCGATAAGACCGGCGCCAGCGCCTCTTCCGGTTGCGCCGGTACCCACGCGGAGTCCGGCGGGAACGAGCACGAATTTGCTGAGTGAGCCGGTCATCCGCCGGCCGTTCATTTTCGATCGCGATGTTAGGATGCCACAGCAACAGCTGGCATCGGCCGCGCTGCAAGGGGACGCGCCGCCAAGCATCGGCGTGAATTCGGTTGGCGACAGCACAAACCAAGTCGGGAAGTTCCTTGCAAATATGCCCACGGCGCCGCCGAAGCCACCCGCGGCTCATCCAAATACGCCGTCCGCGCCCCTGCACGTTGGGGGAACCGTTCAAATGGCCAAGCTGATCCGAAAGGTGATTCCGGAGTACCCGGCTCTTGCGAAACAGGCTCGGATCTCGGGCGTGGTGCATCTGATCGGAATCATCGCCAAGGACGGCACCATCCGTAATCTGCAACTTATCGGCGGCCATCCGATACTGGCGCGCGCCGCCCTGGAAGCAGTGGAGCAGTGGGTTTATGAGCCGACGCTGCTCAATGGCGAGCCTGTGGAAGTGATCGCGCCGATCGAAGTCAGTTTTACCCTAGCGCGGTAGGGCAGTCCCCCTGGACTTACTAACTCGATAATTGTGCACAATTCGAACGCCAAGATACAGCACGACGAATAATGCGGCGGCGAAGAAAACGAGTTGCCAGATATGCTGGCGCAGATATGGAATGGTGTCGGCGCCCAAACGCGAGCCAAGCCAGGCCAGAAACATGTAGCGTGGAATCCGCGCGGCCAGCAAAACGATGGAGAACGTCACGGGGCTTTCTTCCAGCGCGCCGGCGGAAATGATGAAAATCTTGAGCGGCAATGGAATGATCGGCACGAATGCGGGCACGAACACCGTCAGGAGCCCATAATCATGGAACCAGGCGCGAAGCTTGGCGCCACGCGGGCTCGAGGTGTGCCGGCGATGGTACTCTTCGCCGCCCTTGCGCGCGATCAGGAACAGCACCAGGCTTCCGATCAACGAGCCTGCGATCGCCGCGCACGCGGCCAAGTAGCCCTGCGAGCGATCCACCATCGCGACCAGGACGATGTACAGATCCACTCCACCGACCATGGGAATGCCGGTGGAATCCAGTAAGCCGAGAAAGAAAACGCCCGCCGGTCCCCACGACACGAGAGTCTGGATGATCTTGGACAGTGGCTATACGCTTCCCCTGAGATTCTACTGCAACAGCGCGAGTAGCTCGGGCTCGTCGATCACGGGGACCCCCAGCGAACTGGCCTTATCCAGCTTCGAACCCGGATCAGAGCCCGCGACAACGTAGTCGGTCTTTTTGCTCACCGATCCTGTCACTTTGCCGCCGGCCGCCTCGATGCGCGCCTTGGCTTCCTCGCGCGCGAGGTTCGGAAGCGTGCCAGTGAGCACGAAGACCTTGCCGGTCAGAGGGCCGGCCGCCTTCTTTTTCTTGATCTCGTGCTCGAACGTGAGACCGGCCTTACGCAGGCGCTCCACTAACTCACGATTTCGCCGCTCGTGAAAAAACTGGCGGATGCTCTCGGAGACTTTGGGACCGACCTCTTCAGCCTCTTGCAGCTTCTCTTCATCGGCTTGGGCGATCGTGTCCAGACTGCCGAAGGTGTCAGCGAGAATTTGCGCCGTGCGTTCGCCGACGAAGGGAATACCGAGACCATTCAGCACTCGCGGCAGCGGCTGTTTGCGTGATGCGTCAATGTTGTGCAGCACCTTCTCCACGGATTTTTCCCCCATGCGGTCGAGTTCGAGCAGCCGATCGAGGGTCAGATCGTAGATATCGGCAACGCTCTTCACCATGCCACGCGTTACCAATTGATCCACCAGGACGTCGCCCATGCCGTCGATGTCCATGACGCCGCGCGCGGCGAAGTGCAGCACGGACTCCTTCAAACGCGCGGGGCAGTTGGTGTTGATGCAGCGGCTGGCGGCTTCGCCTTCTTCGCGCACAATCTTGCCGCCGCACACCGGACAGTGCGCGGGCATTTTGAACGCCCGCCGGTCGCGGCCCTGTTTTACGACGCGCACGACTTTCGGGATCACGTCACCCGAGCGCTCCACGAGCACGGTGTCGCCGATTTCGACGCCCAGCCGCGCGATTTCATCTTCGTTGTGCAACGTCGCGCGAGTGACAGTGACGCCGGCGATATTTACCGCTTTCAAGTGCGCGACCGGGGTCAGCGTGCCGGTCCGGCCCACTTGGACGCCGATGTTTTCAATGACGGTCTGCTCTTGATGCGCGGGAAACTTGAACGCAATCGCCCAACGCGGCGCTTTGGCGGTCCAGCCGAGCCGGCTCTGCTGAGGGATCGAGTCCACTTTGACCACAACGCCGTCGATCTCATAGTTCAGCGAATCGCGTTTGGACTCCCAGTTCTTGTAGAACTCGAGCACGTCTTCCAAGCCGGCGCACCTCTTGCGGTGCGCGTTGACCTTGAAACCCATCCGCGAAAGCTCTTCGAGAGATTCCCAGTGGCTATCGTAATGAAACTTGCCGTCCACCAGCAGAAAGTAGGCCGAATACTCGAGCTGGCGCGACGCGGTGAGGGCCGGCTCCAAAGCGCGCAAGGATCCCGCGGCGGCGTTGCGAGGGTTCGCAAACGGCTTCAACTCGTGCTGCAATTGCCTGGCATTCAGACGTTCGAACGCTTGTAGAGTCAAGAGGGCTTCGCCCCGCACCTCGAACTCGGGCAATTTGGATTTCACACGCAGCGGCAGCGAGCGGATGGTGCGGGCGTTCTCGGTCACGTCCTCGCCCACTTGCCCGTCCCCGCGCGTGATAGCGCGCAGCATCTTTCCATGCTCATAGTGAACGGCCATCGAGAGACCGTCCAGCTTCAGCTCCGCGACGTATTCATGAGGCTCGCCCTTCAGCAGTTCCCGGACGCGCTGGTCGAAGGCGCGCATTTCATCTTCATTCAGAGCATTGTCCAGGCTCAGCATCGGCGAGCTGTGCCGCACCTTGACGAAACCTTCGCGAGCCTTGCCGCCTACGCGCTGCGTGGGTGAATCGGGCGTTACTAGATCCGGGTGCGCGGTCTCCAGCTCCTTCAGCCGGCGCATCATCCGGTCATATTCGGCGTCGCTGATCTCGGGCCGGTCAAGGACGTGGTACAGATACTCGTGATGATGCAGCTTTTCGCGCAGATCTTCCAACTCTGCTTCTACGGTCTTAGTGGGCATCTACTATAATTAGGGTACTATTCACCGCCGAACTGTTCTCATTTACAATCCTTATGCGGGCGGACTCAGACGGCGAAGCCATGCGCTGCGCCGTGCCATCGAGCTGCTGGGCGCGCGCGGGATGACTTTCGATTCCATTGCCACCACCGGTCCCGGGCACGCGGGCGAAATCGCGCGCCAGGAAGTGGACCGCGGAGCTGAGCTGATTTTGGTCGCCGGCGGCGACGGCACCATCAACGAAGTGGTGAACGGGATGGCGTTTTCCGAAGTCCCGGTGGGCATTCTTCCGGCGGGAACCGCCAACGTGCTGGCTTGCGAGCTGGGTATCGGGAAGTCCATGGAGCGCGCGGCCGAAGCTCTGGCGGACTCGGTGCTGGAACGGGTGGCGCTGGGTTTGATTTCCAACAAGTCGATCGGTCAGGCTGACGCCCTTGAAGACGTCCAGCGATATTTCCTTCTGATGGCCGGCGCGGGATTGGACGCCGACATCGTCTATCACATGAATACGCGCACGAAGGAAGCCTTCGGCAAAGCGGCGTACTGGATCGGTGGCTTCTCCAAGTTAGGCCGCCGCATTCCGGAGTTCACGGTGGAGGCGAATGGACGCGAGTTTCGCGCGAGCTTTGCCTTGCTGAGCCGCGTCCGCAACTATGGGGGCGACCTCGAGATCGCGCCGACCATTTCGCTGCTGGACGACGAGTTTGAGATGGTGCTGTTCGAGGGCGAGAGTTCGCTCGGTTTTCTCGGATACATGCTCGGCGTGGTTGCACGCCAGCAGCAGACCATGCGGGGGATTACCATTCTGCGGACGCGACAAGCCGCTTTCTCGGCGGTGGGCCAAGGTGGACCGATTCATCTGCAAGTGGACGGCGAGCACGTGGGCGTTGCGCCGGCGCGCGTCGAGATTGTTCCCAACGCACTCACCCTGTTGGTGCCTCCGGGTTTTCGCGCGCGGAGACCCGCCAGCGTCCCCACCAGTGCCAATGACGCCGCATGGACAACCTCACCCACTCGCTGACCGGCTTGATGTTGAGCCGCGCCGGCCTGAATCGCTTTTATCCGCGAGCCACTCTGGTGCTGGTCGTGTCGGCCAACATCCCCGACATCGATATTGTGGCGATCGCTCGCGGCCCGCTGTACTATTTCGAGCATCATCGCGGCATTACGCACTCCATAGCAGCGTTACCGGTGATGGCGCTATTGTCCGCGCTGGTGGCCTGCGCGTTCGGGCGGACCATGCGAGGGTGGCTGGCGGCGTGGGGGATCGCCTGCATCGGAGTCGCCAGTCATCTTTTACTGGATTGGACGAATACTTACGGCATCCGTCTGTTCTTGCCGTTTTCGTCGCAATATGTGCACTTGGATCTGATTAATCTCTTCGACCTGCTTATTTGGGCAGTGCTGCTACTGGGGTGGCTCGGGCCGATGATGGGAAAGCTGGTCAGCTCCGAGATAGGCGCAAGATCCGGCGCAGGCCGCGGCATGGCGATTTTCGCGCTGTCGTTTTTTCTGATCTATGACTTCGGCCGTTTTCTCTCGCACCAGCGCGCCATCGAAATCCTGAACTCGCGCTTGTACCATGACGGCCCGCCCACCCGCGTAGCTGCATTTCCAACCGCGGGCGTCAGTCCGCTGGAGTGGCAGGGTTGGGTGGAGCGGCCGGAGTTTGTTATGCGCTTTCTGGTGAACGTGCACCAGGAATTCGATCCGGAAGCTGGTTCGATTATCTATAAGGCCGCGCCGAGCCCGGCCATTGATGCCGCCCGCCTGGCGCACCCTTTCCGGGTGTTTCTACAATTCGCACAGTACCCGCTGTGGTCGGTGAGTGCGGCTGACAGCCCGGAAGGTGCGCATGACGTAGCGGTAACTGATTGGCGATTCCCATTTGCCGCGACCGCGCTGGTGGACTCCTCCAACCGAGTGATCTCGTCGTCATTTCACTACGGAGGGAACGCGACCGCCAAAGAATAGCCGGCGCCCGCGGGGAAAGACTATCGAGGCGCCTGCGCCGCGGTGCCGAGCCAGCGATCCAGCAGCTTGCGGCTGCCCGTTTCCCGTTGCGGCGGTTTGGCAACGGCGGCGGAGGGATTGATCTTCTGGAGGTAAAACGCGATCAATGCCTCTTCGTCGTATCCGATCACCGCGGCGTATTGCCGGAGGTAGCTGGTGCTGAAGATTCCGCCGGGCAGCTGATCGAACTGCTCGTCTTCAATGGCCCGCAAAAATCGCGAGCTGATCTTGGTGCTCTGCACGATCTCCTCGAGCGAAACGCCCGACCTCTTGCGAAATCGCGGGAGATCCAACTCAGGTACGCACTTCCGGTGCGGTGACGCGGATGTGCCTGTGGCGTAAGAGTCCATAACGCTAGCCCCTAAATGACTTATCGGTTATAAGGGTCCATGATAACCGATTTGACATGCTTTGTGTCCCGCCTTGCCACTTTTTTCCAGAACGGAATACCAGCCGATGTCGTATGATAGAACATAGGTCAATTTGGAGGTATTCATGCGGCTATCCCTTTGGTGCATTCTCGGCTCGGTTACTCTCGCGCAAGCTGGAACCGTGTCATCTTCCGTCACCTTCTATAAAGATGTGTTGCCGGTCTTACAAAAGAATTGCCAAACGTGCCATCGGCCGGGCGAAATGGCCCCGGCATCATTCCTCACCTACGAAAGCACGCGTCCGTGGGCCAAGGCCATGAAGACAGCCGTCCTCACCAAGAAGATGCCGCCTTGGTTCGCAGATCCGCACTTCGGCAAGTTCGCGAACGAACGGTCGCTCTCCGAGGCCGACGTTCACACGCTGGTTGCCTGGGTAGAGGCGGGCGCGCCGGAGGGTAGTCCGAAGGACGCTCCGAAGCCCATCGAGTGGGTCCAGGGATGGCAAATCGGGCAGCCGGATGTGGTGATCTCCATGCCGATCGAGTACCACGTCCCGGCCTCGGGCACGATCGACTATCAGTACATCGTGATCCCGACCGGTTTCACCGAGGACAAGTACGTGGAGCTGGCCGAAGCGCGTCCGGGGAATACCAAGCTGGTTCATCACATCATCGCGTTCGTGCGCGAACCCGGCAATCCGTGGATGAAGGATGCCAAGCCAGGCGTGCCCTACGCTCCGAAGGAGCCGGAGCTGAGCCCCGAAGATCAGAAAAAGCGGGGAGAAGCGATGGCGAAGATGCCAGGCATTCCGTTTCCCGGCGACTTCCTGGTGGGGTTCGCGCCTGGGACTGTCCCGGAGATCATGAAGCCGGGCCGAGCTAAGTTGGTCAAGGCCGGATCGGACTTGGTGCTGCAGATGCACTACACGGCCAACGGCACCGCAGGCACGGACATTTCCAAGATCGGGTTGGTATTTTCGAAGACGCCGCCTGCCGAGCGCGTACTGACCATCAACACCGCGAATGTGACGTTTTCCATTCCTCCCGGCGCACCGGACACGGAGGTGGACGCCAAGATGACGCTGCAGCAGGATGCGACGCTGGTGAATTTGCTGCCGCACATGCATTTCCGCGGCAGCAGCTTCGAGTATCGCGCCACCTACCCCGACGGCAAAAAGGAAGTTCTGCTTAACGTCCCGCACTATGACTTCAACTGGCAGTTGACCTACGATCTAGTGCGGGAAAAAAAGCTGCCCAAGGGCACGGTGATCGAGTGCGAGGCGCACTTCGACAATTCGCCGAACAATCGCTTTAATCCCGACCCGACCAAGGAAGTTCACTACGGCGAGCAGACCTGGGAAGAGATGATGATCGGATTCTTCGATGTTGCGGTTCCCATGAACACCACCGCGGAGGACCTGATGTTCCCGAAGCATCAGCAGGAACAGGCGCGCAACTAGTAGATCGCCCATAACGAAGGCGCGGGTGAGCTTTCTAGATCCTAATGAGGTTCACCCGCGCCTCTGGGTAGTCAGCTAAATGTGTGTGGGGCGTTCGTTGGGAGGCCGGATCTTTGGCTTGGGTGGGGTTGTTTCGACATTGTGTACTTGACAAACCCGGCGCTGAAAACAGGGGCTTGGCGGCATCTGTAGCCCAGTTTTGGCGATTCATAACTGGTCCACATTGACAGATTTTAAATTCGTGGCACACTGGTGTTTCGGGCGCGTAGCTCAGTTGGTAGAGCAACCCATTCGGAGTCATCAAGTGACAAGAATGTGGGAAGGTCGCGGGTTCGATTCCCGTCGCGTCCACCACGGTTTTGCCCGCTGGCTGTAGCTAGCGGGCGCTCCGCTTTTGCATCATATGGCCTGGAAAACATTGACGTCGGAACTGTCGGCAATCCCTGGCTGCGAGGCAGTGAGGCTCGCGGTTGCGGAGCGCGAAAACGATCAGTGGCAGGAATCTGTCATAACGGACATGGGCATTGATCGAGCGTCAAGCCAAGTCGCGGGAATAGACGAGGCCAAGCGAGCCGCCATACGGCGCGGCATGAAGGCACGTGCCGAATCCAATCCGCTAACCGCCGAGGAAGTGACCGCTAAAACCGAAGAATACTTCCAGGTGCTTCAATGGTACGAGGTTCAGAGTTCAAACTGAATACGCTGCTCACCCGCCTTGGGGTAGTGCGCTAAAATCTGTGCGCCTGAGGGGTAGCCCGCCAAAATCTGTGTCGGTCATCGAAACCACTAACTTTTGCGCCTCGCAAGAAGGTATACAACGAGGAAGACGGCGAGACCGCCGATGAGCCACACCCAGCCAAGCGCCATTCCACTGATCCCGTGGCCCTGGAGAAACGCAACGGCTCCGAACATGATCGCCAAGGAACCAATAATCGCTCCGGCAATACTAAGAAACTTGCGGTCGAAAAGATTCTCAACCTCTTTTAGGGCGGCCTTCTGAGTATCGTCAACCTTCCGGGAAAGCTTATCTGCCTCGGTTGAGATCGTATCTTTCAGCACAGCAACATCGCTGGAAACTACTTCAAACTTGCCATGCAGTGTTGTTAATTCGGTGCTGATGTGATCGAAAGGGTATCCAGCTTCTCTCAACTGTTTCGCAGGGTCCAACTTTTCAATAGAGGAACCGACGTAATTCTTTTTGGGAATGCCGACCGGGATTTTTCGCGTGGATCGGGCGATGCCCTCCGTGTTCTGGTACTTGTCATTCGCTCGCTCTCCGTATCGAATGTCGGGAATTTCGCCACCTTCTAGCAGGAAAAGTGTCAACTTAAAGATTGGCTCCCCGTAACCGAGCACAAACTCTCTGATGGAGCTATTCCGCAATCCCCAGTTAAGTGTTCCCTTCCAGCCGGAATCAACCTTGGTCGCGGCCTGCATGATGCCCTCGCGCATCATGGTAGTTGTTGGCGTGATAAGTGCCATTAAATCGCATCCCGGAAATATCTTGCCGATGGCCTCATCGGTTAGAACGAACTTTTCAAAGCTGGAAATAGTAACGCTCTCGCCCGGTAAGACCTTGAGGTACATGCCGGGGCCAAGTTCCTTCTCCTCATCTGTGGATTGAAAAAGCACATGCTTCCCGAGTCTAATCTCGATACCGTTGGGATTGATACGCTCGGGATCGGCGTTCAAAATAACAGTGTCCAGCAACTTCTTGATGTCTCGGTCCGCCAGGATTTTCGCCATTGATACCAGTTCCGTCGTACAGTCTTGCATTGAGGCACACTCCCGCGTTACTCTCGGATTGCGCCCAAAAGTTCGGAAGAAGGTAGCCTGCCAGGACTACCTTCTTAGTCATGTCCAGTCCATCATAATCGATCTGAAATACTCACACGGCATCCAGTAATTCCCGCACGCTCCAAACATGATCGCTGATGCCCGCCGCCATCGCAGGCGTAATCCTGAGGGTCTTGTGGACCCGGCAGAAGTTGTAGAACGCGAACCAGCAAGCGACAGCGGCCCAGTGGTTCTCCCATTTTTTACTGAAAGCGTTCGTTAGTCTGGTGAACCGGCGAAGCCCCATCCGAACGCTGAGGTTCTGGCGTTCGACGATTGAAGTGCATATACGCTCAGGATCAGGACGCCCAAAGACTGGGACTTCCTCAACGGATTGAACTTCAGCCGGGCTATAACGCGCTTCGCCTTCCTGCGAGCTGCGATAGACCTTAATCAACATCGCATAGCCAGTCAGTCGATCATGCAGCGTCGTGGGAATCGCAGTGCGATAAGGGGCGAAGCCGTCCGTAGTAATCTGGAACGGCGTCCGCGCCGTCGCGTGGCGGATGCCTTCCACGAATGCATCGGTTGTCCGTTGGTCGCGCTTGCCCATGGCGATGTTCACGACCAACTTGCTGTGACGCTCGATTGCAACGAAGGTGTAGCAGTCGCCAAGATTGGGATCATCGCCAGGCCGGACGCGTTTCTGTTTCTTCCCGCAATAGCTCCAAAGTTCGTCGCATTCTAGGTCCCTAACTTCGATGTTGCGGATCTTCTCCGCCATGATTCGCTCGCATTTCTCGCCAGCGAGAACCAGCAACTTCAGGATGGTCGTGTGATGGACTTCGGTTACGCGCTCGACCGTCGAAACGCTGTTGCCTTCGAGCAGGAGCTTCAGAACCATCTCGGCCTTTTCGATGGGCAGGTACATGCCGTCTAGCGGCTTCTCTTGCGGCTCCAAGAACGTCTTCGAGCACTGCTGGCATTTGAAACGCTGGTTACCCTTGCGATCCTTACCGTGCTTCTGGCATTCGGTCCGGCAATTGTGACAGGTCACTGTGAATCTCCTTGAGATCCACAGCCAGTAAGCCGATAATGGGTTTGCAGGTCACTGCGGCTTCGGCTGTGGTGATTCCAGCCCCGATCAATGCTTCAACATTGGCCGGGGCTTTATTCTTCATGGTTAAAGTATAACAGCAAGCGTTGCTGTTGTCAATGTTTTTTTGGCGTTGGCGCTTTGGAAAAAGCCAGCGACAAAAATCCGAAGGGCAGCGACTACACCGGGGCGGGAATGTCCCGCCCCTTGTGCAGTTTTTTCTTGTGCAATGGTGGTGGGCGAGCTAAAATACACGTGTAGCCCAGCACCCCAAAAGTGCTCATCATCCGTATCCTCGGATTGGGTTTCAACCCGGCAGTGTCCTTGGACGGCGCTGCCGGGTACTAACTAAGCTACGTCTCTCCTGTCGTTACTCTCCAGCAGTTGGTAAAAGCCTCGACTGTGCTTGTCAATTTTCCCTGTGCGATAAAGGGTCGCCAAGGTACTGCGAACGTACTTCGGGTTGTCGATCCCAGTAGCCCGTATGATGTCAGGCGTCGAGAATGCTCTGCTAGGATCGCTCTGAAGTACACGCATTACGATTTCTATCAGCGTCCTGCCTGGGACTTGTTTAAGGTCGATGACCGACTTCCCGTCGGCTTTCTGATAGGAATGGCGTTTCGGCTCGGCGCGGGTCTGCTTCTTGAGATATCGCAGAGTCGCTTCGATATCCTTCCGTTCAGTTTCAACCATGGCCAAGATCTCATTCTTCTCGGCTTGCATCCTTGCTTCAAGGTGAGCTAGGCTCTCTGTTTGTTTGATTTCCAGTCGCGCAAGATCAGATTCGGCCTTCGCGACGAGTGCCGCATACTCCATCATTGGTCGTATCCTCGATGAGGTAAGCGCTTAAACTTCTTTGGACGCGCTCACCTAACAGAATCAAGGGTAGACGAAAAAGCGCGAACGCGCAAGGGTTTTTTCGAGCAGCCTGGCGGCGCGACTATCGCGTTATATTCGCGCCTTCTTCAGTCTTCATTCTTTCGGGGACGCCCACCAGCGCGCGTCTTACGCATCGCTGCGATCTTTCGGAAGTAGTCAGGGCCACGTTCCGCCGTCTTCCGTCCGCCGATGCTTCCGAGCAGTGATGCGGGGGTTATGGAAAGGGCTGTTGCCGCGTTGTGCAGCAGCTTAACCGCGCGCTGCGCTCTTTTGAGACAAGCCTTGCGAGTTTGCTCAGAGATCGGCGCGGCCAGCAGTGAGGCGATGTATTCAACATCAGCGTGCGCCCGAACTATCTTGTTATGCAACGCGGGCAGTTGATCGGTAGGCTCGTTCATGCTTTCAGCATAACAACAGCCGTTGCTGTTGCTGAACAGTCACCCACACACATTTAGCTGACTACCCGCCTCTGCGGGCTAGGCGGGCGTGTGCTACATTGGCCAAGTATGCGGATCTTGGCCGTTGTTGTCGTCGCGATTTTTGCGTTGCTCAGCGTGGGATGCACTGCCGATGGTGTAATGCTGCAGCCCCCGCAACAAGGCGAGTGGTCCAGTTTTCACAACGACAAGCACCAGGTCAGCAAAGACGCTAAGGAATCCGCCGAGAAACCGCCCGCCGAGAAGTAGCGACTGAAGAAGCGCTGCTGAAAATCAGGCCCGTTTGGCGCCCTCAGTAATGGTAGGTTTGAGGTTCGCCAAGCATGAACAGAAGCGACTTCCAGGAGTTGGCAGAACTTCATCTTCGGCACGCGCACGCGTTGTTGGACGCTCAGCTTTACTCTGGCGCGTACTACATGTGCGGATACGTCGTGGAGTGCGCTTTGAAAGCCTGCATTTGCAAGCGGACAAAGCAGGACGACTTTTACCCCCGTCCGGACGAAGCCAGAAACGCGTGGAGCCACGAACGGAGACACTTGATTAGCGTTGCTGACGTGGGCAAAACAATCGATGATGACCGGCGTGCCGACCCCACTCTCGACATATACTGGAAAGAAGTGGAGGGTTGGACGGTGGAGAGCCGTTATGAGAAACACTCTCAGCGAGAGGCGGAGAATTTGTATGACGCAGTTTCACATCCCGTTCACGGAGTGTTCGCATGTATAAAACGACATTGGTAGAGGCAGACATCGCGGACGGACAACGGGTCGTCGATGAGTTGGAAAGAATAATGCATGTCACCGCTGCATTCTGGCTTTATCTTGAAGAAGAGGATGATTGGAAACTGGTGATTGTCTCACCAGACGTCGCCGAGAAGGGCCCCTTCAACCTCTACACCAACATTGCGGCGCTGTTGAATGAGTTGTCCATCGATCCGCGGAAGCCGGTCCAAATGCCTTTCGCCAGAGTCACGCTGCTGAGTCCGAACAGTCTGCTGTACCAGAGAGTCAAACAGTTCAGCGGGTTACTGGACGCCCACGTCTACAAGATGGCGTAGCTGGCTAGTATTTCGGGACGCTCGGGTCCACCTTGTCGCTCCAGGCTAGAATCCCGCCCTTCATGTTGCGGACCTTCTTGAACCCGGCCTGCTTCAGGAAATCGACCGCTTTGGCGCTGCGCATCCCGCTCTTGCAATGCGCGACGATTTCGTCGGCGGAGTCGAGCTCGTTCACGCGCTTGGGTAGATCGCCCAGCGGGATCAGCTTGGCTTGCGGGATATTGCAGATCTGATACTCGTGGGGCTCGCGCACGTCGAGCAGCACGAAACGGTCGCCGCGGTCGATCTTCGCCTTCACTTCGACGGGATCAATGTCTCCGTCAATGCCGCCAGCCATGGGCGCCTCCTGATGTTGCTGATTCGGGATGCCGCAGAATTCCTGGTAATCGATGAGCTTGGTGATAGTCGGATGATCGCCGCATACCGGGCACTCGGGATTGCGACGCAGCTTGAGCTCGCGGAACCGCATCGCCAGCGCGTCGTATAGCACCAACCGGCCGATCAACGGCTCGCCGATGCCCAAGACCAGCTTCACGGTCTCAGTCGCCTGGATCAGTCCGATGGTGCCGGGCAGGATGCCAAGCACGCCGCCTTCAGCGCAGCTTGGAACCAGGCCGGGAGGTGGCGGCTCCGGATACAAGCATCGATAGCACGGTCCGCCCGGATAGGCGAAGATGGTGGCTTGGCCTTCAAACCGGAAAATCGAACCATACACGTTCGGTTTGCCGAGCAGCACGCAGGCGTCGTTCACCAGATACCGCGTCGGGAAATTGTCGGTGCCATCGACCACGATGTCGTAGTCTTTCAAAATCCCGAGCGCGTTCTCGCTGGTTAACGCGGTCTCGTGGCGATCGATCTCAACATAAGGATTGATGTCGAGCATCGTTTCGGCCGCTGAGTCCAGCTTTTTCTTGCCGACATCTTTGGTCCCATGGATCACCTGGCGCTGCAGGTTAGTGAAATCAACCACGTCGAAATCCACTAAGCCGATGCGGCCGATGCCCGCAGCAGCGAGATACATCCCGAGCGGCGCGCCCAATCCGCCGGTTCCGATTAACGCGACTTTTGCGCTCTTCAGCTTCAACTGCCCGTCCATGCCGACTTCGGGCATGATTAAGTGGCGGCTGTAGCGCAGGATCTCGTCCTTCGAAAGCGTCAGAGGTGGCGCCGGCGGCGATGCGACGCCAGCCGATCCGCCTGCAATGCTCGGGACGATCGAGACCGTGTCGCCATCGGTCAATGGCGTCGCTTCCTTGTTCAGGTAGCGGATGTCCTCGTCGTTCACGTAGACGTTCACGAAGCTGCGCAGCTTGCCTTCGTCGTTGTACAGGTGGCGGCGTAACTCCGAATATTGTCCGGTGAGCGACTTCAGCACTTCGCCCACGGTGGCGCCTTGGAGCTGCACCGAATCCTTCTTGTCGGCAAATTGGCGAAGCGGAGTGGGGATCAAAATCTTAGCCATAAGTCAATTCTTCCTTGGGAGCTTCCGTCTGGTCGAAATCCGGGCGGTAGCTATTGGCGTGATCGAAACGCCCGTTCTTTATCGATAGTACGACGTACGAGAACCAGGGGCAGGAATGCTCCAGATCGCGCTTGGAAAAATAGGCGTCGCAATCGGGGTGTGAGTGGAACACGCCCACTACGTCGAGCCCCCGGGCCCGCGACTCGCGATCCACACGATGCAGGTCCTTGGGATCGATCACGAAGAAGTCTTCCTGCGGACCGGTGTAGGCGTTGGGCAACGGAACGGCTTCCTGGACCACGCCGTCGGAGCCAATCATCAGGCCGCAGCCCTCTTTTGGGAAAGTTTTCTCGACATGGGACACCATTTTCTCCCACGCAGTTTTTTGAATTCTAATCATTCCAAAACGGCTCACTGAGATACTTGTACGCACCGTCGCAGAGCACGGTGACGATCACGCCCGGTTGGCCAGCGTCAGCCAGCTTCCGCGCTACCTTCGTTGCCGCCAGCAGGTTCGCGCCCGAGGAGATGCCCGCCAGCAGCGCCTCTTCGAGCGCCAGTCTGCGGCACATCGCATATGCGTCCTCGGTTTCGATCCAGATATTATCGTCCGCCAGCGCCGGGTCGTAGATGCCTGGGACGATGGCGGTCGGCATGTGCTTCAATCCTTCGAGTCCATGGAAACCCGATGATGGTTGCGCCGAAATGCATTGGACGCCGGGAACTTCTTCGCGCAGCCGCCGCGTGTTTCCCATGAACGTGCCGCTGGTGCCCATCGATGCCACAAAGTGCGTGATGCGGCCGTCGGTCTGCGCCAGGATCTCGAGCGCTGTCCCATCGTAGTGGGCTTTCCAATTGGCGGGGTTGTTGTATTGATCCGGGTAGAAATACCGCTCGGGATTCGCCTTGTAAATCTCCTGACACAGGCGAATCGCTCCGTCCGATCCTTCGCCTGGATCGCTGAACACCATCTCCGCGCCATAGGCTTGCAGCACGTGCTTGCGCTCCATGGAGGCGTTCTTGGGCAGGCATAACTTCACCTTGTACCCGAGATAGGCGCCGATCATCGCGTAAGCAATACCGGTGTTCCCACTGGTGGCGTCCAGGATAATCTTGTCGTGCGTCAGCTTGCCGTTGCGTTCGCCGTCCCGGATCATGTTGAGCCCGGCGCGATCCTTCACCGATCCACCGGGATTGAAGAACTCGGCTTTGCCGAAGATCTCAACCCCGGGAAACTGGCTGGCGATCCGCTCCAGGCGAATGAGCGGTGTGTTTCCAATCAGTTGCAGCAGGTCCGTCGCGACCAAGCGCGAAGCAGCAGGAGTGGTAGTGGCGACAGAGAGAGGCATCTAACTGATCCTATTGATTTTATCACCTATTTGTCGCTAGACAAAGGGCGGATGGGCCCGAATTCTTAGATGCTAGCGTCTTGCTTTGGTTGCGACTCCCAGTTGCGTTATTATGCATCCGTGAATCCTAGAACCGAATACGTCAATCTCTCGGCCAGCGATGGAACTTCGCTACGCGCCTATGTAGCCCACCCGGAAGGCAAGCCGCGGGCGGGATTGCTGGTGTTTCAGGAAGCATTCGGCGTGAACGCGCACATTCGCGACGTCACGGAACGTTTCGCGCGCGAGGGCTATCTTTCGATTTCGCCCGAGCTGTTTCATCGCAGCGCTCCTGGCTTTGAAGCGGCCTACACCAGTTTCGCTGAAGTGATGCCGCACATGCAGGCGCTCACGGACGCGGGTCTCGCGGCGGATATCCAGGCCGCCTATCAGTGGCTCAAGAATGGCGAGGCGAAAGACTTGCCTGTAGGCGCCACCGGATACTGCATGGGCGGACGCACCTCGATTCAGGCGGCGCTCACCGTCCCCTTACAATGCGCGATCTCCTATTACGGCGGTGGCATTGCTCCGAGTCCAATGTTCCCGGATCTACTCAGTCGCCTGAAGGACCTGAAGGCTCCGACCATGTACTTCTGGGGCGGCTTGGATGCTCACATCGGTCCAGATGCGGTCCAGGCAGTGGCGACGACGCTGAACGAGACCAAGAAGGACTACGTGAATGTCGTATTTTCCGCCGCCGATCATGGATTCTTCTGCGACGCTCGCGCTAGCTACAATCCCGTGGCCGCGAAGCAGGCCTGGGCGCTGACGCTGGAGTTCTTCAAACTGCATCTTGCGAGCGCAGCCAAGAAGGCCGACGCCTGACACCCATTAGATACCCGACTTTTTATCGCACGAAGACACAGATCGACGATCTCTCCATCTTCTATCGAGAGGCGGGTCCTAAAGACGCGCCGACGCTGCTTCTGCTGCACGGACTGCCCTCTTCGTCGCGGATGTTCGAGCCTCTCTTCGCCCGGCTTTCCGATCGCTATCACCTGGTCGCGCCCGATTACCCGGGCTTCGGACACAGCGACTGGCCGGACCCGAAAACATTCGCGTATACGTTCGATCGCTACGCCGAGATCATGAATCACTTCACCGAAGCGCTCGATCTCTCGCGCTACACGCTTTACATGCAGGATTACGGCGGTCCCGTGGGTTTTCGCATGGCCTTGGCCCATCCGGACCGGATTGAGGCTCTCATTGTCCAGGACGCTTGTGGCGCACAACGAAGGCCTGGGGGCGAATTGGAAGACGCGGCGGGCCTTTTGGGCCGATCGCGCCGCCAACGAAAACACGCTTCGCACAAATCTCCTGTCGCTCGCGGCGACGCGGACACGCCATGTCGGGAACGATCCGAACCCGGAACGCTATGATCCGGATCTCTGGACCGATGAATTCGCCTTTCTCAACCAGCCCGGCCAAGCCGACATTCAAAGCGACCTCTTCTACGACTACCGCACGAACGTCGACGCCTACCCCAAGTGGCAAGCTTGGATGCGCGAGAAGCAGCCTCGGCTTCTCGTCCTCTGGGGCAAATACGACCTGTCTTTCGAGCTTTCCGAACCGGAGGCCTATCGACGCGACGTGCCGAAGGCCGAAGTCCACTTCCTCGATGCTGGCCATTTCGCGCTCGATACCGCGGCGGATCAGATTGCGCAGCTTGTCCGGGGCTTCATCCGGCAGAAATTGTGATACGATCCGAAAACATTCCCAAGTTCCGGTGGCAAGCAAAAGGAGAATATTGGAAATGAAAATCAAAAGCGTCCAGGTGATCGTAATCGTTGTGGTATCCCTCTCTGTTCTGGTGGCGCTGGCCATGGCTGCCCAGGATAAGTACACCCTGAAAGTGCCGAACGGGCTCGCGTTTTCCGAGTTCAGAGGATATGAGGCCTGGCAGGTTGTCTCTATCAGCCAGGACGGAAAGCTTATTGCTGCGATCCTCGCTAATCCTGTGATGATCAAGGCCTACTTGGCCGGCGTTCCCGGCAACGGCAAGCCTTTCCCCGACGGCGCCAAGCTGGCGAAGATCCATTGGAACCCGAAAAAAATGGAGACGTTCGCCGCAACGACGGTGCCAGGTACGCAGCATGACATGGACTTCATGGTGAAGGACAGCAAGAGGTTCGCGGACAGCGGCGGGTGGGGATACGCCGTGTTCGACTATGACGCGGCATCCGATACGTTCACGCCCGGCACCTTGGCTGGCAAGCCGCCGCAGGGGAACGACGCCAAGTGCGGATTCACGTGCCACACGATGGTGAAGACGAGAGATTACGTTTTCACGGATTACGGGCACAGGTGAAGCGGTGTGAGCGGAATCAGAGCTGCCTCACACCGGTCCAGCACAATTGGATGCCGAGCGTGATCAGCCACACCGACAGCACGATGCGGAACGCCCGCTGCGGAGTGATGGCGGCCAGATACGTTCCGGCGAAAGCGCCGAACACTCCGCCGATCACGAGTTGCGTCAAGATCGCCAAATCATAATTGCCCGCGCTGACCTGAACCCCGCCGCCGATCAGCGACAGGCACAGGCCAAAGAAGAGATCCGTTCCCACCACGCGCGCGGCCGAAAGCGGCGTCAGCCACAGCAGCGCCAGCGATCCCACTGCGCCCGCGCCGGCGGACGAAAAGCCGACCTCGGCACCGATGGGCAGAGCGATTGCCGGCAGCCAGCGCGACCAATCCCGCGAGGCGTCCCGGGCCGGATGGAGCCACAAGCGGTAGAGATTGGCGCCCGCCATGATCACCACGGTGGATCCCAGGGCAGCGTAGAGGATTCCTTGCGAGCCCTTGGTGTTGAGCTTCGCCAAAATATACGATCCCGCGAGCACGCCTGGAATACCGCCCGCGAGCAGGTAGCCTAAGACCCGGTAATCCACCTGTTTTCGATAAATCTGCAGCGGGACTACGAGTAGCTTCACGGCGACACTGAACGCCAGAGCGGTGCCCACCGCGTGCGCCGCCGGAACGTGCATGAACAGAATCAAGACCGGCGCCGTGATGACTCCCGCTCCGACGCCGGTCACGCCGATCGCAACCGCGATGATGAAGCCGAGAACGATCTCCACTGTTTACTCGCTCTGGATGTGAATGCCGCACTCCAGCTTTTGGCCGCTCCAGCGGCCCGAGCGCGGATTATTCGGATTGACGGGCGGAGTGGTGCAAGGCGCGCAACCAATGCTCGTGTAGCCCTGATCGTAGAGCGGCAACACTGGAATGCCGCGGCGCTTCAGGTAGGCCCACACGTCGGCGTTGGTCCAATCGGCGAGCGGACTCACCTTGAGCAATTGATGGCCGGTGGGCAATTTGAAGTGATCCACGGCTTGGATGTTCGCGCGCGTCGGTGATTGCTCGCGGCGCAGGGCCGTGAACCAAACACCGTAGTCGCCGAGACCTCGGAATAGGGGCTCAACCTTGCGAATGCTACAGCAGCGATCGGGCGCAGTCTGGTTCAAGATGCCGAACTGCGATTCCTGTTCAGCCACCGACATCTTCGCGGCAAGGTTCACCAGATTCAGATGCATCCGCTCCGTCATTTCATCTCGGTATGAGTAAGTCTCGGGAAAGTGATAGCCCGTTTCGAGGAACAGCACTGGGATGCTGGGCTGCTGTGCGGTCACCAGGTCGACCAGCGCCATGCATTCGGTTTGAAAGCTGCAAGTCACGCACGCGGCGCCGCCGTTTTCGCTGAATACGCCGCGAATCAGAGCGGTAGCGCTATCGATCTTTTGGTCCAACGTCACGGCTAAATTCCTTCGCCACCGATCAGCGATTCCTTTCGCAGCAGGATCTCGGTTTCCTCCAGGGTCGTGACCACAAAAATCGCTGCTTCGGCGTCATCCGCGGGCAGGCTCCAGTCCGGCGCCTTGTCCGACACCAATAAGACCAGCACTCCCGCGTGTTCCAGCGCCGCCAGCGTCTCAGCTGACGCTCGCTCGACCACCGTTACCGAGCATCCGCGATCGAACAGTCTTCGTTCCACCAGCCTCGCGACGGCCTTGCGATCGCCCAGAGAAATGGTTTCGCCGCCATGCCGGTAGCGTACGATGCGCTCCACGGGCGTCACGCGTTCGTGCTTGAGATCCTGGGCGGCGGCCTTGAGACGGTCGCGTTCGATGGTTACCGGCGCGAGAATCATGCCCGCGCCGACCGTGGCGTTGGTTTCGGGGTCGATCAGGATCAAGCTGCCCGTGGCGCGATTCTGCAGGTACGCGTCGAAGTAAATCGGCCGGCTGGTTTCGATGCGCAGCACACCGATGGCGTTCATCTCCAACCGGTCCGCGGCTTCGTGCTGCAACGTCTTGATGTTCACGCGATGCCGCACCGCCTTGACTTCGGCGGGCAGGGTCTGGGCGGTGTGCTTGACCAGATAGCGGCGGCCGAGGTCGAGCGGTTGCTCGCTCAGCCACACCACGCTCGCGTCAAACAGCCGCGCTACTTCGGGCGTCTTTTGCGCAGAGGCGAGCATGTCGCCGCGGCTGATGTCGAGTTCGTCCTCGAGCGTGAGCGTCACCGACATCGGTGTCACTGCTTCTTCCAGGGGCCCGTCGAAGGTTTCGATTGTTTTGACGCGCGAGCGCCGCCCGGCGGGCAGGGCCAGGATGCTGTCGCCCGGACGAATGGCGCCCGAAACCACTTGACCGGCGTAGCCGCGGAAATCCTGATTCGGGCGGATCACGCGCTGCACCGGAAAACGGAAGGCCGCGGTGCGAGCGCGATGGTGAACAGGAACAGTCTCCAGGAATTCCAGAAGACTCGGGCCCTCGAACCAGGCCATGTTCCGGCTGGGCCGCACCACGTTATCGCCGTGCAGCGCGCTGATGGGCAGGAAGTACACGTACGGGGTGTTCGCTTGAGCAAGGCGCCCAAGAAATTCGCGAAACTCAGCTTCGATGGCGCGAAAAACGGACTCGGCATAGCCCACCGCGTCCATTTTATTCACCGCGATCACAAAGTTCGGAATTCCAAGCAGAGACGTGATGAAGGCATGCCGCCGCGATTGCGGAAGCACGCCATTCCGCGCGTCGATCAGGATCACAGCGAGATCGGCCGTGGATGCGCCGGTGGCCATGTTGCGCGTGTACTGCTCGTGGCCCGGCGTATCGGCGATGATGAACTTGCGCCGCGCGGTGGCGAAATAGCGGTAAGCGACGTCGATCGTGATGCCCTGCTCACGCTCGGCGCGCAGGCCGTCGGTGAGCAGCGAAAAATCGATCGGCCCGGCGGACCGGTTCACGGTTGCCTTGGCAACCGCCTTCAGTTGATCTTCGTAAACGTTTTGGGAGTCGTACAGCAAGCGGCCGATCAGCGTGGATTTGCCGTCGTCCACGCTTCCGGCGGTGGTGAACCGCAGCAGATCCTTGGCTTGCTCCCGCGCCAGGAAATCTTCGATCTCGAAGGCAGGGGCGTGGTCAGCGAGAGCGGTCATTAAAAATAACCCTCGCGCTTTTTGATTTCCATGGAGCCTTCCTGATCGTGATCGATGACGCGATTCTCGCGTTCCGATCGCCGGAATGACACCAGCTCCTCAATGATCTTCGGGAGCGTGTCCGCATCCGACCGGATGGCTCCGGTACATGGACTGCAGCCGAGCGATCGCATCCGGCACCTCACCATTTGCGGTTGTTCGCCCGGCAGCATGGGGATAAACGGCTGCTCAAGCGGAATCAACGAATCGCCCCGCACCAGCATCTCGCGCTCCTTGGCGAAGTACAGCGGCACGATCGCAATGTTTTCAGCGTGGATGTACTGCCAGACATCCATTTCCGTCCAGTTGGAAAGCGGAAACACGCGCAGGCTTTCACCCGGATGAACATGGCTGTTGAACAGATTCCACAGCTCCGGCCGCTGGTTCTTAGGATCCCATTGACCCTTGTCGTCGCGAAACGAAAATATTCGCTCTTTGGCCCGCGACTTCTCTTCGTCGCGCCGGGCGCCGCCAATCGCGGCGTCGAATCTGCCCTGCCGAAGGCCATCGAGTAGTGCCTTGGTCTTCAGCAGACCGCAGCAGCGTTGTGTGCCGAGCCGGAACGGAGTGGCGCCGTCGTCGATGGCCTCGCGATTGGTGTAGACAATCAATTTCGCGCCGATCGAGGCGGTGTAGCGATCGCGGAACTCAATCATCTCGCGAAACTTGTAGGTGGTGTCGATGTGCAGGAGCGGGAAGGGGATCGGCGCTGGATGAAAAGCCTTCTGGGCTAACCTCAGCAGGACTGAGGAGTCCTTCCCAATCGAGTACAGCATCACGGGGCGCTGAAACTCGGAGGCGACCTCCCGCAGAATGTGGATGCTCTCGGCTTCCAACAGACGGAGATGGCCGAGTTGGGACATCATCAGTAGTGTAACAAACCAATCTGCTTAATGTCTATTGAGATGCACATGTTAGGAAATAAGTCCTTCTTTTCTTATATCTTCCACGAGTAGTCGTCCCGCGTTTGAGGGATAGCCGAAGTCCCAGAACGGGTTCTCTCCCGAGCTTTCCCAAATCCGCTTCTCACGTTCAATCAGCAAGGCTTCAAAGCGTTTGTCCAGTTCGCTGACTTCTTCGTCCATGCCGAGCATGGAGATGATTCCGCGCAAGTCGAGGTCGTTGCGGTAATCTTCCAGACCGAATTTGTAGCCGCGCTCCACCTCACCGACGAACTTGCGCCAGCGCTCGATCAAACCTTTGCGCCCAGCATGAATGATGTGCTCGGGGTAGCCGTTTTCGCGGAGGTAGGCGGACATTTCCTGGTCAGTCATGTTCGCGTTGGGCTTGCCGCTGAAAATATCTTTCCCCGGCGTTGGGTATGAAGAACGTTCGAATGGTTCCGTTGGAATTGTAGGCGCCGAAGTAACCGTGGCGGCGGTCGAATCGGCTGAACTCGCCATTGGAGCGGCGGGCTTCGAGGATTGGTCCGCCAGCGGGGGCGTCTCTCAACTCTTGCGCCAGGCGCAGATATTCGGCCTTGCTGATGGTACCGAACTCGGACCCGTGCTTTTGGTAGTGTTCGTCGAGTTGCGCCTGGCTGCGAAATCCCGGGCCAGAGGCGTAGAGCAGCAGCCCGAACAGAAAAAAGCCGATGATTCTGGCGGCGTACCTCACCACACCATTAGATCATTTTGCGGCGGCTATTTCGCCGCTACTACTTCGTCTGATTCATGCTGAACCAGTTGTTGGAATTGTCTTTCATCACGCACTCGATGCCATAGAAGCGGTCGGCCGGTGGCGACAGGAACTCGACGCCTTTGGCCTTTAGCTCCTCATAGGTGGCGCGGCAGTCGTCAGTCTGGAGCACGCCGCCGCCCAAGCGGCCCTTTTCCATTAGACCTTTCAAAGTGTCCGCCGCGTCCGGTTGCATGTTGGGACCGTCCACCTTCATCAGGATGAGCTGCATGTCCGGCTGGCCTTTGGGGCTGACGGTCAGCCAGCGGAATCCGTTGTCCATGGACTGATCCATGCGGACTTCGAAGCCGAGCTTGTTCACGTAGAAGTCGCGCGCCGCGTCTTGATCAAAAACATAAATGCTGGTGTGAGAAAGTCGCAGAATCATTGCATGCTCCTCGGACCTCAGGATAAGCGAATGGAGGGGAGAATACTTCTCGGATCTTGCGATCCTGGGTCAGGAACCAATGAAGAAATGCTGGAAGCAGGCGGGCATGTAGTACAGCGGCCAATTCCGGCCGGACTTGCCGAAAACGCGCCTGGATTCGCGCCGGAATGCCGCCGGCGAAAGGCCGGTGAGCGAGTGAAAGCGGGTGCTGAAAGAACCCAGGCTTTCGTAGCCGGCGTCGAGGCAAATGTCGGTCACGCTGTGATTGCCGGCCAGCAGCAACTTCTTGGCGTGGTCGATTCGCAGGCGCGTCACAAACTCATGCGGCGTTTCGCCGAAGGCGTTCGCGAACAAGCGATGGAAGTAGAAAGGTGACAGACCGGCGTGAGCAGCGGCTTCTGTTAGCGAGATCCGCTGGTTGAAGCGAGCCGCGAGATAATCGCGAGCGCGGCACAGATCGGAAAGCGTGGTGGGGGCCATGTTACGGGACCATCTTACGGGGCTTGTTATGGAACTGGCCACTTGCGCTGAATGGGCAAGCCAAACCGCTGCAGCACCGCTTCGACATCTTTTTCGCTGAGTCGCGAGGCGTCGTATTCCACCAGCAGCCGGTCGAGAGAGGGCGCGAGTTGCACCCGCTGGATGCCGTACCAACTGTGAACGTCGGCGACACCCGCGGCATCGTGATCCGTAAGAGGACGAATGAGATCGTATTCGAGCTGAACCCTTGTCATCCGAGTTCTCAGGATATCACTTACTTTTGAGCTTCCACTCAATTTGCCGGATCATTCCGAGCCAAACTTCGGCATCGTGGCCGGCCAGATTCAGCCGCCGGACCAATCTGCGAATCTTCGCGGGGGAACCTTCCGAATGCACGTATCCCGACGCCTCCAGCACTTCCGTCAGCAGCGTGGTGAGCCGATCCAACTCCTCAGCAGTGGCCGGTTTGCGCTTGTCGGGCCTGGGCGCCGCGGCCTTACGCACCAGTTCATAGAGACATACTGCGACCGCCTGCCCGAGATTCATGGAGCCGTCGGTACCAATGCGGAGCAGCCAATGGCAGTAGCTTATGTCATCGTTTGACAAGCCGAATTTTTCGGAACCGAACAGCAGCGCGACGGGCGCCGCGGCCAGCGTCCGGCGGATCAAACGCGCGCCGTACTCGAGCGAGCGCAGCGGATGCTGCAACTCACGGTGGCCGAGCGAAGTGGTTCCTACCACCAGCCTGCAATCGGCGATGGCCTCAGCCAGCGTCGGGAACTCCTCGGAATCGCGCAGAATCTGGTGCGCATGCACCGCCGAACGGGCTTCCTGAAACGCGACTTGGTAGGGATTCACCAAGCGCAGCCGCCGGAATCCGAAATTGCTCATGGCTCGCGCGGCAGCGCCGATATTGAGGGGATTTCGCGGGGCGACCAGAATCACCCGCAGGTTGTCGTGAAGGTCGGACGATTCGCCGCTACTGCTCGAGGTACGTGTACCCGTTGAGGCCCTCTTCGTAGAATTTGAGAAGGCGGCCGGACTCCTCGTAGCCGATGCGCCCTTCGCGCAGCGCGGTCTCGACATCGCGCCGGAACTCTTCCAGCAGCACCTTGGAATTGAACTGCACGTAGTCCAGCACCTCGCGCACGGTGTCGCCGCGGATCACAGCGTCCAGAATCACGTCGCCGCCTTCACCCAAGCTCACATGCACGGCGTTGGTGTCGCCAAACAAGTTGTGCAGATCGCCCAGGATCTCCTGGTAGGCGCCGACCAGAAACGCGCCCATCAGGTACGGCTCGCCATTGAACGGATGCAGAGGCAGCGTGCGCTTCACGTCGCGCCGGTCGATGAACTGATCGATCTTGCCGTCCGAATCGCAGGAGATGTCGCCCAGCACGCCGCTGCGCGTGGGCATCTCGTTCAGCCGGTGAATGGGCATGATGGGAAAAAGCTGCTTCACCGCCCAACTATCGGGCATGCTCTGGAACAGCGAGAAGTTGCAGAAATAGGTATCCGACAGCATGCCGTCCAGGCCTTCGAGCTCTTCGGGGAAATAGTCGAGCTCCTTGGCCATGCGATGCAAGCGCTTGCAGATGGCCCAATACAGCGTTTCCGCCTGGCTGCGTTGCGCGAGGGGCAGGTAGCCCAGGCTGAACAGGTTCAGCGCGGAGTCCAGCGCCTGCTGGGCGTCGTGAAAACTTTCGAGCAGATTTTTGGAGCTTAGCGACCGGTAGGTCTCTTGGAGATCGATCAGAGGCTGCTCGGCGTCTTCCGGTACCGGCGTGAAACCATCCTCGCCAAATCCGCTTACGCCCAAGACGTTGAACACCAGCACGCTGTGATACGCGGCGATGGCGCGTCCGCTTTCGGAAATGATGGTCGGGTGCTGCACTTCGGCTTCATCGCAGACGTTTTGGATGTGATACACGACGTCGTTCGCGTATTCCTGCAGTGTGTAGTTGACGCTGGATTCGAAATCGGTTTGCGATCCGTCGTAATCGATGCCCAGGCCTCCGCCGACGTCCAGGTACTTCAAGCCCGCGCCAGCGCGTTTCAACTCCACGTAAATGCGCGCCCCTTCCATCACCGCGGCCTTGATCTGCCGGATGTTGGTGATCTGGCTGCCCAGGTGGAAGTGCAACAGCTCGATGCAATCCTCCATGCCGACGGCTTTCATTTGATCCAGCGCTTGCAGTGCCTCGCTGACGGTGAGGCCGAACTTGGAGCGATATCCGCCGGACGATTTCCAGCGTCCGGAGCCCTTGCTCGCCAGCTTCAGCCGCAGTCCGATAGTGGGCCGCACGCCCATGCGCTGTGAGTGCTTCACGATAAGATCGAGCTCGGTGTATTTCTCAACCACGGGGATGATCTGCCGGCCGATTTTCTTGGCGAGCATCACCATCTCGATGTATTCGTCATCCTTGAAGCCGTTACAGATGATAGGCGTCTCGTTATCGGCCACGGCGAGCACGGCCAGCAACTCCGGTTTGGAGCCGGCTTCGAGACCAAAGTGATAAGGACGGCCGAACTGGAAGACTTCTTCCACCACCTGCCGCTGCTGATTCACTTTGATCGGATAGACGCAGCGGTAGTCGCCCTTGTAGTTGTGCTCGGCGATGGCGCTTTGGAACGCCTGGTACATTTCGCCTAGCCGGTGCTTGAGGATTTCGGCGAAGCGGATCAGGATGGGGAGCCCGATGCCGCGCAGCTCGAGTTTTTCGATCAGCTCACGCAGGTCGATTCCGCGCGCCGGCTCCTTGCTGGGATGCACCCACAGATGCCCGTTCGCGCCGACGGAAAAATAGCCCTTGCCCCACCTGGCGACATCGTAGAGTTCGCTGGCGTCGGTGACGGTCCACCGCTCGGTCGGCTCAAAAACGGCGGCTTCAGTCAATTTCAATTCGTACTTACCTCCAACAACAGGGCGTTAGACTTCAGTGTCCTGCGAATTGGCGGCCAGAGCAAGTAGTTTCTTGACTGGACGGGAGTTTGAACGTTTGGTTACGAAGCAGCGCCGCTGCCGTTTCCGTGGCGCTCATACCATTTCCGGACGATGTCTGTCAGCGCCGCCAGCTTCTCGTCGGTATGCTTCTGGCTGTCGGCGAGAGCCAGCATCGTTTCCGCGAGTTTCTGGATTGCCGTCTCCGCGCGCTCCGTGCGGTCGTTCATCAGCACCTGCTGGCTCAATGTTAGCTAAAAGTTCTGCTCGTCCGCTCACACCCGAAATGTATCGGCCCGCCACGTCACAATGGCCTTCTTGATGTCCTTCGACGCCATCCTCGCCGTCAACACCTTCGCCACCAAGGCGGGCAGTTCTTCCTCTGACGCGAACCGCAGCGCGACCAATTGGGATTCAGTGAGCTCTCCGATGCGTGAGCGCAACTCGGCGGACAACAACGTTTGTAGCCTCAGCCGCTCCTCCAGCCGGATCAGCCGGTCCTGCACCCGCAACGAATTCGTCCGAATCAAGAACACGGCCACCGGCAACAGAATTCCGATCAGCAGCAAGATCCACGCGTCTAATCGATGGTAGCGCCGAACCACGTTGACGATGCTGAGGATCAGCAACACCAGGGTGCCCGGAAGCAGAAAGAAGTGAAACGGCGGATGTAACCGCACGTGATTGGCGAACGACTGCGGAAGTTTCTCGGCCATGGACCCTCCTTTAGGGTCAGGCGCTTCAGGGAGAAGCGCTTGAATTCATTGCTCCAACTATGCTAGGGTAACCTCTTTGGGACATCGTTTTTGGGCGTGCGCTATCGTCTGAATGCAGGCGCCTTCTCGTAGTCTACAAGTTCCCTTCTAAAGACATAATGGAATCGACGTTACACGACCTGGGTCAACTCCTGCTAAAGGCCATCCCGACGGTATTCCTTTTGCTGGTTGTCCACTTCTATCTGAAGCGGATGTTCTTCGGTCCAATGGCCGACGTGCTGGCCAAGCGGAGGGCGGCGACCGAAGGCCAGCGGGAATCGGCCGAGGCGACGCGTGGCAGGGCGGCTGAACAGCTTGCGTCCATTGAAGCTCAATTGCTACAGGCGCGCGAAGCGATCTATCAGGAACAGGAAGAGGCGCGCCGAGGTTGGATAGGCGATCAGGGCACCCAATTAGACGCGGCCCGACAGCAAGCGCACGAGCTGATCCATCAATCGGATCAGCTATTGGCCGCGGAGGCCGTCGGCGCCAAAAGCCAATTGGCCGGCACCGCGGACGATCTGGCCGATCAAATCGCGCAAACATTGCTGAAGAGGACCGCCGCCTGATGCGCAGAGCAACCCTGGCAGTCGCGCTTGGCTTGGCTTTCGCGTCTTACGCGCTGCCGCAGGACTCGGCGGCGCAGAAACAGGACGCGGAGCAGGGCGATCCCTGGATCTGGTGGAAGTGGGCGAATTTCTTGATTCTCGCCGGCGGGCTGGGATATCTGATCCGCAAGCACGTGCCGCCGCTTTTTCAAAAGCAATCCGCGGATATTCAGAGCGCGCTGGCCGAGGCTGCAAAAATCAAGCAGGAAGCCACCGCTTACGCTGCCAGCGTCGAGACGCGGCTGGCCAATCTCCAAAACGAAATACAACGGCTGCGCGAAAGTGCCCATTCTGAAATGACTGCGGAAAGCGAGCGCATCCGCCGCGAAACGGAGCATCACCTCCAGCGAATCCGTGAGCAGACCGCGCAAGAGATCGAGCTGATGACCCGCGCTGCCAAAGACGAGCTGCGGAAATACGCCGCCGAACTCGCCATCGGGCTGGCCGAGGAGCGCATTCGCTTCCGCATGAACCCTGAGACTCAAGACCGGCTGGTGAACGGATTCGTTCACGATATGCACGAGCGCGCCACTCCCCGGACGGCGAACTGATTTATGGCATCCGCTGTTGCGAACCGTTACGCGCAAGCCCTGGTTGATGTGGTGATGGCGCCGGGTTCACCGTTGAAGCCGGAGGACGCGGTGGCGCAATTGCGCGCCGTGGACGCGATCTTTCAGGAATCGCTTGAGTTGCGCAACGCGATGCTTACGCCCGCCATCCAAAACTCGCGCAAGCGCGCCGTGCTGGCCAAGCTGCTTGAGAGAACCGGCGGATCGACGCTCATCCGCAATTTCACCTACGTGCTGATCGATCACCGGCGCATCGCAATCATCGGAGAAATCCGCGAAGCCTTCGAGCTGCAGCTCGACGAGCGGCTGGGCTTTGCGCGCGCGGAAGTGACTTCAGCGGCGCCGCTCGACCCCGGCGTGGGCGTGAATCTGGAAGCGGAACTGTCCCGGCTCACGGGGAAACGCATGCGCCTGCGGTTTGACGTCGATCCGGCTTTGCTCGGCGGCGTCGTGGCGCGAATCGGATCTACGGTATATGACGGGTCGCTCCGGGGGGAGCTGCGCCAGTTGGCCAAGAAGCTAGCAGGGCAGCCGGGCTGAGCTGGCTCGACGAACTCAGGTGACGAATAAGGGTGACTTATGGCTCAAATCCAAGCGGATGAAATCTCGCGCGTGTTGCGCGGTGAAATTGAGAACTACGAAAAGGCCATCAATGTTTCCGAGACCGGATCGGTGATCTCGGTCGGCGATGGTATCGCGCGCGTTTACGGCCTCGAAAACGTAATGTCCGGCGAGATGGTGGAGTTCCCGCACGGCGTCACAGGCATCGCGCTCAACCTGGAAGAAGACCAGGTGGGAACCGTGCTGCTCGGCGAATATCAGGAAATCAAGGAGGGCGATGAAGTCCGCCGCACGGGCAAAATCATGTCAGTGCCGGTGGGCGAGGCCCTGGTGGGCCGCGTGGTGAACGCGCTGGGACAGCCCATCGACGGCAAAGGGCCCATCGCGACCAGCGAGACGCGTCCGGTGGAAGCCATCGCTCCCGGCGTGGTCGATCGCCGTTCGGTGAAAGAGCCGCTGCAAACCGGCATCAAAGCCATCGATTCCATGATCCCGATCGGCCGCGGCCAGCGCGAGCTGATCATTGGCGACCGGCAGACCGGCAAGACCGCCGTCGCGCTCGACACCATCATCAATCAGAAGGGCGGCGACGTGATTTGCATCTACGTCGCTATCGGCCAGAAGCGCTCCACGGTCGCGCAAGTGGTGAAGACGCTGGAAGATTTCGGCGCCATGGACTACACCATCGTGGTGGCGGCCACCGCGTCCGATCCCGCGCCAATGCAGTACATCGCGCCCTACTCGGGCTGCGCCATGGGCGAGTTTTTCCGCGACACTAAGCGCCACGCGCTGTGCATCTACGACGATCTGTCCAAGCACGCCGCGGCGTATCGCGAAATTTCGTTGCTGCTGCGCCGTCCGCCCGGACGCGAGGCGTATCCTGGCGATGTGTTTTACCTTCACAGCCGATTGCTGGAGCGCGCGTCCAAGCTGAACGACGCCCATGGTGGCGGGTCGCTCACCGCTCTGCCGATCATCGAAACGCAAGCCGGAGACATTTCGGCCTACATTCCGACCAATGTGATCTCCATCACCGACGGCCAGATCTTCCTGCTGGCCGATCTGTTCAACTCCAACGTGCGTCCCGCCATCGACGTCGGCCTCTCGGTGAGCCGCGTCGGCGGCAGCGCGCAAATCAAGGCCATGCGGCAGGTGGCTGGGTCCTTGCGCTTGGATCTGGCGCAGTATCGCGAGCTGGCGGCGTTCGCCCTGTTCGGCTCCGAGCTGGACAAAACGTCGCAAGCGCAGTTGAGCCGAGGCAAACACCTGGTGGAGGTTTTGAAGCAGCCGCAGTATCAGCCGCTGCCGGTGGAAAAGCAGGTGGTGATCGTTTATGCCGGCACCAACGGCATGCTGGACGATTTGGCCGTCGAGCAGATCCGCGCGTTTGAAACGGAGCTCTACCGGTTCCTGGACACCTCGCAATCCGCCTTGCTCCAGGAGATCCGCGAGAAGAAAACCCTGGACGATCAAGTGAAAGCCAAGCTGAACACAGTGCTGAAGGAATTCAAGGAACGCTTCGTTTCCCAGCACAAGGACGCACTCGTTACTGCTTAGCCCATGCCCAGCCTGATCGATTTACGCCGGCGCATCCGCTCGGTGAAAAACACGCAGCAGATCACCAAGGCCATGAAAGTGGTCTCGGCCGCGAAGCTGCGGCGCGCGCAGGACCGCGTGATCGCGGCCAGGCCCTACGCGCAAATTATCCAGCGCATGCTGGCGAATGTGGCGCAAGCCGCTGCCGAACAGAATGAAGACGAAGAGATCGAGTTGCTGGCCCGGCGGCCCGAGAAGCGCATTCTATTGCTGGTGATCACGGCCGACCGCGGCCTGGCCGGCGCCTTCAACTCCAACGTGATCCGCACGGCGCAAAAGTTCATCGGCGAGCACCGCGAGACCGAAGTCCACTTGGAACTGATTGGGCGAAAGGGCCGCGAGTTTTTTAAGCGGCGCCACTCGAAGATCACGGGCGAGTATACCACGCTCTTTCAGAAACCCCCACGCTACGAAGACGCTCTGGAGATCGCGCGCAAGGTGATCGAGATGTTCCGCAAAGCCGAAATCGACTCCATCTACGTGGTTGGGAACAACTTTAAGAGCATGATGGCGTCGCTGCTTGTGACTGCGCGTCTGCTGCCGGTGGAGCTTCCCGAGAAGCAGGAGCAGATCGACTATATCTATGAACAGCCGCCGGGTGAATTGCTGGCGGCGCTGCTGCCGCGCTACATCGAATCGCAGATTTATCGCGCCATGCTCGAGTCCGACGCTGCCCAGCACGCCGCGCGCATGACCGCCATGGAAGCCGCCAGTTCCAACGCCTCCGATGTCATCAGCGCTCTGACGCTCAGGATGAACCGGGTCCGGCAAGCCAGTATTACCAGAGAGATTATCGAAATCGTGAGCGGCGCCGCGGCACTGGATTGAAGCCGCCGCATTAGATTAGAGCCGCGGGCGCTAGACTAAAGAGGATTTATGGAAACCACAACAGGGACGCAGGTCGTAGGCAAGGTCATCCAGGTGTCCGGCCCGGCCATCGACGTTCAGTTCCCAGAGCACCAGATTCCTGTGATCAACACCGCCATCCACATCACCAGCGAAGGTTTTGATACAAGCGTCCCGATCGACGTGATGGTGGAAGTAGCACAACACATCGGCGAAGGCCGTGTGCGCACCATCGCGCTGCAACCTACCGACGGCATGGTGCGCGGGATGAAAGCCGTTAGCCTGGGCCACGGCGTCGAAGTTCCGGTCGGAAACGAGACCCTCGGGAGAGTGATGAACGTCATCGGCGAGCCGGTGGACAACATGGGTCCGGTCAATACCGCTCAGAAGTGGCCCATTCATCGGCAGGCGCCCGCCTTCGACGAGCAGGCCACCGAGCTGCAGATGTTCGAGACCGGCATCAAGGTGATCGATTTGCTTGAACCCTACCTGCGCGGCGGAAAAATCGGGCTGTTCGGCGGCGCGGGCGTNNGTGCCCTTCGCCAAGGGCGGCAAGATCGGGCTCTTCGGCGGCGCGGGCGTCGGCAAGACCGTCATCATTCAGGAGCTGATCAACAACATCGCCCTGAAACATGGCGGCGTGTCCGTGTTTTCGGGCGTGGGCGAGCGCACCCGCGAAGGCAACGATCTGTGGGTGGAAATGCAGGAGTCCGGCGTGCTGGATCCGCACGACTATACCAAATCGAAAGTCGCGCTGATCTACGGCCAGATGACCGAGCCGCCCGGCGCGCGCCTGCGCGTGGGTCTCACCGGCCTCACCGTCGCCGAATATTTCCGCGATGAAGGCGGCCAGGACGTGCTGCTGTTCATCGACAACATTTTCCGCTTTACGCAGGCCGGTTCGGAAGTTTCGGCGCTGCTGGGACGCATGCCTTCGGCGGTCGGCTATCAACCGAATCTCGCCACCGAAATGGGCGAATTGCAAGAGCGCATCACCTCCACCAAGAAGGGCTCCATCACGTCGGTACAGGCCATTTACGTGCCTGCGGACGACTATACCGATCCCGCGCCGGCCACCACCTTCGCGCACCTGGACGCAACCACCAACCTCACGCGAAGCCTGGTGGAGCAGGGTATCTATCCGGCCGTCGACCCGCTGGCCTCCAGCTCCCGCATCCTCGATCCGCGCGTCGTCAGCGAGGAGCACTACGGCGTCGCGCAACAGGTGAAGCAGATTCTACAGCGCTACAAGGACCTGCAAGACATCATCGCGATTCTCGGCATCGACGAGCTGTCAGACGACGACAAACAGTCCGTGGCGCGCGCCCGCAAAATCCAGAGGTTCCTTTCGCAGCCCTTCCACGTAGCCGAGCAATTCACCGGCATCCCTGGCAAGTACGTGTCGCTGGCCGATACCGTCCGCAGTTTCAAGGAAGTTGTGGAAGGCAAGCATGACGAACTGCCCGAGCAAGCCTTCTACATGCAGGGCGACATCGAAGACGTCAAGAAGCGCGCCGAAGAGTTGAAGAAGCAGGGCGGTTCTTAACCGATGGCCGACACGTTCGATATCGAGATTGCCACGCCCGAGCGCCTGCTCGCGCGCGAGAAAGCTGTTCGCGCGCAGATTCCCGCCAAGGACGGCTATATCGGCATGTTGCCGGATCACGCGTCGCTGCTTTCCGAGCTCGGTATCGGCGCCCTCACCTACACGACGCCAGAAGATCACCGCTTCAGCATCGCCGTTTGCGGCGGTTTCCTGGAGATTCACGACAACGTTGTCCGGGTGCTGACCGATGTGGCCGAGAAGGGCCAGGAGATCGACGTAACGGAAGCCGAGAAAACTCTGAAGCACGCGCAGGACGCCATGATCAATCCCGCTCTGGGTGTGGATATCGCGTCGGCGCTGATTGCCGCCCGCCACGCGCAGGCCCGTATCGACGCGGCTCGCAAGGCAGTCAACAAGGAAGAGTAGCTGCCTCCTTCGGATAGAATGTAAATAGCGACCGCCGACCCGCGTCGGCGTTCAAGATATGTTTCGCGTTATTTTCTATCTTCTTCTCACGGTGGCAGTGATTTCCGTGCTGAAGAGCATCGTTGGAATCTTCCTCAGAGGAGTCGCGCGGGCGATGAAAGCCAGTTCCAGTGCGCCGGGCGCGCGTTCGTCCAATCAGGTCCCGCTCACTGGGGAATTGAAGAAAGATCCGGTCTGTGGAACCTACATCGCCGCGGCCAGCTCGATCAAGGAAACGGTGGCGGGCCAGACCATCCATTTCTGTTCCGCCCAATGCCGCGATAAGTACGTTGCTACGCTGGCTCGTTAGTTTCGCGGCAGTTCTCTCGCCCGCATTTGCGCATCCGGGTTTCTATCGCGATATCCTTCCGATCTTGCGGAAGCATTGCCAGGCGTGCCACCGTCCCGGCGAAATCGCACCCATGCCATTTCAGACTTACGCCGAGACACGGCCCTGGGCCAAGGCGATTCGCCAACAGGTGATCGCGCGGAAAATGCCGCCCTGGTTCGCAGATCCGGCCTATGGACATTTTGCGAACGACCGGTCACTCTCGCAGGCCGAGATCGACACGCTCGCGGCGTGGGTGCAGGCTGGCGCGTCTGCCGGCGATCCAAAGGACGCTCCGCCGCTGCGGGAATGGCCGCGCGGCTGGAATATCGGAACGCCCGATGCAGTCTTCGAAATGCCGCACGCTTTCGCCGTTCCCGCGAAAGGCGCGGTGGACTATCAATATCTGATTCTGCCCACGCACTTCACCGAAGATCGCTGGGTGCAAAAGGTGGAAGTACGCACCAGCAGCCGCGCCGCGGTGCATCATGCCGTGGTCTACATTCGGGAGCCCGGGTCAAAATGGCTGGAGAACCAGCCGCGCGGCGTCATGTTTTCACTCGCGCCAACGCCCGATCATCGGCCCAATCCGCGCAGCTTCACCACCAGCGATCTGCTGATGGTTTACACGCCGGGCAATTCCTACGATCAGTGGCCGGCTGGAATCGCCAAGCGCGTCAAGGCGGGATCGGATATCGTGCTCCAAATTCACTACACCGCAAGCGGCCAAGCCATCCAGGACCGCACACGCGTCGGCGTCGTGTTCGCGAAGGAGCAGCCCAAGCAGGCCGTGCTTTCTTTGCAGATGAACAACGACCGGTTTGTGATTCCGCCGGGCGATTCCAACTATCGCGTGCAGGTCTCGGGCACGTTGCCGAACGACGCGCTGCTCATCAGCATGTTCCCGCACATGCACCTGCGCGGCAAAGGATTCGAGTATCTGATCACCGGCCCGAACGGCCACGTGGAAACGCTGCTCAAGATCGACCACTACGATTTTCAATGGCAGCTCAACTACCATCTTGCTGAACCCAGACTGATCAAGGCCGGCACTCGATTGGAGTGGGTTGGTTATTTCGACAACTCCCCCAATAATCCCAACAATCCCGATCCAACCGCGGAGGTCCGCTACGGCGAACAGAGCTGGGAGGAGATGATGATCGGCTTCTTCGACGTCGTGGTGGACTCGGAGCTAGACAAGACGAAGTTCTTTGAACGTAAATAGCGCTCCGACACTATCACCGTTACTACATAAAAATACTACGTAAAAAAAGCTTGCCGCTGGCGCGCGCGGGACGTAAACTGGATCATGTGGTCCAAACAAAACGACGGACAAATGATTCAGAATCCACCGGCTCATCCTAGCCAGCCAGCAGCTGCGCCGGTTGTCAATCACCATCCTCCGGCGCCGCCGCCTGCGCACGCCGTAACCGTATTCGGCAAATCCATGAAGATCATCGGCGAAGTCACAAGCGATGAAGAGCTCTACCTTGACGGCGATTTGGATGGCAAGCTGAATCTGCGCAACCGCCTGACCGTAGGGCCGAACAGCAAGGTAAACGCCAACATCAAGGCCCAGGAAATTACCGTCTTTGGGACTATCAAGGGCAATGTTGAATCGGAGAGCCGCGTTTCGCTGCGGACCGGCGCGTCCATCGTCGGCGATATCAAGACCGCCGGCATCGTCATTGAAGACGGGGCATATTTCAAAGGTGGCATCGACATCTCTCGCCCTGGTGAAGCGACGGCGGCCGCTCCCAAGGCCCAAGCCGCGTTAGCGGGCCAGAAGCGCTAACTTTTCCCCGCGTTCTTCAGTTTGTTCTCCACTCGCTTGCGCGTGGCGTGCGCGGGCTTCAGAGCAAGTGCCGATTGATAGGCCGCTCGCGCCTCATTGGGATGCTGGCGTGCGGCTTCCAGATCTCCGATGCGCTCGAACAGGTCAGGATCTTGCGCGTCCTGCTTCGTGACTTGCCGCAACTGATCCAGTGCCCCGTCGCGATCCCCGATCTTCGCCAATAGATCCGCCAGAGCAATGCGCGCCGCGACGTAGTCCGGCTTGGCTTCGAGAACTTTGCGATATTCTTCGATGGCCGGCGCGTTATCGCCCGCGGCCGCAAGCGCGCCGGCCAGGCTGAGACGCGATGGAAGATACTCGGGCGACTGGGTCAAGTTCTGCCGCCACAATTGAATGGCCTCTGGTCGGCGGCCCTGCTGGTCAACGATCAAGAGGGCCAGATTGTGCCGCGCTGCGAGCAAACCCGGGTCCTTCTGCAGCGCTTGCTGGTAGAGTTTCTCGGCTTCCGAGCGCTTGCCCTCCGATGCCTTCAGAGTGCCTAGAGCATTGTACGGCTCGGCGGAATTGGGCGCCAGCGTTTCCGCCTTCGTATACGCTGCCTCAGCGTCCTTGCGGCGATTCAAGCGCTGATAGACCAAGCCCAGGTTGTACGGCAAATAGCTATATTGCGGCGTCAGCCGGATGGCTTCCTGATAAGCGCGGATCGCAGATCGATAGTCGCCTGTCTCTACGTAAGCCAGCGCTTCGTTGTGCAGCGGATACGACCAGTGCTGCGCGCGGCGAATGGCGTCCCGAAAAGCCGGGATGGCCTTGTCGTATTGCGCCTGCTCCAGGTACGCGATGCCGAGCGCGTTGAATCCATAGGCAGCGCCCGGGTCGATCCGCACAGCCTGCTCGAGTAGATTGGCTGCCTCCGGGAACTTCTTATCGAACAACAGCGCGCGGCCCTGGAAGAAATCCTCGCGGCCTTCCAGGAATAGCGACTCCTCGGTCAGCTTGCGCGCGGCGTCCATATAGCGGGCGCCACTTTGAAATTCGTCGCGCGACTGCGGCGTCTCGTCACCCGCCAAATATCGAAGCAGCACTTGCTGCGCCTTGTTTTCGAGCGCGACGCGGAGCTGGTTCTGGAGCTCTTGAAACTGCTCGGGCGCGGCGGTGGTTTTCAAGTCCCGCAGAGCTGTGAAGGCGTTATTCGGATCGGTGGGCAGTATCCGGCCCGCGTCGATGGCCGACGTGAGCCGATCGGTCATCGCTTTAGACTGCGGCGCAGCCACCTGGCCCTGCGGCGCCCCGGCCAAGTAGAGCGGCCCGCCATTGCGAGAATCCAAAATGACGCGCCAATGCGCGACATCGTTTCTTGCAACATCAATGCCCGGCTTCCTGGTGTCCGACAGACGCAGCATGTTGTCGTAGGTGCCAAACTCGCGCGGATGCTGCTTGTTCGCGGTCGCCATCGGCACTTGATCGCTGACATACTTGATCAGCTCGTCGGCGTCCACCACACCGTCTTTGTTCGCATCGGCCGCGCCCTCGAGACCCTTGATGACGTAGTAGCTGAAGACGCCATGTCCGCCGCCAAACTCGGGCCCTTCCAGCGAAACTTCGCGAGGGCGGCTGGCCAGCAGTCCGAAAAGATCGCCTTGAATATCGCCGAGCTGCTGGACGTTGGAACTGACCGTCGTGTTGTGAATGGTGCCGACGGTTCCCGCCTTGCACACATCCACGAACAGCAGCACGCGGCCCACTTTACTGAGCTGTTCTTCAAACAGCGTTTGCAGCTCGCCCACCGCCAGCGCCGTACTCGTCAAGTCTTGCGGGTCCGAGTCGTACGTGAGGATAAATGCATTCTTGCTGCCCGGCACTTCCACCGTGCCATGCCCCGCGATCACGATCACGACGGTATCGTTGGGGCCGGCGCGGCGTTTCAGAAAATCCTGAAAGCCGTTGCGGACCGCTGCGGTGGTGGCTTTTTCATCGGTTAACAGCAGAACGTTGTTGCTGGGGACGCTGCCGCCGCGCGGGCTCTCCAGCAATTTGCCAAACACGCTGGCGTCCGCATCGGCGAACTGCAGCGCTAGTTCAGGCTTCGCGTATTTCGAGATACCGACCAGCAGCGCATATGTTTGGCCGCCAGTTTGGGTCGCAGCCGATGCCGCGGCCGTCTGATCCGCCAGCGTTTGTTCGAGCTCGAAGATCTTGCTCTTGATCCACACCGCGTCCGGCCACTGCTCGCGCAGTTTGTAGTACATCTCGAGCGCATTGGCGCTGAGCTTGTGATTCTCGAAGATCGTAGCTTCGGTCACCAGCGCCGCCTGATCCTTCGGATTCGCTGCCAGCGCGGCCTCGTAGGGAGCCAACTCCGCTTGAACATCGGCGGCCAACTTGTCGTGCGGCGTGGGCGGAACTTCCGTCTGGTTCAGCCCGCGCGTCATGCTGACGCCGTAATGCTGCTGGCTGGCGGCGGCCACTCGTAAAGTTTGCGGCAGGGTGCAGGCGCGCGCCGGTTGCTCGGAAATTTTGCCGGCTTTCACCTTGGGCGCCTTGGCATCCAAGCGGACTTCTCCGGATGGCAACAGCGTATCGAGCGACTTCGCGGGGCAGAACAGGAAAGACGCAGGACCGGTTTCGGCTCTCAATCCGTCACCGGAAAACAGCAGATCTCCCGGCCGGGCCGCCAGCGGCGTCTCGGTGTCGGCGCGCAGCAGCTTGCTTCCTGTAGCGGAAAGAACCAGGCCAACCGGCTCCTCTTTGGTATCGGCGAAGGCCACGCTCGCACACAAGAAAAGAATTGCTACCGAGCCCCGCGCGCGAACAAGCGGTCCCCTACGCATTGACCGCGGCCTTCACCACCAGCGATGCCACCGTATACAAGTCGATCGGCAACGCCTTGCCCCGCACCGGCGCTTGTCCTAAGTGCAGCGTCTCCACCTGGCTTCCCAGCTTGCTCTTGGTAACATCTGTCATCAATAATTTCGTGTGGTGCTCCTTGTTCAGGCTCTCGAGCCGGGACGCAAGGTTGACGGTATCTCCCAGGACGGTAAATTCCATTTTATCGGCCGATCCAACGTTCCCTACAACCGCCTGCCCCGTGTGGATTCCAGCGCCGGTTTCAAACCGGCTGGGAGCTGTCACCATCCGCGTGGCGCAACGCACCGCCCGCAGCGCATGATCGCCGGGTGCGGCGCCTTCATCCTCATCCGAGAATACCGCCAGAATACCGTCGCCAATGAATTTGTTGACGTTCCCGCGATACACCACGATGATCCCCACCATCATGGCCATGTATTCGTTCAACAATTGGACCACCACTTCCGGACCTTGCTCTTCGGAAACTTGTTCAGTGAACGCCGTGAAGCCCCGGATGTCAGTAAATAGGATCGTCACTTCCATTCGCTTGCCCGATAGGGCGATTGCCTCAGACTCATCGAGCGATGTGGCCAGTTGTTTGCCGACGAAGAGCGACACGGCGCGGTGAAAGAGATTGCCGCGCGTTTGCTCGGTGGCGAAACGGTAGACGACGGAAGCGACCAGACAAATGCAGGTCGCGAGCAGAATCTCCGACGTCGACAACAGGATGTCACCTTCGAACAACAAGTGAGTTGCCACCAGGATTCCGGCGATTTCGAGCAACATGAACGCGACCGCACGGCCCGCGGCCAACGAGGTCGTGATCCACACGGTGACTCCGGTGGCCAGTAGCAGCGCCAGCACCAGCACCCACTGCGGCGCGGGAACAAGATAGCTTCGGGTGAGCAGCGTGCGCACCGTGTTGGCATGGATCTCGACGCCAGGAGTGAGCCACTTGGTTCCACTGAACAGGGTGAAAAACGGCGTCGCGCGGCGATCGTCGAGAGAGTCGGTCCCCACCAGCACGATTTTTCCGTCCACCCATTTCCGCAATTGATCCAGATTTCCCGCCTTCGCGGCCGCTTCGAAATCGGCCAGGGATACGCTGGGAAACGTGTCCGGCGGCCCGGCGTAATTGATGGCGATGGTCCGATCCTCGGCGATAGGAATGACGTGGTCCTGAAAGACCAATTTGCCCTGCTGGAACTCAGCATCGCTCCCGGCGAACTTCTCGGCCACTCGTAGCGCGAAGGAGTGTGCGGGAGCCGTGTCGTCTGGATGTCCGCTTGGGTTCCGCGCTGGCGCCTCGATCAGCTCCTGCCGGCGCACGAAATCGTCGGAATCGACGGTGACGTTTGCAAACCCAGCCAAGCCGAGCGCGGCCGACAGCATATTGATGGGAATCCGCTGCGCTTCCGGATTGGTGTGGATAGCGGTCGCATAGGCGCACACCACGGGCACGGGCGACGTGCTGACAGCCTCGCCGAGTAATCGATCGAAGTCCGGTTCGTACTTATCCACCGGGATGCCGAAGTCCAGATCTAGGCCGATCACCTTAGCGCCAGCTTGCCCGGCTGCGCGAATCACGTTGGTGTAATGCTGGTGCCAGAAGAGCCGAAGCTCCGGAAATGTGTCCAGGGTCTTCTGGTCCGCCAGTAGAAGGACGATGTTAGAAATGGCCGGCCGCCGGCCTAGGAAATCACGCACCACAAAATGCGCGTCATAGGCCTTGAGGTTGAGAATTTGGAAAAAGCGGACATCACTCAGCAGCGACGCACCCAGCGCGCTTCCGGCTGCAAGAACGGCGCAGAGGGCCCAGTGCCTCCACTTCTTCTTCATGTTAACCTGCATCTTACTACGACAGTCCGGCCATCGCGCTTTAGAGTGGTGCATAACAATCCCTCATTTCGCGCCCTCCTGCTGTTTCTTCTCTGCACCGCCGCCGTCATCTCCCAGACCACGCAGGGGCTCATTTCAGGCCACTTGGCCGATTCCGTGACCGGCCGGCCCGTGATCGCCGCCAGTGTGTTCTATTCCAGCGCCACCAGCAATCTCGCCGGCGCGACCTCGAGCGACGCATCCGGTTACTATTACTTGCCGCTGCTTTCGCCCGGCACATACCAGATCCGAGTAACTGCCCCTGCCTATCAATCGCAGGAGGTGCAGGAGTTGGAGCTGACCGTGGCGGCGCGCATCGAGCTCGATTTCCGTTTGCGTCCGCTCAGCGACGTTTGGGAATCCGGCCAATACAAGAGCGTCTTTCTCCCGGGACAAAAGACCATCGTTACGTTTTATGGTCCCGATGTCGACCCCAGCAAATCAGGATCGTTTGAAGCGCAGAAGGGCCGCAGCGAGCCGCTCGAGTCCACCGTGTCGGAGGTGATAGACTCCGGCGAGATCGAGAATCTTCCGCTGCAGGGCCGCGACGTCTACACGTTGTTGGTTACCCAACCCGGCGTGACCTCGGATTCGGCTACCGGCCGCGGACTCGGCATTTCAGTGGACGGCCAGCGTCCCTCGTCGTCCAACTTCTTGCTGGATGGCCTCTCGAACAACAACTATCTGATCACTGGACCGCTGGTGACGGTGGCGCCGGAAGCGATTCAGGAATATCGCATCTCGACCAACAACTTTTCGGCCGAGTACGGACGGACATCCGGCTTCCTGGCGAATGCAATCACGCGATCCGGTAGCGAGCAGTTTCACGGCGTGGCGTACTTCTATCTGAAGAACGAGGCGCTGGACGCCAATGTTTTTCAACAGAACTTGATTGGCGCGCCGCGGCCCATCGACAAAGAACTTCAGCCTGGATTCGTCGTGGGCGGGCCCATCCTGAAGAATCGCCTGTTTTTCTCGAGCGCATATGAGTACTTCCGCAGCCGTGGCGAAGGGGATCCCTACACGTTCCTGCTACCCACGCCGTACTTCCTCAACAATTTTCCAGCGCCAAACTCGCCGGCCAGGCAATTGCTCACCGAGTTTCCCTCCCCGGTTACCTCAAACATCCAGGCCCCCACGGTCGAGGAAACACTGTCGCCGCCCGTGGCGGTGAATCGCACGCTGGCGATTGAACGCCTGGATTACAACACGCCGGATGGCAAGGATCGAGTGATGGGTCGCGTGCTGATTAATCTGATGGGCGAGCCGGATTTCATCTGGACTCCGTATAAAGCCTTCATCTCGCCGCTCAATGAAAACACCGTGGCCGCCGGGGTGAGCTATATACACACGTTCCTGGCGAATCTGACGAACGAAGCGCGGCTCAGCTTCAGCACCGACGATTTGGGATGGAACCGGCCGCATCCTGAGATCCCCACGCTGACCACGGAAGATCAATACATCGTGAATGGAGTTGAGCAATCGGGCGTCACTTTGCCGGGCAGCCCGGCGTTCTACGCGTACAAGAACGTCAACAACAGTTGGGAAGCGCTGGATAACGTGATTTGGACGCACGGCCAGCACCTCATCACGGTTGGCGGCGGCGTGCTGCTGCGCAGTTCAAGTGGATATCTCACCGCCGGCGCCGACGGCCAGTATTTGTTTTCGAACATTCTCCAATTCGCTAACGGGAACGCCAGCGATTTTGAAGCCGCGATTGACCGCACGGCGTTGCCTTCAATTCAGCAGCCCAATTTCAACCGGAGTTACAAATACGGACAGGACTACTTATTCGCTCAGGACACCTACAAGCTGACTCAGCGGCTCACGGTGAACTACGGCGTCCGGTACGAGTTTTACGGCGGACCGCACAACACCGGCCCGGCCAAGGATGCTCTCGTTCAGCTTGGATCCGGCGTAGGATTGGCGCAAGAGCTAGTGGGCGCGTCACTCGTGCAGCCAAGCAGCTCCGGCGACCAGCAATTGTTCCGCTCGAGCAACGATTTTGAAGTGAGAACGGGTGCGGCGTACGATTTGTTTGGCACCGGCCGCACGCTGCTCCGAGGCGCGTTCGGCACCTTTTACGACCCGCCTTTCGACAACCTGTGGGAGAACGTTCGCGACAACAACATCATTCTGCCGACGCTTCCTTTGTCTGGGCCGGTGAATTTCCTGGCGCCGGTGTCCAGCGTTCTCGCGACGTTTCAAGGTAGTCAGACGCTGGCCAGTACATTCCCCGACTTGACCCTGATCGATGCCAACCTGCGCAATGGCCGGGTGAAGACCTATTTCGCCGGCGTACAGCAAAGGATCACCGAAAACCTGACGCTGGAGGTCAATGGCCTGGGAACTTATGGGCGCTCGCTGGTCACCACCGACGTCATCAATCGCGACTTTTCCACTTCGAGCGGGACCGGGTTGACCGGGACCGGCCGCTATAACAACGATCTGCCGGACATCGCCTATCGGGCCAACCAGGGCTTCTCGGACTACAACGCGCTGACCGCCATCGCGCGCTACCGCACAAATCGCGGCATGCTGCAAGGCTCCTACACCTGGAGCCATTCCATCGACAACCAAAGCGATCCGCTGGTCGGGGACTTTTTCAATTTGACGTTCACCAGCATTCAGACCGGTGAGACATCCGGCCAGCGCTCGACGTTCTCCGAACAATTCAATCCCAACTCGGATCGCGGCAATTCAGATTTCGACCAGCGCCAAAATCTGGTGCTGTTCTCGTATTGGAATTTGCCGTCGCTGTTCGCGGCGTCGAAGCCCGGCATTGTGCTGCGAGACTGGACCATCGCCGGACTGGCGGCCTTCCGCTCGGGGCTGCCCTACACCGTGTACGGTCCGTCCACCGGGAGTCTTATGAACAATCGCGCGGACCTTCTGAATCCGGCCCAGGCAGTGTTCGCGAATCCCGCGCCCATTGCGGGCGGCGTGCAATTATTGAATCCTGCGGCGTTCGGGCCGGCTGCGGGCGGCACACTGGGAAACCTCGGCCGCAATGCGCTCACCGGCCCTGGCTTTTACAGCTTGGATCTTTCGCTGGCGCGCGCGTTTCATCTGCCATGGCTGGGCGAATCGGGCCGCCTGCGCGTCCGCGCCGACGCCTACAACATTCTCAATCACGCCAATCTAGGCAATCCCGATGCTCAGTTGAACGACCCAACATTCGGTGTCGCAACTTACGGCAGGCAAGGATACGCCTCCGGTTTTCCCGCCGTGAGTCCGTTGAACGAGACGCCGCGCCAGATCCAGCTCAGCGTGAAAGTGGAGTTCTAATCGTGTTCGGAATCGTGCCGTTCAGTCGATGATCGATTGATACGCCAGTTGCATGAACTCGCCCCGTTTGGCCAGATCGAGCAAAGTCTGGATCATGAATATGCCGGCCATGTCCTGGCTCGGGTCGATCCAGAACGCGGTGCCGGCTGCGCCGCCCCATCGGTACTGGCCCGCGGGAGGAAGCGTGGCGGTTCGGCTCGGACCCTTGCTGATGGCGAACGTCAGTCCGAAGCCGTGGCCTGCCGCCAGCAATGGGCTAACCGCCGGTAAATCGCCCAGCACGTCCGAGCGCATCAGTTCCACGGTGAGAGGGCTCAACAGACGCTCACCATCCAGTTCGCCGCCCTTCAGCAGCATGCGCACGAAGCGGAGATAGTCGAACGCGGTTGACGTGAGACCGGCGCCGCCGGCACACATCTCGGGCGGGTGGCGAAAGCCGTCCTGGAACGGACCGGTCATCCGCTGGATCGTGCCTGCCGGCGTTGGCGAATAGATCGGTACGAGCCGGTCCCATTTCTCTTCGTGGACGTGGAAGGCGGTATCCAACATCCGGAGCGGTTGGAAAATGCGCTGAGCAAAGAACTCGGAGAGTGTCTGTCCGGAGATGACTTCCACGAGCCGGCCGAGCACGTCCGTTCCCAAGCCGTAGTCCCACGCGGTTCCGGGTTCGCGCACCAACGGGATGCCGGCCAGGCGCTTCACGAACTCCGCGGAGGTGAAGCCGCCCGGGACCGGCTGAATGCCGCGCTGAGGATAGACCAGGTCGCCCTTCTCGTCGTGCGGTCCGGTGTAGTTGAACCCAGCGGTATGGCGCATCAGGTCGAGCACGCTGATTGGCCGAGCGGCCGGCACGGTGCCGGTGAGCACCATCTTGCTGGTGGCTGGGTCCGGTGATTCCACCGCAACACGCATGTCGCGGAACTCCGGCATGAAGTTGGAGATGGGATCGGCGAGAGCGAACGCGCCTTCTTCGAAGAGCATCATGGCGGCCACGCCGGTGACCGCCTTGGTCATGGAAAAGATGCGGAAGATGGCGTCTTCGCGCATGGGCGCGCCGGCCTCGGTGTCGCCCATTCCCCAGGTTTCGAAATATCCGACCTGGCCCCGGCGCATGATGAGACCGAGGCCTCCCGCCATGCGGCCGGCGTCGATGTGTTTCTCCATCTTGGTGCGGATGCGACTCAGGCGCTGGGGCGAGAGACCGGCTGCTTCGGGGTTTCGAGACAAAGTGGCTGACATTTCGCGATTCAAACTGGAGTGCCGGCCTCTGGCGCTTTCGCTAACGACAGCGCCGCCACTCGTCCCGCGCCCAACAGCGCCGTTTTGTCGTTGGTGATCACGCGCACCGGGATTTCCTTCAGCACCCCGCCGATCCGCCCTTTCGCCGTGAACGACTTCATGAAAACCGTGCTGCTCAGCTTGCGGATAATCTTAGGCGCGATACCGCCGCCCACATATGCGCCGCCGGTGGCCAGCATTTTCAAAGCCAGGTTGCCCGCCTCCGCGCCATACAGAGAAACGAACATGTCCAGCGCCTGGACGCAAATCTCGGACGTGCCTTCCAGCGCCGATTTTGAGATTGCGGCCGGCGGGTCGCCCTGCACGATCTGCTCCGCTAGCCAGGTTGGCTCTTCGCCGCGCCCGGTGTCGCGCAGGAATAGATAAAGGTTGTGGAGTCCCGGCCCCGAGAGCACACGCTCGTAGCTCACGTGTTCGAAGCGGCCCAGCAAATAGCGAAGCAGCTCCATTTCCAGATCGTTCCGCGGCGCAAAATCCGTGTGGCCGCCTTCGGACGGGAATGGATGGTAAACACCCTGCGCGTCGGCGTACAGACCGGCTTCGCCTAGACCAGTGCCCGCGGAAATCAACGCCCGATTCCCGGACGCATTCGGAATACCCGGATTGAGCACCACAAAATCCGACTCGGCCAGCAGTGCGATCCCGTGCGCATTGGCATACAGATCGTTGATGAGTTGCACGTGCGCGAGACCCAGCTCGGCGGTCATGTGCCCCGAGTCCACCACCCACGGCAGGTTCGTTGTTTCCACGCGGCCGTTCACCACGGCGCCCGGCAATCCGAAACAGGCGGCCTCCACGGGCTGCTTGTGAGTCTCGAGAAACTTGCGAACGATTTCCACTGGCCCGGCAAAATGGGCGCTGGGAAAGATCTCTACCTGGACTGCGCGCAGGCGATCGGGCGTTCCTTCAAAAAACGCGAGACGAGTGTTGGTCCCGCCGATATCGCCGGCCAGGATCATTGTTCATTGCTCCAGTGGCGATGATCCTTCGCGAGCAGCTCGTCGGCTTCATGCGGTCCCCAGGTTCCCGCGGCGTAATTGGGAAACCGTCGCGGCGGCAGCGCCTCCCATACGTCCAAAATGGGCGCCACCACGTGCCAGGCGGTCTCCACCATGTCCGACCGTTGGAACAGCGTGGCGTCACCCAGCATGCAGTCGTACAACAAACGCTCATAACCGGTTTGCGGCGTGGCGTTGAAGTAGTCGGTGTAGTTGAAGTTCATGTCCACGTCGCCGATCTGCACCACGGGACCGGGAACCTTGGCGCTGAAGCTGAGCGAAATGCCTTCATCTGGCTGCAAGTGCAAAATGAGCCGGTTCGGCTCCAACTGATCGACGGCGGTTTTGCGGAACAGTACGAAGGGCGCGCGCTTGAACTGAATCACGATCTTGGTGGCGCGTTGCGGCAGGCGCTTTCCGGTACGAAGATAGAACGGCACGTCCGCCCAACGCCAGTTGTCGATGAACAGCTTCATCGCGACGAAGGTTTCCGTGCGCGATTCCGGCGCCACGTACGGCTCGGCCCGATACCCCTGAACTCTGTTGTCGCCTTCCATGCCCTCGCCATATTGGCCGCGTACCGTGCGCGTAAGCACCTCTTCGTCCGTCATCGGCGAGAGCGCCTTCAGGATCTTGGCCTGCTCGTCGCGAACCACGTCGGCATCGAAGGAAACCGGCGGCTCCATCGCGGTCAGCGAGATGAGCTGGAAGATGTGATTGGGCACCATGTCGCGCAATGTACCGGCTTTTTCGTAGTACCCGCCGCGCTGCTCCACGCCCACCGTCTCAGCCACCGTAATCTGAATGTGATCGATATAGCGCCGGTTCCAGATCGGCTCGAAGATACCGTTGGCGAAGCGGAACACCAAAATGTTTTGGACCGTCTCCTTGCCCAAGTAATGATCGATCCGATAGATCTGCTTCTCGTTCAGGACCTGCCGGATTTCTTTGTTCAGCGCGACGGCGGATTCGTAATCGTGGCCGAACGGTTTTTCGATAATGACGCGGCGCCAGCCATGCTCCTCTTTCACCAAATCAGCCTTGCCCAACTGAGTGATGATCGGTCCGAAAAAGCTCGGCGCCGTCGCCAGATAATAAAAGTAGTTGCCGCGCGTGCCGTGCTCTTTGTCGATTTGCGCCAGCAGCTCGCCCAGGCCCTGGTAGGCAGCGGCATCGGCGAAGTCGCCCGAATGATAGTAAATGCGCTGCGAAAACCAATGCCACAGATCCGGGTCAACCGTGGTGGTGGCGAACTCGCCGATCTCCTTGCCGATCTCGTCGCGGAACTGTTCGCTGGTCAGCTCGTTGCGCGCGATTCCCACCAGCGCGAACTCCTTGGAGAGTAGATTGTCCTTGGCCAGATTGTAGAGCGCCGGAATGAGTTTGCGCTTGGTCAAGTCGCCCGACGCACCAAAGATCACCATCACGCACGGATCGCCGGGCCGTCCGGCTCCATGACTATTTCCTTTAGCTACGACGTCGTCTGCCAGCTGCATTCTTCACCTTTCTGAGCCGCGCGCGTGTTCACAGAGCTTTCGCGATCGCGGCCTGAAGAGCCGCCAAGCCACTTTCCACGTCGTGCAGATGGACCCGCAACGCCCGCCGTTTGCGATCGGCCAGAACCTGAAAATCGCCGCGAGCCTGCGCGGCCTTCACTATGCCGAACGTGAATTTCTGCCCGGGCACCGCAAGATCGACCTTGTCGTCGCAGGTCACTTGAAGGAACACGCCGCTGTTCGGCCCGCCCTTGTAAGCCTGGCCTGTCGAGTGCAGGAAACGCGGGCCAAATCCCAAGCAGGTGGCGACGCGCTTTTTGTCGCGCACGCCGATGCGGATGCCATGCAGCGTCTTCTCGTGTGCGTCGTTCATTTCCACATAGCCCAGTAGCGCGAAGTAGTCGCCCGCTTTCAACCGATTCAGGTGCGCGCGCAAATAACCCAGCAGCGTTTTGTCCGTGCCCGCGGCCGTGGCCAGCGCTGCGGCGTTCACCCCGTCGGTAAACAGATCGATGCCGTTCTCCGAAAGTATGGGCGACTCCGGCGGAAGAGCCCCGCTCTTTTCGTATTCCGTTGTCAGCTTGCGCGTCTCAATTTTGCTCGCCTCAACGTCGGGCTGGTTGAAGGCGTTGATGCCGATCATCGAGCCCGCTACCGCCGTCGCGATTTCCCAGCGGAACATCTCTTGCCCAAGGTTGTAGATGTCCGACAGCGCGATGCGCACCACCGGATGCCCTGCCTTCGCCAGCGCGTCCACAGCCTTATCCTGCGCAGGATCAGCGCCGTTTTCCAGGCGAATATAGGCGAACACGCGATCGTTGCCATACACCTCCGGCGCGCCCAGCGCTTCGCGATCCACCGGGATCAGTCCCTTGCCCTCCTTGCCCGTGGACTCCGCCAGCAACTGTTCCAGCCACGCGCCGAAATCCCAAATGCCAGGCGACGTGATCAGCGTCACCTTATCGCGGCCGTTCTTGGCCGCTACGCCGAGCACCAAACCGAGCTGTACCCCCGGGTTCTTGTCCACCGGCAGGCACGAAGAACACGCGATCGCCATCACATCCGCGCGATCCAGATACCGCAGCGCGTCGATTCCCATCACCGAAGCCGGCACCATGCCGAAATCCGACAGCGCCGAGTAGCGCCCGCCGATGCTCGGAATGCCGTGAAAGATGTGGCGGAAGCCATCCGCCTGCGCCACCTGCTCGAACTTCGAGCCCGGATCGGTGATGGCGATGAAGCGGCTGCCCGCCTTGCCCGCGCCCAGCGTCTGTTCCACGCGCTGGAAGAAATACTGCTTGAAGATGTTCGGTTCCAGCGTCGTGCCCGACTTGCTCGATACGATGAAAACCGTGTTCGCCAGGTCCACCTTACTCTCCAAGGCCTTCACCTGCGCCGGATCGGTGGAGTCCAGCACGAACAACTGCGGGAAGCCGTCGATCTTTCCGAAAGTCTTGTCGAAAACCTCGGGACACAAGCTGGATCCGCCCATGCCCAGCAGCAGCGCATACTTGAAGCCCGCCGCTTTCACGTCCTTCGCGACGTCCTCCAGATGCTGTTTGTGCGCCAACTGATCTTCGGTCACGCTGAGCCAGCCGAGCCAGGTATTTTCATCCGTGCCCGTCCACAGCGATGCATCGCGCGCCCACAGCCGCCGGACCTTTCCAGCCATTTTCCAATCGTCCATGGCTTCCGCAAGTTGCGCGCCGATGTTCTCGGGCAGCGTATAGGTTTGCGCGTCCACCTCCGCTTGCGACGCGAATTTGCATTTGGCGTCCACCGCGTTCAGCAGCTTGTCGAACGGTTCCGCGAACAGCTTCACGGCCTGCGTCACCAGATCGTCGGTGACCTTCTTCATCGAAATCCCAACGGCGCCGAGCGTGTCCATGGTCTCCTGCGCGGCATCGAGGCCGCTCTCGAGACTCGCTTTCGGTTTGCCGTGATCGCGGAAAGCCTCCAGCGTCTGCGGCGGCATGGTGTTGACCGTGTCCGGACCGATTAGCTCTTCGACGTATAGGACATCGGAATAAGTCGGATCCTTGGTGCTGGTGCTGGCCCACAGCACGCGCTGCGTCTGCGCGCCCTTCTTCGCCAGCGCGGCCCAATCGGAACCCGAAAAAATCTGCTTGTAGCGGCGATAGGTCAGCTTGGCATTGGCGATCGCAACTTTGCCCGGCAGGCTGTGCAGCATCGCCTGCTCCTTCGGATCGGTGCTGGTTTTGAGCCGAGCCTTCACCATCGCGTCCACCATGCTGTCGATGCGGCTGATGAAAAAGCTAGCGACGCTGGATACGTGGCTCGGATCGCCGCCCCCGGCCGCGTACTTCTTCAGTCCGGCAATATACGCAAACGCCACCTTCTCGTACATCTCCAGCGCAAACAGCAGCGTCACGTTGACATTGATGCCTTCGCTGATCATTTGTTCGATGGCCGGAATCCCTTCGACCGTCGCTGGTATCTTCACCAGCAGATTCGGACGGTTCACGGCTTTCCACAAACGGCGGGCGTCCTTGATGGTGCCCGCGGTGTCGCGCGCGAGAAATGGAGAAACCTCCAGGCTCACATAGCCATCGCGCATTTCTGTTCTGTCGTACACCGGACGCAGGATATCGGCGGCGTCCTGAATGTCCCTGATCGCGATCACTTCGTAGATGCCCATCGCATCCAGGTCCTTGCGCTTTTGCAGCTCCACCAGCGCTTCCGCGTAATCGCTGCTCCCAGTAATAGCCTTTTCGAAGATCGCCGGGTTGGATGTCACGCCTCCCAAGCCGTCGTGATCCACCAGGCCCTTCAACTCGCCGCTGGTAATGAGATTGCGCCGGATATAATCCAGCCAGGCGGACTGTCCGAACTTGCTCAGTTCGCGCAAGGGGTTGGTGCTGGTCGTCGTGGTCGTCGTAGTTGTAATGGTGGCCATGGTTTATCCTTCCGGGCTCGTGAACCCTGTTCTTATTGTGGCCTATCGCGCCTTAAACAGCTCTTCCTTGGCGGCGGCAACTACAGCGTCAGGGGTGAAGCCGAATTTCTTTTGCAGTTCCTTGAGCGGCGCGGAGGCGCCGAAGGTATGCATGCCGATCCGCCGGCGCGCATAGCGATCCCATCCGAACACCGACGCCTGCTCCACCGACACGCGCGCGCGAAGCGCCACGGGCAGCACGTTGTTCTGATAAATGTAGGATTGCTGTTCGAACAGCTCCCAGGATGGCATGCTGACGACGCGCGCTTTTATTCCCTCCTGCGTCAGTTTTTCGTACGCGTCCACGCACAGCGAAACTTCGCTGCCGGTCCCGATCAGGATCACATCCGGTTTGCCGCCAGGCGCATCGGCAAGAACATAAGCGCCTCTTGCGACGCCCGACGCCGGCGAGTATTTCGCGCGGTCAAGTGTCGGCATGTTTTGCCTCGAAAGGATCAAGCACACCGGCTCGTGACGCAATTGCACGATCACGCGCCAGGCTTCAGCCACCTCATTGGCGTCGCCCGGGCGCATCACGATCAAGCCTGGAATCGCGCGCAGCGAGATCAGTTGTTCCACCGGTTGGTGCGTGGGGCCGTCTTCGCCGACGCCGATGGAATCGTGCGTGAAGATATAGATTACCGGGATCTCCATCAGCGCGCTCAGCCGGATCGGCGCCCGCATGTAATCGCTGAAGATCAGGAAGCCCGAGCCGAAAGGCCGGAGTTTTGAAAGCGACAGGCCATTCAGGATGGATCCCATGGCGTGCTCGCGAATGCCGAAGTGAAGATTGCGGCCGCCGTAGTTGTTGGCTTCCAGGTCGCCCGCGCCCTCGAACGTGAGCCGCGTCTTGGTGGACGGCGCGAGATCGGCCGCGCCTCCGATCAGCCAAGGCAGGTGCTGCGCGATGATGTTTTCCACTTTGGCGGACGCATCGCGTCCCGCCATGCCCTTGGGATCGGCTGGGAACGCCGGAATGCCCGCGTCCCAACCTTGCGGCAGATCGCGTTTTTGGATTTTGTCCAGATGGCTGGCGAGTTCCGGAAACTGCTTGCCATACTCCGCGAACTTGCGGCTCCAAGCCTCGCGTGCACCGTGCCCGCGCTGGCCGAGCTGTTCCTTGAAGCGATCGTAGACGCCGTCGGGAACCAGAAACTTCGCGTCCTCGGGCCATCCGTAATTGCGCTTCGTCAGCCGGATCTCTTCTTCTCCCAGCGGCTCGCCGTGCGCCGCGCTGGTGTCCTGTTTATGCGGCGCGCCATACGCGATGTGGCTGTCGACGACGATCAGCGTCGGCCGGTCTTCAGTCCCTAGGAACGTGCGGAAGGCCCGCGCGAGCATCTCTTGATCGTTGGCGTCGCCCACGCGCAAAACGTTCCAACCGTAACCAAGGAACCGCGTGGCGACGTCTTCGCTAAAAGCCAGCGACGTATTGCCTTCGATGGTGATGTGATTGTTGTCGTAGATCCAACACAGGTTCGAGAGCTTCAGGTGTCCCGCCATCGACGCTGCTTCGCCGCTGACGCCTTCCATCATGCAACCGTCGCCCGCCAGCGCGTAGACGTTGTAATTCACCATCTCGAAATCCGGGCGATTAAAATACGTCGCCATCCAGCGCGCCGCCAGTGCCATTCCCACGCTAGTGGCGACGCCTTGTCCCAGCGGACCGGTGGTGGTCTCGATGCCTGACGTCCAGCGGTACTCCGGATGGCGGAAATTCTTGATGTCATCCAGGGTGACGCTCAGCTTTCCGAGCGTTTCGTAATCGGGATCCACCGCCTTCACCTGGCTCAGGTGCAGCATCGAGTACAGCAGCATCGACGCATGCCCGGCCGACAGCACGAAGCGGTCGCGGTTTGGCCAGATGGGATCGTCCGGATCGAAACGCAGGAACTGCTGCCACAGTGTGTAGACCACCGGCGCCATCGCCATCGGCGTGCCAGGATGCCCCGAATTGGCTTGCTGAACCGCGTCCATCGACAGCGTGCGGATGGTGTTGATGCAAAGCTGATCGATCGCGTCACCGGCTGATCCGGATGACGCTTGCTTCGCTTGAGGCTGAATGGAGGTGGACATATAAGCGTGACGAACGCGCGCTCTCTGATCGAGCATTGTAGCCCAGATCATTAGGGTGCCGCCAATGAATATCCTGTTTCTTCTGAATCGCGCGCGTGACCGAGCGGCCTCAAATCTTTTCCTCCGTCACCGGGAATAAAAGCTCTACCGCTCGGTTATCAACGCTGAACGAGCGGGAAGCCGCTCATGATCTAAATGAAAGGAAGAACCAGAAATGAAAAACATCTTGACGTGGCTTGTTCATCCGCCCACGGAGGGTCCAACCTCCATGCTTCTCCTGAGAATGATGGCGGGAGGAGTGTTCTTGTGGGAGGGGATCTTGAAGTTTGCGTACACCAATCAGGGAATCGGGCGCTTCACGAAGTTGGGCATGCCGTTTCCTCACTTCACAGCCAACTTTATCGGCGGCCTTGAGATCATCGGCGGCCTCTTGTTGCTTACAGGACTCATGACGCGCCTGATTGCAGTTCCGTTCATCATCGAGATGATCGTGGCCATACTTTCGACGAAAATCGCGTTGTATCTCGGAACATCGCCATTGCCCTTGCCGCCGTCACCGCCGCAGTTCGGATTATGGGCGGTTTTGCACGAGGTTCGATCCGAGTATGCTCAACTGTTGACGACCATTTTCCTGTTGATCAACGGCTCGGGACAATGGTCCCTCGATGCACTTCTACTTCGGAAGAAGGAACCGAGGGAGCTAAGTCAGGTACATGGGTCGATTCGTGAGGCCGCCTGATCATCCGGTCTACCATGAGGTGTGACAGATCGGCGCACCAATGCCGAGTCCTTCGAAACACAGGCGATGCCCCTGTTCGCCTCGCTTTACAACTTCGCGCATTGGCTTACACAGAACCGGGAAGAGGCGGAGGACCTCGTGCAGGAGACCTACCTGAAGGCACTCAAGGGCTTCGCCTCATTCCAGCAGGGCACCAATTTTCGAGCCTGGATGTACCGCATTTTGCGGAACACGTTTCTGACCTCGCGCACCGGATTGAGTGTGAAGATGACCGAGCCGCTGGACCTTGAAGAAAACCCAGCGGCGCTGCCGGTAACGCCCGATACGCCGGAGTCAGTGTTGCTTGCCCGGGCGGACCAGCAGGCCGTGCAGGATGCCCTCGAACGATTGCCGGTGCACTTCCGAGAGGTCATCCTGTTGTGCGATATGGAAGAGATGAGCTACCAGGAGATCGCTGAAACCATCGGAATCCCAATCGGTACGGTAATGTCCCGGCTGTCGCGCGCCAGGAAATCGATGCGTGAATTGCTTGAGACGCAAGTGCGAGGAGCGTCCCAAGCCCGAGGAGCTCCCCAAAAATGACTTGCCCCTGGAGCGCGAAACTCGACCGTTATTTGGATTCCGAGCTTCCCGATGACGAGTTAACGGAAATGGAGGCGCATCTGCGCTCGTGTCCGTCCTGCGCCCCCGAAGCACTTAGCCGTCTTCAATTGAAGCGAGTGACTCAGGCCGTCGGGCACCGCTTTTCTCCCAGTCCCGAGTTTCGCATGAAGATCGAACAGAGCATGAGCGCTCCGAAGCCTCGGCCATGGATGGTGCGATGGGCGCCGGCCTTCGCCGCAGCGGCCGCGCTCGCGTTGATGCTGATCTCCGTGGGCGTCTGGCTGCAACACTCGCGTAGTGAGCAGGCCCTGGACGAACTCGCGGACCTGCATGTTGCCACTCTGGCCAGCGCTAATCCAGTTGACGTAGTGTCCACCGACCGGCATACGGTGAAACCTTGGTTCCAAGGCAAACTCCCGTTTTCTTTCAACCTGCCGGAGTTGCAGGGCTCTCCGTTCCAGCTTCTCGGCGGGCGCCTCACCTATTTCCAGCAGAACCCCGGCGCGCAATTGCTGTTTGAGGTCGGAAAACATCGAATTTCGGCCTTCATATTCCAAAACCGCGCCGAGCTGAGCCGGCTGAATTCGGGATCGTCGCTCAGTAGGAAGCTGGCCTTTAGCAGCGAGACCTGGACCGAAGGAGGTCTCAGGTACTTCATCATCGGCGACGCCAGCCCTTCCGACATTCGCGGACTGAGTGAGTTCTTGAGGAGCGCCGCTCGATCATGACATCAATCCCTTTCCCTGACTATCAGCGAGACTAAATACGCCTGAGCGATCTGTTCATTGCGAATGGGCTTCCATGCGGCAAAGGCGTGTTCGGCTGATTTAACCTCGGCCAGAGCTTCCGTTCTGGTCCAGAATGTCGTGTTGTCATAATCGGCGATGTGACGCTTCTCCTGCAGTTGAGCAAAAGTCTTGGCCACGGCTTTCAAAACGGCAACAACCTTAGGATCCTCTCCAGTGAATGGGAACTGCCGCGTGTCTTGAATCCGCTGGGATGCCCCCTTCATCAGGTTGTGATCGAACGCGCGGCCGAGCGCTGCCCTCAGAGGGACGCGGCTCCAATTCGCGACTGCTTCGCTTATCAGCAGGTGATAGAGAGCGTAATGGGCGGTTGATACAGCGCGGCGCAAGCTGGCCTGCTTCGGATTCCTGGGTTCCCTATGGACCAGGCTGAGCGCTTGCTCGAGAAGATCGTCATGGTATGCCACGGTCAGGCCCACTCCGGATCATTCCGCTGTTCCTGCTCGGATTTGCTGCGGAAACTGAAATACGGGAATAAGCCCCAATTTTCCAGGGGATGAATCTCATCGAAGAAGATCGTCGCAATGCGACCCGTCACCTCTGCGAGTTTATCCTCTTGGCTGGATGCATCTGTGAGAACCACGCGAAAGAAGATGGCAGCCTCGCCCGTGGAGTCCGTCCCAAGACTGTAGTTGACACCAACGGCGTCCTTGCCGAGCTTGCGGACTGCCTTGGCAATCTCATTGGCAAGGTGGGTCTGATGGACCAGACCGGTCGGAACCATTGGCATGGATCAATTATCGCGCGTCAGTATCCAAATGGCTCACTCAAATGTCCCACAACCCACTCCCCACCGCCCGGTTTACTATAATTCCTATGGCGGTTGTCCAACTCCCGTTGCCGGTCACGGTTCATGAACCGGCCCCGGCCGAATTCAATTCGCTCTCTTCAAGAAAGGTCCCTCATGGCCACGGATGACCAGATTCGCTCGCTCGAAAAGAAAGTCGAAGAACTCACCCACCAGGTCGGAAAGCTCCAGGACACGCAGGCCGTCCGCGACCTGCAGTTCAAGTACGGTTACTATCTCGACAAGTGCCTGTACGACGAAGTGGTGGATCTGTTCACCGACGATTGCGAGGTCCATTTCATCGGCGGCATCTTCCGCGGCAAGGCCAGCGCCCGCCGTCTCTACTGCGATCGCTTCCGCAAGAATTTCACCAATAATCACAACGGTCCCCTGCCCGGCTTTTTGCTCGATCACATGATGTTGCAGGACATCATCGACGTCACGCCTGATGGCAAGCTCGCCTATGCGCGGCTGCGCGTGTTCATGCAGGCCGGCCGCCACCACGAGTACACCGACGCGACGCATCCTCTTCGCCAATGGTGGGAAGGTTCGCTCTATGAAAACGTTTATGCGAAAGAGAACGGCATCTGGAAAATGAAGGTGCTGAATTATCGCCCGGTGTGGCACGCCGACTTCGACAAAGGCTGGGCCTTCACCAAGCCCGACTACGTGCCCTTCTACACCGATACCTACCCCGGCAATCCGACCGGACCCGATGAGCTCGAACAGCCCAAGCCCCCGCTTTGGCCGGCCACCGATGTTCTTCCGTTCCACTATCCGCATCCGGTCACGGGCAAGGAAGTGAAGCTGGATCCGCCGCAAAAGCTCGCGCAGAAGGCGTAAATGGCCAAGCCTTTCCCCAACACGATGGACTTCGCGGGCTGGAACGCCCCGTCCCGCATCGAGTGCGACATTTACGATTTGGTCACCGAAGGCACTGTGCCTGAGGAGATCAACGGCTCCTGGTATCGTTCCATTCCCGATCCGCAATACTCGCCCATGCTCGGCGACGACACGTTCCTCAGCGGCGACGGCATGGTGAGCCTGTTCCGTTTCGAAAACGGCCACGTCGATTTCAAGATGCGCTACATCAAGACCGAGCGTTGGAAAGCCGAGCGCGCCGCGCGCCGTTCGCTGTACGGAAAATATCGCAACCCCTTCACCGACGACCCCAGTGTCCAAGGCAAGCCGCGCAACGTCAACAACACAACGCCGATCTTCCACGCCGGTAAATTGCTCGCGCTCAAGGAAGACAGCCACGCGATGGAGCTCGATCCTCACACGCTCGAAACCATCGGCGAGTGGGATTACGACGGCAAGCTGAAAAGCCAGACCATGACGGCTCATACGCGCCTCGCTCCCGACTCGGGCGATCTCTATTTCTTCGGCTACGAAGCGGGCGGCCTGGTCACCAAAGACGTGGCGTTTTGCGTGGCGGACAAAAAGGGCAACCTCGTGCGTGAAGAATGGTTCGAAGCGCCCTATGTCGCTCTGATGCACGACTTCGCGGTCACGCGCGAGCACGTCATTTTTCCGGTGTTTCCCATCACCGCCGATCTCAATCGCATGAAAGCCGGCGGGCACCATTGGGTGTTCGAGCAGGACAAGGAATCGTTCGTCGGCATCCTGCCGCGCGATGCGCACGTGAAGCACATGCGCTGGTTCCGCGGTCCCGCGCGATCGTCGTTCCATTTCATGAACGCCTATAGCGAAGGCAATCGCGTTCACATGTATTTCGGCGTGAGCAAAGTGCCGCCGTTCCCGTTCATGCAGGAGGCCTCGGGCATCCACCTGCGCCCCGATCAGGTGCGCATCGGATTCGTTCGGTGGACCTTCGACCTATCCAAGCCCGGCGACACCTGGGAAGAGACCATCATCGGCCCCAGCGGCGACATGCCGCGCACCGCGATCAAGGATCAGATGTCCGACTTCGACATCGGTTATTACCAAACCTTTGATCCAAACAATGGCCCGAAGAACGGGCCGCCACCCATTGCCGGACCCGTGGGCGCGGGCTTCAACACCATCGTCCGCATGCAAGTGAAAACCGGAAAATATACGACGCTCGGCCTCGGGCCAACGGTCACCGTGCAGGAGCACATACACATTCCGTCCGGCAAGCCCGGCCACGAGGGCTACCTGGCGTTCGTCTGCGACATGCACGACCAGCAACTTTCCGAAGTCGCAATCGTGGAGGCGGAGCACATCGAGAAGGGCCCTATCGCGCGCATCAAAGTGCCGTTCCGCCTGCGCGTGCAAGTCCACGGCAACTGGGTTCCCGCGGAGGAATTGTAAATGCCCGAAGTTCTTTTCGCTTACGCCATCGCCGCGCTGCTGGTCGCTATTGTTTTTGTCATCGCGTTTGTGCTCGGTCGCGCCTTCGGCGGCGCCCGGCCGTTCCTAAACTTGATCGGCATTGTGATTGTAGCCATCGCTCTGCTCGAAAAAGCTGGATGGTCGGTTCGTCCTTGGTCATTGGGATCGCCAGCGGCCGCTTTCAACGACCTGCTGTTTCGTGTCTTGTTCCTGGTCGGCGTTGGATTCTTGTTTGTCTCTTGGGCCGCCGCGCGCCGATGATTACTTCTTGAAATGCTCGTGATTCGGCGCGTGATGGGCCGAGATCGCTAGCGTAAATCGCGGATGTTCGCCGCAATGCCTGCACGGCGGGAAGGATTCGCCTTTCACCATGGTCACTTGGTGCTTGTCCTGGTGGACGCCATCATGCACGACGTCGTAGATTCCGGATCTGGGGCAAAGGTCGCCTGGTTTGAATTGGTCCATATTCTAGGCTCGGGCCGGCCGCAAAGCGCCGTGGGCCGCGGGTGCTTCGTCCGCTACTTTTCGCTGCGGCGGCGTCGCGAGCAGCAGCAATAACGACCCCGCGAAGCACAACCCGGCGATGGAATAAAATACCGGCGTATAGCTTCCGTATCTATCGAACACGTAGCCGGCCACGAACGGAGCCACCGATCCGATGGTGGTCTGAATCGCGAGCCACAGTCCGATCACCGCGGGATAGGCTTTCAGTCCGAAGTAATTCATGGGCGCGCCCATCATGGAAACCAGCGTCGCACCCCATCCAAATCCGAGCAGGATCGGGAATGGATAAAGATCGGCGGCGCTGGTCGCATGCACTACCAGAACCGTTCCCAATCCGAACGCCGCCATCGCGAAGGCCCATATGTAGCGCGGCTCAATGCGGTCGCCAAAACTCGCGAGCAGCTTACCAATCAGCGTCGAGATCGCGAGAATCGACATGGCCATCGCGGCCTCCGCCGGTGAATGGCCCAGGTCTTTCAAATGCACCACGCCGTGCCCTTGAATCAGCGAAAAGCCGCAGCTAATTCCGATAGACGACAGCAGCATCAGGATAAACGCGCGCGAGAAGATCGCTTCTTTGAAGGTCCACGCTTCGGTGGTCACGAATACGCCTCTGGGGCGCGTCTTTCCGGGAGCCAGCGGGGCCTCGGCACCGCCATCGGGCAACTGGCCCATGTCGGCGGGCTTCTCTTTCACCATGAAAATCACCAGAGCCGCTCCGATGGCTCCGAGCACCAGAAAGATCCACCATCCGTTGCGCCAGTTTCCGTGCGAGCTCGCGATCACTCGATTCAGCACCGGAGGCAGAATGAATCCGCCAATTCCGCCGCCACTGTACATAAGCGACAGCGCGAGCGCTCGTTTGCGGATAAACCATTGCGCGATTCCTTGTTGCTCGGCGATGGCTCCGCCCGCGCAGGATCCGAACCCGATCAATATCCCGAACGAGATCACCGCTTGCCAGCCGGTGTGAACAAACAGCGCCATCGAGAGCGCGCCCAGCATCGCCGAACAACTTCCGATCAGGAGCGTCATTCGCACGCCGATGCGATTGACGATGGCCGCCACAGCCGGGCCGGGCAGCCCGACCATCAGCATGTAGAGCGAAAAAGCCAAACCGAGCATGGTGCGATCGAGATGCAGGTCCTTGGCCATGTAGGCATTGATGACGCTCTGTCCGTAGGTCGGAAATCCAAGATTGACGAGATAAATGAACCAGAACGCCGCGAGCAGCTTCCAGCCGTAGAACGCCGGTTTTTTCATAGTCCTTAGTGCTTATACCATATAATGAGCAAGCGATAAAATGTCCCACGACTATCCACATCTGAAACTTCTCATCGGCGGCGAATGGACGCCCCCGCACGGCCAGAGTGACGGCCGGGAGCACGAACCGGTCATGAATCCGGCCTCGGGCGTTTGTCTCGGCGTGCTGCCCCACGCATCCAAGGCCGATCTGGATCGCGCGCTGGACGCCGCCGAGAAAGCTTTTCCCGTTTGGCGCGGCATGTCGCCGCAGGATCGCGGCAAGATTTTGAAGCGCGCGGCGGATCTGATGCATGAACGCGCCGAGCATATCGCGCGCATCGCGACCATCGAAGAAGGCAAGACCATTCACGAAGCGCGGATGGAGACACATATCTCAGCCGATACTCTGGAATGGTACGCCGAAGAAGGTCGAAGGGCTTATGGACGCGTGCTGCCGCAACGAACACCGGGCGTGCGGATGACCGTCATGAGAGAGCCGGTCGGCCCCGTGGCCGCGTTCGCACCGTGGAATTTTCCGGTCGGCAATCCGTGCCGCAAGCTGGGAGCTGCACTGGCTGCCGGCTGCCCGTGCATCATGAAACCGGCCGAGCAAACGCCGGCATCGGCGCTCGAAGTGGCGCGCGCTCTCATGGATGCCGGACTGCCGAAAGGCGTGATGTCGATCGTCTTCGGCGTGCCTTCGCAAGTGTCCACCCATCTTCTGGCATCGCCGGTGATTCGCAAGGTCTCGTTCACCGGGTCGACGCGAATCGGAAAGCAGCTCATGAAGCTCGCGGCCGATGGAATGAAGCGCACCACCATGGAGCTGGGTGGACACGCGCCCGTAATCGTGTTCGACGACGTCGACGTGGAGCATGTGCTCGATCTATCGGCTGCAGCCAAATTCCGCAACGCCGGCCAAGTGTGCGTTTCGCCGACGCGCTATTACGTTCACGAGAAAATTTACAAGCAGTTCGTCGACGGATTCGCGGCGCGCGCCCGCGACTGGCCGGTCGGCGACGGCCTCATCGAAGCCAATAAAATGGGGCCGCTCGCGCACTCCCTGCGCTTGAACGCGATGGAGGAGCTGCTCACCGACGCGCGGAAACACGGTGCGCATTTCGATGCCGGCGGCTCGCGCATCCCCGGTCCCGGCTACTTCTGGGAACCAACGGTGCTGTCGGAGGCGCCGAATGAAGCGCGCATCATGAACGAGGAGCCGTTCGGACCCGTCGCGATTATAAACCCCTTCTCGGATTTCGACGCCGTTATCAAACAGGCCAACCGGCTGCCCTACGGCCTGGCCGCCTACGCCTTTACGCGCTCCAACCGAACCGTGAACCTTCTTGGAGAGCAGATCGAAGCCGGCATGATCGGGATCAACAGCTATCTCATCTCGGTGCGTGACTCCCCGTTCGGCGGCGTCAAGGAAAGCGGGCACGGCAGCGAAGAAGGCATGGAAGGCTTGGAAGCGTGTCTGGTGACCAAGTTCGTCACCGAATCGTGATGCCCACTCAACCCAACTACCTGCGCATCGCCACCGAGGAAGCCTTCGCTCCGCCGGAGTTGATCGCGCGCTATCGAAAGCTGCTCAACGACGGTTACGACGATCCCGGATTTCGCAGTCTCTGGGGATTTTATTCGGGATCGAGCCCGCGCGCCACCGCGCTCGCTGAGCGAATTCAAGACCTCGGCGAACGGCGGCTGCGGGATATGGATGACAGCGGCATCGCGATGCAGATCCTTTCGCTCACCGCTCCTGGCGTCCAGGTTTTCGATGCACCCGAAGCCACCGCGCTGGCGCGATCCTTCAACGATCAACTCTCTGAAGCTATTCTAAAGCGTCCCGACCGATTCTCCGGCCTCGCCGCCATCGCGCCACAGGATCCGACCGGCGCTGCCAAGGAACTCGAGCGCGGCGTTCGCCAGCTCGGCCTCAAGGGCGCGATCATCAACAGCCACACCCGTGGCGAGTATCTGGATGATTCCAAGTTCTGGCCCATTTTCGAAGCCGCCGAGCACCTCAACGTCCCGGTCTACATCCATCCCACCACGCCGCCGAAGTCCATGATCGGTCCGTTCATCGAGCGCGGCCTGGATGGCGCGATTTTCGGTTTCGCCGTCGAAACCGGCCTGCACTTGCTGCGCGTGATCGTCAGCGGCGTCTTCGATCGGTTCCCCAAGCTCCGCATCGTGGTGGGGCATCTGGGTGAGGGCCTACCCTACTGGCTCTTCCGCATCGATTTCATGCATCGCGCCATGGTGAAGGCCAATCGTTACGCTTCGGTGCAGAAGCTGCAGAAGCAGCCGAGCGACTACATCAAGGAAAACGTCTACGTCACCACCAGCGGCATGGCCTGGGAGCCTCCCATTCTGTACGCGCAATCGGTGCTCGGAGTCGACCGCGTGCTCTATGCGATGGACTACCCGTATCAGTTTGTTCCCGAAGAAGTGCAGGTCACCGACAACCTGCCCATCAGCGACGCCGACAAAGAGAAGCTGTATCAAACCAACGCCGAACAGGTTTTTTCGCTCTAGTTTCCGAGCATTTCGTCTAGTAATTTCTGCGCGCCATATAGCTTACGGAGCGCTTCAGTCATGGCGCCGGTGTGCACTGCGACGGTGCGGTTGGTCTCGATATCGTAAACGTAATCGCCCACCAGGGATTCAATATTGCCGTCGAAAACTAAGCCCACGATCTCGCCGTCACGGTTGATCACGGGCGATCCGGAATTGCCGCCGATGATGTCGTTGGTGGTGACGAAATTGAGCGGCGTCGATAAATCGAGCTTGGCCCGTCCCTCGAGATACCTCGACGACAACCAGAACGGACCTTGAAAATCGAAACTGTTCGCGCGATCGTAGAGACCGTAAAAGGTGGTCTTGGCAGGCGCCTTGGTGCCGTTCATCGGGTAGCCCTTCACTTGGCCGTAGGAAAGCCGCAAGGTAAAGGTCGCGTCGGGATAGGTGCTTCGGCCATAGACGGCGAAGCGCGCTTTGCCCAGAGCTTCACCGGCACGCTGGTCCACGCTCTGGACATTGTCCTCCATCCATTTGACGAACTCGCGGCGCATCGGGTCGAGCTTGCGCGCGAGCACGATCTCCGGATCGGTGGACGCATCGACGGCCGACTGGCCACCTTCGATGAGCTGCTTCCTTACAGCGGGATCGTCGAGATGTGTGCCGCTCACCAGGGCCATGGCCGCTTCCCGCGGGCTCTTTCCGCCGAGTATGGTTTTGATGAACGGATCGGCCGGACCGACCTCTTGCAAGTCCAGCTCAAGCGCGCCGGCGATTTGGGCGATCTCCATGTCGCGATAGACCGGCGCGGGAGAGAACAGTTCGAAACGCAGGGAGTCGAGCTGCGCGTCGTGATACCCGGGTAAGCGCTGGCCGTCCGGTTTCTTGATTTCAGCAACGTACTCGACGACGGTTTCGGCGAGCCGGGAGAGTTGCGAATCGGTGCTGTGAAAGTATCGTTCCTTGACCCGCGACGCCTGTTTCTTTTCAACCGCGGCGATTTCGTCCCAGGCGCTGCCGTACGCCGCCTTCCACTGCGGATTGGCCATGACAGCGGCCTTGAACTTCTCCTCATCGGCGCGCTTGGTATCCATGACGTGCTTGTCGTTGAGGCCCTGGTAGTCGCCGCCAAGAGCTTTGACGGAATTTTCCAGCTCCAGGATCTCGGTGGTCGACTGGCGGGCATGTTCCGGACTAGACGCCGAGTATTTCCTCTCCACGGCCAGCCGCGAACCGAGCATCTTGAGAAGATTCGGAAGTATCGCGTCGCGTTCCGTCTCCAGCTCCGCCACGGTGTCGTTGCGCTGCGTGGATCCGGGATTGCCGGAGACGAACACCAGCTCTTCATCGGCCGCGCCCTTGGGGTTCCACTTCAGATAATTTGGGGTGTCGATGGGTTTGCCATTTTCATAAACACGGAAGAGCGCCATGTCGAGGTCGTAGCGAGGATAGGTGAAGTTGTCGGGGTCGCCGCCGAAGAAAGCCGCCTGCTCCTCGGGCGCGAAAACGATGCGTACGTCGGTGTATTTCTTGTAACGATACAGCCAGTACTCCCCGCCCTGGTAGAGTGTGACGACATCGGACCGGAGGCCGGTTTTCTGCTGGCTCTCCTTTTCAATTTCGGCAATCGCTTTGCGGCGCAGCGCAAATTCGTCGTCGCTGTTCTTTGCGCCCTTGACGGCGGCCTGAATGCGGTCCGTCATGTCCTCGGTGGAAATGAGGACGTCCACTTCGAGGTCCGGCGATTTGATTTCCTGATCGGGCGTTGCGGCGTAGAAGCCGTTCTTAATGTAGTCATGCTCGGAAGTCGAGTTCTTTTGCAACTGGCCGCGCGCCACGTGATGATTGGTCAGCAGCAGTCCATGCGGGCTGACAAACGACCCGGAGCCGCCGTCATTCAATCGGGCGGAGGCGAGACGCACGTGGTCGAGCCACGGTTGAGTGAGCGTGAAGTGATATTTCTCCTGGATTAATTTGATGGGAGGATGGTCGAAAGTCCACATGCCTTCGTCGGCGGACACGGCGGCGGCGAACAGGGCGCCGCAAATCAGGAGGTTAGTCAGGATGCGCATAGGTGCTTCGATTTCATTGAATCACAATGCTAGGACGAATTGAACGATATAATGTTGCGAAGGTATTCTAGGCACATGCCAACTCGTTTCCTAGCCGCTGTTACTGCCGCTGGCTTCGGCCTGCTTTTTCCGGTGGTTCCCGCGTTGGCGCATCACTCCTTTGGGGCCGAATACGACGAGAGTAAACCAGTCACCATCACTGGCGTTGTCACCAAAGTTGACTGGGAGAATCCTCACATGCATTTCTACATTGACGTGAAGGACGACGGCGGCAACGCGGTCCATTGGAAGTTCGAAGGCTTTCCGCCCAACATGCTCATCCGGCAAGGCTGGAGGCGCGACATCACGATGAAACTGGGCGATACGGTAACGGTGTTCGGGTGGCGCGCCCGCGACGGATCGAACTTTGCGCATTCGCGCGAAGTGACTTGGTCAGACGGCAAGAAACTGACTTCGGGTCCTCCGGCGAACACCGGGGGGAATTAGTCGGATGCGAATGACGATGCGAATAACTAAGACGAGTGTTTCTTTGCGGGTGCTAGCGGGGTTTGCGGTATTCGTGATTCCATACGCGCCGGCGCAGCAGCGCAACGCGCCGGACCCGCAACTGGTGGCGACGCGGAATGCGCGCGAGAAAGAACTCGAATCCATCGCCATCATCGAGCGCAAGGTGATGGTGCCGATGCGCGACGGGAAGCGCATGGCGGCCGACGTCTACCAGCCGAAAGACACGTCCAAGAAATATCCCATCATCTTTGTGCGTACGCCCTACAACTTCAATTTCTGGGATGTGCGGAATGGCGCGCCTGCCGATATGTCCGCCCAGATTGAAGCGATCAAACACGGGTACGCGTATGTGGAGATGAACGAGCGCGGGCACTTTTTCTCCGAGGGCGCCTATGACATTCTGGGACCGCCGCTGACGGATGGCGCCGATGCCATCACGTGGATGACGTCGCAGCCGTGGTCGAACGCCAAGGCCGGTACCATCGGGTGTTCATCCACCGCGGAATGGCAACTGGGCGTGGCGGCGATGGGGACTCCGGGGTATGCGGCGATGATCCCGGAAGGATTCGGCGCGGGCGTCGGAAAAGTGGGCCCGTACTATGAACAGGGCAACTGGTATCGCGGCGGCGCGTTCCAGATGCTGTTCGCACCTTGGCTGTACGGGGAGCAGAACCAGGTTCGGCCGATGTTTCCGCCGAATACTTCGCAGGAAGATTTGATCCGGGCGTCGAAGGAATTCGACCTGGCACAGCAACTGCCGCCGGTGGACTGGTCGAAGGCACTGGCGCACCTTCCCGAGCAGGACATTATCAAAGCGGTGGATGGGCCGCATGGAATGTTCGCGGACCGGACGGAAGTGGCCACCGGAGGCGCGATGATCAAGCGGACTCCCAACGATCCGGCCTGGTATCGCGGCGGGTTGTGGCACGAGGATCATCCGATCAATGTGCCGGGATTGTGGTTCATGTCGTGGTACGACGTTTCGGTGGGCCCGAACCTGGCGGCGTACAATTCGACGCGCAAGAATGCCCGGCCGGAAATCGGCAATCAACAATACGCTGTGATCGCGCCGACGCTGCACTGCTCCTATACGCGCGCCACCGAGGACACCGTGGTGGGCGAGCGAAGCATGGGCGACGCGCGGCTGGATTGGAACGAGCTCACGTACGGATGGTTCGATTATTTTCTGAAGGGCGAGGACAATCATATTCTCGAAAAGTGGCCGAAGGTCCGCTATTTCACCATGGGCATGAACAAGTGGCAGACCTCGGACACATGGCCCCCGCAGGGCGCGCAGCCGATGACGTTCTACCTTTCAAGCGGCGGAAAAGCGAACAGCCTGAACGGCGACGGCGTGCTGACGACGTCGGCGGCGAGCGCTGATAATCCCGACAGCTTCATCTACGATCCCATGAACCCGGTGCCGTCCTATGGGGGCGGCGTGTGCTGCATCGGCAATGCGGTGACGGGTGGCGCGTTCGACCAGAGGAAGATGGAGGCTCGCGGCGACATTCTGGTGTACACGTCGGATGCGCTGAAAGAGGGTACGGAGGTCAGCGGTCCCATCGATGCGACGCTGTATGTTTCTTCGGATGTGAAGGACACCGACGTCACGGTGAAGGTGATCGACGTCTATCCGGACGGCACCGCTTACAACCTGGACGAGACCATTCAGCGGCTGCGCTATCGCGAAGGATACGACAAACCGGTGGCGTGGATGGAAAAGGGCAAGGTATATAATGTCACCATTCAACCGATGACCACCAGCAATTACTTTCCGGAAGGGCATCGGATTCGGATCGAGGTATCCAGCAGTAATTTCCCGCGCTTCGACCGGAACCTGAACACCGGCGGCAACAATTACGACGAGGTAACTGGAATGGTGGCGCACAATTCCATCCACCACTCGAGCCAGTATCCGTCCACGCTCACGATCAGCGTGGTGAAACACTAGCGGACCAGGCGGGGACCGCCTACTAATGCGCCCGCTTCAGAGGACCCGAGCGCCGGCGCGGGCGAACGCCATAGCGTCGGCCCCGTGACCGACGAAGACGGCGGTTACGCGATTGGTTTCAAAATACGCCAAGGGCCCCTCGCCGCGAACTGAACCTTCAAAAAGTCCGCTCGGTGGACGCAGATACACCGAGTATTCGCTGCCATCCTTGGTGTAAACCAAATGCAGGAAGATCTGTTTTTTGAGGAAGCACAAGCGTGCGCGTTCCAAACGATAGCCCGTGGTCGCTAGCGCCGAGATGGCGGAGGCCGGCACACCTTGCTTCTGGGCCAGAGACTGAATGGCGTTAACGTCCGACAGCCAGCGCCGCGGCTCACCATTCACAATTTCCCGCTGATGATCCTGGGCGGCGGCGACGCAGATGGGCGGAGTTTGTGGCCTGACCAAGGTCAGGTAAGCCACGCCGCCGGCGATCACGAGCGCGATGCTGGCAGCCGCGGCAAAGGCCCAGCGCGGAAGACGTGGCCGCCGGATGCGCTCGCGAATTGAACGTTGCAGCCGCGCCGTGTCGACCTCTTCGGCTAGAATGCTTGCACGAACGCGCTGGTCCAATTCATCGTCGGTCATCGGAATGCTCCCCCAGCCTCCATCGCTTTCGGCGCTTTCATCAGCGGGGCCAAACTGTTGCGCAACTCCTGCCGCGCCCGGCTCAGCCGGGACATCACGGTACCGATGGGAACGTTCAAAATCTCCGCGATCTCGCGGCAGGTGAATCCTTCCACTACACACAGCAAGAGCACGGTGCGTTGTTCGATCGGCAACGCCTCGAGCGCCTCTCGGATCTCAAGCGCTTCCTGGAGCCGGGTGTCGACAACCGTGGAAACGGGCAAAAGGGCCGAGGCCCGCTGCGCCTTCCGGCCCTGACCGTAAAACGCGTTGAGCAAGATCCGGAACAGCCAGGCGCGCGCATTGCTGTCCGTCTGGAAACGATGGAACCCGCGCCAGGCGAGCAGCATGGTCTCCTGCACCAGGTCTTCGGCAGCCGCGCCATTGAGCGTGAGACGCCGAGCCACACGCAGCAGGGCCGCCAAGTGCGGCATTGCAATCCGCTCGAAGGCTTCCTGCTGGGTGGGCTGCTCGGTGGGCACTTCGCTTCATCATACCGCTCGCTGACACGCGCGGGCTCGGAAGCGCAAAGGGTGCGGCGCGCACCACAAGACCGGTCAGGAACTGCTTCGCGCCGCACTCCTTTTTGCGCGAGTTCCTCGGAAGCGCGCCGGTTAGTCGCTCTTCTTCTGGAGTTCGTCCAAGGCCGCCAGCACTTCCTTGCTGTGCGGATTCGGATCCACCTTCACATAGACTTTGCGAATGACACCCTTCGGATCGATGAGGAACGTGTTGCGCGCAGCCACCTGCATCTTCCCGAAAGCGCTCAGGCAGCCGTACTTGTCGGTGACCACATGCTCGGGATCGGAGAGCAGCTTAAACGTCAGGTTCTCCTTGGTGCAGAACTGCACGTGCGAATCCACGGTATCCAGGCTGACGCCGACGATCACCGCGTTCTTTTTGTCAAACTCCGGCTGGTCGCGCTGGAAATTGTGCGCTTCAATGGTGCAGCCGGGGGTCATGTCTTTGGGGTAGAAATAGAGCACCACCCACTTGCCCTTGAAATCGTTCAGGCTGACGTCCTTGCCTTCTTGCGATTTCAGAGTAAAGCCGGGCGCCTTGGTTCCCTCGGCCGGTACGGCGTCGGCGGCGTACAGCGCCGCGCCCGCAACCAGCATCAATGCGGTCATTCCAAACAGTAAAGTCTTCATTCTGGGAATTGTCTCCTTGTTTATGGTCGCCCAAAGCTTGTTTCAAGTAAAGCCGGGCTGACACTAGCTAGAATGCTCGGAGGGGGCGAATTCATCCATGGGTTTTCGGGAAGATTTTGCGCGGCTATGCTGCCTTCTTAGCGAATTTGTAGCGAACAAGCAGAAGGCCCGCGAGGCCAAGCCCAAGCGGCAACAAGAGCGACGGTTCGGGGGTGGCGGCACTAAATGAGATGGCTGGATCATAAGGCGCCCAATCGCTATCCTGCTGGAATACCCCGGCGACTGCTGAGGGGTTCGAGTAAAACCCGGCGTAGCTGGTATTCCAATAGACTGAACCGGGGACTAGATCGCTGCCGACCGAGGGTACAAACGGGTCGGTACCGTCCGGATTGGAGTTCAAACCAATGTTGAGCGAGTCATAGGGTCCCGCGACTCCTGTTGGATCGGCACCCGCGGTTTCTGTGTTGAAAGCAAGACCCCAAATGAACTGGCTTGGCACCGCTATGTTGGCCAAGCTGAAAGTGACGGTCTGGGCCAACCCGAAGTAGCAGTGTCCATCCCCAGCGAGCCATGCCTGATTCGCATATCCACTGGCTGAATCGAGCGACTGGCAGGCGGAACTCGCGCTCCCCTCGGGCTGCCATTGAACGAATGCGTTGATGGTATCTGTCGCGATCAAAGATCCAACGGAATCTGCCGCGCCAACATTGTACAGGTCGAGAGTCAGCGGGACGTTGTAACCGGTGGATGTTCCGGCAGGCTCATAGGTGGATTCCTCCGCCCAGTTATCCAATAAGACCGTAGCCGAGGTGAGCGTGGCCCCGACATTTCCCTGGAGTTGGACGCCTTGGCCGAACTCGGCGGCGGAGGTCGCCTCAAACCCCACGCTGGGGACGGTATACGGAATGGGTGATGGCAGACTGTTGTACACGACACTCGCCATGGCGGGCAAAGCCGAGGCCGCCACGCACAACACCAAAGGCGCCAAGAGTTTTCTCATAAATTTAGTTTCCTATCCTCGTTTTAGTGAAACATATTTCCAATTTGATTAATTATATCTTTGGACGACGATCGGTTCAAAAGTTTCTTTGCCTCGAAAAGCCCGTGTAGTACTATCAGTTTGAATCCAAGTTTCGTCATGACGCGTACAGTGTTTCTAAAAATGCGGAGAAATCCGGACGATTCAGCTTCATATTCGAACATGGGGCGCTGGCTTCCCAAGGGGGAAGCTTCATAGAGGCTTTTGGGTCACCACGCGAAGCGCGCCGCCAGTTGGACCTGTCGCGCCGGCGTGATGGTGTGGCTGATGACGCCGGACGATTCCACGCCCAGAAACCGGTCCGGCAGAGCGAGATTGGTGCGATTCTGCAGGTTGTGCGCTTCCGCGCGGAGTTGCAGGCGCAGACGCTCGCGCAGCCGGAAGGTGCGGGATAACGCCGTATCGACGGTGGCCAGGCCGGGACCTCGGAGAATGTCGAATCCCGAATCGCCGTACTGAAGCAACGGGGGAACTTGGAACGCGTCGCCGGGCGTGGATGGATCGAGCGTGGTATTGAACCATTGCAGATACGAGCCCTGGCCTGCAGGCAAAGCGCCGTTGCCGACGCGGTTCGGGAGCTGGAATCCTCCGGTGTTCAAGCTGTTGACGGCGAGCTCGGGCGTGAAGGGGAACCCGGTCTGAATGGTCACCAGCGCGCTGATCCCCCAATTGGCGAACAGCATGGAAGCTAGCGAACGCGCGCCGGCCGCGCCCGAGTTCTTGAAAGGAAGATCGTAGTGCGCCGACAAGACCGCGCGTTGTGTGATGTCGAACGGAGAAGGCGAACGGTTCTCCCGCGGACTATAGAGATACTGCGGCCCATTCGGACGGCTTTCGGGATCGGTGAAGGGGGCAATCGCATCGTCGATTTCTTTTGAGTACACGTAGCTCATCAAAACCTGAAGCCCGGGCGCCAATTCGCCGGCCAGCTTGATCTGACCGCCATAGTACGTGGAGCCTCCGCCCATCGCCAAATACTCGATGCGCGATGTGTACGGCTGATACGGATAGTAGTTGTTGGATTCGTAGGGCGTGGGATACGGCTGATTGGCGTTATAGGTGGCGAACAAATGCACGCCCATCGAGCTGGTCACGCCGGCCTCCAGTGCGAGCTTGGGGCGCAGCCGCTGCTCCAGGAACACACTCCAGTCGTCGGCGTACGGGACGAAATTCTGTGGTTGGATCGCGTAGACGGAGCCATGCACGCTGTTGAGCAAGGCGGCATTCAACAACTGTACCGGCGCGGGCGCGGGCAACCCGGCGGAAATATTCGGCCCCACCTGATAAGTGCCATTGATGAAATCCTGCAAGGCCGCGTAGGGAGGATTCCGCGCCAGGATGCCTTGGGCGAGAACAGAGCCGGTGTCATAGTCCTTGCTGAAGCCTCCTCGCAGGGTGGTGGATCCGCCGAGTTCGAGTGCGAAGCCGGCCCTGGGCGCGATGGCACGTTTGAAGAAATCGAGTCCCGCGTAGCCGTTTACTCCTCCCTGGCCGGCGAATTGATTGAGCGCCGCCGCGCCTCTGGCAAAATCGAAGTTGACCATGCGGTCATTGGCTTCGGTGAGCGGAGGAAGCAGCGAATAGCGGGCCCCGGCCTGAAGGGTAAGCCTTCCAAACAGCCGGATCTGATCCTGCGCGAACCCGGACAACTCCCAGGCACGCAGATGGTACGGTTGGAACTGAACGTCGCGCCGGACTTCGGTAGGATAGCCTAGCAGCAGCGATGCGATGGAGTCGCCCTCCGCTGTGCCGGGCACGCCGGTGTAATCGGGCGTGAAGTAGAATGTGCCTCGATCCGTGAATTCCGTCGCGCTGCCGTTGGTCAGCCTGCGAATCGCCTGAACGCCGAACTTGAATGAGTGTCTTCCTTTGATCCAGCTCACGGTATCTTCCACCTGCGTGTTAGTCTCCCGAAGCGCCAGTGGGACCGGTTCGGCCGCGCCCAGCGAAGTGAAACCGGTTGGGCTGATGGACGGCAGTCCGTCGAACCCCAGGCCCGGAATGCCCGTGACGGCCGAGGCATTGATTCCCTGGTCGTCGGCGACCGACTGGAGATGAATGCCAGCGGCGCCCACGCGCAGATCATTGACGAGTTGCGGCCGCAGCGCGATAGTGTACGCGACTACGGCGCCCCAGGCCGTGGTGTTGGTCTGGGCCGCATTCGCCTGTTGCGTCAGGTCACTGCCGGCATAGCCGCCGCCGGCCAATGGAAGCGCGCCGGGCGATTGCAGGGCTTGGCGTTCCCCACTGATGCGGACGAAGATTTTTCCGCGCGGGACCAGCTTGTCCGAGCGCACGTCGAACCGCTCGTTGTTATTGACGGCCGTCGGGGTGAAACGATAATTGTCGGCGCTGCCGGGAAGGTTCGGATTGGGATAAAGATCAATCAGGTTTTGCGACGCCTGGGGAATAAGCGAGGCGGGAATCTGATTCCCCAAGAAGGGCTGGCGCGTGAATCCGTTCCCGTTTGGCGCAAGTGTAAGGGGATTGAATATAGCGATGCTTCCGAACTCGCCGGACTTCTCGGCGACGGTAGGAACCGTGGAGATAACCGTCAGGCCCTGGCGCGCGCGCTCGGATTCGACATCGGCGAAATAGAACCAATCGTTGCGCCGGATGACGCCGCCGGCACTCCCGCCGAACAGGTTTCCCACCAGGCCGGGCTTTTGCGCTCCGTCGAAAAAATTGCGCGCATCCAGGACGGAGTTTTGAAAATCCTCGAAGACGCTTCCATGGAATTCGTTCGAACCCGAGTGAGTTTGGACGCTGACGCTCGCGCCGGTTTCGTGACCGAACTCGGCTGGGATATACCCGGCGGCAAGGCTCACGGCGGATATGGCTTCCCTCGACGGTACCAGAATGGACGAGCGAACCCAGTTCTCGTTGTTGTCGATTCCATCCACCAGGAAGTTGTTGTCCTGGCCGCGCTGTCCGAAGCTGTTCAAGCTCAGGTTGCCGCGGGCTCCGTAGGGTCCAAAGCCCTCGATGTCGCCGTCTTGCTGGCCGGGCGTGATTTCGGCCTTGTCACGAAGCGAATCCAGATACGAGCCGAAGAGTGCCGGAGGATCGAGCGCTTGGGGCGTTAGGGTGAGGATCACGGGAGCGTCGACGATCTCGCCTTCCTCGACGACTGCCGCGGAAGTATGCACGCCGAACGCCGGGGAGGTGACGACGATCGTGTAGGAGCCGGCCGGAAGATTCGGCGCGGAATATCTGCCGGTCTGCCCGGCGATCAGCGAGCGCCGCAGACCATCGTGATCGATCAGCGTCACCTCGGCCAAGGGCACCGGGTCGCCCCAGGCGTCCCAAACGGTTCCTGACAGAGTGCCAGTCTTAGGCGCGGGCTGAGAGTGAAGACACGGCGAAAGAAATAAAAGAATCAGCCAGGCAGCGCTCCGCCATGTGGTTAGCTGCATCGGCTGGCGGGCCCTACGCGGAAAATGAGCATAGGGACAGAGTAACACCTGCCGCCCTCCTCTATACTTTAGAAATCGGCAATCTCCCAGTGACGCGCAGAGAGCTATTGGCCCTGGCTCTGGGTTGCATTCCCCTTCGGGCGCAGCCTGCGGAACGGCCGGAGTATTTGTCGCTGGCCGACGCACGTCACGTTCTCGAAAGCTTCGCCGGCGAGCTTCCCACAGGATTGGACCGAGCGCCGGATACTGCGTCGTGGTTGAAGTGGGAGACAGCTCGCGACCAGGAGATCCGTTCCCGGCTCAAGCGCGGCGATGCCGATTCCATCGTGAACCTGGTCCTGTTTGGGACTTCCTTCACCACGCGGCCGCGGCTGACTGCCAAACAGACGGAAACTGCCGAAGACGACTCCGAAGCCGCCGGCAGGCTCATCCTCGCACGCATCCAGGATTTCGCCAGAGCGGTCTTCAATCCCGGCCGCAACGAGCGCCTGCAGTTTGCCGGCGCATGGCTGAAGGAATACGGCATCGATCCCTCGGATCCGGCGGCCGACAAGCGGATCGTAGTTGTTCTGCTGGAAAACATCCGGCGGGTGCTCGGCGAGCAGCGCGCCTACAACCGCGCCATCGACGCCGCCAAGCAGGCGGGCGACTCGGGCAGCTTATTCGTGGCCCGCTCGAGCCTCTATCGTGACCGGGGCTTGTCGCTGGATACTTCGTTCCGGCCGAACTATGCCATTGAGCGCAGCTTGGCCGAAATCAAATCGGCGGGCTTGCTTCGGCAGATCCGGCGCGCGGCTGTGATCGGGCCGGGGCTGGATTTCACGGATAAGCGCAGCGGCTATGACTTCTATCCGATCCAGACTCTGCAACCGTTCGCGCTAGTGGATTCCTTGCGCAGGCTGCGATTGACGGAAGCGTTTGGGCCGACGGTGGAGATCGTGGACCTCAGCGCGCGCGTGCGGGATCACGTGAGAGACGCGCTGGCGCAAGCTCGCAAGGGATCGGCGTACACCGTGCAGGTTCCCTTGGATCAAGACACGCGCTGGCTGCCTGAGACCACCGGCTATTGGCGGAGGTTCGGCTCCGAGATTGGAACCAGTGCGCAGGCTCTCAGCCCTCCGCCTGGCGTGGAGGTGCGCACGCGCGCGGTGCGTATCGGTCCGGATGTCGTCAAACTGCTGCGAGGGGCGGACCTGAACGTGGTGCTGCAACATCTGCCGCTTGCGGAAGATCGCAAGCTCGACCTGATGATCGCTACCAATGTCATGGTCTATTACGAGCCGTTCGAACAAGCTTTAGCCCTACAGAACATCGCTGGGATGCTGCGCCCGGGAGGAATGTTGCTGAGCAACAACGCGCTTCCGGAAGTAAAGGGAGTGCCGATGCGGCCGGTGGGGGGAACCAGCGTGGCTTACTCGGAAGATCCGGATGACGGAGACCATGTGCTGTGGTACAAGCGGGCGTAACGCTGAGTGATGGCCGCGGCCCGTTCCCGCGCGTATCTGTTCACCAGAGCGATTCGAATCGTGGCGGTTCGTGCAATAAACTTGAATTTAGGTGCAGCCTGACATCCCCGCCAAGGGCCCTCACGCTTCCATGATTGGCCAGACCCTCGGGCACTGTCGCATCGTTGCGAAGATCGGCGCCGGCGGCATGGGCGAAGTCTATCGCGCCCGTGATGAACAGCTCGACCGCGATGTAGCCGTGAAAGTCCTCCCGGCCGGCACTCTTGGGGATGAAGCTGCGCGAAAACAATTCCGCAAGGAAGCTCTGGCGCTGGCCAAGCTGAATCATCCGAACATCGAGACGGTCCATGAATTCGGCACACAGGACGGTCTGGACTTCCTGGTGATGGAGCTGATTCAAGGAAGTACGTTGACGGCAAGACTCGCCGAAGGGCCGCTGTCCGAAAGAGATGTTCTGCGCCTCGGCATTCAACTTGCCGATGGCCTGATAGCCGCGCACGCGCAGGGCGTGATACACCGCGATCTCAAACCTGGAAATTTGATCATTACTCCCGACGGCCGGCTGAAGATTCTTGATTTTGGCCTGGCCAGACTCGTGCACCCCGAAGTGGCCGACGATATCACGCTCAGCATCACCGTCGAGGCGGGTACGATTTCCGGAACTATTCCGTACATGGCGCCCGAACAATTGCGGGCGCTTCCCGCTGACGCGCGCAGCGACATCTACGCCGCCGGCGCCGTGCTCTACGAGATGGCCACCGGTTCGCGCCCGTTTCCAGAGCGGCAAAGTGCGGAGTTGATCGGCGCGATTCTCCACCGTACGCCCGCACCGCCAAGTTCCCTGAATCCGAGCATCGCCCCCACCCTCGATAGCCTGATTCTCAAGGCCCTGGAGAAAGAACCGTCACAGCGTTATCAATCCGCGCGCGAGCTTCTCGTCGTCCTCGAAGGATTGTCCACAAGTACCGTGAGGTCCAGCGTGGCCGCGCCCGCGGCCCTATCGGGCGTCCCACGGCGCAGCTCTCGTCGGCTATTGCTGGGGGGCGTTGCGGCCGTCGTGCTGCTCGGCCTTGCCATCGGGGCCTGGCTGCGTTACGGCCACAAGCGGAATGCGCTCGGCCACAACGACACGATTGTACTCGCCGATTTCGCGAACGGAACGGGCGATCCGGTCTTCAATGACGCGCTGCGGCAGGGGCTGGCCGTTCAACTCGAACAATCGCCCTTCCTCAGCCTCATTTCCGAAAAGCTCATCCAGCAAAACCTGCGTCTCATGGGCCAATCGCCCGATGCACGGCTCACCCCGGAGCTGGCTCGCGACCTCTGTCAGCGCGCCGGTAGCAAGGCTTACATTGCCGGTTCGATTTCCAATCTGGGGAAGGATTATCTGATCGCCATCCACGCGGTGAATTGCGCCACCGGCGATTCGCTCGCCCAGCAGCAGGTGCAGGCCACGGGCAAAGAAAGGGTCCTCGACGCCCTGGGCCGGGCCGCCGCAAAAATTCGCGAGGAACTGGGCGAATCCATCAGCACCGTGCAGCAGCTTGATACCCCGCTTGCGCAGGCCACCACACCTTCGCTCGAAGCTCTCCAAGCCTATAGCTTGGGACAAAAAGCAGCCGTCGGAGTGGCCGATGATGCCGCCGCCGTGCCTCTCTTCAAGCGTGCCATCGAGCTCGACCCGCGCTTCGCCATGGCATATGCCTCGCTCGGCTCAAGCTATTCAAATCTTGGAGAAACAACCCTGGCGTCGGCAAACGCGAGCAAAGCCTACGAACTCGGCCAGCGCGTAAGCGATCGGGAAAAATTCTTCATCGAATCCGAATACTACCAGTTTGCCGTAGGCAACCTGGAAAAGGCGCGCCAGGCAAATGAACTCTGGCGACAGATGTATCCGCGAGACGTTGAGCCGTGGATCAACCTGGGGATTGTTTCCGGGAATCTTGGCCAATATGAAACGACCCTTGCGGACTTTCGTGAACCCGCCCGCCTTGGACCGGACGGTGTGGCGTACGCTTATCTCACCGGCGCTTATATGTACGCGAATCGGCCAGTGGAGGCCCGAGCCACAGCCGCCGAAGCCCAGGCTAAAAAGCTCGATTCTCCCGCTCTGCGCTTCTATCTCTACCAACTTGCCTTCGTGCAAAATGACTCAGCGGGGATGGCGGAGCAGGTGGTCTGGTCTTCAGGAAAGCCGGGGGTCGAAGACGTGCTGTTATTCTTCGAAGCAGAGACGCATGCCTATTTCGGGCGGCTCGCGAAGGCGCGGGAGTTTTCCCGCCGCGCGGTGGCTGCGGCTGCGCGGGTGGAAGAGAAAGAAACAGCAGCGGGCTACGAGGCCGCCGATGCTCTCCGGGAAGCGCTTTTCGGCAATTCTGCGGACGCTCGGCAACATGCGGCTGCGGCGATCAAGCTTTCCACCGGCCGCGATGTGCAGTTCGGAGCCGCGCTGGCGCTTGCCTTGGCGGGGGACACGGCTCGTGCGCAGGCGCTCGCGGATGGTTTGGCCAAGCGCTTCCCGGAAGATACGCTGGTGCAGTTCAACTATCTTCCGACTCTTTCCGCTCAATTCGCGTTGAATCGCGCGAACGCTTCCAAGGCCATTGATGCTCTTCAGGCCGCTGCGCCGTACGAGTTGGGCTTGCCAAGCACCGGTACCCTGAATCTCGCTCTGTATCCGGTCTACTTTCGCGGAGAAGCTCTTTTGGCCGCGCATCGCGGGAACGAGGCTGCAGCCGAGTTCCAGAAAATCCTCGACCGTCCTGGTGTAATGACCAACGAGGTGATTGGGGCCCTCGCGCATCTTGGTATCGCCCGCGCCGATGCCCTGCAGGGCGACGCGGCCAGAGCTCGCACGGCCTACCAGGATTTCTTCACGCTGTGGAAGGATGCCGATCCCGAGATTCCCATCCTGCGCGAAGCCAAAACCGAAGGCTCTGCTGCAAACTCAACGCGGCGCTGAGATCGAATCCTGGCGGTAGAATTCACCGTCCAGGTAGAGGCCGTCCAGCGCCATGGCGAGAAAAGCATCAATCGCATCGCGCGGCGACTCGACGATCGGCTCTCCCCGGCGGTTAAAGGACGTGTTCAGCAGTACCGCGCAGTTCGTTTCCCGGCGAAACGCTCTCAGTAGCTCAACCAGGAATGGGTCTCCATCTTCGTCGATCACTTGCACCCGGGCCGTGCCGTCCACGTGTACAATAGCCGGCGCTTCCCGGCGGCATCGCTCGCGAGCTACGGCGATTTTGAGCATGAAGGTATCGGCACGCCGCGCATCCAGAAAATACTCCTCATATTCCGATGCCAGGATCATCGGCGCCAATGGCTGAAACGGCTCGCGCCCCTTGATGATCCGGTTGATACGCTCGCGGACCATCGGATCGCGCGGGCTCGCGAGGATACTTCGCCCACCCAGCGCACGAGGCCCAATTTCCGACCTTCCGTTGAATACACCGACGATCTGGCCACCTGCCAACACACGCGCCAGGTCACTGGCTGAGGTAACGGTTCCGTCAAACACCAGCCGGGGATAGAACTCGAGGACAGCCTCTCTACGCTCCGCGCAGCTATAGAGTCGCCCCGGCCGCGACAGCCCTGGCATCAGGGGCCCTCCGCTGAAGGTCAACCGCGGTGGAGCGCCGGTGCGGTGGAACTCATCCAGCCACAAGGCTCCCAGTCCCAGCCCTGCGTCTCCGCAATGAGGCGGGATGAAAATCGGCACATTCAACGTGGAATGCTCCACCAGAAACCCGTTGGCCACCGTGTTTAGTCCACATCCTCCCGAAATGCACAAGCAGTCGATAGGTCTCCCTTGAAAGAACTGCAAGCAGTGCAACAGCGTTTTATGGATCAGGGCTTGCACGCTCGCGGCCAAGTCTGCTCTCGTCCGGAAGCTTCCGCGGCCCTTCGACAAAATCTCTTCAATCGTCACCGTCAGCGCCGGATCGTCGGCAGCGCAGTAGAAACAATTCGACGGGTCATCGCTATACCGGATGAAACGTTCTAGCGTTTCCAAGTGCCGCGGTACGCCGTAGGCCGACAGGCCCATGGTCTTTCCGCTTTCCATCAGGTCATATCCAAGCATGCCCGTCACCTGTTCATAGAACGTCCCGATGGAGTTCGTTACCCCAATCGGGAACTCGTCCGGTTCAATATAGGCTAGACCCAGCGTCGTGCCCAGACACTCATAGCCTTGTGGACCAAAGATGAAGAATGAAAAGGTTTCGCGAAGATTCCGCAGGGTCGTGCCTGGCACCGGGCCGCGGATCGACCCATACCCGTCATACACCAGGACGCCCGCAACATTCCCGGGTGGTAGCATCATGGCGGCTGAAGCAGCGTGACAAAGGTGATGGTGATACGTGCGAACGTCCAGACCGGACAGCTCACGATAGATGCGGGCAGGTACGCTATCGCTGGCCACCACCCGGCTCACGTCCTTCAGGGAAATACCTTCGGAGGCAAGACAATACTCGACGGCTCTCTGGATTGGACTTTCGTACCAGTGAGCTACGCCATGCTTTCTGCGCGACAGCCGTTCCTGTTCAATCGCAACGCGAATGTCCAATCCGCGCATGAGCGCCGCCGATGCATCGTGCTCTGACCCGCCAATCGCGAGCGTCCAGTCTCCCATGTGCTCCTGCTCTTAGGGCCGAAAGCCTTCCAGTCCAAAGCGCGTCACACTTCGTCGCGTGCGCTCGCCGATGTCCACGTTAGCATTGACCTCATTGTGCAACCAGGGCTGGCACGCCTCAGGATCGATATCCGCAAAGAACAACAAGGCCAACCGTTCGGAGCACGAAGGTACTCGTCTCACTCGGTGCCAAACAGGTCGAACGCAGCCGCCTGACAGTAGCCAGGCGATCTCCCCCGGCATAACGATGACCTGTGGGAGTGCAGCTTCAATCGCCTGCAGCGATCCATCGGGCTGCTGAGTCTCCAACCCCGGTCCGGTCGCGCACGCGATGGTTACCAGATTGCCATCTTCATGCAGATCGTGAATGTCGCCGTCGGCGGTCACCGGGCGGGAGTAGTTGAGTTGGAGCCGTGACCATCGGTGCAGACTCCCTGTAGGGAAACTTCCGCCAGCTCCATTGCCTATAGTCTTGGCGAGCAAGGCGACGAAGCTTTCCGCTAACGGCTCCAATACCGCGATACTGTCGAGCATACAATCATAAAGCCGCCGCGCAGGACCGTCACGGAGCTTGCAACGATCCGCGCAGGTTCGGGCCGTCGCCGTAAACGATTCGATCTGATCCGGATGGCTTGCGGTTTGAGAATACTCGATACCGAACGCACGGTATCCGCACTCCTCTGGCAGTGCACTTGCCATTTTGGCGTCAAGTGGTTCCTGGAAGAACAACCGGCCGGCTTCGAGGGCTGCCGCGAGCGTCGCGGACTCCGCGCTGGTGAGTGACAAGATGAGCGAGCCCCGTTCTCGTAGGTTGTGGAGCGCATCGGGGAATAGTCGCTTCATGTCTCTGGCGCCAGGTTCAACTCGTCGGTAAGGCCGTATTTCCGGGCGATTTCGAAAAGGATGTTGTCCACGCCAGAGGGATCTTCGAAAGTTGAGTAGTCGCCCGTCATTTCCTCGCCTGGCTGGATATCTTGAATCGCATACGTCACAACCTCCGCTTCGCCATCCCTAAATTCCGAGAGGCAATTCGAGCTATCGGAATGGTTAAAATAATTTCCGGCGTCCGCGCACAGGAGATACAATCCGCTCTTTCTGGATAGCGAAGCGTATCTCGCGAGGTATCTTTGCACCAATTCCGGGAACTCTGAAATCTGTTCGCGGGTAAGCCTTTGGTCGAACCCTTCAGTGAATCGCCAAACCACAGTCCCTTTCGGAATAAATTGATCGGCGAAAAGGCCTAGTCCATGGATCTTACTCGGCGCCACCTTCGTCCTAACGCAAAGCATGCAGAAACTTGAAACGATCAATTTCGATCGAGTAGGAAATTGTAGCACTCTTCGAACGCCATCCTGTCCCGCGCGCCGCGCAAAGGACCCATCCGGTTGAAGCATTCATTGCGGCCAAAGCACGGTGTATACTGAATCCACGAAGAATCCAGATGGAATCCTGGATGAGTCCGGAGGTCGAATGAAGGCAAGAGTTTTCGCCGTTTTCACATCAGTTTTGATTCTGCTCGGCACGGCAGTGCAGGCCTGGGCGCATCATTCGTTTGCCGCGGAATATGATATGAAACATCCGATAACGGTTCACGGTGTGATCGTACAGGTGCGGATTGAAAACCCGCATTCGTGGTTCGTACTGGATGTGAAGGACCCAACCACAGGAAAAGTTGACCGATGGTCCTTCGAGGCCGGGACGCCGAGTGGAATGATTCGCAACGGCTATAGGCCGGGAGCCATTAAGCCGGGCGACGAGGTCACCATCAAGGGCTTTCAATCCAAGGATTCCGAAGTGAAGGGAATGTTGAGAGAGCTTGTAACGGCGGATGGAAAGGTGTATGGCCTGTTCGGTCCGCAGGAGAATAAGTAACTGCTTCCGAGCGGATGAAGAGGGTTTGAAACATGAAGCACTCGATGATGACGGCGGCAATGGCCGGCGCGCTGGTGTGGTCCCTGGCGGGCGCATCCCATCTCGCGGCGCAGGCGCCAAGCACCGAAACGGCTACGGCAAAGCCGGCGCCACGGATGGCCGACGGTCATCCAGACCTGTCGGGAGTCTGGTGGCGCGGCGCCGATATCGGGGGGCGTGGTGCTGGGCCTCCGGGAGGACGAGGAGGAGCGCAGGGCGGCGGAGGGGCCCCGGCGCAACCGCCACCTTCTTTTTCCAGCTTATATCAGCCTTGGGCCCTGGCCCACGCCAAGACCCTGGCCGACAAGAACGATCCGACGGTGCATTGCCTTCCAACCGCGTTCGGCACTTTGAGTGTGAGCCTCTTCGATGTGGGGGCTGTGGGACAGATCATCCAAACTCCGAAATTCGTGGTAATGCTGACCGAAACCTATCACGGATTTCAAATTATTCCCTTCGACGGAAGGCCACATCGCGACGACGTGCCTCCTTCCTACCGCGGAGACGCGGTGGGCCGTTGGGAGGGCGATACTTTCGTCGTCGATAAGACGAACTTTACCGATGACACCTGGATCTCCGCGGAAGGCCGCGTATCGTTCCATTCTGACGCCCTGCATATCGTGGAGCGCTACCGCCGGGTGGACGCCAAGACACTCGAGATCGAGGCGACCCTGGAGGATCCCAAGGTGCTGACCAAGCCGTGGGTCGTCCCCAAACAAACTCTGCAATTGGCGCCTTTTGATCAAATCATACAGTTGGCTTGCTCGGACGACGACATCCAGGGTTTCAAGGAAGCCGCGCCGCAACAGAATCCCGGCAAAAACTGAGCCGGTGTCGAGCGCTTACAAACTGGTGCCCGGGGTGGGACTTGAACCCACACTCCCGTTGCCGGAAAAAGGATTTTAAGTCCTTTGCGTCTGCCGATTTCGCCACCCGGGCATGTTGATTCTAAGCGACTTGTGCTTCTTCTTGATTCGAGGCCACATCTACTGTGCCCAGTTTTGTGCCCCCTCCCTGCACTTTGGATGCGTTGAGTGCCTGTAATCGGGTTACCGCATTTTCCATCGACTCAGGGGACGGATGTACGTAACGCTGCGATACAGTGACGGTGCTGTGGCCCATGAGCCTCATTATAGTGAATGCGTCGGCTCCGGCTTCCCCTAAGCGCGTACCGAACGTGTGGCGCAGGGAATGGAGCACGAAGTCTTCTGGTAGTTTCAGCGTCCGCCTAATGGCGCTGTGCTGTTGATTGAGCCACGTCTGATACAGGGGTGAACCATCGGGACGATGGAAGACATAGCCGCTGGCTGCCGGAGACTGCGCTTTGAAGATTTCAGAAGCACGATCCGTCAGGGGAACGTTCCGGGTTGTTGAGTTTTTCGCATTCTTTGCTCGAATGGTTACGTACCCGTGCTTAGCGTCTTTGGCTGGTTTGAGCTTTACGTCAGACCATTCGAGAGTTAGTACTTCGCCGATCCTAAGACCTGTGTCCAGGAGAAGTGCCGCTACGTCCCGCAATGGTGGTTTGAGCGCTTCCAGGTACGCTTTCTCCTTCGCATGAGCTAACACAAACTCCCGATTTCGTTCGCCTCGAAGCAGCCGAATTCGGGGAACGCGGGAGATCAGTTTCCAATCGGAAGCCAGACGGAGCAGCCTTCGTAGCGTTGCTAGCTCTCTATTGACGGAGGCTGGTGACAATACCTTCTTTCGGCGACTAATCGTTCTCACTCTGCGCTGGGCATACGAATCAATCAGCGCCTCGTCGATACGATCTAGACGAGCGGAAGCAAGTCTGTTGAAGGCCAGTAGACGATTGAGTTTGTCCTTGTAGAACCGTACCGTGGCCGGTTTAGTGGCGCACCGGGTTTCTATGGCCTCAGTAAACTGCGGTGCAAACGCCCTCAGTGTAGGGATGTGTTTCTTGTCGAAAAGACCAACCTCCCCTTTTGCCAATGCGGTCTTTTTCGCAGCTTCGATCTGCTCAGCCACGCGTTTGTTCGTCTGCTTGGTCGACTCCCTGACGGATTCACCATCGAATTTGAACTTGTACCACCACATCCCGCCACGTTTGTATACCGCCATCGCACTACCTCCTAATCAGTCCTGCTCAGAATATGTCCATCACGTGCACCCGTCAACAGTCGAAAGTTCCATACGTCCCGTCCATCCCGCCCGCCACACTCGGCCATCGGTGGAAGCGGCGAAGGCGAGGTGGTCGAAGGGCTAGCACGTCGAATCGTCTGTCCCAAAGTGTTACCGATATGGTTATGAAAGTAAATTTCACCTCTGGTGTACAGGCTGGGACAACAGTCCTACGCCCCGTGCCCGGCATCGGACAACCACCCCCGGCATTTCTCGCTCAGTGTTCGTTCCGTGAATAGCTCCAGAGCTTGGAGTTCCTCGATTTGACGTTCTCGGTTTGTCCGTGGCCCAATCGCGTTGAGATCTTCCCCACGGAGCGCGGCGACCACGAGCCTTCCCCGAAGTTCCGGCAGACACTCCATACCCACGCGAAAGGCGTCTTGTAAGTCGTTTTCTTGGACTTCCCGGTGCTGGTTCAGAGCAGCGATACCCCGAGCAATAGCCGCCAGCCCCTTGGAGAGCCTGGTGTTCGACTCGGGTTCAGGTATGAAGTCGATGTCACGATTTCCGAAGTTGGACCGTATCACCTTTGTCCTGCCGATGGCGGCTACTTCAGCGAGTTTTGCCAATCGTGCTTCCATTGGTTTGGGTAGTGTCGGAGGTTGTTTGAGGGATGAATCGAATATCGGCTGGAGTGCACTTTGGTAGGCGGCACGAATATCGTCCTCCTGTCCCTGCTGTCTGATCGCCCATTCGCCGGCTTCCGGTGAATCGGGACGGTGCCAACGGATCTGGAGAAACCGCTCGCCAAGGACATTGAAGATGGAGTAGTACATATCGAGGACGGGCGTCACGGCGGCAACGATGCTGAGGCGGCCCCGCCAGATTTTTGTAACGCCGGTTCCAAAATCCCTTCGGAACTGTCCGTCATGGATTTCTCTCAGTTGACTGAGTATCGCGGCACGACGATCTCGCCGCATCGTGAGTACGGTGGTGAAGTCTTTGATGAGGAAGACTCCGTCGCCGGTGGTGGTGTAGGTGTTTTCATCGGTGGCGGTGGTACCGAGCTTTTCGAGCAGCCCCGGTTCACGGTGACCATAGAACCCGCTTAGGAACGTATTTTCGGTTAGATCGCTTAGGACATTCACGTTGGGAAGGCCAGAGGTGCCCATGATCGAGACACTGGTCTTTCCTGATCCGGGTGGGGCAACCACAAACAACCAGGCCGGATCACCGATGTTGAGGTAATGTGCTTTCAGAGTCCCCATCACGATTTTGATTGCTTGAAGGTCCGGTTTGTAGAACCACCGCGAAAGAACCGTATTCAACCCGATAAACGGGTTCCCGCTTGGAAGTGCACCGGCGGGTGTCGCTCGGGCTATGCGTGCGAGTGGAGCGGGTTGGGAACTCACCGAACACCTCCGGTCGCTACAAGGTGCGATTCGAGGAAGGCATTGAGATCGGATTGACGATATCGGACCAACCGACCGATCTTCACATACACTGGTCCTTCACGGAACAACCGCCACTTCCGCATCAGCGCGACAGAACAAGACAAAACACTCGCCGCTGATCGTTCATCTAATAGACGTTCCACAGACACATCCTGCATATAAACCGGTCCTTTCGTCGGCAGGTGGGCGTGCGAACGCTCCGCTACCGAACTGTTGAATTTTGGATCGTATGCCTGTGCTGGACTTACCCGAACGGTGCCTTGCGAGGCGTCCCTCGACTTACTATACGCGCCACTGGCAAACT
>PMUP01000070.1 GCA_003166865.1 Bryobacterales bacterium
ACCAGCACATCGCCCGCCGGATCGTTCACCCGTACCTTCACGTCTTCCAGATCGGAGAGATCCACTTCGCTCAGATCCTGCGAGTAGCGCGCCCCGCCCGAATCCAGGTCCCGCACCATCTCTGCAAAGGTTTTCATGCGCGGCGCCCGTGTCGAAAGCGGCTCGCCCGGATTCATACCCAGAATCACCGGGAAGGAATATTTGTGCTTCGGCGTCAACTCCATCAGCGTTCCGCCCGCGTCGATCAGCGACATCCGCGGCCCCACCCGCGCAAACGCCACCGGCGTGCGCTCGTGAATTTCCACCTTCAGGCGATTGGGAACAAACCGCATCACGCTGGCCGATTCCACCCACGGAATCTGCTCCAGTTGCGCCTTCTGCTGCGCCAGAGAAATGAAAAAAATGTTGCGCCCAATGTCGGCGCCCATCACTTCCATGATCTGCGCCTTGCTTACGTTCTGCATGCCCGTGACTTCAATGTTGTCGCTCGATTCCACGCGAAAGCGCCAGGAATGCTCGCCATAGTGATAGAGCCACGCCGCGCCTAATCCTGCCAGGCAGCACGCGCCCGCCGCCACACAGGCCCACAACAATCGATTGGCAGTTTTTCTTGGAAGAGAACTTCGGCGGGCGGAGACCCGCTTTTGCCCGCGCAGGAACGGAGATTCCTCGTCCACATCCAGGTCGACCAGGCGCGCATCGTCGATCCCCTCGTGCGCGGCCTCGGCGCTGGGTGGATATAACTCCTCCTGCAAGATGGTGGAACCTGGCTTCCGCGCCATCAGTTCAGGTTAATTGTCGCTGTGGAATCGCTGAGCCTTCAAACTATAACTTTATTTTCAGGATAGAGATAGACAAAATCTTGGTTCTTTTGCACAGAGAGGAATCGCGTTGGACATCGTCGCGCCGAACAGCGAACCCGATGACGGGCACGGACTATGTAGAGACAGCCGCCTCGGCTGTCCGGACTGGGCGAGCCCTGTGAGTCAGGAGACGGTCGCAGAGATGATCGGCACAACCCGCTCCCGGTAAGCCGATTCTGCCGATCAGACTCCGAGACGCCGCACGATGGCCTGAAATCGAGGATCGGATCGCACCGGGTCCATTTCCGGCTCGACACGAATGAAGAGCAGCCAGTAATCGCGGTTCTGGTAAGACTTCTCCAACCACTCCAGAGCCAGATCGCGATCGCCCAATAGCACGGCATCATAAGCAACGTCGTAAGGCCGGCTCAGGCCGCTGGGCACCTCGGCGATACGCTGGTTCATAATGCGCCGCGCTTCCTCCGCATGCCCATCGACCAAAGCGCGCCGAAACGCCTCCTGCGGCAACTTGGCGTCGGCCGCGCGCCACTCCTCCCAGCGGTGCTCGCAGAAGTAGCCCGACGCCAGCATGCTGTACCCCAATTGAAAATTCGGGTCCATCTGCAGGATTCGCTGCGACTGGGCGACGACGCCATCGTAGTTCCGTTCGAACTTGAGCAGCACCGCAGCGTCCACATCCACAATCAGCGCCAGCGGATCGAGCCGGCGCGCGGTCTCCAGTTGTTCGCGGGCCTCGGAGAAGCGTCCGTGGGCCATCAAACCCAGCGCATAATACTGGTGCGCGCTGGCATAGCTGGGATTGAGCTGCAGCGCCTTCTCGAAGAGTTTTCGCGAACGCTCATAGTCCTGCTGAAAATACAGCCACTCGCCCGCAAGGTACAGGACGTGTTCGTTGTTGGGCAAGCGTTTGAGCAGATCGTTCATGAGGGAGATCGCGGGAAGCAGGTCGGAAGATTGCGTGGCCACCATCCAGCGGACGAGCAGTTGTTCGTCCGGAGGGGCGTTGGCGGCGAGCGCGGTGGCTTTGGCGAGAGCGCTGCTGGCCGGTTCATCACGGCGCGCCGCGAAGGACCATAATCCATATGCCAACGCGAATTGCGGGTCTATTTCCGTGGCTTTCTTAGCTTCGGCGATGGACTCATCGAGCATGACATTTTCGTAGTCCGCGAGAGACTTCTCGATCAGGGTGCGCGCTTCGAGTGAGGGGGTGGAAAGCGGCAGCGCGCCGAAGAGGAGTTGTGCCGCGGGCGCCGCGGGACGCTCGGCGGCGTCCTTGGTGACGGAGCGTGCTTCTTCGAGGCGGGCTGGCTTGCTCTGCGCCGCTCCCGACCGCGCCCAACCCAGCAAAATAACCGCAAGCATTACCGTTTTCACGATTCGTTGCATGACGCTACGCTCCAAGCCGCCGGTTTGGCAACTTCCACCACGCTATTCCTAAGCCTAGGCCTTCCACGCTACCCGGCTCCGTGGTGCGTGGATACTGTCCCAATGGCCACCTGTGCAAAAGGATAATCACACGGGAGCGTCCCGGCGGATGTGTCCTGTGCAGCAACCCTCCGTACCCGTTGAGCACAGCATGGCAAAGTTGCGCTTGCTGCGTGGGCGTGACGTGACAATACTTCGTGGTACCTGCCGGAAAGCGAGCGTGGGTATGTGGGAAGGTACTGTGTCAAACCTGCGGTTGCGCGTCGCGGCCGCGGTGTTCCTATTGCTGGTGTTCGCCGCTCCCGGCATCCCCGCGATCAAAAATGCCGCCATTGTCACCGCCGCCGGCAACAAGCTCAACGACATTACCCTCGCCGACCTGGCCAAACTCTGCAAAGGCACGCAGAAGACGTGGCCGGACGGCAGGGAGTTCACGCTGGTCATTAAAGACCCCGACAATCCGGAAACGCGGATTGCCATCCAGAAACTCTTTGGGACAACGCCGGGGGAATTCAAGACTCTGATCGCGAAATTGAACGAAACGAGGCAGGTAGTGAAGATCGTGGACACGGACGACAGCGTCATGCAGGCGGTGTCCTCGACGCCCGGCGCCATCGGGCTGGTCGATGTGTATTCCATCAACAG
>PMUP01000045.1 GCA_003166865.1 Bryobacterales bacterium
ACTTCAATCGAGTTGCTGCCTGCCTCGGCGGTCTTGGACAACTTCGTCCAGGAGTTCGTCCGGTTACCGTGCAGGTTCAGGGTTCCGCCCATCATCATGATCCCGCGGTCACTGCGGTCATTCGTTCCACCGGTTCCACTCATATCTTCGTCTTTGACGTTGTCGGTGAGGGTAATTGTCGCTTTGCGCGTATGGGGCCTGGCTTCGGTGCCGATTTCCAGTTCCCCATGCACCATGACCCATTCGGTGGACAGTTCCAGATCTTTATTGTCCGCAAAGCTCAGTTTGCCGTTGATCGTCAAACTGCGCAGCGGTGGCGGAGAGACGTCGAGGACGACGTTCATATCCTTTTCAATGTTGACCACAGCATCTTTGGTCGGCACCTTCTTGTCAGGCCAAGTGGCGGCATCAGACCAGCGCTTCGCGCTAGCCGTCGAAGTGTTTTGCTGCGCTTTGAGGACGGCGTATCCGCCGAGGCCTAAAAAGGCTGGAACCAGCAACGAAAGGAACAAGAGAGAACGTTTTCGCATAGTTAAATCTCCGTGATCGATCATGTTACGCCGCTTTCTCCCCGCGAGGATCGAAGGACGTGTAGCAAGGGACAATTTTACACCTATCGTCGGCCGGACAATATCGTCTGGTTTCAACGTATTCGCCAGCGGATGGGTTTTGCGGAGCGCAGGGCTGAAGGGATCTGGCACGGCGGTCCGGACGCCAGAGCATCCAACGCGCCGGGTGCTTATTCCTTCCAGTCACGATCTGGCGTGTCTTGTAGAGCCACTGGCCATTCACCTTGATCCAACAGAACCTTCCGGAGACATGGATTACACTTTTTCGCTCCGCAAAACGCGGCGACTGAGAGCGGCAATGCGGGGATAGAGATTGTCCTGGGCGAGCGCTTACCTAGCGTGACGGTCTTCGGCCTTTTTCTTGCGCGTGGCGGCCATCAAACGATGAAACGTTCGATCTCGATCTATCATTGACACTCCAAGCGAACCGGTCGAACAGCTGGTTAACGAAGCACGGAGGCACCAACGACTTGTGTCGAAGAGCTCTCTGCGGGCGAGTCGTCGGCCACTCGGAGGGTGCGACTGCGCCATCGCTCCCACGAAGTTGCATTCTAGGAAACTTTCGCCAGATCGGCCGCGCGACGCGCCGGGGCCGTCGCCGGAAGGCGACGAGCAGCCACATCTTCAGGCCGGCTTGCGCTTTCCTCGCCCTCTGGCGCGCGGAGGCAGGTAGTGGAACCGAATCAGATAGATATTTTCGCCTTTACCGTGCTTGGCAACCTTGAGCAGATCGATGAGCCCCAGGAAACCCGACTCGCGCGCCAACTGTGGAGTGATGTCGGGAAAACCGATGGGCGTGATGGAATCCACCTCGATCTCACCTTCTTCCATGCGGTACCGGGCGCCCACTTTGACGTGGGGACGCATCCATATTCGGACACTGCAAGTGATTTCACCGCGACGAACTCCCTCGCGAAGCCGCTTGGTGAACACCATGCAGAGAGTTTACACTCGGGCGCTGGCATCCCGCGGAATGTGAGATATTGAAAAAGCGCGCGGGACGAACTATCTCATGATCGATGCGGTTGATGCTCTGATCCTGGATCTGCTCGAGTGGCTGGCAGGCGGGGCTAGAAGCTATGAGGAAGTGATGGCAGCGTGGCGCACGTCGTGCCCCCGGCTTCCGGTCTGGGAGGATGCGAATGACCGCTGGCTGGTCGCGACCGAGCATGTGAATGAGCGCTTGATCGTTAGCATCACACCGGAAGGCCGCGCCTTTCTTGAAGAGCGCCGGCCATCCGCGATCGTCAAATAAGAATTGGAGGCACCATGAAAACACTTCTGCTTGCGGCTGTGCTAACTTGCGCGGCCGGCATGTACGCCGCCGAGGTCCAGAAGAAGGACGTAGATATCAAAGCGCCAGACGGCATCAATCTGAAGGGAACCTACTTTTCAGTAGGACGGCCGGGCCCAGCGATGCTGCTTTTGCATCAGTGCAACATGAACCGGCACGCGTGGGACGGTCTCGCCGAGGACCTTGCCAGTAACGGGTTCAATGTCCTGGCGATCGACTTCCGAGGATTTGGGGAAAGCGGCGGCGAGAAGCTCGCTAACCCAGCCCAGCGGGCTGCGGCCAGGCAGAAATGGCCCGGCGACGTGGACGCAGCCTACGCGTACCTGACGAGCCAGAAGGGCGTCGATCAATCGCGCGTCGCGGTTGGTGGCGCAAGCTGCGGTGTGACCCAATCGGCGGATCTCGCCACTCGTCATCCGGAGATCAAGGCGCTTATGCTGCTCTCGGGCACGGCGAGCGATGCAGCGAAGGCCTACATCGCTGGCAACCCGTCCCTCCCAGTCTTTGGCGCCGCTAGCCAGGGGGACGCAGGCGCAGCGAAAGGAATCCAGGAGGCGGTCGCGGCGTCGAAGGACCCGAAGTCCATCGTCAAGATCTACCCGGGTACCGAGCACGGCGTCCCAATGTTCGCCAAGAACCCCGACCTGGAACTGATGATTGTAGTCTGGCTCAAGGCGCAGCTGACGGGCGCGGGCGAGACTCACTAGGAGCGGTCGCGGCTCATTTTGCCGCTGTGATCGAGTCCACCTGGATGGTCTTGGTTTTGGCGTCGAGCGTGCCTGTGACGGTCACCTTTTTCCCCGCGAACTTTTCCGGCGTCCGCTGATCGCTCAGCGTGTAGACTTCCTTGCCGTCATACAAAACGTACGAGGCGCCGTGTATGCTGACGCAGGCTTTGGTGCACTCTGCGTCGGTGGGTCCCATTTTCATGTGGGAATGGTCGCCGTCGGCGCACATGCTGTCCGTAATGGCGCCGGTGAACGTCTGCTTGCCCGGCGGCGCGGCCAGCGCCACGACCGCCGTCAGAGTCAACAACAGGAGTGTCCGTGCCACGTAAGGTCTAGGAGCCCGGAATCATGATGTGGGCGGTGGTGCTGCCGGCATTCATGATCCATGCGCCATCCTGGCTCGGTTTATCCGGAAGTCCGAGTGACTGCGCGGTTGCTCCCGGCACGGCGATGGTGGTGTGATGAAAAGCGTGCTCCTGGTCGGGGCCCATAAAGTGGATGAACGCCGACCCGAACTCGGGCTTCACCCTGGATCCGTCCTTCTCGGCGGCGTCAAAAGCGGCCTGAACCTTCGCCTTGTCCCCCAGCGCTTCAATCTTCAGATTCTGAGCGACGCGGTCCAGGTTGCCCTTGCTGGTGCATTCCACTGTGAATGGCGGGTGCCCCGGGTATCCTGACAGGTCGTAGCAGACCAGGCTGCTGGAGCCCTTCTGCAAGGTGTCGTAAGTGAAGTCGGGCTTCCACTTGATGACGGTAACGTCTTCTTTTTTCATCCGCCCTGGGGCGGCGAGCAGGGCCTTTTGAACGGCGTCACTTGGCGCTTGCGCGAATGCGCAGGGCGAAATGGCTAAAACACTGAGCACGATCGGTGTGATGTATTTCATTCTGTGATCTCCAGTTTATCCGCCTGGGATAGGCGAAGGATTCAGTATATCGTAACGGGGCGGGCGCGGAGTATATTGATATTCTGGGACGCGGAAAACGGAGGGCGTTATGAGATCGACAGGACTGCTTGCGCTGGTGTTGGGAGGGCTGGTGATAGGAGGGATGGTGATGGCCGCGTTGGGCCAGATTCAGCCTCCCGCCGGGGTGAAGTCGGGGCCGGGAGTGCAGGCCGCGCACGATTCCAGAGAGCCAGAGGTGCTGAAGACCTGCAAGGTTCCTCCTACGGCGAGAGGCGGCCGTCCGCCAGGGCCTCGTCCCGCCGCCGCCGCGCCCGGTCCCAAGGAATACACGGTGACGGAAATCCCCGGTGTGGTGGCCGCGGGGCAGAAATGGAAAGAGACTTGGGAAGTTGACGGCAACAATGCCGACGGCATCCTCGCCACCAAGGATGGCGGGATTCTGATCGCGCAGAACGACAAGAGCGATGTCGTGAAACTGGATAAGAATGGAAAGACCTCCATCGCTTACGTGGACACGAACACGGGCGGTGCGCTGGCGATGAACTCGAAGGGCGCGCTGTTCGTAGATAGCCGCGGGCTGAACGCATCCATCGAAGAGCTTGCGCCGCATCGCCAGACTCTGGCCAACAAATTCAATGGCGATTCACTGGATTGTATCGGCGGCGTTCTCAACGATCTGACGGCCGACAGTAAGGGCGGAGCGTATTTCACCATGGGCGGGGTGTTCTACTCGGACTCGCAGGGCAAGGTTTTTCAGTACGGCGAAAAACTTTTCACCAACGGCATCGTCCTGAGCGCCGACGAAAAACATCTTTTTGTCACCAACGGGATGGCGGTAGCGGAATTCGACGTGCAGAAAGATGGCTCGCTGACCAACCAGCGCGAGTTTGCCAAGCTCGAGGGCGGCGGGTTCGGCGGCGATGGCAGCACGTTTGACGCTTCTGGGCGTCTGTACGTGACTAGTAACCCCGGCGTGCAGGTGATCGGAACGGACGGCAAGAATCTGGGCGTGATCCCGACGCCGCGCGACGTCATTAGTGTGGCGTTCAGCGGGCCGGATCGGAAGACGCTGTACGCGGTGTCCAGGGACAACGCGCAGAATAAAGATTGGATTATCGCGATCGAGATGCTGGCGCAGGGTCCGAAAGGCCGCGGCAAGTAGAGGCGGCACGGGTAGCGCAGGATTCAAGTTACCACTGGCGTCTGGCTTCGCTTCGCGCGCCGCTGGCCCACCGCCGGAGTGCTTCCTTGAGACGATCCTTGTCCACTGGTTTGGTTAGATAGTCGTCCATGCCGGAGGAAAAACACTTCTCTCGTTCCCTTTGAAACGCATTCGCGGTAACGGCGACGATGGGTATCGACGACGAGTCTTCCCCTAAACGTCGGATCTCTTGCGTAGCTTGGAACCCGTCCATCACTGGCATCTGCACATCCATAAAGATGAGGTCGTAGCGGCGGTTCTTGACTTTCGCGACCGCCTCCGCGCCGTTTTCAGCTACTTCGATCGCGTACCCGAGATTTATCAGTTGATGACTCAGCACCTTTTGATTGATCTCATTGTCTTCGACAACGAGAATGGTTCCGCAATTCTGTTCGCGCGGCGGGCGTTCCTCGATGGCGCTGGACTTAGCCGGCAGGGCTTCCGTTCCCAGGCTCAGTTTCGCCGTGAACCAGAACCTGCTGCCCGCGCCCGGGGAGCTTTCGAACCCTACCTCCCCGCTCATCAGCTCGACCAAGCGCTTGGAGATCGCAAGACCAAGGCCGGTGCCTCCATATCGCCGGGTGGTGGAGGTCTCCCCCTGGTTGAAGCTCTGAAAGAGACGTCTTTGTGCTTCCGCGGGTATTCCGATGCCCGTGTCTGAAACCGACGCGCGCAGCAGTACGCACTCCGGGCCGTAGGTAGCGTCGGCGGAAATGGACACGCCAATCGTTCCGCGCTCTGTGAACTTGACTGAATTAGAGAGGAGATTCAACAGAATTTGCCGAACGCGCACGGGATCGCCAATCAGCAGGTCTGGGGTCTTATCGTCGATGGCCACAACTATTTCCAAATCCTTGGCACGGGCCGCGGGACTCACCACACCTACCGCACTCCGCACCATCTCCCGTAAATTGAAATTGGCGTTTTCGAGAGTGAGCTTATTGGCCTCGATCTTAGAAAAATCCAGGATATCGTTGATGATTGTCAGCAGTGAAGCCGCCGAGAATTGAATGGCTTCCACATATTCGCTTTGACCATCCGATAGCGGGGTGTCGGCCAGCAAAGTCCCCATGCCGATGATGCCGTTCATGGGCGTTCTGATTTCATGGCTCATCATTGCCAGAAACTCGCTCTTGGCCTGATTGGCGCGCTCGGCCTCGGCCTTCAATAGTTCTTCCTGCGCCAGTTTCCGGTCAAGTTCCGCGGTTCGATCCGCGACCAGACGTTCCAATTCGCGCTGGCGCTGCACCAGAAAACGCACTCGCCAGCGCCAGATGAGGCAGCCGACCAGCCCGACCGCAAACATCACCGCCACGATGAACGATTTTGTGCGCCACCAGGGTGGCATAATCTCGAAGGAGAATCCGCTGAGGGCGGAGCTTTTGCCGCTGCTGGAATCGACGGCTAGCGCCTGGAATAAATACCGGCCCGGCGCCAGTTCCGGATAACGAACGGTGTGCTCCGCCGTTTCGACCCATTCATCTTCCAAACCAACCAAGCGGTAGCGAAACTTCAGAGCCTTTTCATTGCGCAGAGTCAAGGACGCCAGCGAGACGGTCAACGGATCATGTTTCCAGGGCAGCTCGCCGTTGTTTAGCAAATCCCGGGTTCCGTATCCGACTTGGGGGAAGATGGGCGGCGGTGGTGGGTTCAAAGGCGGCGCGATCTGCACCAGGAAATGCGATAAACCGCCGCTGGTTCCGATCCAGACCGAGCCGTCACGATCCTCCAGGAAGCTGTGGCCGTCGGTGTCATTCCAGATGAGGCCGTCGCCGGCTGTGTACCGCCGCCAGGACTGTCCGTCAAAAAGTTCAACCCCCTGGTCCTCGCCAAACCAAACCCAGCCACGGCTATCCACCCGCATAAACACCACTTCGTTGGAGGACAAGCGCGGTGTCGTAAAGCCCGCGATATCGCCGTTCCGCAACTGGAAGCGAGCGGCTCCTCCCCCGTTGCCGTTGATCCACAACCCACCCGATTTGTCGATCGCCAGATCCTCCAGGTGATGGCCAAGCTTGGCCATTGAGATGTCCACACGGGTCCAATTGGGGACGTCGAAGCGGAACAGAAATTCCGAGGAGATGGCCCAAATCCGGCCCGTTGAATCCTCGGCCATGTCCTCGATCCTTCGGCTACCAGACGCGGCGCTATCAGCCAGGTGAAACTCGGCACGGCCGTGACGCCTTTCACTGAGAAAGAGGCCGTGATCGGTGGAAGCCCAAACGCGATCGCGGGAATCGACAAACACGTGCGATACGTGCGGCAAGCTAAGTTGCCAACCGTGGAGCGTTGCTTCGTCGATCTGGACCAGCCCGCCTTGATTGCTGGCCGCCCAGATAAAACCGTCTTTTGACTTCTCGAGCGACATGCACCGGGGGGGCGAATCGATGCCCGCTTCCGACCAGGATCTGAACCTGGAGGAGCCTGGCTCGAGGGTGCTCAGCCCGTGCTCATCGGCCGCCCAGATTCGCCCGCGAGGATCTTGCTGAAGCGCCCAGATCTCGTCGCTGTGCAGACCTTGTTTGGTGGTCCACTGTTCCCAATCGCCGTAGCCCAACCATTTCCGAAGGCCGTGACCGAGCAAGCCGAACCAAACCATGCCCTCGCGGTCCTGGATAATTGACGCAACCGTTCCTTTGCCGAAACCCTTGGCTTCTGAAACGATCTCCCAGCGGCCTCCCACATAGCGCCCTACATCCGAGCCAAAACCCGCCAGCACCGCTCCGGAACGATCCTCGGCAAGACTGAGATAGGTAACATCGCTCGGCACCTGGCCTGCTGGGTTACGAATTTCGAACCTCTTGTGGCCGGGGGCCAGCATGGCGATATATTTCGGCCCGCGCGCCCACAACTCTCCATTCCTTCTGAGCAGGAGACATTTCCAATCATCCTCCGGCAGGCCGGACGACGGTCCATACTTCAGCAGTTTCCCGTGGGAGATTTCGCATAAGCCTTTTCCGCATCCAATAAGGACGCTTCGGTCTGGTTTGACCAGCACGCTGGCGACGGACTTTTGATCGATTTGGCCGCTCTTGCCGACTGACTGCAGCGGGCCGGCCTGCCAGGAACGCCCTCCATTTTGGGACTGGACTACGAGCACCCCGAGCTGGGTGACGGCGTAGAGGGAGCCATCTGGTGAGGATGCAAGGCTCGAATTGTACGGAATTCTCAGATTTTGATGCTGATAGGTAACCGTTGAAAAGCTTCCTTGGCCGGTACGGAAGGCCAGCCCGTCACGCGTTCCAACCCACAATCGCCCATCCCGGTCCAGGGTCAAGGCTCTAACGAATCCGCTAGGCAAGCCTTCCTTTAGTCCAAACTGCCAAAAACGGGAACCATCGTATTGATAGAGGCCGCTTTCGGTGCCAATCCAAAGAAAGCCCGAGCGGTCCTGAAGCAGGCAATTGACGCTCAGATTTCCGAGTCCGTCCACATAATCCCGGAAAGAGTATTGCTGCGCCAGGCAGAGACTTGGGAAGCAGGAAAGCACAAGGGCATAAATGGCCGCTCGCTTTGGGGGCGTAGTCATGCTGTTCACTTATCGACAGAAGTAAGCGAAAAGATGACAGTTGGCCAGTACGGGGAAGGGCGGTACCATAAAATTCCCCGTAGCGCGGGACGGACTGGAAAAGAAAGAGGAACAGTGATGAAGTACACGGTCATCTACGAGAAAGGAACGACGTCTTGGGGGGCCTACGTTCCCGATCTTCCCGGCGTTATTGCTGTCGGTGACTCAAGGGACGAGGTGGAGCACCTGATTCGGGAGGCTGTGGAGTTTCATCTTGAGGGCATTCGCGAGGAAGGCATTTCTATCCCGCCACCGGCGAGCTTTGCGGGGGTGGTAGAGATCAATTCTGCGGGGTAGCTCCCTCGGTGTATGCGCTCAGGCCAAGAATTCGAACACACCGTTACGGTAACTTAAGCCGCTTGCAAGGTGTTAGACAATTCCTCTGCCGTCTGTTCGGGCGTATCGCGAATCAAATAGCGACGTAGGCGAACGTCCAGCGGGAGAACACTTGGGTCTAAATCTTTAGGTACTATAGCGACAACTCGCTTGCCCATACCGATGGCTGCACCAAGTTCGAAAAAGAGATTTGGTTTGGACGAAGACTCTGCATCCAGCAACGCCACCAGCACGTCACTGCTTCGCAAGCCGGCTTCCAGCGCGTCTCGCACCGACTCACCTGGATGAACGTCAAATCCGTCAAACCAGACGCTAACGCCCCTGTCCTTGAGGGCTTGCGCAAAGGAACGTGCCCAATCTGCATCCCTAGCAGAGTGCGAAATAAAGACTGTTCTTTTTTCCATGCCTCTCATCCTTCCTGGTGCTGTCGGACGCGCGCCGCTAACTGCCCCAGGTAAACGTCTATCTCGTTCAGTAGCAAAAGGTCCCGCTTCTTCAGAAGCACAGGAACACCGGAGCGCGTTTGCAACTCAGTCGGCGTGAGCCCGAGCAGTAGTGCAACGATCGGAATCCGACGACCCCACGCGGCCCCAATCTCAGCCCAGACGTATGGCCGGTCAAGAGCCCACGGGGTAAGCAGTACGACCAATTCGTGCGCACGCTCCAAGAAATTCAGGATGTCTTCCTCGAAATCCGCTCCGGCGTCAACTTGGGCCTCATCCAAGAACGGGGTCGCGCCGCGGGCCGCGATCTCCCGCGCCACCTGCTTGGCAACCCACGTGTCGGCGCTGCTATGGCTGATGAACACCAGTCTGCTCTTTCTGATCGCATCCTCTTCCACTTATATAATGATTCTACGCCCTTGCTTGCAACCCATCAGTATCGAGACGCGCGGTGAGCCTTTCCATCGTGCTGGGCACCGACGCCTCTTGAACCACAACGTCGCCGAACGGTAACGCTGGCCCGCTAATGCGTCATGGCGTAAACAATGTAGTTCACGCCAATGCGAATCCCGAGCGCGGAGTACTTCTCGGGATACTTAGGATTGTCGGCGTGCTCCCAGGAATCACCTAAATCCATGTCGTGGCAGATGGCCACCATGATTCGGCCCTTGTCGTCGTAGATGCCGCGCCAATGCGGCACGAAGCCATCCTTTTCAGGTACGCGGTGCGTGTAAAGGACCTGCTCGCCGGGCACCTGGTAGCGATCGTCGAGATCGAAAATCGTATGAAAGATGGCGCTGCCGTTTTCGATGTCCACAATGGGCCGGTCCGGAAACACGCGATTCATGCCGGAGATGAAAATATTCCACTCGTCGCTGCCGTGGAAATCGTCGCACATGAAGAACCCACCGCGCAGCAGGAAATCGCGCAGCTTGGCGGCCTGGGCGTCGGTCAGATCCCAATGCCCCACTTCGACTCCGTACAGCCAGGGCCAGTTGTAAACTTCGTCGCCGTCACGCAAATCCACCGGCTCTTCCACCGACCGCGTCTGAATGCGCGTGAGACGCCGCACGGCTTCGGAAAGATGCCGGTCCGAACGCGGATAGTCGATGGTCCAATCCGTTCGGCCGTCCCACCAGTTGGGGTAATACGGGCGCGGATATTCGCCGGCGTAAAAGCGGTGCTGGGAAGGATACATCAGGCGCGCGAAGGTCCATTCGCCGGGAACGCGCCAGTCGGAAGGGATGGGGAAGTTTTCGTACTCATAGCCGGGATACTCGCGGAAAGGCCGCTGGGCGAAGGCTGCGCAAATCAGCGCGGAAGTGGCGAAGCCGAAGGCCAACGGAATGCGCAAGCGGACGAAGTTGCCCATCGAGACGGTTAAATTCCAGGATGCCACATCAACTGAATCGCGTGCGCTCGCCCTTCGGAACTTTTCGCCAACTGTTTGGTCTAGGTTTCCAACACTGAATGCTCTAAAGCAGTCGCCGTCTGGCACCGTTTCCGGATGCGCCGCCCGAGTACCCGATGCGCCGTCCCACAAACCGCAGCGGAGCCGTCAGTTTCCATGAAATCGACGCATGGATCTCCGCAATTCGAGCCTCTTGAGCGGCCGTCTCGGCACGGGCCACGGTCAATTGTCTCGCCACTCCGTCCAGCCAGTCCCGCGGCTCAACCTCTCGCATTGCGGCGTCTTCGAGCAGGGCCGGCAGCGATTGCCAGAAATGTTCGAGCTTGGGTCTTGTCGAGGCCGGTTCCGCTAGAAGCGCTGCCGCAATACGATCCCAATGATCGCTCAGCGGCTGGTAGGTGGCGCGAGCCGCGGCGGACGGCGTCGTCCTTCCCACTCGGGCCAGAAACCACTCGATATCCGGCTGGCCGTTGGGCGGGAGATCGAAAACCCCATCGAAGCGTCGCAGCACGGAGTACTTAATCGCGGGTAGATTGTGTCGCGTGAAGACGGGCACACCGGAGCTGATGGCAGTGATGCAGAGGTGATAGCTCTGAGCGACGACCGCCTCGGCGCGGCCGATCAACTCAGCGACGCCGAGAGGAGTTGGCCAGCAGGGCAGGCGGACAAGACCTGGCAGATCGGCGTCAATCGTCTCGGTACGATCGCCGAGCCCCGGGCCGATAGGCAGCGCCAGGAACTGGAAGTTCTGGAACCGCTTCGGGCTATTTTTAATGAAGCGAATGAATCCTTCCAGCTCCGGCCTGGCCTGGACGACGATGTATGGGCCGCGCAGACCGGAGGCTTCACAGAGGCGCGTGAACTCGGCGGATGGGGCTGCTTCCAGGTTCAGCAGCCGCGGCAGCCCGAAGGCGGTGTCCGGAACGACAGCGACAGGTGCGCTGGTCAATGTTTCGAGCATGCATCGCGATGGCTCGTCGCGCACCGCCACATAGCGGCTGAGCGTCAGTGCTATTTCCAGCAGCGGGTTGGCCCATTTCGGAATGTCGTTGCCATCCGTGCCCGGCGCGTTCCACATCACTGGGACGTCGTGCTGGAGCGCGATTAGCGCTGGCGAGAGCCAATATCCCGTGGGGTGGTGAATCTCGGGAGTTGGGGGACAATAGCCTGGCGCCACGTCCTTGTTGAAACGGATCAGAAAGCCACCGCCGATGAGCAGGCCATCCAGACGATCGATCATGCCGGGCAGCGCAGTGACCGAGGTAACGGCGTAAGGCCAGTCCGGCGGAGTTTTGGCGTTATAGGAGAAGCGGTGGAGAGTGAGGGGTCCTAGCCGTTCCGTCAGTTCCGATTCTGCGATCAGCGGAAAAAGCAGGTCACCATAATTGGCAACGTCAAACGTGCCACAGATGCCAATCTCCCATGGGCGAACTCCCACGCGGGTTCTCCTTGGACCACAACCGGTCCTGAGTCATCTCGATATTTAGTCACCGCACTGGAAATTTGGCGGAGGCGGAGACACGCTCATTCCTCCGACCTCGATTTAGACCTGCGCGGGTACAGGAACAGCTTATCAACTCGCAGCCTGCTACGCTCAAGAATAGGTTAGAGATGAAAGAGCGAGAAGACGATCCGCAGCCGGAAAAAAGCAAAACGCCGGATTCCACGGAACCCGAGGAAGAGCCCGAGGACGAAGTGGATGAGGCGGGCGAAGAATCGTTTCCAGCGAGCGACCCCCCGCCTTGGACACTTGGCGCCGCGCGCCGCATCGTGTGCGCGGCCTAGGATCGCGCCCGCGCTGCGGTAAACTCGTCATTGGGACGTAACCACTGGGCGCGTAGCTCATCTGGATAGAGCACCGGCCTTCTAAGCCGGTGGTAGCAGGTTCGAGTCCTGCCGCGCCTACCACTAACCGGACGCATGACGATCAAAAACATCGCGATGGTTGCCGCCTTTTCCCTCGCACTCAGCGCCGCGAACCCAGGCGCGGACTACCGTCAACAGGTGGAGAAATGGCGCGCCCAACATCAGAAGGCATTGGCGGCCGACGACGGCTGGCTAACCGTGGCAGGCTTGGATTGGTTGAAAGAGGGCGAAAATCGGGTCGGCGCGGATCCCGCCAGTGAGGTCGCACTGCCGGACCATTCTCTTCCGGGACGCGTTGCGACGATCTCCTTCCATGCCGGCCAAGCGGTGCTGCATCCGGCGCAAGGCGTTCCTTTAATGCTCAATGGAAAACCGGCCGCGCAAACGGCGCTGCATGAAGACACCGACATTCTCGCCATCAACAGGCTGAAGTTTTATCTGATTCGCCGTGGCGACCGCGCTGGAATTCGCCTCAAGGATAACGACAGCCCGGAGCGTAAGCGGTTCGCCGGGCTTAGCTGGTACCCGGTGGATCCGTCCTGGAAACTTCGTGCGAAATTCACGGCCTGGGACACGCCGCACACTATCGCGTTCACCAACACCATCGGCCAAAAGGAAGCCGAACCAAGCCCGGGCTACGTGACGTTTACCAGAAACGGACGCGAGTACCGGCTGGAGCCGACGCTGGAGGACGGAACACTATTCTTCGTCTTTCGCGACCGCACCAGCGGTAAAACCACTTATGGCGCTTCGCGTTTTCTCTACACCGAGCCCGCGAAGAACGGGATCGTATATCTCGACTTCAACCGGGCGGAAAATCCGCCGTGCGCCTTCACCGCATACGCGACGTGCCCGCTGCCGCCGCCCCAAAATCGTCTGGATCTGGCGGTTGAAGCGGGCGAACAGAAATATAATGGTGGGCACTGATCGCCATGAGCGCTCCCCATCTTTCCCCGTCCGCCGTTCAAAGAGCCAAGGCCTTCCGAACGCCTGGAGGCCCGTCCATCGATGATTTGACGTTTGACGACGTCGAGGTGCAGCCGCCCGGCCCCGGCCAAGTGTCTGTCGCCATCAAAGCTGTCTCGCTGAACTTTCGCGATCTTGCGGTGGTTACCGGAAGGTATCCGCGCCGGGTGTCGGGACCGACGGTGATCGCGTCCGACGGCTGCGGAGAAGTGGTTTCCGTGGGCGACGCCGTCACGGCGTTCAAGCCGGGAGATCGCGTGGCGGGATCCTTCTTCCAGACTTGGATCACTGGACCCTTCGCTCGCGAGTACGGCAGTTCCGCCCTAGGAGGCGCCATCGATGGCGTGCTGACCCAGCAACGCGTGTTCGATCAAGCAGGACTGCTGCGGGTTCCAGAGCACTTGAGTTATGAAGAAGGCGCGACGCTCCCGTGCGCTGGCTTAACTGCCTGGAACGCTCTGGTTCCCACGGCGCACGTCGAAGCCGGAGACACCGTGTTGTTGCTTGGCACCGGGGGCGTGTCTATATTCGGGCTTCAGTTTGCGAAGCTCCACGGAGCCCGCGTGATCATTACCTCCAGCAGCGACGAGAAACTGGAGCGCGCTCGCGCACTCGGCGCCGACGAGACCATAAATTACAAAAAGAATCCCGAGTGGGAGAAGGAAGTTCTGCGTCTCACGGGCAGCAACGGCGTCGACATGGTTCTCGAAGTGGGAGGCGCGGAGACTTTCCCGCGATCCATGAGTTCGGTAAGGGCGTCGGGGCAAATTGTCGTGATCGGCGTTCTTTCAGGTGTTGCTGGCACCGTGCCCCTGGGCTTGATCGGTCTTCAGACCCTGAGCGTGCGGGGCGTCTACGTGGGTTCGGTGGCGATGTTCGAGGACATGAACCGCGCGATCGCTTTGCACAAGCTGCGGCCGGTGATCGATCGAGTCTTCTCTTTTGAGGAGACTCGCGAAGCGCTCCGTTATCTCCAGAGCGCGCGGCACTTTGGCAAAGTCGTGATCTCGATCGAGAAGTAGCAGCGCGGCTATTTCTTCGGGGTATCAGGATAAAGCTGCTGCGGCGCCTGCGGCTTGAGCGGGTAGGCTTTCAGATCCAGCGGGCCATATCCCAAGTGCCCGCCGTCGCGATCGACGTTGTTCTCATCGCAAGCCATCTCGTACAGCTCTTGCCCCGGCTCCATCGCGACGAACACGCGGCTAAACGTGAACGGTTTGGTGTAAAACTTCGGATCTTCCACCGTGACGGAGTGCGCCAGATGATCCGCGTCGGTGCGAGTCCACCGCTCCACTACGTGCATGGCGTCGCTGTGCGGGTGCGCGTCATCGTCGAGCCACGTGAGTTTGTCCTTGAAACCGGTGGAGTCGATCACCAGCGTGTCGCCCTCCCATGTGCCGGTGCTGTTGCCCCAGAAGGATGGCTCGATATCCCGTGGATGGCCGCGCGCGTCGATCGGAATCGAACGGAACGTCCACATCAGTTCATAGAGAAACGCGACTCGCTTGGAGCTCTGCACGATCTCAAACGGAACTCCGCTGATGCTAGCCCGAGGAATCCCAGCGAACAAGCACAGACCTTCCGGGTTGACCGATTTCGTCAGATTGAATTGATAGGCCGCGGCACCGGCGGGCGTGAAGGGAGGGCCACCGGCGTCCTTGAACATTCCTCCAAAGATCAGCGGGCCCTTCCAGAAACCCGATAGATCGGGATGGCCGTCCGGCGCACGCGGCGCGGGCTTCGATTTGTTGGCGCTATCGCGCACATTGACCGATTCGCCGGCCAATTCCGTGTAGGGATTCTCCTTGGGCTTCTGCTGCGCTTGAGCGAGAACAGCCAGGGCGAGCGGAACGATGAATCTCAATCTTGACTCCATGTCTACGATAATTCTATTCTCGATTTAGTGAAAATCAAAGCCGCCGCTATGCTCCTATGCGCCTGCGTGGCACCGCTGATGCCGCTCCTGGCGCACCACTCGTTCTCCGCCGAGTTCGATGGCAGCAAGGCGGTGGAACTCAAGGGCGTGGTCACGAAGCTGGATTGGGCCAATCCGCACGTGTATTTTTACATCGACGTGAAGGATGACAAAGGCAACATTGTGAACTGGGGCTGCGAGACCGGCGGTCCGGGCGGGTTGATACGTGCCGGTTGGCGGCGGGACTCGATGAAGCCCGGCGACCAGGTGACGGTGGATGGCTACCTGGCCAAGGATGGTTCGCACCTGGTGGATGCACGAAACGTTACGCTGCCCGATGGCCGCAAGGTTTTCGTCGGAACTCAGGGCGACGGCGGACCAACCAAGTAACAGCCTGCGAAACGGAGCAGCTACTCTTTTGGCGGCTCCCATAGCTCAATCTTGTTCCCTTCCGGGTCTATGATCCACGCAAAGCGGCCGTAGTCGTAGTCCTCGCGCTTGGGATCGATCTGGACGCCTTCAGCGCGCAAGGCCTCCAGCGACGCGTCCAAATCGTCCACGCGATAATTCAGCATCAAGGGCGCGCGGCTCGGCTCGAAATATTTGGTACCCTTCTCAAACAAGGCCCACACGGTCGTACCGCGGCGCTCTGGATTCTCGTCCTCGCGCCAATGCAGCGCGGCACCCTGACCGTGCGGCTCGCTGAAAGAAGACGCCGCCGATGCCTGTCACGCGCTTCATTTAGAACCTCCGGGCTATTGTACCCGTGTACCCGTAGGATAAGATGGTATTTTACGATCATGTTGTCAATCGTCATCCCCATTCACAATGAGGAGCCGTCTATTCTGCCACTCTACGACCGGTTGACTTCGGTGCTGGAGTCCATTCAAAAACCGTACGAAATTATCGTGGTGGATGACGCGTCGACCGATCGCAGCTTCGATCTGCTGGCCAATCTGGTAGAGACCGACGGCCGGTTGAAGGTGATCCGCCTGCGCCGCAACTTCGGACAAACGGCCGCGCTTTCGGCGGGTTTCGACGAGGCACAAGGCAACGTCATCATCTCGCTGGACGGCGACCTGCAGCACGCCCCCGAGGACATCCCCGCGCTGCTCGCGAAAATCGAAGAGGGCTACGACATCGCGAGCGGCTGGCGCAAAGAGCGCGTCGACAACGCGATCACCCGCAAGATCCCATCCCGTGTCGCAAATTGGCTGATGGCGAAATCCTCCGGCGTCGCGCTGCGCGATTTCGGCACCACCTTCAAGGCCTACCGCGCCGAGGTGCTCAAGGACATCAATCTCTATGGCGAGCTGCACCGCTTCATTCCCGCGCTCGCCAGCTTTTACGGCGCGCGCATCGCCGAGGTCCCCATCAGCAACACGCCGCGCATTGCGGGCGATTCGCACTATGGCCTGGGCCGCACCTTCAACGTGATGTTCGACATCCTGACCATCAAGTTCCTGCTGAAATATTTCACGCGCCCGATGCACTTTTTCGGCCGCATGGGATTAGCGGGATTTGTGCTCGGATTCGTGATTCTTGGCACACTAGCCGTTCAAAAGATCTTCGGATACGGCGCGATGGGGGACCACGGACCCTTGATGATCGCCGGCGGATTGCTGCTGCTGGGAGGCCTGATGATGTTCAGCACCGGACTCTTAGGAGAAGTGTTAATGCGCACGTATTTCGAGAGCCAAGGCCGCCGTATTTACGCCGTGCGCGAAATCCGTTGCAGGCGTGAGCCGGTGGCCCCGGCTTAGCGCTACTTTTCCGCCACTGCTTGCGGGGACGCGAATTCGATCACCTTGCCGCTCAATCTGCGCCGCCAATAGCTCTCGAACAGCCCCTTCATGGCCTCGCCCATGCCGGAATGCTCGAACACGATCGCGGTCCAGGTCGGCCGCGTGATCACCGGATCCAGCAGCGCCAGCAATCCGTGCGAGCCGTCGAACACCGCGAGTTTCATCGGCAGCGAATCGGTCTGGGCCACTTCCACGCCCGACGACTCGTATTCCCCCAGCCGCTGGCGATGCGCCACATCCAGCGTCCCCGCTTCAATCAGCAGGCGGCAAGTCACGCCGCCGAGGCGCGCCTGCTTGACCAATTGTTCATCCAGCGGATCCACTGCGTACGGCGGCCGCGAGAATTCCAGGTACTCGTGCCGGACATCGGAGAGCATGCGGCGATATTGCAGCGCGATCTGCTCGGGATCGTTCACGATCCTCAGATACTCGAGCGTCCCGCGCTCGCCCTGCCCTTCCGAATACGACGCGGCCAGATCCACCACCAGGCTGTCGGCCATGCGGGTCTGATCCGTGAGTTCGCGCTGCAACATCTGCGCACGGCGAGCCAGGTAACTTGGAACCGCGAGGCTCGGCGCCACGGCCGAAAACAGCTTGGTCTTCTCCTGGACCACCTGCGCAAATCCCTTCTCCACCAAGCTGTCGAGCACTTCGTAAATCTTCTGGCGCGGCACATGCGCGCGAGCCGCCAATTCGATGGCTTTGAAGCGCGGATGCCCGATCAGAACCAGGTACGAGCGCGCTTCGTAAGCGTTCAGGCCCAATTGCTGCAGCCTGCGCCAGAAGCGCTGGAAGTCCATCTCGGGTAGTTCCGTCGTCATGGGAAGTTAGAGCATATCAGATGATAATACGCACCGCCGGTCGAGCCGGTTCAAGGGTGATATCATGCCTTATCTCGCCGCGATGAACCCACACAGCTCGATTGCGCACTACCGCATCGCTTCCAAGATCGGCGCGGGAGGGATGGGCGAGGTCTACCGCGCCACCGACACAAAGCTCGGGCGCGACGTGGCCCTGAAGCTTCTGCCCGCCGAGATGGCGAGCGATCCCGAGCGCTTGGCGCGCTTTCGCCGCGAAGCTCGCGCCGTTGCCACGCTCAATCATCCGCATATTGTCACGATCTTTTCGGTGGAGGAAGCGGACGGCATTCATTTCCTCACGATGGAGCTGGTGGAGGGCCAATCGCTCGACCGCCTAATCCCCGAGAGCGGCCTCCCAGTGGAGCGAATCGTGGAAATTGCCAGCGCCCTGGCCGACGCGCTCGCGGCCGCGCATGACAAAGGTATCGTGCATCGCGATCTGAAACCGGCCAATGTAATGGTGACCGGCGAGGGACGCGTCAAGGTGCTGGACTTCGGCCTCGCCAAGGAGATGCGCCCCCACGATCCGGCCGACGCCACGCTCACGTCAGCCGGGAAGACCGCGGTGGGCGTGGTATTGGGCACGCCCGCTTACATGTCGCCCGAGCAGATCGCCGGGCGAACGCTGGATCACCGCACGGACATCTTCTCTCTCGGCATCATCCTTTATGAAATGGCAAGTGGACGCCGACCCTTCGAGGGCGCATCGTCGGCCGAACTGGCTTCTACCATTCTGCGCGACACACCCAGGCCGTTGACCGAAATTCGAGCGGATCTCGGGAATGATCTGTGCCGCTTGATTCAGCGCTGCCTGGAGAAGGAGCCGCGGGACCGTTTTTCATCGGCACGAGACGTCCGCGACGGGTTGCAGGCTTTGCGGCTAGCCTCAGGGTCCGGCGCACGTCCAGCCACTTCCACCAGCCCGCCGCCATCGATTGCGGTCCTGCCCTTCGTCAACAGGAGCGGCGATGCCGACAACGAATTCTTCAGCGATGGTTTGTCGGAGGACTTGATCAACGCGCTCAGCCGGCTGCCCGGATTGCAAGTGGCTTCCCGGACTTCAGCCTTCCGTTTTCGCGGCGGCGATCTGGATATCCGGCAGATCGGCCGCCAGCTCGAAGTCGCGACGCTTGTAGAAGGCAGCGTGCGCCGGTCCGGCGCCAGGCTCCGGGTCACAGCGCAATTGGTTAACGCGGAAAACGGCTATCAGTTGTGGTCGGAGCGCTACGATCGGCAGATGGCGGATGTGTTCGAGATTCAGGACGAGATTGTCGCGTCGATCGTGAAGGCGGTGGTGCCGGCGCTGCTCGGCGACACCGCTCACGCAGTCGAACGATCGACCGAAAACACCGAGGCCTACGAACTGTACCTTAAAGGGCGTCATTACTGGCATCAGCGATCGCCATCCACTTTGCGTCTTGCCATCCAATGCTTCGAGCAGGCCATCCAGCTCGATCCTCAATACGCACTCGCCCATGCAGGGCTCGCGGACTGCTACGGGATTCTTCGCCTGTACGGGTGGATTTCGGCCGAGGAGGGCCGTCCGAAAGCGCACGCCGCGATGACGAAGGCCATGGCGCTGGCGCCCGCGTCGTTGGAAGCGAACTTCTCGCGCGCCTTTTACGCGTTCCAGTTCGAGCGGGACTGGCACGTGGCCGGCACGGATTTTCAGAAGGCGGTCGCCATCAATCCCCGCTCGTCCCTCGCGCAGGGATATTACGCTGTGTTCCTGGCGATGGAAGGGCGCGCCGACGACGCAGTCCCGCATGCGACTCTGGCGTGCCAATTGGACCCGCTGTCGGCGTTCATCCATAGCCTCGCTTCAGTCGCGCTTTACTCGCTGGGGCGTCTCGACGAGGCTGAGCGCGCGGCGCAGCAGGCACTGGAACTGCAACCCGACTACCTGTTAGCTCTCTGGACGCGTGGGCTGGCGTTGTGCGGTCTGGGGCGTCACGAAGAGGCGATCCAGACACTGGAGCGGGCCGTCACACTTTCGCGCGCCCCGATCTTCGTGGGTCTCCTGGGTCTGGATACGCGCGTGCGGGGCGTCTTGATGAAGCCCTCCGCTTGGTGCGTGAGCTGGAAGATCGAAGCAGCCGGGGTGAGTACGTCCCGGCCTTCGCATCGTTGTCGATTCACGTCGGTTTAGGCGACGTCCCGGCCATGCGGCAGGCTCTGGCGGCAGCCGTCGGCGAGGCCACGCCCCCGTTGACGTTCCGCGCCAACAGCGGTGGTCTGTTCCTGGAGGAGTTCCGGAGCGATCCCGAAATCAACCGGATGCTGTTTGAGCTGTACGGCCATTGACGGACCTTCCAGATGCCAACCGGCGTTTGTTGTTAGAATCCTGATAGATTGTCTTCATTGTTATGCCTGAACTACCTTCTACCCTCGGAGCGTTGAAAGACAGCAAATTTGGCGAGCGGCACCTGGGCGAACGGTCCGTAAAAAGCGAGCTGCGCGAGAATCTGATCTGCAAGCTCCAACGCGGTGACGACCTGTTCCCCGGCGTGGTCGGCTTCGACGATACCGTGATTCCACAGATTGTGAACGCCGTGTTGTCGCGCCACAACTTCATCTTGCTGGGACTGCGCGGGCAAGCCAAAACCCGCATCATCCGCATGCTCACCGCGCTTCTTGACGAGCGCTTGCCGTATGTGGCCGGATGCGAAATTCGCGACAACCCGTTCCAGCCCATCTGCCGCCGCTGCCGCGACCTGGTGGCCGAGCAGGGCGACAAGACTCACATCGCGTGGCTGGACCGCGACCGGCGTTATGTGGAGAAGCTCGCNNGCCGACATGATCGGCGACATCGATCCCATCAAGGCGGCGCGCGGCGGGCACGAGCTCTCCAACGAGATGACGGTGCACTACGGACTGCTGCCCCGCGCCAACCGCGGCATTTTCGCGATCAACGAGCTGCCCGATCTGGCCGGCAAGATCCAAGTGGGATTGTTCAACATTATGCAGGAAGGCGACGTGCAGATCAAAGGCTATCCAGTGCGCCTGCCGCTGGATATCATGCTGGTCTTCACGGCCAATCCCGAGGATTACACCGCGCGCGGCAAAATCATCACGCCGCTCAAGGATCGCATCGGCAGCGAGATTCGCACCCACTATCCGCTGACCATCGAGCAAGGCCTTACGATCACCAAGCAGGAATCCTGGGTGGAACGTGAATCGCCCATCCGGCTGGAAGTTCCGCAATACATTCGCGAAATCGTCGAGACCCTAGCGTTCCTGGCGCGCGAAGACAAGCGCGTGGACAAGCGCTCCGGCGTTTCCCAGCGGCTGCCGATTTCAGCGCTGGAAAACGTCATTTCGAACGCCGAGCGGCGCGCGTTGAAATCCGGCGAGGATCTGGCGGTGCCGCGCGTGCTGGATATTTACGCCGCGCTGCCCTCCATCACTGGCAAGCTGGAGCTGGAATACGAAGGCGAACTGAAGGGCGGCGACAACATCGCGCGCGAGCTGATCCGCGCAGCCGTCGGCAAAGTCTACACGAGCTCTTTCGAAGGCGTGAATGTTTCTCAAATCGTGCAATGGTTTGAGCTGGGCGGGTCGCTCAAACTCGACGATTCGGTGGACTCGGCCAACGTCGTCAAGCAGCTCGCCAAGATCCAAGGGCTGATGGAAAAAACCGGAGCGCTCGGACTGGGAGCAAGCGAGCCGGATGCACTGCGCGCCTCGGCCGCCGAGTTCATCCTGGAAGGTCTATATGCCCATCGCCGCATCAGCCGCAATGAAGAAATGGGATTCACGGCCGGTGAGCGCAAGCGCGAACCACCCGAGGGTGGCGAAGGCCGGCGCCCGCCCCGCAAGCAGTTTAATTAAGGAAGCAGGTCAGTCATGAAATGGATTAACTACTCCCGTTTCACCGGCGATGACTTCGGACTCAGCTCCGAAGATCTTCTCAAGGCCCTGTCTGACTTCTTCCTCGAAAGCGGATTTCAGAACCAGTACATGGGCTTCAGCGAGTGGAACCAACACACGCTCGAAGACCTCAAGAACGCACTGCAGCGTGCGATCGAGCAGGGCGAGATGTTCGATCCGGATCAGGCCCAGCGCATCCAGCAGGCGCTCGAAAACATGACGCCCGAGCAGATGGACGATCTGATGAACCGCCTGGTCCAAAAACTTGCGGACGACGGCTATATCAACACCGATCAGCCGCAAACCAACGAAAGCGGCCCGGGCGGCCCAGGCAATGCCGATCGCAAGGTGGACGTCAAGATTACGGACAAATCCATCGATTTCCTCGGATTCAAGACTCTCAAGGACCTGCTCGGCTCTCTCGGCAAATCCAGCTTCGGCGCCCATGACACACGTGATCTGGCTACCGGCGTCGAGACCAGCGGCGCCGCGAAGCCTTATGAATTCGGCGATACGCTGAACCTCGATATCAGCCAAACTCTCTTCTCGGCGATTCAGCGCGAGGGCGTGAAGGTTCCGCTCAATCTCGAATACTCCGACCTGCACGTACACCAGTCCGAGTATCAAAGCTCCTGCGCCACGGTGCTGATGCTGGATTGCAGCCACAGCATGATCCTGTATGGCGAGGATCGCTTCACGCCCGCCAAGAAAGTTGCGCTCGCGCTTGCGCACTTGATCCGCACGCAATATCCGGGCGACAGCCTGCGCTGCGTTCTGTTCCACGATTCCGCCGAGGAGTTGCGGCTCTCGGATTTGGCGCGCGTGCAGGTAGGTCCCTACTACACCAACACGCGCGACGGCCTGATCCTGGCGCAGCGGCTGCTCAGCCAGGAAAAGAAGGACATGAAGCAGATCATCATGATCACGGACGGCAAACCCTCGGCGCTGACGCTCGAAGACGGGCGCATGTACCGCAATGCCTTTGGCTTGGATCCGCTGGTGATCAGCCGCACGCTGGAAGAAGTGGGCCGCTGCAAGAAACAGGGCATCCTGATCAACACCTTCATGCTCGCGAGCGATTTCGGCCTAGTGAACTTCGTGCAGAAAGTCACCGAGTTGTGCCGCGGCAAGGCGTATTTCACGACGCCGTACAATCTCGGGCAATATTTGCTCATGGACTACATGAACCGCAAGACGCGGACCATCCACTAGGCTCAACCGCTTGCTGACGCGCCCGGCTCAGTAACGTTGTCTCCGCCCGGCGTCTTCCTCGATTCTTTGCTACAAAGGGGGCATGGCACTCTCCGCGAGAAACCAGCTCCCCGGCACTATCAAAGACATCCAAATCGGCGACATCATGGCGCATGTTGTCGTCAAGGTCGGCAGCAATCTGATCGAAAGCGTAATCACGCGCAACAGCGCTGAAGAACTCGGATTGAAGAAGGGCGATAAGGTTCGAGTGGTGGTTAAATCCACCGAGGTAATGATTCAGAAGGACTGAGTTCCTACTTCTTGAGCAGTTCGGGGAAATGGTCTCTCGTCTTTTCGACCTTGGGTTCCGCCACGCTCGCCACATACGGATTCTGGGGATTTCGGCTGCAGTAATTCTGGTGGTAATCTTCCCCCGGATAGAAAGCCTTTAGCGGCGTGACCTCGGTCACGATCGGGGACCGGAAGACTTTGGCTTGCTCCAACTGTTTGATGTATGCTTCAGCAACCCGCTGCTGTTCCGGATCCGAGTAGAAGATGGCCGAACGATACTGGGTCCCAACGTCGCGCCCCTGTCGATTGAGTTGGGTTGGATCGTGCGCCACGCTGAAAAAAATCTTGAGCAGTTGCCCGTAGGAAATCGTGCTCGGATCGTAGGTGATCTGGATCGCCTCGGCGTGCCCCGTTCGGCCGCCGCAAACCGCCTCATAGTTGGCGGTGCCGCTCGCGCCGCCGGAGTATCCGGAAACCACTTTCTCCACGCCTTCAATCTGCACGAACACCGCCTCGGTGCACCAGAAGCAGCCTCCAGCCACTACCGCGGTTTGTTTCACCGCGGAAACACTTGTCACGTCGATTACGGGATCGGGAAAGTCTGAGGCCAGCATTTCTGTTCCAAACGGTAACACAACACTCAGGTCCATTTCGGGCGCTGCGAAAACGTGGTATTGTCTCTTCTAGCTGACACTGCCGCCCAGCGCTAAAGGCAGCGGCCGGCCAGCCAAGTATAAGGAGCAACCTCATGGCATCTGTATTGTCCTCTCCCTCTGAAAATCAAGTCGCCGTGTCGGCGACCAAACTTTTGATTAACAATCGGTGGGTGAACAGCCAATCCGGCAAGACGTTCGCCACCATCAATCCAACCACCGGTAAAGAGATTTGCCAAGTGGCGGAAGCCGACGCCGCCGATGTCGATATAGCGGTGAAAGCGGCGCGCGCGGCTTATGAGCACGGGCCGTGGCGAAAGACTTCCGGTCCGGCGAGAGCGCGCCTGTTGAACCGGCTGGCCGATCTCATCGAGAAACACGCCGATGAACTGGCGCGGCTGGAGTCCCTAGACAACGGCAAACCACTGTCGATGGCGAGACACGTGGATGTCGCGGCCACCATCGGCTGCTATCGCTATTTCGCCGGCTGGGCGGATAAGGTGATGGGCAAGACCATCCCGATCGAAGGCAACTTCTTCTGCTATACGCGGCACGAGGCGATTGGCGTTTGCGGGCAGATCATTCCCTGGAATTTTCCGATGTTGATGCAAGCCTGGAAGCTCGCGCCGGCTCTGGCTACGGGTAACACCAGCGTACTGAAACCCGCCGAGCAGACTCCGCTGACAGCGCTCCGTATCGGTGAGTTGATCCTGGAAGCCGGCTTCCCGGAAGGCGTAGTGAACATTCTTCCCGGCTTCGGGGAGACGGCCGGAGCCGCCATTGCGAACCACATGGACATCGACAAAGTGGCCTTCACCGGTTCCACTGAAGTGGGGCATCTCATCCTGCAGGCCGCTGGAAAATCCAATTTGAAGCGCGTTTCGCTGGAGCTGGGCGGAAAGAGCCCGAACATCGTCTTCGCCGACGCCGACATGGATAAAGCCGTCGAAGGCTCGCACATGGCGTTGTTCTTTAATCAGGGCCAGGTCTGCTGCGCCGGCTCGCGCGTGTTCGTCGAAGACAAGGTCTACGACCAGTTTGTGGAGCGCAGCACAGCCCGCGCGGAAAAGAGAACCGTGGGCGATCCGTTCGACGCGGGCACGGAACAAGGTCCGCAAGTGGATCAAACACAACTCGACAAAGTGCTGAGCTATATCGAGTCCGGCCAAAGCGAAGGCGCCAAGCTCAACTGTGGCGGAGGACGCGTGGGAGACAAAGGGTACTTCGTCGAGCCGACCGTCTTCTCCGACGTTCAGGACAGCATGAAAATCGCCCGCGAGGAAATCTTCGGGCCCGTGATGAGCATCATCCGCTTCAAGAACCTGGATGAAGTGATCGACCGGGCAAACCGGACCGTCTACGGGCTGGCCGCGGGCGTCTGGACGCGCGATATCGGCAAGGCTTTGGCGATCGCCAACAACGTTCGCGCCGGCACGGTATGGGTGAACTGCTACAACGTGCTGGACACGGCTGCGCCGTTCGGCGGCTTCAAACAGTCCGGAATCGGGCGGGAGCTGGGCGAGTACGGCTTACAGCAATACACCGAAGTGAAAACGGTAGTCGTGAATCTGTAACACCTGGGGCTGGCGCGCCGCGCGTCAGCCCTCCTTCCACATCCCATGCAAGCAACCCTGACTGACAAACTCGCCAAGGACACATTATTGGACCCCTCCGTTTGGGAGCGGCGATACTTCGATGGCGCGTGGAAACTCGCGCCCGTGACGATCCCGGTTCGTGAACCCGCGACCGGAATCGAGCTGGGGGTTGCGGGTGGTGGAACGGCTGAACTCGCGGTGGAGCTTACCGAGCGGGCGGCCCAGGCACAACCGAAGTGGGCCGAGACTCCGCCCGACGATCGGGCGCGCATCCTGCGTCAAGCGGCGCGGGTGATTGAGGACAACTCCCAGGAGATCATGAGTTGGATCATTCGCGAGACTGGCGGAGTGTCGGCCAAAGCCGGGTACGAAGTCGCGATGGCCGCGGGAGAGCTGTATCATTCGGCGGCCCTGCTCACGCAGCCGATCGGTCAGATATTGCCTTCGGCGGACCCGGAGCGCATGAGCCTGGCCCGTCGCGTTCCGGTCGGTGTGGTCAGCGTGATCACGCCCTGGAATGTTCCACTGGTTCTCTCCATGCGTTCCGTCGCGCCGGCGCTGGCGCTCGGAAATGCGGTGGTCCTCAAACCCGATCCGCAAACTCCGATTTGCGGCGGCTTTCTTTTGGCGCGCATATTTGAAGAAGCAGGCTTGCCGCCGGGCTTGTTGGCCGTCCTGCCGGGCGGTGCCGAGGTCGGCGAAGCTCTGGTGACGGCTCCCGTGGTTCGATTGGTGACGTTCACTGGTTCGAGCGCCGTCGGGCGGCGCGTCGGCGAACTCGCCGGACGCAATCTCAAGAAGGTGTCGCTCGAACTTGGCGGCAACAGTCCCATGCTGGTGCTGGATGACTGCGACCTCGACGCAGCCAGTTCAGCCGGGGCTTGGGGATCGTTCCTCCATCAGGGCCAGGTCTGCATGGCCACCAGCCGCCACATCGTTCTTCGCAGCGTTGCGGATGCTTACTTGCAAAAGCTTGCGGCGCGGGCCGCGGCGCTCCCGGTCGGCGATCCTTTTCGCAACGAAGTCGCGATCGGTCCGCTCATCAATGAGAAGCAGCTCAAGCGCGTGCATGGCATCGTGACCGACTCGGTGGCCGCTGGCGCGGACCTGGTGACAGGCGGCACGCATGACGGGCTGTTTTACAAGCCGACCGTACTCGGCAACGTGGCAGCCAAAACCCGCGCGTTTCAGGAAGAGATCTTTGGACCGGTAGCGCCGGTGACCATCGCCGAAGACGACGATCACGCCATTGAACTGGCCAATCAAACCGGCTACGGCCTGGCTGCCGCGGTGCAAACCGGCTCGGTGGAGCGCGGTCTTCGCGTCGCGCGCAAACTGAAAGCTGGAATGGTTCACATCAACGATCAGACCATCGCCGATCATCCCGGCATCCCAATGGGCGGCATGGGCCAATCCGGCAATGGCGCGCGCTTCGGCAGCACCACGAATCTGGACGAGTTCACCGAGTGGCAGTGGGTTACCGTAAGCGGGAAGCCCGCACGGTATCCGTTTTAAGGGCTCGGTTTGGCGGCTTCGAATCGAATTTTTTGGAGCGCCGCGGCATCGCTGGGAAGTTCCTTCGGACCGGCCGGAAACCCGTTGAACCCGAGCAGAAACGCGAGAATATCGGCGTTCTGTTCACGGCTCAGTTTGCCTGGTTGATCGCCGGGCATGGACGCCTGTATCTTCTCGAACAGATCATCGGCGGTTTGTCCGTTCCAATTGCCCTTGAAGTCGGCGCCTGACAACGGAGGTGCCTGGCCGCTGCCGTCCAACGCTTCGCCATGGCACGACGCGCACTCCTTGCTGGAGAGCGTCTTGCCCCGGCTGGCTTGCTGCTGGGTGTAAACGCCGTCCCAGACGGACGCCGACTGCTGCGCGTAAACAGTTGCCGCAACCATAATGAATAGCCCTGGCGCGATTTTCACTCTGCTACCATCTTAGGCGATGAATCGCCTAAATCGCCTCGCGTTTGGATTACTCGTTGTAAGCATCGCGGCGGCAGCGGCGCCGGCCTGCGATCCAGACAATGGCGGCATCACCCTGCCCGCCGGATTTTGCGCGCTCGTGGCCGCGGATGGCTTGGGCGAGGCGCGGCATCTCGTGGTCGCCCCCAATGGCGACGTCTACGTCGCGCTCCTGGGTGGGCCGAACGGCGGTGGAGGCGTCGTCGCGTTGCGCGATACCAAGGGCGACGGCCACTTCGACATGAAAGAAACCTTTGGAGCAGGCAGCAGCACCGGCATCGCGCTGAGGAACGGGTATCTTTACGTCGCCAAAGTGAATTCTGTTGAGCGCTACAAGATGACGCCGGGCCAACTGAAGCCGGCTGGCGCCGCGGAAGTCGTGGTCAGCGGTTTGGAGGGAGTGCGCCAGCACGGCGATAAGGGGCTTACCTTCGATGGAAAGGGGTCGCTGTACGTCAATGTCGGCGCGCCTTCGAACGCCTGTCAAACCAAGGATCGCACGGCGAAATCGCCCGGCCAGGATCCCTGCCCTATCCTGGAAAAACACGGCGGCATCTGGAAGTTCGACGAGAACAAGCTCGGGCAGACGCAGGAAGATGGAGTCCGCTTCGCGACGGGCTTGCGTCAGATGCCGGCCATCACCTGGCATGATGGCGCGCTATACATCGCCATGAACAATCGCGATCAGCTCGACGTGCTGTGGCCGGGCACGTTCACCGCGCAGGAAAACGCCGACCGGCCCGCCGAACCTTTATACCGTGCCGAGCAGGGCTCCAATTTTGGCTGGCCGTTCTGCTTCTATGACTACGGGCAGAAGAAGTTTTTCACCAACCCCGAATACGGCGGAGACGGTAAGACCTCGGACCGTTGCGGCTCGTTTACGCCGCCCGTCGCCGCCTTCCCCGCCCATTGGGCGCCGGTGGATATCACGTTCTATTCCGACAAGGGCTTCCCAAAGAAATATGATGGCGGCGCGTTCATCGCGTTTCACGGCTCCTGGAATCGCGCCCCGCTGCCGCAAGCTGGCTACAACGTGACGTTCCAGGCATTCTCGAATGGAAAACCCTCGGGCGACTTCGAGGTATTCGCGAGCGGTTTTACCGGCAAATCTCCGCTGATGAACCCCAACGACGCCGTCGCGCGGCCCGACGGAGTCGCCGAAGCGCCGGACGGCTCGCTATACATTGGCGACAGCCAAAAGGGCAAGATCTGGCACGTTTACTATCGCGGAAAATAGAAGGCTATCGGGCAGCCGTCACCACCCAAAATTGCTGACCACAAAATAAACTACCGGCAGCGCGAACAAACTGCTGTCCAGCCGATCCAGCCAGCCGCCGTGTCCGGGCAACAGATTCCCGCTGTCCTTCACCCCCGCGCCGCGTTTGATGGCCGATTCGCACAAATCGCCGAACTGGCCGGCCACGTTCGCGATCACCGTCAGTCCCAGCGCCTCCCCGAGCGGCGCCGTCTTCAACAGCCACGGAAAGTAGAACGCCCCATAAACCACCGACACCACCGCGGACGCGATGGAGCCTTCCCACGATTTTCCCGGGCTCACGTTCGGCGCCAGCTTATGGCGGCCCATCAGCCGTCCGACATACAGGGCCGCGATGTCGCCCACCCAGTTGAGCGAAAGCGCGAAGAACAGCCAGTAAGGATTGATGGCGCGCAGCTCGACGCCGCATCTGAGCGACCCAAACACATACGCCACTCCCAGCAGCAACGCGGCCGCGTCCGGCAGCGCCCGGGCCATCTCTTGGGACCGCAGTGCCAGCGCCAGCGCCAGAATCGCCACCAAAACAAAAAACGCGATGTCCTTGCCCGGCAGCAGCAACAACAACAGCCCGGCCACGTATCCGAACAAGCCCGGTTTTCCGATTCCGTGCAATGCCGCCAGCTCGCTGTACTCGCGGAAGCACAGCACAGCCACCGCCGCCACGGTCCCCAGGAACGCCCATTGCGGCGCCCAAAGCGTGATGTAGCAAAAAAAAGGGATCAGGACCAGCGCCGTGACGACGCGCTTCATCGCGCCAGCGTGCCGGCCACTTCAATCCACTCGGTCTCCGCGGGACCGGCGGGACTCAAGCCGCCAAACCGGCGGTCGCGCTTCTGATAGTCCAAAATCGCGTGCAGCAGATCCGCGCGCCGGAAATCGGGCCACAAAGTTTCCGTCACGTACAACTCGGCATAAGCGATCTGCCACAGCAGAAAGTTGCTGATGCGCATCTCGCCGGAGGTCCGGATCAAAAGATCTGGATCGGGCAGCCCCGCCGTGTAGAGCCGCGCCGCGATGGCCTGCTCGTCGATGCGCAGCTCGCGCAGGCGGCCTTCCAGCCTTGCATCCTCGAGGATGCCGTTCAAAGCATCCACCAGCTCAGCCCGGCCGCTGTAGTTGATGGCGAGGTTCAGGCACATGCCGCTGTTCCGAGCAGTCGCGTCGATGACGGTTTCCAGTTCTTCTCGCACCGGCGCGGGAAGCTGGTCCATCCGTCCCATGCACGTAAACCGGATTCCGTTGCGCAGGATCTGGGGCAGCTCACGGCTCAAATACAGCCGCAGCAGACGCCACAAAGTGTCCACTTCGGCGCGCGGCCGTTTCCAATTTTCGGTCGAGAACGCGTAGAGCGTCAAAGCCTGGATCCCGAGCTCAGTGCACGTCTCCACCGTGGACCGTACCGCGTCAACCCCCGCTTTGTGCCCCGCCACGCGCGGAAGATTGCGGCGGCGAGCCCAGCGCCCGTTGCCATCCATGATGATTGCGATGTGCGCCGGCAAACGAGCGGGATCGATCATGTGAAACGGGGCTTTCATTGAAATAGGCCGCATTGAGCCAAACTGCTATGGTACACCGGATCGGCGCGAGACCGCTTCCGATTGAGCGTGCAGGGCCAAGGCTTTCTTCGCGATCGTACTTACGGGCACACCCTCGAGACTGCTCTTCGCCAGCCATCGAAACCCGTTTGGGCGGGAACCGACGATGGCCCGGCAAACCTCCACAAAGTAGGTCGTATTCACGATCGTGTGTCGAAAGGCTCCGGCGTAATCAGTGACCTTGGCAGTGGGCAACTGCTCGCGTTCCGGAAGCTCCCAAAATTTTGCCAAGCGCGAGCTTTCGGCCGGCCGCTGCCAGAACAGGACCTTGCCGGCTTTTTCAATGACCAGTAGTCTCTTCCCGCGCTGATCGGCGCTGGGGCGGGCGCCGCGCACCGGCAATTGGTTCTCCAGTCCCTGTTTACGCGCTTCGCAGTACAACCGGACCGGACAGCGCTCGCATCGCGGCCGCTTGGGGAGGCAAACCGTCGCGCCCAATTCCATCAGCGCTTGATTGAATTCTCCGGGCCGCTTGCGATCCAGCAATACCTCGGCGAGAGCCCGCAACCGCTTTCGTACGGCAACCGATTTTATGTCGCCCAGCTCCAGCGCCAGGCGGCTCAACACCCGAGCCACATTTCCATCCATTACCGCGTGCGGCAAGCCAAAAGCGATGCTCGCAACCGCGGCCGCCGTGTAATCGCCCACGCCAGGCAGCTCCCGCAGTGCCGAGTGATCCCGGGGAAATTCCCCCAGTTCCACAATGTTCTTCGCCGCCTTTTGCAGGTTGCGCGCGCGCGAGTAATATCCCAATCCGGCCCAGGCCGCCAATAGATCTTGCTCGGGGGCCTCAGCCAGCGCTTGCACATCCGGGAACCGCGCCAGAAACCGCGCATAATAAGGAAGCACGGCGGCTACGCGGGTTTGCTGCAACATGATCTCGGAAATCCATATCCGATAAGGATCTTCGTTCCGCCGCCACGGCAGATCGCGCTTGTGCTTGCGATACCAGGCTAGGAGGCGCCGCCGGATACTGGCCGGCTCGAGTTCGCCCGGTCGTGCTTGGTGAACCATCTGGGAACGAGTATACTGTCACCAGATTCCGTGAGTGGTCGCATTATTCGCAGATTCCTTTGGGCCGGCTTTGCATTGCTTGCGGCTTCGCTGCTCGGCATGGATCTGTACGTGGCGCGCCATAACGCCGGGCTAGCGCGCCCGCTGTTAGGTGGCACCGTCCTGGTGCTGTTGCTGGCGAGCCTGCTTGCGTTCTTTTTCACGCGATCTTTTTCCCGCCGTGTATCTCAGATCCGAGCTTACGCCGAACGCCTGCTCGATTCGCCGGTCCTCGATCCGGCGCTGCCCTCCGGAGACGACGACTTGGGCCTGCTCGCTCGTTCCCTCCAGCGAACCGCGCCGCGCATCCGCGAGTTAGTAGAGAGTTTGAAACTGGAGGGCTCTCGCCGCGAAGCGATTCTGGTGAGCATGCTGGAGGGCGTGCTCGCCGTCGACAAGGACCTGCGCGTTACGTTCTGCAATCAGTCCTTCGCCAGAACTATCGGCGCGCGCCTTCCCGTGATTCCGGGCATACCCCTGGCGGAATTGGTGCGCGACCCCGGCTTGCGCGAGATCATGACCACCGTCCTCGCCACTGGAGAGCGCGTGGAACGGCGGCTCACTCTGGCGGCCGCCACCGCGCACTCCTTTGAGGTGCTGGCCGGGCCGATGGGAGGTCCGCCGTCACGGGGAGCACTCGCGATTTTGCATGACGTCACCGAGCTGGAACGCCTGGAACGTGTGCGCAAGGATTTTGTCGCCAACGTCTCGCATGAGCTGCGAACCCCGCTCACAGCCATCCGGGGCTACGCCGAAACCCTGCTCGAGGGCGGCCTGGAGGACCTGCAGAATAACCGCCGCTTCGTCGAAATCATCCTCTCGCAAGCCACCCGGCTCAGCAACATCGCCGCGGACCTGCTGTCGCTCTCGGAGCTGGAGTCGAGCGGGGCCACCGCGCCACCCCACCCCGTCTCCGTCCGCGCCGCGCTCGAATCCGCCCTCCGCACCGTGGAATCCGCCGCGCGCCTGCAAGGCGTTACGCTGCTCTGCGAAAAATTGGAGGACGTCAAGGTCATTGGCCATGAACTGCGGCTGGAACAGATCTTCGTCAACCTGCTCGATAACGCTGTGAAGTTTAATCGCCCGAGTGGTGAAGTGCAGATCGAAATGCGATCCAAGAACGGAAAAGTCAACATCCTTATCGGAGACACCGGCATCGGCATCCCGTCCGAGGATCTGCCGCGCGTCTTCGAGCGCTTCTATCGCGTCGACAAAGCGCGCTCGCGCGCCATGGGCGGCACCGGCTTGGGCCTTTCCATCGTCAAGCACGCTGTTGAACAGATGGGCGGATCCATCAAGGTTGACAGCCGGTTAGGCGAAGGATCGGAATTCACCATCGAGCTGCCAACAATCTAGAACTAATCGGCGTTGCAACTAAACCTAATCTAACGTTGTAACCGGATATTAACCAGATTGTCATTTATCGCTAACGCCATCCCGTTATCCTCCGTTAGAAGAGTGCGGAAAACCTCCGCCTCGCTTTGGAAAACGAATTTTGAAAACCCAATCTGGGATGGAGACGATGAAAGCAAAAACGTTCGGAAATATGATTTGCTCCGCGGTTTTTTTGGCCGCGTCGCTGTGGGGACAAACGACGGCGCCAAGTCCAGCCAACAGCCAGGACCCCAACAGTCAGAACATGGACGCGCTCAAGGCGCAACTGGCCGAGCAACAGAAGCAGATCGATCAGTTGAAACTGGCGCTGGCGGACCAGATGAAGCTCATCGAAAGAGCGACCAAGGCTGCGCCCGTGCTACCCGGTGAGGACACGTTGGCGTTGCCGCGCGATAAGGCTCTGGGAGACGTCGCCAGCAACACGCCCATCATTCCCTCGATCGCGCCGGCCGCCAAACCGGCCTTGAGCTCGGCGCAGCCGCCATCCTCTTCTTCCAGCAACCCGTGCGACAGCGCTCCGGACACGAATGCCGTGCCGCCTTATTTGCGGTTTGGGAGCGTTTGCATCACCCCGGTCGGGTTTGTGGACGCGACCTTCGTGTGGCGAGACAAAAACGCCGCGTCGGGTATCGGAAGCAATTTCGGCAGCGTCCCCTACAACAACGTGGTTAACGGTAACCTTTCCGAAACCCGCTTCAGTGTCCAGAACTCCCGGCTTGGGCTGCGTGTGGATGGAGACTGGAAGGGGACTCATTTCATCGGCTACAACGAGTTCGACTTCTTGGGAACCAGCGGTGGAACCAATCTCAACACCACCAACGGCGGTGTCGTTCCCCGGCTGCGCCTATTTTGGTTGGACGCGAGGCATGGCGGTTGGGAGTTTCTCGCCGGCCAAAGCTGGAGCATGCTGACGCCGAACCGCTTTGGGATCTCCCCGCTGCCACAAGACATCTTCTACTCGCAAGTCATGGACGTGAACTACATGGCGGGTTTGACCTGGACACGTCAGCCCGGCTTCCGCGTCGTCTACCACGCGGGCGAGAAGCTGGCGTTTGGCCTCGCGGCTGAGGAACCCGACCAATATATTGGTGGTTCCTCGGGCGGTTCATCAATCGTCCTCCCGGCCGCCTATACCGCGCTGTCCGGCACCCAGCTTGACGGGGGCAACTTTACTAATCCTTATGCCGGGCCACAGCTCACGCCCGACATCATTGCCAAGATCGCGATTGATCCAAGCTCTCGGTTTCACGCCGAAGTCGCCGGGGTCTTGAGCACCTTCAAAATCATTAACCCAGCTAACTTGACGCTGCAACAAACCAACACCATGACCGGCGGCGGCATTCAGGCCGGGTTCAATGTCGAGGTTCTTCCGGGCTTCCGTTTGATCACCACCAACTTCTGGGGTGATGGCGAGGGACGTTACCTGTTCGGTCAAGCCCCGGACGTAGCTGTGAACGCCAATGGCAGCCTGAACGGGCTGCATGCCGGCGGCACAGTCGATGGTTTTGAAGCCAGGATGGGCAGGTTGCTACTGTTCGCTTATTACGGTGGAATCTACGTCGGACGCGACGTGGTGGTTGATACCACCGGGAAACTGGTCGGTTATGGTTACACAGGTTCCTCAAACGGCCAGAACCGCGCCATTCAGGAAGGCACATTCGGCTTCAACCAGACCATGTGGGCCAACCCGCGCTACGGCGCTATCAATCTCATTGGTCAATATGAGTACCTGACGCGTGAGCCCTGGTATATCGGCACGAGCCCCAAGGCAACTCACGACAACACCATCTTCTTCGACGTCCGCTACACGCTGCCCGGCAGCATGCCAAAGTTTTAGTGGCGCACGCACTCTTGCGTGCCGTGTCGAGACTCTTCTCGACACAGAATGGGGGCGGCGCAAGCCGCCTCTCGACGAAAGGACTGGATTCATGAGGACACAAGCGCTTTGGATTGCCTTGGTCACGGCCGCCGGAACAATGGCGGCCTCAGCCGAAACCATCAATGCGGCGGGGGCCACGTTCCCCGCCCCCATTTACCAAAAGTGGTTTGAAAATTTTCACAAAGCGCACCCCGATATCCAAATCAACTACCAAGCCATTGGTTCGGGCGGCGGAATCCGCCAGCTCACGGAAGGCACGGTCGACTTCGGTGCCTCCGATATGCCCATGACCGACGATCAAATGTCGAAGGTCACCAAATTCAAAGTGCTGCATTTTCCGACGGTGCTCGGCGGCATCGTTCCCACCTATAACGTTCAGGGCGCGACTTCGCTGAACTTCTCCGGCGCGACGTTGGCTGGCATTTATCTGGGCAACATAAAGAAGTGGAACGATCCGGCGCTGAAGAAGGACAACCCCAGCGTGAATCTTCCCAACGAGGACATCACCGTGGTGCATCGCTCGGATGGGAGCGGCACCAGCTTCGTGTTCACCGACTATCTTACGAAGGTCAGCCCGGAGTGGAAGAAAGTAGGCGCCAACACCTCCGTGAATTGGCCGGTTGGGTTGGGCGGCAAAGGCAATGAAGGCGTGGCTGGATTGGTAAAGCAGACGCCGTTTTCGATTGGTTACGTCGAGTTACTCTACGCGGTCCAGAACAAGATGGAATACGGCTCCCTGAAGAACGCAGCCGGCAATTTTATCAAAGCGGATTTCAATACCGTCTCCGAAGCCGCCGCTGGCGCCGCCAACGACATGCCGGCCGACTTCCGTGTTTCTATCACCAACGCTCCCGGCAAGAACGCCTATCCGATTTCAACCTTCACCTGGTTGCTGATCCCGGACAAAATCGGCGACGCCACCAAGAAAAAGTCGATCACGGACTTCTTGCAGTGGATGCTGACCACCGCCCAGGCGGACGCTCAGGGGCTCAGTTACGCGCCGCTACCCAAATCGATAGTCGCCAAGGAACAAAAGCAGCTCGCTTTGATAAAGTAAGAAGTCCTGATGGCAACCGCCGCAGTCACTGGGCCGATCCAATCGCGTCCGAAGAAGCTCGTGAAGTTTTGGCGGGACGGGGACCAGATCGCCCACCTCGTCACGCTGATCTTTGCAGCCAGCGTATTTCTGGTCACCGTGTTCCTGGTCTATGAGCTCTGGATTCACTCCGGGCCCTCCCGCGCGAAGTTCGGCTTTAGCTTCCTGACGGGCAAAACCTGGGACCCGGTGGCCGAACAGTTCGGCGCGCTGCCCTTTATCTATGGAACCGTGCTGACCTCCTTGCTGGCCCTGCTGATCTCGGTGCCGCTGGGAGTGGGCGCAGCCATCTTCCTGGCTGAACTGGCCCCGCCGAAGCTCTCCAACGTCTGTACGTTCCTGGTGGAGCTGCTGGCGGCGGTGCCCAGCGTGATTCTTGGCCTGTTGGCGATCTTTACGTTGGTACCCATGCTGCGCCAGTATGGCGAGCCATTCCTGAAACGGACGCTCGGCTTTCTGCCCTTGTTCCAGGGACCGGCTTATGGAGTCGGCTATCTTGCGGCCGGCCTGATCCTGGCCATCATGACCTTTCCGTTTATCATCTCCATCTCCCGCGAAGCGTTGCTGGCCGTTCCGCGCGAACAACGCGAAGCTGCGCTCGCCCTCGGAGCAACCAAGTGGGAATCCACCTGGAAAGTAGTCGTACCGTATGCCCGGCTCGGGATTCTTGGATCGATCTTCCTCGCTCTGGCGCGCGCCTTGGGAGAAACCATGGCCGTCACCATGGTCATCGGCAACGATACCGGCATCCACACCTCTCTGCTTTCGCCTGGTTACACCATCGCCGCCATTATCGCCAATGAGTTTACCGAAGCCACCAGCGATGTCTATCTCAGCGCTCTGGTCGAGCTTGGATTGGTGCTGTTCGCTCTCACCATGGTCCTCAACGCGGTCGCGCAACTGCTGATCGCCGCCACCACGGGGAAGGGATCGACGCAAGCCTAATGGACCGGATGGCTTTGTGAACAGGATGACCCGGCGCAACATCGTGAACGGCATCATGCTGACCATCACCGGCATCTGCACCGTTGTCACTGTGTCGGTTCTGTTCCTGATCCTCGGCTATCTGGCAGTAAATGGCTGGCGCTCATTGGACTTCAACTTCTTCACCAAACTGCCCCTCTCTCCTGGCGAAACCGGCGGAGGCGTTGCCAATGCCATCGTAGGAAGTGGCGTATTGATCTTGATCGCGGCGGCGATCGGCATTCCGGTGGGATTCCTGGGCGCCATCTATCTGGCGGAGTTCGGCGGCAAGACGGTGCCGATGCTGATCCGCTACACGGCCGACCTGTTGAACGGCGTGCCCTCCATCGTCATCGGAATCTTCGCCTGGACCGTCATCGTTGTGCCCATGCACCATTTCTCCGCCTGGGCCGGCGGCTTTGCCTTGAGCCTGATGATGATCCCGATTGGCCTGCGCGCCACCGAACAGTTTTTGCGAAGCGTCCCCACGTCGCTCCGTGAAGCTTCGCTCGCCTTGGGCGCCAGCAAGACCCGCACGGTCATCAGCGTCGTGGTGCCCGCGGCCAAACAAGGTATCCTCACAGGCATGATTCTAGGCGTGGCGCGCGTCGCCGGAGAGACCGCGCCTTTGCTCTTTACGAGTTTGAACAATCAATACTGGGCCAACAAGCTGGGCGAGCCGACCGCATCGCTGCCCGTGATGATTTACAAGCTCGCTATCTCGCCCTATGACGACTGGCATCGTCAAGCCTGGGCCGCCGGCCTGGTCCTGCTGGTTCTGGTCTTGATCGCCAACATCGCATCGCGCTGGGTGTTGTCTCGTGGAGCGTCAGCTCATAGAGGGTAGTAATCTGGAAATGGGAGCCTATGCCGGAATCTGTAAAAATGAGTGAAACCACCGCCCCGCCACCCTTGCCCTCCGGCGTTCAGCCCGAAGTAGCCGCGAGACCCAAACTTCAGGCCGTGAATCTGAACTTTTTCTACGGCGCTTTCCACGCGTTGCACAACGTCAGCCTGGAGGTTCCCGAAAAGCGCATCACCGCGCTCATCGGCCCCTCCGGTTGCGGCAAGTCTACTTTCTTGCGCACGCTGAACCGCATCAACGAGACCGTCAAGAATGCGCGCTATGAAGGGCAGGTCTTGCTGGACGGCGAGAATGTACTGGATCTCGACGTTACCAAGTTGCGCCGCCGCGTGGGCATGGTGTTTCAACGTCCCAATCCGTTCCCGAAATCCATCTTTGACAACGTCGCCTATGGCGTCAAGGTGAACGGGCTGAGGGCCGGCCGGTCGCTCCCGGATATTGTCGAGCACAGCCTCAAGCGCGCCGCGCTGTGGGAAGAAGTGAAAGATAAGCTGCACCAATCGGCTTACTCACTTTCCGGCGGCCAGCAGCAGCGCTTGTGCATCGCGCGCGCCCTGGCGGTGGACCCGGAAGTTTTGCTGCTGGACGAACCCTGCTCGGCGCTGGATCCGATTGCCACTTCCAAGATTGAGGATTTGCTGTTCGCCCTCAAGGACCAGTGCACCCAGGTGATCGTAACCCACAACATGCAGCAAGCCGCGCGCGTGGCGGAGTTCACCGGCTTCTTTCTGTTGGGCAACCTGATTGAATTCGATAAGACCGAGATCATCTTCAAGCGCCCGGCCAAGAGGGAAACCGAAGATTACATCACAGGACGGTTCGGTTGATCCATGCTGGACATCATCCAGGAGCTACATCTTGATTCACTTTAGAGAAGAACTCGACGAAATGCAGAGCCGTCTGCTCGAAATGGCGGGCTTGGTGGAATCGGCGATCCATCAAAGTGTCGCCGCCCTGGTGCACCGCGATGAGCAGTCCGCCAAAGAGGTCCTATGGAAAGAGGCCCTCATCAATCAGAAGGACATCGAGATTGACGAGTACGCCACGCGCCTGCTCGCGCTCTATCAACCCATGGCGCGCGACATGCGGTTTCTCACCGCCGTCATCAAGATCAACGGCGACCTGGAGCGCATGGGCGATCTGGCGGTGAATATCACCCAGCGCGCCCTGTCCCTGATGCGCGATCCGCCGGTGAGGCCGCTGATCGATATTCCCCAAATGGCCAACCTGGCCGAGGAAATGGTGCGCAAAAGCTTGGATGCGCTCGTCAAGCGCGACGAAGAACTGGCCCGCAGCGTCCTGGTGTCGGATGACGAGGTGGACCGCCTGCGCGACGCAGTTTATAAGGAGCTGGTCGCATTCATGCAGGAACAGAGCACTACCATCCCGCGCGCCGTGGACCTGATGTTCATCGCTCACAACCTGGAGCGCATCGCCGACCATGCCACCAACATCGCCGAGGATGTTCTGTTCCTGGTCAAGGGAATCGACGTACGGCACCACGCCGAAGTCCGCGAACAAACCGCGCTCGCGAAACCGTAGCGCGGACCGACTCCCTCACGGTCGCGGCTCTGTAAGGCGCTGAATCTTCCGAACCGCGCACGTGAGTAAGCGGCGTTCGACGCGCTGACTCTACCGAGCCGTGCTGGCGAAACCGTAGGCGCGGACCGGCTCCCTTACGGTCGCGGTTCAGTTACGCCGCTATTGGAGGCAACCAGATTTGAAAAGTGCAGCCGCTGCCTTGGGTCGTCTGCAGATGAATATCTCCACCGTGCACTCGAACGGCCCACTGAGCGATGGAGAGCCCCAGGCCCGCGCCCCCGGCGTCGCGGGCGCGAGATTCATCCACGCGATAGAAGCGATCGAATATTTTGGCCGCATGTTCGGGAGCAATACCGGGGCCGCTATCAACAACATTTAGGCGGACCCCTCCCCGGGGTTCGTGCTGCACCCCTACAGAGATGGTGCCTCCAACAGGTGAGTATTTCACCGCATTGTGAATGATGTTCACAAGAGCCTGGCGGAGAAATACGCGATCGCCTTTCACACTCACGCGTTCGTCGCCCTGAACCGTGATCCGCTGACCCTTCTCCTCGACCAGCACTTCGAACAGTCCGGCTGCTTCGCGCGCCAGATCCATCGCCGAGAACACGGTGGGATGCAGTGGGATGCGGCCGGCATCGGCGCGAGAGATTGTCAAAAGATTCTCAACCAGCGCCGTGAGCCGATTGACCTCCTCGAGCATGCTTCCGATGGTATCCCGGTATTCCTCGCGGCTGCCGTCTTTCTGGAGCGCAACTTCTCCCACGCTGCGGATGGCCGTTAACGGCGTGCGCAGCTCATGCGACGCATCGGACGTGAAGCGGCGGAGCTGCTCGAAGGATTGTTCCAGCCGGGCAAGAAGGTTGTTAAAGATACGCGCGAGGTGCCCGAGTTCGTCCTCAACCTCCCCGATGGGCAGGCGCTCATTCAGACGCTCCGATGTGATTTCCTCGGCGCGGCAAGCCATTTCCTCCAACGGCGCCAGGGCGCGTTTCGCAAGGACGAAGCCCCCCAGACCCGCCAGAGCCAATACGATGGGCACCGCGAGAAGCGTGGCCACGGCCAATTCGTCAAAGCGCGCCCAGATGGGCTGCTCGCTATAACCCAGCCGGATCAACATAGGATGGCCGTCCAGCGTGTGGCGGCGGCTGGCCATTCGGACGGTTGTGCCGTTCGAAAGACGCGCCGATCGAATTGAGTATCCGCCTTCGCCTTCGCCCGGGATCGGATCGCCGCCGAGCGCCTGATTTCCAAGGCGTTCATTGCGATATAGCACGCCGCCGTTCGAAGAGCGAACCTCCACCAGCCGTTCCAGCACGTCCTTCGATTCGGGATGATTGTGATAGTCCTCGCGCAGGATCAGCCGCCCGTGCGGATCGAAATAAAGAAGCCCCTCCACCGTCTCAATGTCCTGGATGGCGTAGTTATCCAGTTGGCTTCGCATCTGAAGAAATAGAAAGGAGGCGGTGAGACCCCAGGAGAGCACCAGCACGCTCGCCAGCACGACAACGTACCAAAGAGTCAGGCGCGTTCGGACATGCCTGGGACGCAGGTTTCGCACGGTGGGCCTTCTTCATTGTCGTACACTTTTCTGCCGGTGCTTCAGAGAAACGTCAGCAAATCTTAAGGCGCAAGTAAGTCGCTTCGATGTTAAAAACTAATCGTGCGAACTACAAGCTATCGACTATCGTCCCTTTTGATTCTGGCTGGACTCACGACTTTTACGCCGTTAGCTAGCGCCAAGAAGCCCCAGGCCCCACCGAAAGATGAAATTGAGGTGGTGGGACACATCCCTCTGACGAACGGACCGGTAAAGCGCTTCCTGGCCACGCAGCACTACAGCAGTTACTATCTTTACGCCGAACGCGATCCCGGGCAAGCCGTCACGCTGATCGATGTAACCAAAACCAGCCAGCCTTTCGTGCTTGCTGACTTGGCTTACGCTCCTACCAGCGCTTCCGACAGTGTGACGGTGGTGGCGGGCACCGCTGCCCTGGTTAGCAGCGAGCCAGCCGCTCTGGCGCCGGCTCAGCCGCCGCAAACGGTCAAAATCATGGACTTTTCCGACCCCAAGAATCCCAAAGTTGCGCGCGAGTTCACGGGCGTCACCGCGATGAGCAGAGACGGTCAGCGAGGATTGATCTTCGTTGCGAACGCGGATGGCATCTGGATCTTGCGGCAGCACTTTGCCGAGGATCCGGAAGTGCAAAAGGCCTACGAAGACTACGTGCTGTACGCTCACTGAGAAGATACCCACTCCCTGACGGCCGTGGGTCAGAAGCCGCGGCCGTCAATCCAGCAGAAGTCGTGGGTGAAACCGTAGTCGTCAGTCTTGCTCTTCGCGCACCACAAAACCGACGCCGCGTACCGTGTGAACAAGTTTGTGATCGAACTGGTCATCGATCTTCCTGCGCAACCGGGCCACATGGACATCGATGACATTGTCCAGCGGTGTGTGGCGCCCCGCTTCCTTCCAGACGTCGCGCGTCAACATCTCGCGGGAGACCACGTGTCCTTGGTGACGCACCAGATACTCCAGAAGCTCGAACTCGCGAGCGGTCAGCTCCAGCGCCTGGCCGCCGCGGGTAACAGAGCGGCCGATCACGTCCACTTCCAGATCCCCGACTCGCAATCGCGGGCTGGTCTCGCCGATTCCCCTTCGGCTGAGCGCCCGCACGCGAGCCAGCAGTTCGGGAAACGCAAAGGGCTTTACCAGATAATCGTCGGCGCCGGCATCCAGACCGCGGACGCGGTCGTCCACTGTATCGCGGGCGGTCAGCATGAGGACGGGCGTTTTGAATCCGTGCTGGCGCATGCTGGCCAGGATTTCAACCCCACTCCTGCAGGGAAGCATGACGTCGAGAATGACCAGGTCAAAGGATTCCGTGAGAACCCGGTAGAAACCTTCCTCCCCGGTATGCGCCAGGGCAACGCCGTATTGCTCAACTTCAAGGCCTTCCCGCAATGCCTGGCCGAGCTTCTGTTCGTCTTCGATCACCAGGATCCGCATTGGATTTCCTCCTTCTTTATAGGTGACCCGAGGATTTTCGTCTACTGACGACTTCCTGAAGAGTTTCTGACTTCGCCGTCAGGAAAACTTCAGAAAGTCTTCAGTGGTCTTCTCCGGCTTCCGCCGGGTATATGTAGACTGTAGCCTCCAGAAGGGAACTGTGTGTGCTCACTGTCGGTCCGGCGAAAAAGATTACGATTCATCTAAACGAGGACACCAGCTCTCAAAGCGACTATTTGAGCCGTGAGATTGTTGCGCTCCTGCTCAAGCACGGCGTGGCTGGCGCAACCGTCCTGCGTCCGGAGGCAGGCTTCGGCTCTCACCATCGCATGCACACCCGGGAGGGAGGAACTGATACAGCCCAGCACATGCCGCTTCGCATCGAGTTCATCGACACGAAGCAAAACATCAGAACCCTATTGCCGCGCCTCCAGGAGCTGGTGACGGACGGCCTGATCGAAGCTCAGGACACGGTGATCCTTAAGGCGGCTGCCGGAACTGTTCGATGAAGGGTCCGTGTTCATTTGTCCGAGTCTGGGCCGGAAATGCGCTGATGTGCGCAGGTCTGTGGGCGCAGGCTCCGGCGGCCGTGTCTTTAGCGCAGGCGCAGCAGGTTGCCTTGCGAAACCATCCGCGGATTGCTTCGGCGGAACTGGCGGCCGAAGCCAGCGGATACGTCGTTCAGCAGGTCCGCTCGGCCTACTATCCGACGCTATCGGGCAATGTCACCGGTGTCGGAACCGAGCACGGTTCGGTTCTATCGGCGGGAAATGTGACTACGTCCAGCATCTACAGCCGCCAGGCCTCGGGGGTGGTTGCGAATCAACTGGTAACCGATTTCGGGCGCACCTCGAGCCTGGAGCAGAGCGCCAAGCTGCGCACTGCTTCCCAGAATCAGAACGTCACTAATACCCGCGCTCAGGTGCTGGCCGAAGTGCAGGAGGCGTATTATCGGGCTCTCGCCTCAGATTCCGTCCTCAGAGTCGCGCGGGCGACACTCGATCTTCGCCGCGTGACTCTTCGTCAAGTGAGCGCGCTGGCGCAAAGCTCGCTGCGATCGACGGTGGACGTCAGCTTTGCACAAGTGAACGAATCGCAAGCCGAGCTCGATTTGTTCCGCGCCGAAAACGATGCCACGGCCAGCCACGCGCGGTTGTCCGCTGCCATGGGTTACGATCGCGACCAGCCATTTTCGTTGACGGACGAGCCGCTGCCGCCGGCGCTCGGCCCGAGTGTGGACGCCTTGATCGAACAGTCCAAGCGCGAGCGGCCGGACCTGGCTGCGCTGCGGCTCAATCAGGAATCGCTGGACCGTTATGCGGAAGCCGAAAAGCGGCTTCGAAATCCGACCATTAACATTGCCGCGGTCGCCGGCGTGGCGCCTATCCGGGACGACCGGCTGCCGGAGAGCTATAGCGCCGCGGGAGTGAACGTGAATATCCCGGTCTTGAACGGCGGTTTGTTCAAGGCGCGGCGCGAAGAAGCGGAATCGCGCGCGGCCGCGGCGGCCAAAGATGTTCAGGATTTATCCCTGCAGATCGCCCGCGATGTGCAACTTGCCTGGCTGAATGCCAACGATACCTTTCGGCGGCTGGACGTGACAGCGCGAATGGTTGCGCAGGCCAATGAAGCACTGCGATTGGCCCAAGCCCGCTACGACAATGCTTTGGGCAGCATCGTCGAGCTCAATCAGGCCCAGTTGAACCAAACCTCCGCCGAGATCGCGGCCGCATCCGCGAAATACGACTACCTGAGCGCGCGGTCCCAGCTCAGTTATGCGATGGGGATCTTGCGATGAGTCACGTGATACGACGATGTCTTCTGATCGTGTCCGCATCCATCCTGGTGGCGGCGATCACCTCGTGTGCCCGCAGCGGCCGCGTGGAAGCTTCGCAAAGCGTGATGGTGGAATCACCCACGGTGGCGGTCGTCAGGGCGACGCGCACCGATCTGGCGAGCGATTTGATCCTGACAGCGGAATTCGAACCCTTCCAGGAAATCGACGTCATGGCCAAGGTGTCCGGATACATAAAGGAGATCAAGGTCGATATCGGCGATCGCGTCAAAGAAGGGCAGTTGCTGGCGACGCTGGAAATACCGGAAATGCAGGATGATCTCACCCGCGCGGCGGCGGCCATCGAGGAGGCAAATGCCGATTTGGCGGCCGCGCGCGACGAACTGCAACGGGCTCAGTCGGCACGTGACATGGCACACTTGTCTTACTCGCGGATTCTGGATGTTTCCAAGAAAGAGCCCGGACTGGTTCCCGAGCAAGAAGTTGATGAGGCCCACTCGCGCGACCTGGTAGCCGAGGCCCAGGTCTCCGGCGCCAAATCGCACATCGCGGCTACTGAGCAGCATATTAAGGTCTCGCAGGCCGAGCAGTCGCGTTTCAAAACCTTGTTTCAGTACGGGGTGATCACTGCGCCCTTCACCGGCGTTGTGACGAAGCGATACGCGAATAACGGCTCCTTGATTCAGGCGGGAACGGCTTCGCAGTCGCAGGCCATGCCGGTGGTCCGCCTTTCTGAAAATGGTCTGCTGCGTCTCGCGTTGCCGGTGCCGGAATCGGCGGTTCCTTTGATACATCTCGGCGAAGCCGTGGAAGTTCGGGTGTCGGCGATGCATCGCAGCTTTCCGGGTCGAGTGGCGCGCTTCTCGGACCGAGTCGACCAGTCGACTAGAACCATGCAGACGGAAGTCGACGTACCGAATCCAACCCTCGTATTGGTTCCCGGAATGTACGCCGAAGTCGATCTCGTCACCGCGCAACGGAGGAATGTGCTGGCGGTTCCCGTCGAAGCCGTCGACGGTTCTGGAGGCTCGGTTCGCGTCTTCACGGTGCAACCTTCGGGAACAATTCACGTAGTTCCGGTTGGTCTCGGCATCGAGACCGCGCAACAGATGGAGATCCTGTCCGGCGACCTGAAAGAGGGTGATGAGGTTGTGGTAGGCTCGCGCTCCGGGCTCAAGGACGGTGAAGGAGTGCAGCCCAAAGTGATCAGCCTGGCTGGCGATTTGGCGCCGAAATCATAAAACATCCATGTCGCGATTTGCCATCAACACGCCGTACCTCATCATCGTTATCTGCCTGATCATCGCCATCCTGGGCGGGGTCAGCGTGGTCCAGATGCCCGTGGACATGTTCCCATCGATGAACATTCCGGTGGTCGTGGTCGCCACGTTTTACGCTGGGATGCCTCCGGAGCAAATCGAGGGCGACATTACTTATCACCTCGAGCGATTCTTCACGCTGGCCAGCGGCATCGACCACATCGAGTCGCGATCGTTGAATGGCGTGAGTATCATTCGCGTTTACTTTCAATCCAACACAAATGCCGATATTGACGCAGCCACCATCGCAAATCTGGCTGTCTCGGACATGAAGGACTTGCCACCGGGCACGTTGCCGCCGGTGGTGCTCAAGTCCGACGCGTCCAGCCTGCCTGTGTGTCTCGTCACCATGAATGGCGAAGGAATGACCGACGGCAACCTCAAGGACATCGCACAGAACTTTGTTCGAAATCAGCTCGCGAGCGTCCCGGGCGCATCCATTCCACAGCCATTCGGCGGCCCCTGGCGCCAAATACAGTTCTATGTCGATCCGTACAAGCTGGAGGCTCGACAGATCAGCCCGATGGACGTGGTGCGGTCGCTCAATCAGGCCAACGTCATTCTTCCGGCGGGCGACGTGCAGATCGGCAACCTCGATTACAACATCTATTCGAATGCGCAGTTCAATCTGAAGGACGCAAGCCAGTATCCGGTAAAAATGAACGGGGAGAATCCGGTGTTGATGTCGGATATCGGGCAACTGAAGGACTCTCATGCGCTTCAGTACAACGTGGTTCACGTGAACGGGCAGCGATCGGTCTATCTTCCCGTGATGAAGCAAGGCGGCGATTCAAACACGATTTCCGTGGTCGATGGCGTCCGCAAGACCATCAGCCATCTGGTGGACGTTCCCGCAGCCATGAAAACCGCCGTGGTGTTCGATCAATCGCGCTTCGTGCGCACGGCGATCAGAACGCTGTTGGACGAAGGTGGCATCGGTCTGTTTCTCACTTGCGTGATGATTCTGATGTTCCTGGGCAGCCTGCGAGCCACCGTCGCAGTCTTCTTTTCCATCCCGCTGTCGGTGTGCGCGACATTTTTCGTTCTGCAATTGGGCGGATCGTCCATCAACAGCATGGTGCTTGGTGGCCTAGCGCTGGCGCTGTCGCGATTAATCGATAATTCCGTGGTTGTCCTCGAGAATGTCTATCGTCATCTCGAGATGGGACAGCCGCCGCGAGTCGCCGCCGAAACCGGCGGAAAGGAAGTGGCCCTGCCGGTGCTCGCGTCCACGCTGACTACTGCTGTGGTCTTCTTCCCGGTAACACTGCTGGCCGGCGTCAGCAAGTTTCTGTTTTCGGCGATGGCCTTGGCGGTAGTGGTTTCTCTTTTCGCGTCATACGTGGTCGCAATGACAGTTGTACCGCTGTTCTGCGCGCGATACTTGAGGGTCAAAGATTCTGAACACAGAGGCGGATGGGGCGCGCGCTTCAACGTAGCTTTCAACCGAGGCTTCAATGGAATGCTCGGATTGTACGAAGTGCTGGTTCAGCGGGTCCTACGCATCCCGGCAACGATGTTGGTGCTGTTCTTCGCCGCCTTTGCAGCGAGTCTCCTGCTATACAATCAACTGGGGTTCTCTTACTTCCCGCAAACGGACGCGGGTCAGTTCGTCATAACGTTCAAGGCGCCTTCGGGCACCAAGCTCACAGTCACCGAGAGAAAAGTCGCGCATCTTGAGAGCTTGATCAAAGAAATCGTCCGGCCGGAGGATCTAGGCATCATCGTCGACAACATCGGCGTCGACAATGGCTTCTCCGCCGTCTACACGTCGAATGCCGCCATGCATACCGGCTTTGTTCAAGTGGGCCTGCAGCCCGAGCATCGCATCGGCAGCTACGAATATATTCGCCAGATCAAGAAACGCATGGCGCAAGAAATGCCGGAGCTCACGCCGTTTTTCTCCACCGGCAGCCTGGCCGACGCCGTGGTTAGCATGGGCGCGCCCGCCCCCATCGACGTGCAGATCGTAGGCGCAAATTTCGACACTGACAACAAGGTCGCTCAGGATATCGCGAGCAAGCTGCGGCTTTCACCAACAATTGCCGATGTGTTCATGCCTCAGGATCTGGATTACCCCTCTCTTCGCGTTGATATCGACCGCCTGCACGCTGCCAAGCTCGGCCTAACCGAACGCGAAGTGCTCACCAACGTCATCACGTCGCTCACTTCCAACCAGATGATCGCTCCCAATCTCTGGATTGACCCGCGCAACGGCAATAACTATTTCCTGACCGTTCAGTATCCGGAGACGCAGATCCGCTCCATCCAGGATTTGCGATCCATCCCGCTGCACGCGGATGGCGTGGCGCAGCCGACTCGCCTGGACATGATTGCCAACATCGAGCGCATCCAAGCGCCCACCGAGGTGGATCATTATCAGATCCGCCGCAAGCTGGACATTTATGCGCGTCCGTCCAGCGAAAATCTGGGCGTCGCGGCCGACTATGTGCACAGCGTGGTCGCGCACGAAGATATTCCGAGCAATGTCAACGTAGCGGTACGGGGAAGCGCGGAAGCCATGAACGCGTCGTTTAAAAGTTTCGCGATCGGACTCACGCTCTCGGTCGCACTGCTGTACCTGATTCTGGTGGCCCAGTTCAGATCCTTCATCGATCCGTTCATTATTCTGTTGGCGCTGCCGCCGGGAATTTCCGGTGTCTTGATGGTGCTAGTTCTCACCGGGACGACGTTGAACGTCATGTCGCTGATGGGCCTGGTGATGCTGGCCGGAATCGCGATGTCCAACAGTATTCTGATTGTCGAATTCGCTCACCACCTGAAGATGGAAGGTCGAGGAGTGGGTGAGGCGATTGTTGAATCCTGCCGCGTGCGTTTGCGCCCCATCCTGATGACGTCGCTCGCCACCATCATCGGGCTGATGCCGATGGCGCTGAAACTCGGTGAAGGCAGCGAGTCCTACGCGCCCCTCGCTCGCGCGTTAATTGGCGGGCTCCTGGTTTCGGTGGTGTTCACCGTATTCCTGGTTCCGGCCGGCTTTTCTCTGGCCTATAGGACGCCAGCGAAGCCATAGCAAATTCAATCACTTAAAGAAGGTCTAGCTCGTTACTTGCCGGTTAGCATAGTAACTTGATAGACTTACTTCCAATGCAACGGCTGCCTCTTCTCCGCCCTCTCATGGCGAGCGGTTTCCTGCTCCTATCCGCCGGCCTCCATCCGGCGCTTGCTCAGGACGACGTCACCACCCAAAACGGTTCCAGCGGCTACGGTGGCGCTTGGGTTACCGGACCCGCTTCCAATCCCCTGAGCTTCCTTAACGGCCCGGCCTTCCGAACTACCGGCCAGAACACGCCCTATGATCTTCCCGATTTCGCTCCCTTGACCGCGCTGGATAACCAGCTCCCCGCCTGGATCGGCTTCGGCCTGGAAGAGCGCCTCCGCTGGGAAGAGATGATCGATCAAGGTTTCAAGCGCAACGACGACGACAATTATTTATTGAACCGCTGGCGCTTCTTTATGCAGATCAAGCCCGCCAGTTGGCTGCGCATTGTCGGGCAGATGCAGGACGCGCGTGCCTGGTGGCAGCAGCCGCCTCTTCAGCCTCCGAACACGAATCGCTTCGATCTCAAGCTGGCTTACGCCGAGATTGGCGACCCAGAGCATCAATGGATCAGTGTGCGCGTCGGCCGCCAGCTGATCAACTACAACAACACCATCATCGCGAACTCCGAATGGCGCGATCAGGGCCGCTCCTACGATGCCGTGGTCACCAATATCCATGTAGATCGCGTCCACCTTGGGATCTTCGCGGCATCCGTCGTGGTGCCCCTTGATGAAGGGATTAGTCACCATCAGGAGGGCAATAACATCTACGGCATGTATGGCGGCATCGACAACGTGTTCTTGCCGACATCTTCTTTAGAACCGTTCGTGCTCTGGCGCGTGGACCCCAGCGTCTCGGTGGAGCCCACGGCTGAATCCAAAGCCAAGACCGGCCACGAGAGCGAGCAGGCGTATGGTGTCCGCTACAAGGGCCTCGCCCTCAATAATTTCGACTACTCCGTCGAAGCCATCCGCGAAGCGGGTACCGACGGCGACAACAACATCCGAGCCTGGGGCACCACCGACGGTATTGCCTACCGCTTCGCCCCGGTGCCCTGGAAGCCGCGCGTGTTCACGCAATATGATTACGCCTCCGGCGACAAGAATCCCAAGGACCCCGTGCATGAAACCTTCGACACCATGTACCCGACCGCGCACGATCGTTTCGGAATCAGCGATCAGTTCGGCTGGCAGAACATAAAGGCGATTCGGGCCGGCTTGACTGTCGAACCCCACAATCGCTGGAGCGTGACGGCCCAATGGCTGAATTTTTGGCTCGCCAGCGCGACCGATTCGCTCTACAACACCTCGGGCGGTTCCATCGTCCGCGATACCGCAGGGACCGCCGGCAACCACATCGGCAACGAAGCCGACCTCTACACCTGGTACGAACTGAACCGCCACGTCAACGTCGGCTTCGGAGTTGCGCACATCTTCCCCGGCCAATACCTCTTGATCATGGAGAAGGGGCCGAACTTCACCTATCCGTACTTCGCGCTCAACTTCAAGGACGCGGGGACGACGCACTAAGCGCTCAGCCTGCGCACTATCTTTGCGCCCCCAAATGCGATTGGATGGTCCTCTTCAATTTTGCAAACTCCTGCCTGTCGGACACGTTGGAATCTGGCCCCTCAAACGTGGGCGCCGCGGTCCGAGCATAGTTTTGAGCTAAAACGTAGTTTCCCAGCCGAACCGCAATCTCTCCCAGCGCGAGAGCAACGCTCGCGTTGACGGTAGCATCACCGCTCAATTGAGCGACTGCGCTCACATCGATGTTCTGCAGGAGCGCCGATGCTTCGCTCAGTTGTTTGTTCATTCCTATGAGGCAAGTCGCAAGAGCGTAGGCACATCCTCCGGTCATTGCGGCTCGTGGCCCAAATTCCTGTCTGGACTCCTCAAACGCTTTCCGAGCGTTCGATTCACCCTCCGGATAACGGCCGGCCCGGCATTGCGACAACGAGGCATCCGATAGACTTCCGATTGAAGCAAATGACAATTGGCCCCCCTTGCGGACAGCAGCATCGTACACGGTTAGATCGTCACGTATCGCCTCATCCCACATGTCGAGGTAGCCTTCGGATGCCGCTCGCGTGCCCAGCACAGCCATGGTAACTTCGTGTTCCTCTCCCAATTTCTTGACTAAAACGGGGTAGATCAGGTTTGCATTGTCGATCGCTTCATGGTACTTATGCTGGATCATTAACGCCTGCGAAAGATTCACTCGAGCTCGCAGGGAATCGGGACTGTCTGGGCCGCCTGTTCTGGAGTAAGCCTCTGCAATTTCGCGAAAGAGCGGCTCCGCTTTCGCACCATCGCCCAGGCGAATATAGGAGAAAGCCAGCCGTTGTCTTATGCGCCGCTGCGCCGCGTCATCAAACGATGGAGTGGTCTGTGCCAAACGCAATGCGGCTGAATAGTACTCCTTTGCGGAACGGCCATCATTTTCGATAATCGCTATATCGCCACGAGTTGACGACAGCCAGACTCGCAGATCCTCCCTTGGATGGGCGATATTAGAAATCGACCTCGCTGCTTCATCGAGAAGCGACTTAGCGAGGGCCAAAGAACCGCGCTCGTTGCTCCGGGCCACCATAGCGGCTTGTTGTAAGCGGACCACAATCGCATCCGCCGATAAAGGCCCGTCGGCCTTTTTGAATAGATCGGCCGCCTTCTCGTATTCCCGGCGCGCCTGCGGAAAGTCGGACCGGTTGTCAAAAGCTCTGGCAAGCGTTTGGTGCAGCCGCGCTGCCACCAAAGGCTCGGTCCTGAATTGCAGATCGATGTGAGGAGACGCTCGATTCACAGCGTCAATCAATGATTCCTTTGCTTCCCCGCTTTTGAATGGATCGGTCTGCCCCAGAAGATCGTCCGTAAGGAACCCGTTCATGGCCGTCGCGATCGCGGTCTCGCGGGCCGCGGCGTCCCGCTCCTTTGCCAGCCTTACCGTGAAAAAGACAAGCAGACTGACAATTAGCGTGAAGGCGAGGGCCGACGCAACAACGGCCCGCCGGTTTCGTTTCACGAACTTGCCCACGCGGTAGCCCAGGGAAACACGCTGCGCTTCCAGCGGTTCGCTCTTTAAATAATGATTCACATCGCGGATCAAGTCCCCAACCGACTCGTATCTCCCGTTGGGATCTTTGTGCATTGCCCGGAGGCACATTACGTCGAGTTCGTTCCATGCGGATTTGCCGGCTTCCTCGAAGCGCCCCGCCGCCCGCGCCGTGGCCGACGGTCTATCGGGCTCCCGCTCGATAACAATTCTCTCGGCCTCCCTTTGCGTGCACTTCGACAGGTCGAATGGGACGCGCCCGGCGAGCAACTCATAAAGAACGACGCCGAGGGAATAAATGTCGGTATAGGTCCCCACCTGTTCGCCGAGAACCTGCTCCGGAGCAGCATAGGGCAGCGTCATGAGCCGCATTCCGGTGCGGGTCCCAGGCTCATCGGGATCGTCCAGTTGCTTGGCTATGCCGAAATCCAGCAGCTTCACCGTTCCATCCTGCGTAACCAGAATGTTCGACGGCTTTACATCGCGGTGGACGATTCCCAACTTATGCGCGTATTGCACCGCCTCGCACACGGACCGGTACAGCCGGAGCCGCTCGTCGATCGTACTCTTCTGCTGCTCGCAATAGACATTCAGATGCCTGCCATCCACGTACTCCATCGCGAACCAAGGCGTTCCACCGGCGAGGGTATCGGCGTGGTAGAAGCGCGCAATATGGGGATGCTCCAGTTTCCCGTGCATCCTTTGTTCGATAGCAAAGCGCCTCCGCCGCTCCGGCGACACCCACCAGTCTCTTAGAATCTTGATCGCGACCGGATTGCCGTCTTCGCGCTCGGCGCGATAGACCACCCCCATCCCGCCTTTGTCCAGGCAGCCTGTAATCCGGTATCCGCGGAATTGTTCGTCGGGAATCGATTCGAGAAATGCGGCCAGCGCCTGATGCACGATATCGTCGGGGTCCCGATCCAGGATCGATGTGCCACGGCTATGCGCCTCCAGCATCGCGAGCAATTCGGACAGTAGTTCCCTGTCTTCCCCGCATTCAAGCTCCACAAAGCCTTGCCTTTGGTTCTCGGGGAGCTTCAGGGCTTCGTGAAATAGGGCCTGGCTTCGTTCCCAACGCGTACTTTCCATCGGTAGCCACCTTGCTGTCCGGCCGTCAGCGCGACTCTCCCATCTCTTTCGCCAGCCACGCCTTAACCGCTATCCAGTCGCGCTCGACAGTTGTCTTGGCAACATCGAGCGCCTTCGCGACTTCCGCCATGTTCTGGCCTGCGAAGAACTTTAATTCAACCATCTGAGCCTGACGCGGATTCATACGGGCAAGTTTTTCCAGAGCTGAATTAAGCGATAGAAGCTCCTCAGCACTCAAAGCCACGCGCTCGGGAGAATCTCCGAGGGTTGTAAACCGCACTTCTCCGGCGCCTCCCCTCTTTCGAGCGTTCCGTCGGCGGGCTTCGTCGACCAGGACCTGGCGCATCGCTCGCGCGGCGATTCCCATGCGGTGTTCGGCGGATTTCGATGCGAACTGCGGCGAATCTTTCAGTTTCAGGAAAGCCTCGCTCACCAGGGCTGTGGGGTTAATGGTGGCGTTTCGATCCCGCCGCAGCGCCGACGAGGCCTGCCTGTGCAGCGCGTGATACCACAACTGGAAGAAACCGTCCAATTCCTGGCTCTCGTCCGGCTGCGATACGGCGACCGCAGGATCGACCCTGGGAGGCATGAAGGTTTTTTTCCTCCGATCACGCAATTACAGAATGAAGGCCAACAAATTCAGAGGGGCCCGTGTCAGGACATTCTAGCAATTGGAAATGCAACCTGCAAGATGCCGAGAAAACGAAGGGAATAAAGGAGTTTACAACAAAATGTCGACCTGCGTCCGAGCAATTTCCGCGATCATGTGTGCGCTGCCCGTTCTCGCCCAGCAGACGCCCGCTGGCGCAGGTAAGCCGGCCGTAAAGGGAACTGCCTCAGTTTCCACATCGGATTTGACCGTGGACGGCGTACTCGCGATGGTGCATGCTGGTCTCTCGGACGACGTCATCATTGCTAGGCTGCGCCGGCAAAACAGGCCTTTTGACCTGAGCCCGGACGAAATGATTCGGCTGAAGAAGGCCAAGGCCAGCGATGCCGTTGTTGAGGTTATGCTGGACCCAAAGACCGAGATAAGGGCAAAGCCGGCTACGGTTCCCGCGCAACCTGTTGTCGTCGGACCCGGCGCTGTCCAGGCGTCGGGCGCAACTCCCGCACCAAGTGTCAATGAAGCGGGCGATCCGAACGACCCGTTGACACCGCACGATTCAGGGATCTATCTGTTGACCATGGACCGCGATGGCTCACCTCAGATGATCGTTCTGGAACGGGCCGCCTATCAGGGATCAAAGACCGGTAGCATGTTGGGCACGGCAATGACTTACGGCATCGTGAAGACCAAGACCAAGGCGGTGATTCCGGGCCCCCACGCAAGCATCCGGACGGCCGATCGATCGCCGGTGTTTTACTTCTACTTCGAAGGCAAGCAAGCCGGTCTTGGCAAGACCTACTTCGGAGTAGGAAATCTGTCGAATCCCAACCAATTTGCGTTGCTAAGGCTGGACTTGAGCAAAGGCAATCGAGAAAGTACCGTTGGGCAGTTCGGCACGCTGGGGATGTCTTCGGGAAACGATACGAAGGCGATGGTCCCCTTCAAGACCGAACGCATCCGGGCTGGCCTTTACAAGGTAGTCGTGGAAGACCTGAAGGCGGGCGAGTATTGCTTCCTCGCCTCTTCAAACGCGGGCATTCAGAGCCCCTTAGGCGCGACCGCAACGATCGCCAGCGATATTTTCGACTTCGGTGCAAGCATCGAGTAACCTCTCGCTGAGCGCGGGAGGTCTGTTTCGTTCCATTGTTTATCTAAACCAATAAAGGAGAATCACCTAATGACTGCAATTTCGAATCGTCTCAATTTCTGGCGCCGCTCCGCGCGGCTGGCCACCATCTTCATGATTTTCACCGCGGCGGTATTTGTTGCCGGCGCGGAGACCCCGCCCTACGCGCTGCTCCAATATTCCACGTTGACCGGGTCCGGCAATACCATAACCGCGGCGTGGGTGCCTGTAGTTACCTCCAAAGGAACGACCTACCAAAACATTACGTTGCTGTTCGATGTGAGCGCGGAAGGCGTCGTGACACTCGCTTCTGGTTACCCAGTGGTTGTGCCAGCGCCGACCAACCTGGTGTCCTCGTTCAAAGCGGGCAATTACGTCGGGCCAAGCACAATTCTGAGTGGGGATGCCTTGATTACGGTAGCCGGTCCGGGGGTAACCACTGGCGGAGCCACGGAGTGGACCCTCGGTGCAACAACCAACGCTAATGGGTGCACGTATCCATCTACAGCCACCTGGTATGTTGGCCCAATCGCCGACAGTCCATTAGCCGCGCGACTCAAAGCCGCAGGTATCACGTCGACGGCTTGGTCCTACGGCGTCGGCACCGGTTCCTGTTATAACGACTGGGGCACCGACACTCTGATCGGTGTCAGCCAGGTTGGGAATTCGATTACGATCGTCAGCTTCACCTACGCCGGCACTGATAAGAATGAGCCTGTTGATCAGATCACCTACGGTCCTGTAACGCCGTAGATCACGCGGCCCGATTCGCGGCGGTGCCACTGTGGAACCCACCGCCGCCGGACCGTCACGGCCCAGTGGCTGGATTTCTGGCTAGCCAGCGCGACCGATTCGCTCTACAACACCTCGGGCGGTTCCATCGTCCGCGATACCGCAGGGACCGCCGGAAACCACATCGGCCAGGAAACCGACCTCTACACGTGGTACGAGCTCAACCGGCATGTGAACGTCGGCGTCGGATTCGCGCATATCTTCCCCGGCCAATACCTCTTAATCATGGAGAAGGGGCCTAATTACACCTATCCGTACTTCGCGCTCAACTTCAAGGACGCGGGCAGCACTCACTAGCCTCACTGTAGGCCCGCCAACAGCTTCGCATCTTGCTTTCAGGTCGCGAATGCGCTAGCATCTCTTTTACAAGACAGCTTCATCTTTAAAAGACACCCTAGCTATGATCTCTCACAGACTAAGTTTGTCCGTATGCATCTTGCCGCTTTTGTGGCTCGCGGTGGTGGCGTTCCCCTCGTGGGCCCAAACGGGAGCGAGCCTTTCCGGCGTGGTGACTGACAAAACCGGCGCACCCGTTCCCGATGTCGCGGTGACAATCAGGAACGTCGACACAGGTGCAACAACCACGATCACAACCGACGGCGGGGGGCACTTTCAGGCGTCCGGCCTGCCTCCGGGGCGCTTTGAGATTCGAGCGGCAAAACAAGGGTTCGCCGATGAAACGCGCAAGGGAATCAGCTTGGCGGGTGGCCAGGAAGCCACGGTCGACATTAAATTGCAGCCGGGCACTCCCGATCCCTGCACCAGCGGCCACGAGTTCCTCACCACCGATTGCACACTGACCTGGCACGGCATCACGGTGTACGGTGCGTATGACGTCGGCGTCGGCTATGTCAGCCACGGCTTGCCGGAAAACGCCACTAACTATGAGGGCGAATCTCTGGTGAACCGAAACGGCTATCAACATCGATTCCTCGTCGCGCCGAACAACCTGCAGCAGACGGGCTTCGGTATCCGGGGCAAGGAAGAGTTTCTGCCTGGCTGGTCCGTTGTGTTCAACGCTTCAACTGGCATCAATCCGCAGTCCGGCCAGCTCGCCAACGCGTCAGCCACCGACATCCAAAACAACGGCCTTCCCAGGAGCAGCTATTCGGAAGCCATCGACGGCGCGCGCGCNNGGCCAACCCTTCAATGACGAATACTATGCCGGCATATCGTCCACGTATTTCGGCACGCTGACCTTTGGTCGTCAGCGCGCTCTTGGCACCGATGTGATGCTGCAGTACGATCCGGCCGGCGGCGGCTATGCATTTTCGTACATCGGGTATAACGGCACGATGGCCGGCGGCGGCGACACCGAGGACACCCGTTGGGACGACGCCCTGAAGTATCGCCTCGCCGTTGGTCCGGTCCATTTCGGCGCGATGTATAAATTCGCCGATGGTTCCGGCGGCTGCTATTCGGCGTCTTCAGCCTGGACTGCCGCCACCTGTACGCCGGAAGAGGCGCATAACAACGCCTATGGATTCGACCTCGGCGGAGACCTCGGCAAGAAGCTCTCCGTCGACGTCGTCTACCAACATTACAACCAGGCCATCAGCGTATTGAACCCCTTGCTGGGGCCTCAGAGTCCGGCGGCGCCATATCAGTCGACCACCAACAGCATCAATACAAACCCCATCAACGGGGCTAATCTGATCGGAACGACCAACACCTTATATGGCATCGTGACCGACAACAGCGCCATTATGGCCGCTGCCAAATATACGTGGGACCCGTTCAAGTTTTTTGGCGGCTACGAATGGATCCGGCAGACTAACCCGTCGGACCCGTTGGGCGTTGGCGCCTTGGACCAGGGCGGTTATCTCTTGAGCGGCGTCGAAGACAACAATCTTGATTCTCCCAAGATCGTGCAGATCTGGTGGATGGGCGTGAAATACGCTATCGACAGCAAAACCGAGCTGACGGCGTCCTGGTATCATCAGCTGCAGAACGACTTCCGTATTCCGCCGACCTGCTCGCCCGATGCCGGTTTCCGCGCTTCCTGCGCGGGCACCCTCAACTTCTGGTCGCTCTATGCGGATCATCACTTCACCAAGCGTTTCGACGGTTTTGCCGGAATTGCGTATTCCTACGTGAGCGGCGGTCTGGCCATCGCCATTCCTCATGGCCCCGGCGTCCCCTTTAAGTACGACAACAACTTTGCTCCGACGATCGGTGGTCGTTTCACCTTCTGATCGCTCCCGCGGCGGGCTCAGTCGAGAGCCTACATGCGGTTTCCCAGTGCCCCCGCTCGGGCCGTCTACAATAAGGAATTGGAACCCGTCTCCCACTATTACTATTCCCATCGCCTGAAGCTGCAGTTCTGGGACTGGGGACAGGACGGCAAGCCAGCGCTGCTGTTGGTGCATGGCGGCCTGGATCACGCGCGCAATTGGGACTGGGTGGCCCGCTCTCTGCGCGAGCACTTTCACGTCTACGCCATGGACCTGCGCGGGCACGGCAACAGCGCCTGGGCGCCCGGCGCCGCCTATAGCATCCCCGAACATCTTCTCGACATCGCGACGCTAGTGGAGTTGCTCGGAGGCGGCCCCCTCCATCTGATCGGGCATTCGCTCGGCGGCGTCCTCACCCTGCTCTATGCCGGCGTGTATCCCGATCGCGTGCGCAAAGTGATCGCCATCGAAGGCCTCGGATTTCCCGCTTCGCATCGCGTCAACAAACCAGCGCCCGACCGGCTGCGCAGTTGGATCGAAGATGTTCGCAAGATCGGGGAGGTTCGTAACATCGACAGGCCCGACCCCCGCAGCTATCCCAACCTCGCAGCGGCCGCCCATCGGATGAAGGAAGCCAATCCGCACCTGTCCGATGAAGTGGCGCGCCACCTCACTCTGCACGGAACAAATTGGAACGCCGACGGCTCGTTGAGCTGGAAATTCGATAACTATGTGCGCAGCCTCCCGCCCTTCGGCCACAACATTGCAGATTTGCACGCAATATTCTCCAGGATCACCTGTCCCGTTCTGCTCTTTTGGGGACTCGAAAGCTGGCTGCCCGATCCGGATATCGACAACCGCGCCTCGGCGATCGCCACTCATCGCCTGGTGAAGGTTCCCGGCGCCGGGCACTGGGTGCATCACGATCGCCTGGATCTTTTCCTGGAAGAATCCACCCGCTTTCTGCTGGAACCCTAGCTTGCTGCGAAACAAAGTCTTCTCCATGTGCTTCAATACGTAGGAGGGTATTTCCGTGCGAAAGTCACTGATGCTGTTGCTGATCGCCGCCGCGCTTCCCGCATTGGCCGACTTCCAAGCCGGGCTGGACGCATTTCAAAAGGGCGATTACATCACCGCCGCCAAAGAGTGGCGCCCACTGGCGGAGGAAGGCGACGCCGGATCTCAATTCAACCTCGGGCTGCTCTACCTTGACGGCCATGGCGTTCCTCAGAGCTCTGCGGAAGCCGTCAATTGGTTCCGGCGTGCGGCCGAGCAGGACTACGCGCCGGCCCAACACAACCTGGGCGCCATGTACGGAACTGGCCAAGGCGTAAAACGCGACTACATCCAAGCCTACAAATGGCTCAATCTGTGCGCGGCCAAGGGCAACAGCGGATGCGTCACCCAACGCGATCTGCTCGCCAAAAAGCTCAAGCCCGCCCAAATTGCCGAAGCCCAACGCCTGGCAACCGAATTCCAACCTCAGAAGGAAGCCGCGAAACAGTAGCGCTCGCCACCAATCCCCAACAACCAATCCCGAAGTGCGCTGCATGGCGCACTCCCCGCTATCCTAGAAGCATGGCCTTTCATCTGGGCGTCGACTACCGCCCGCGCGGCGATCAAGCGGCCGCCATCGACCAGCTCTTCCGCGGCTTGCTGGACGGCGAAAAACATCAAACGCTGCTCGGCGTCACCGGCTCCGGCAAAACCTACACCATGGCCCAGTTGATCGAAAAAACCGGCCGGCCCGCCCTGGTCCTCGCCCACAACAAAACTCTCGCCGCGCAGCTCTATCACGAGTTCAGAACGTTCTTCCCCGGCAACGCCGTGGAATACTTCGTCAGCTATTACGACTACTATCAGCCCGAAGCCTACCTCCCCTCCGGCGACATCTACATCGAGAAGGAAGCCACCATCAACGACGAGCTCGACAAGCTCCGCCTCTCCGCCACGCGTTCCCTTTTCGAGCGCCGCGACTGCGTGATCGTCGCCAGTGTCAGCTGCATCTACGGCCTCGGCTCGCCCGAAGCCTACTACGGCATGCTGCTGATGCTCGAAAAAGGCCAGAAGATCTCGCGCCAGCAGATCCTCACGCGCCTGGTCGAAATTCTGTATGAGCGCAACGACAACAGCTTCACGCGTGGAACGTTTCGCGTGCGCGGCGACGTCATCGAAGTGTTCCCCACCTACGACGACCATGCCTACCGCATCGAGCTGTGGGGCGACGAGATCTCGAGCCTCAGCCAGATCGATCCGATGCTCGGCCAAGTACGCCAGACCTACCTGCGTCTGCCCATCTATCCCAAAACTCATTACGTGATGCTGCCCGAGACTCGCGATCAGGCGCTGCGCAGCATCGAGACGGAACTCGAATGGTGGCAGAAGGAACTGGAAAAGGGCGGCAAACTCGTCGAGGCCCAGCGCCTCTACCAGCGCACCATGTTCGATCTCGAAATGATCCGCCAGATCGGCTATTGCCACGGCATCGAAAACTACTCGCGCCATTTCTCCGGACGCCTGCCGGGCGAGGCGCCGCCCACCTTGCTCGACTATCTTCCCAACGATCACCTGCTGTTCCTCGACGAAAGCCACCAGACCATCCCGCAATTGCAAGGCATGTATCATGGCGACCGCTCGCGCAAACAGGTGCTGGTGAATTTCGGCTTCCGTCTGCCCAGCGCGATGGACAACCGCCCGCTCACGTTTGAAGAGTTCGAGAATCGCGTGAACCAGGTGCTGTACGTCTCGGCCACCCCCGGTCCATATGAACTCACCAAATCGGCTGGCGTCGTGGTCGAGCAGATCACCCGTCCCACCGGCCTGGTCGATCCCCAGATCGACGTGCGCCCCATCAAGGGCCAGGTGGACGATCTGCTGCACGAAATCCGCAAACGAACCGAGCAGAACGAGCGCGTTCTCGTCACCACCCTGACCAAGCGCATGGCTGAGGATCTTTCCGAGTACTACACCGAGGTCGGCGTAAAGTGCGCTTATCTGCACTCCGAGATCGGCGCGCTCGATCGCATGAAAATCCTGCGTGACTTGCGCCGCGGCGAGCTCGACGTGCTAGTCGGCGTCAACCTGCTGCGCGAAGGCTTGGACCTGCCCGAGGTCTCGCTCGTCGCCATCCTGGATGCCGATAAGGAAGGCTTCCTCCGCTCCACCGGATCGCTGATCCAGACCATGGGCCGCGCCGCCCGCCATCTCAACGGCCGCGCCGTGCTCTACGCCGATGTCTATACGGCCAGCATGCAGCGCGCCATCGATGAAACCAATCGCCGCCGCACCATCCAGGAGCAGTACAACGTGGAGAACAACATCACGCCGCAGTCCATCATCAAGCCCATCGACATGAGCCTGGTGCGAATCGCCGAGGGAGACTACGTCACCGTGCCCCTGGAGCCGGAAGATCCCGCCGAAGAGCTCACTCCGGAACAACGCGATAAATTCATCGCCGAGTTGGAAGAAAGCATGCGCGATGCGGCGAAAAGATTTGAGTTTGAGAAGGCCGCCCAACTCCGCGACCGCATAAAAATGCTAAAATCGCTCGGAATTCATGAAGAAAGCCAAGTCGGTGGGCCTGATCGGAGCGGGCAGCCTCACTGATTCACCGCTAACACGCTTCTGGTGGCTCTCCGAGCGCCTCGGTCCCGTGAAATCGTCCTCCTATCGCGTAGCCAGCCGCATTGCCAACATGCTGCGGGCCGGCCATCCTGTCAAGGATTACGCGGAATTTGAATCCTGCATTCTCATCCTGGTCTCGGTACCGGAGGAAAATGTCTCGCAAGTGGTGTCCGATATGCTATCGGCCGGAATCTCGTGGCGCGGTAAAGCCGTGGTGTTGTGCAGCACCTGGCTGGACAGCAGCGAGCTGCGCGAGCTTTCCGCGCGCGGCGCCTCCGTCGGATCCATCAGCCCCATTCCCGGCTTCGACGACCAGCGCTATTTGGTGGAGGGCGATAGCCTGGCCATCCGCGAATCGAAACGTCTGGTGGAGCATCGCGAGCGGCGCGCCGTGGCCATCCAGCGGCCGCTCAAGCCGTTCTACCTGGCGGCGCTTACCTGCACCGGCAGCCTGCTGTTCGCTCTGCTGCGCGTGGCGTTCGAATCATTGCAACTCGCGGGAATTCCGCCGGGCCTTTCGGCGATATTGCTGGAACCCCAAATTCCCCGCACGCTCCGTGCGTTTCTGAAAGGCGGCCGGCGCGCCTACCCTGAACCGCGCGAACTCCCCAGACAACTGCGCGTGCTCTCCGCGGCTTCTCCGGAGCTGGCGCACTACCTCGAACAGAGCTGCCGCCTGGCATCGCGGCTCATGAGGAAGGACCATCCGTTTGATAAAATGAAGCGCCTCGGGTAAATACAAAAACGAATGGAGCAGAACAAATGGAACGGCGTGAATTATTGAGTCTGAGCGGCATCGCGGCCATCGCGGGAGCATTCGCGGCGGCAACGGAGTCACCCGCCCAGGGAGTCCCCCAAACAGTGGAGGTTGTATCCGGTAAACGTGTCCTGCGCATCTATGCCGACGCCGATGGCAACACGCAAATTCAGGAGCTGCTGATCTCGACCAAGCCTGGCCGAACCCGTAGGACGGACGCCGCGCATGTCACCGAATTGACTTACGCCGAATATACTTCAAGCTCGGTCGAAGACTGGCATCGGGCGCCTGGACGGCAGTTCTCGATTTCCATGTCCGGAGAAATCGAGGTCGAAGTCTCCGGAGGCAAAAAACACGCCATCCATGCGGGTGATATCGTGTTCCTCGAAGACCTGCAAGGCAAGGGGCACATCACGCGCATCCTTACGCCCGTCACGAATCTGTTCATCCGCGTGGCCGACGGCTTCGATGTCGTCGCCTGGGCGCGCGGCGAAGCTTGAGACTCCAGCGGGTCGGCGTGGCGCTCTCCAGCTGGAGCGAGCGCTGGTTTCCTGACCCGCTTGTATTTGCCCTAGCGGGCATCGTCATCGTTTTCCTGATCGGACTGGCCGCCGGCGAGAAGCCCCTCGACCTGGCCATTCAGGGCGGCAAAGGCTTTTGGTCGCTGATCCCTTTCACCATGCAGATGGTGATGATCATCATCGGTGGCTACGTTGTCGCTTCCACTCCGCTGGTTCAGCGAGCCATGCAAAAGCTGGCCGATGTCCCGAAGAGCCCCAGACACGCCATCGCGTTGGTCGCTCTCTTCTCCACAACTACGGCGCTTATTTCATGGGGAATGAGTCCCATCTTGAGCGGGCTGTTCGTCCGTCAACTCACCCAGCGCATCAAAGGCCTGGACTATCGCGCAGCGGGCGCCGCCGCCTATCTCGGCGGAGGAACGGTATGGGCCCTTGGGCTCTCTTCCTCCGCTGCGATGCTGATGGCCACCAGAAGCGCCATCCCTCCAAAACTGTTTGGCATCAGCGGCCTGATTCCGCTCACGAATACGATCTTTCTTTGGCCCAGTATGTTGATGACCGCGGTGCTGATTGTCACCGGAGTCTCGGTCGCATACCTGTCCGCGCCGGCAGCCGGGAAAGCCCGAACCGCGGAGTCTTACGGATTGCGGTGGGAGCCGTTTCAGTTGGACCTCGAGCCCAGGACCAAACCCGGTGAATGGCTCGAATACAGTCCGCTGCTGACCATCCTTGTGGTCGCGCTGCTGGGCGTGTATCTGGTGGATGTCTTCCGCACGTCTCCCCAAGGCGCTCTCGCGGCGCTCGATCTGAACACCTTCAATCTGATCTTCATCACCGCCGGCCTGCTGCTGCAGTGGCGGCCCAAGCGCTTCCTTCGCGCGGTAATGGAAGCCGTCCCGGGCACGGCCGGCGTGATCATCCAGTTTCCCCTGTATGCCGTGATCTTCGGAATGATCGTGGGCACGGGACTCTCCGACAAAGCCGCTCGCCTGCTCACGTCCGCCAGCACGCACAACACCTTTGCGTTGCTCGTGGCCCTCTACTCCGCCACTCTCGGCGTCTTCATCCCCTCGGGCGGCAGCAAGTGGATCATCGAAGCGCCGTATGTTCTCCAGGCGGCCATTGAGCATCGCGTGAATCTGGGATGGGTGGTGCAGATCTACAACGCATCTGAAGCGCTGCCCAACATGATCAACCCGTTCTTCATGCTCCCTCTGCTCGGGATCTTGCGTCTCCGCGCCCGCGATCTGGTGGGCTACGGATTGCTGCAAGTGATGGTGCAAGCTCCCATCGTGTTTTTTCTGTGCTGGCTCTTCGCGCGGCACTTGGCGTTCATCCCGCCGATAAGATGAACATGCGTGTCAAGACAAAGCGTTCGAAACGTCCAGCCAAGAAGGCCAAGCGGCCGATCGGTCTCGCAAAGAACAAGCTCAAAATCACAAAGTCGTTCTTCAAGCCGTTGCCGGATGCACTGCTCGATGCGTTTTAAGGCAAATCGTGAGACTCGATACGTGCACATTTCTTTGGATCGCGTCCGGTTCCTCCCGGCTGTCGAAACACGCGGCGCAATGGTTTAGCGATCCGGCCAATGACGTGTTCTTAAGTGCCGTCTCCGCCTGGGAGATCGCGCTCAAGCATTCGTTAGGAACGCTTAGGCTGCCGGCCCCGCCCATCGAGTTCATTCCATCCCAACGAGAAGCTCATGGGATCACGGCTCTTCCAGTGACGGAAGAAGATGTTCTTTACCTGCCCAAAATTCCGAAGCTGCACCGCGATCCTTTCGATCGAATGCTGATCTGCCAAGCGATAGTGAATGGCTTCACGGTTCTGACTCCCGACCAGTTGGTCTCGCGACTCTTACCTCGTCGCCGCCTTCAGCCGAAAACTCACGCCCTCGCGGCGCTGGAGAAAACTGACAATCACAAAAAGATTGTCGGCTCGCGGGTTGCCCGCAGGCCCCAGCATGCGCATCAGGCTCTTGGATGGGATGTGCGTGGCCTCCGCGAGTTCGGTAAAACCGACAGTCGCGTTGATGTAATCCCGCAGGACGGTCTTGGCTGTGGCGATATCGCCAGTAAGCATGGACTCAATGCCTTCGCGGAGAAGCTCCCTGCGGAACTTCGGGTCACGTGCGACTCGGGCCAGGATTGTCTCTTTAAAGTCACGCGTCAGGGCCATCATTGTCCTCCTTATCATAGTAACACATACGTTACTATGACAATCCCTCGCCGCACGGGTCGCGCTGGACTCCGCATCCGCGATCTGTGGAATAAGGCATATAATCTCGACCAGGAGGTCAGATCCATGAACGCAGTGCCCGCAACTTCTCGACGTATTCTTTCCCAGCTGCTTGGGACTCTCGCACTCGCCGCGGCGCAAACGGCGTTCGCCCAGAACACCATTTTGGTGAACCGGATTGGACCTTCCGCCGGAGAATTGTTCATTGCCAATGCGGATGGAAGCGGAGAGAGCAAGCTCGCTTCCGGCGGCAACATGGACTACGATCCGATGTTTTCCGCCGATGGCAAGTGGATCGTATTCACCTCCGAGCGCAACAGATCTTCCAATATCTACCGCGTCCACCCGGACGGCTCAGGTCTCGAGCGGCTGACAGACAACCAAGGCTTTGATGACCAGGCGTCGCTTTCCCCCGACGACAATCAACTGGCGTTCGTCTCCTCGCGCGGCAGCGGAACCAATAACATTTGGATCCTCGACATCAAAACCCGAAAGGCGCGCAATCTTACGGGTGTACCCGCTTTGCAAGCGGCTGCGGGCAAAACGGACGGCTTCTTCAGACCCTCCTGGTCGCCGGACGGCAAATGGATCGCCTTTTCCTCCGACCGCGGCATGGACTTCAAGGGACACAAAATTCCTGGGCCCGGATGGGAACACATACAAGCAGCCAGCATCTATGTGATCCAACCGGATGGCACCGGTCTGCGCAAGCTTACGCCCGAAGGCGAAATGGCGGGCTCGCCGAAATGGTCGGCCGACGGCAAGCAAGTTGTGTTTTACGACCTGGACGCCGAATATACTTTTGCGGCGCGTGGGTTCGGACCAGTCACATCGCAAATCGTCTCCGTGGACGTTGCCACGGGCGCACGCAAGGAGCGCACCTCCGGTCCGGGCCTGAAGGTATCGCCCCAGTTCTTGAGTGCCGATCGAATCGGCTACCTGGTCAAGGGCCCCGGACAAAAAGGAGAACTGGCCTTTACAACGGGAGAGCATGTAGCTGCCGCGCCGGCTCCGGGAGCCATACGGAATCCCGCGTGGTCACCCGACGGCAAACAAGTTGTGTATGAGAAATTCGCCTATGATTCCAAGCAGAACCAGAGGCTGTTTGCCAAGGATCAGACGTTCGACATCCGCTTCTCAGGTGAATTCCCGGCGATTTCGAACACCGGGAAATTGACCCTCAGTCCTTTCGGCGAAGTCGGCGCCGGCGCCAATACTCCTTTCGACAAGATTGCGGTTTACGTGAGCGATCTCGACGGCGGCAACCGCAAGCAAGTCTTCGAGCAAGACGGAGGAGGTGCTTTCTCGCCGGCCTGGTCGCCGGATGGGAAGTGGATTGCCTTCGGATACGGGACATTCTTTAACGCCCGCGAAAACAAGCCCGCGCAACTGATGATGATCCGCGCCGACGGCTCCGAAAAACGTGAACTCACTAGCGGTCCTCTCAACAGCGGCTTTCCGAGCTGGTCGCCCGACGGGAAGCACATCGTGTATCGCGTGTGGACCAAGACAGAACGGAGTCTCCAAATCCTGAACCTGGACGACGGCAAGAGCATCAAGCTCACCTCGGGAAACGACAATTTTCCCATGTGGTCGCCATTGGGCGACCGCATTTGCTTCACACGGGACACAGGCGGCACACACTCATTTGACATCTTTACCATCCGGCCGGATGGCGCCGCCCTCCAGCAATTGACGGACGCACCCGGAAACGACGCTCACTGTGCGTGGTCGCCCGACGCCAGGCACATCGTGTTCAGCACCTCGCGCTTGGGCTTTCGCGACGAAACTCCGCTCTATGACGGGAGCCCGCAACCCTATGCGGAGCTTTTTGTGATGGACGCCGACGGCTCCAACCCGCGGCCGATCACCGACGACAAGTGGGAAGAGGGAACCCCCGCTTGGGCGCCGGTGGTGACCGCGCAACAAAGCAAGAAATAAGACTTGACCGCCGTCTTTGACTTAGTTCAATAATGAACAATGATCCGGCTTAATGTGCACCAAGCCAAAACCCATCTTTCGAAGTATCTGGATCGGTTGTCGGAAGGAGAAACCATCCTCCTGTGCAAACGAAATACGCCAGTGGCTGAAATTCGCGCGGTGGCTCCGGCGAGAAAAACCAAGCGCCCGATCGGTCTCGCAAAGAACAAGCTCAAAATCACCAAGTCATTCTTTAAGCCGTTGCCTGACGAGCTGCTCGATACTTTCGAAGTTCGTTAGGGACACTTCGGCTGCCGGCGCCGACAATTGAGTTCATTCCATCCCATCGGGAAGCTCACGGGATCACGGCTCTTCCAGTTTCGCCGTGCTGACACCCGACCAGCTAATTTCGCAATACCCAATCCGGACTCTTTGGTGAGTCACGCTCAATCTCCACACACAACTCTTCCTCTATCAGTTCCTTCCAGCCAGGACCGCGATTAATCCAAGCCCCCCAACGCTATACTCACTGGATGTTCAACCTGAAGTTTAGGCCATTCCAGCGGCCCCTACACCGAAATTTCCAAACGGAGGAATCCCATGTATGAACACTGTCGCACCTCAGTACACTTGACAATCACACTGCAAGTGAGCAAAATATGATAGGCGAAGAAAGGGCGAAATTGCATGAACCCAAACGCCGCTCGCATTACCACGCTTGGACTGCGCCCGGACACCAAAATCCGGGAATGCCTCCCCACCGGCATCGCGGCGCTCGACGCCCTGCTCACCACCCAGGGTCAAACTCAGGGCTTCCCGCGCGGCGCCATCTCGGAAATCCTCGGCCCGGAAAGCTCCGGCCGCACTACGCTCGTCCATTCCCTGCTGGCCGCATCCACCGCCCAGCTTGAAATCTGCGCCTACGTCGACACCGACGATTCATTCGATCCGGTCTCGGCGGCCGCGGCTGGCGTAGCTCTCTCGCAGCTCGTCTGGATCCGATGCGGCCATAACGCCGGGCACGCGCTCAAAGCCGCCGATTACCTGCTCCACGCCGGCGGATTCGGCGCCATCATTCTCGACCTCTGCCATGTTCCGCCTGGCATCTCCAACCGCATCCCGATCTCCTATTGGTATCGATTCCGTCGCGCCATCGAAAACACGCCCACCATCCTGGCAATAGTCGAGAAGCAGCCGCTCTCAAAATCCTGCGCGTCGCTGATGCTTGATGTGCAGCGCAAGAAAACTATCTGGACCGGTGCGCCCGGCTTCTCGCTCTTGCGCGAAGTCGAACTGGAAACCGCATCGCGCAAACCCGTACGGCCGGTCACGGCGCAGTTCAAAGCGAGGGCCATTGTATGATCTTCGCCTGCCTCTACGGCCCATCTGATGCCCTGCCAGAAATTGCGGCAGCCTTCTCACCCACCTTCGAGCAGACCGCGCCCGATACCATCGTCTTCCGCATCGATGGCTTGCGGCGCATCCACGGTTCGCCGCGCCAGATCGCCGATGCCATCGCCAAACGCGCCGGCGCATCCATCAACATCGCGATCGCCGAAACCGCCGACGCAGCCATCATCGCCGCGCGCAATTTCGCAGGCGTCACCGTCGCGCCCAATCTCAACGATCTCGATGTCGCCACGCTCCCGCTCACTGAAGAGCTGGCCCAGGTCCTCGAAACCTGGGGCATCTACACCTTCGAGCAATTGGCCCAACTGCCCGAAACCGGCCTCGCCGAGCGCTTCGGGTCCACCGGCGTCTACCTGCAACGGCTGGCTCGCAACGCCATCCATCGGCCGCTCAAAATATTCCAGCCGGAGACCACGTATGAAGACCGCATCCAGCTCGATCATCCGCTCAGCCTGCTCGAACCCTTGCTGTTTTTGATTGCGCGCCTGCTCAACGATCAATGCGCCAAGCTCCTTTCCAACGCCATGGCGGCCAACGAAGTGACCATTCGCCTCGAACTGGAAGACCGTACCGAGCACACCCGCACTCTTCGCCTCCCCGTCCCCATGCGCGAAAGCAAGTCGCTGTTGAAGCTTCTGCAAATGGATCTCGAAGCGCATCCACCGCCGGCTCCAACCATCGCTCTCACACTCTCGCTCAAACCGGTGCACCCACGCACCGTGCAAACTGGAATCTTTCTTCCCGTCACACCCGCTCCCGACAAACTGGAACTGACGCTCGCCCGCATCCGCGGCATCGTCGGCGAAAACAACGTCGGCATCCCTCAGCTACTGAACACCCACCACCCCCAACCTTTCCGACTGGTCGTAGCGCAGCCTCACACCGCCAACCCCCAACCCCTAACCCCCAACCCAGCGTTACGTTATTTCCGACCACCGCTACCTGCAACGATTGACCTCGTCAACGATCGTCCGGCCCGCATTTCCGCCCCTGGCGTTCACGGAAAAGTGATCGACGCCGCAGGACCCTGGCGAAGCTCGGGCGATTGGTGGACCACTACCGTTTGGAATCGAGACGAATGGGACATCGCCCTCTCCAATGGCGCCCTCTACCGCATTTACTCCAATCCCAATTGGTTCATCGAAGGAAGCTATGACTAGCGCATACGTTGAACTGCGCGCTCGTTCCGCCTTCAGCTTTCTTGAAGGCTCCTCCGTTCCCGAAGAGTTGGTGGCCCGCGCCGCTGCGCTCGACTTCCCTGCCCTCGCGATCCTCGACCGCGACAACATCTCCGGCGCCGCCCGCTTCCACATGGCCGCGAAAAAGGCCGGCCTTCGCGCGCACATTGGCGCCGAAGTCACCTGCACCGACGGTCATCGTTACCCACTGCTGGCCGAAAATCGCACCGGCTATCAGAATCTGTGCCGATTAATAACCCGCATGAAGATGCGCGCCAAAAAAGGTGAAGGCGCAGCGGCTCCCGAAGAATTTGCCGAGTTCTCACAGGGCTTGGTATTCCTGGCTTCGCGGCCCGATCCCCGCTTTCTCGACCTGTTCGGAGCCAAGAACATTTTTGTCGAACTCCAGCGCCACTACAATCGCGCCGAAGAAGCGCGCAATCAGGGGCTCATCGATTTCGCGCGCCAGCACCGCTTACCGCTCATCGCCACCAACGGCGTGAGCCATGCCACGCCTGAATCGCGCGAAGCGCTCGATGTCCTCACCTGCGTCCGCCACAAAACCACCATTCACGAAGCCGGCCGGCTGCTTTCCATCAATTCCGAGCGTCATCTGAAAAGCGCTCAAGCGATGCAGCGGCTCTTCGCCGACCACCCCGAGGCCATCGCCAACACCAAAGCGCTTTCCGATCGCCTGCAATTCACCCTAGCCGATCTCGGCTATCAATTTCCCCGCTATCCCACTCCTCCGGGTGAAACAATGAACTCGTTCCTGCGAAAACGCGTGGAGGAAGGCGCGATGAATCGCTATCACCACAAGTCCGCCGATCTGCGCCGCCGCGCCCGCCGCCAGATCGATCACGAGCTCGCGCTCATCAAAAAACTCGACCTGGCCGGCTATTTCCTGATCGTCTGGGACATCGTCGAGTTCTGCCGCAAACAAAACATCCTGGTGCAAGGGCGCGGATCGGCCGCCAACAGCGCGGTCTGCTATTCGCTCGGCATCACCGCGGTCGACGCCGTCGAGATGGAATTGCTGTTCGAACGTTTTCTATCCGAAGAGCGCGGCGAATGGCCGGACATCGATCTCGATCTCCCCAGCGGCGATCAGCGCGAGCGCGCCATCCAGTACGTCTACCAACGCTACGGCCAGCTTGGCGCCGCCATGACCGCCAACATCATCACCTATCGTGGCCGCTCGGCCGTGCGCGACATCGGCAAAGTGCTGGGATTTCCCGAGCCGGATCTGGCGCGCATCGCGGCGCTGGTTCCATCCTGGGGCTGGACTGATCCTAAAGATTCTGCCGAGCGCCAATTCCGCGAAGCCGGCTTCTCGCCCGACACACATCCGCTGATCTCGAAATTCCTGGATCTGTACATGACCATCCAGGGTCTGCCGCGCCATCTCGGCCAGCACTCCGGCGGCATGGTGATTTGCGAAGGCCAATTGGATTCCGTCGTTCCGTTGGAACCGGCCACCATGCCCGGCCGCGTCGTCATCCAGTGGGACAAGGAAGATTGCGCCGACATGGGAATCATCAAAGTGGATCTGCTGGGCCTCGGCATGATGGCCGTGCTCGAAGAATCCATCCAACTCATTCGTACTGCGTATCGCGAAGAGTTGGACCTCGCGCATCTGCCCCCAGACGACCCACTGGTTTATCAAGCGCTGCAAAACGCCGACACCATCGGAATGTTTCAAGTGGAGAGCCGCGCGCAGATGTCGTGCCTGCCTCGCCTGCGGCCCGAGCGCTTCTACGACATCGTGGTGCAAGTCGCCATCATCCGTCCCGGCCCCATCGTAGGCCAGATGTTGAATCCTTTTCTGCGCCGCCGCCAGGGCCGCGAGAAAGCCGAGTGCCTGCATCCATCGCTCGAACCCGTGCTGCGCCGGACATTGGGAGTCCCTCTATTTCAAGAGCAGTTACTCCGCATGGCGATGATCGTGGCTGGATTTTCGGGAGGCGAAGCCGAAGAGCTGCGCCGCGCCATGGGATTCAAGCGCTCCGAAGCCCGCATGCACGATATCGAAACCCGGCTGCGCGATGGCATGCTGCGCAATGGCATCACCGGCCAGCAACAGGACAGCATCGTCAAATCCATCACCGCGTTTGCGCTATACGGATTTCCCGAATCGCACGCCGCGAGCTTCGCATTGATCGCCTACGCCAGCGCGTATCTGAAATGCCGCTACCTGGCCGCCTTCACCGCCGCGATCTTGAACAATCAGCCCATGGGCTTCTACGCGCCGGCCACATTGGTCAAGGACGCTCAGCGCCACGGCCTGCACTTCAATCCGATCGATGTCACGCGCTCGGATTGGCTGTGTACCATCCAGGAAGAAAATGGAGAGCGGCGCGTTCGCCTGGGCCTGAATTACGTCAAAGGACTGCGCGAGCAACCGGCCCGCGCGATTCTCGCCGCTCGTGCTCAAACACCGTTCGCGAGCATCCAGGATCTAGTGGACCGCGTACCCGAGCTTCGCAAAGACGAATTGCGTAAGCTGAGCGAAATCGGCGCGCTCAATTTCATCACCGCCTCGCCCACGCATCGCCGCGCCGCGCTCTGGGATTCCGAACTCGCCATCCGCCCCACCGGCCCGCTCTTTGCCAATCCCCAATCCCTAATCCCCAATCCCTTGCCGAGGATGACCGAAACGGACCGTCTAAATTCAGATTTCCGAGGAACGCACTTAACGATCGGTAGACATCCAATGGCCTTTCATCGCGAGAAAATGAACGCCCTCGGAGTCACGCCCGCGTCTCAGTTGAAATTCGTGCGCAACGGCCGCGTGGTCCGCATCGCCGGATGCATCATCTGCCGGCAGCGCCCCGGCACTGCCAAAGGACTGCTATTCCTGAGCATTGAAGATGAAACTGGAGTCTCAAATGCCGTGGTGATGCCCGACGTCTTCGATCGCGAGCGCAAAACCATCCTCAACAATTCCTATCTGGTCATCGACGGCGAAATGCAGAACGTCGACAACGTCTACACCGTGCGAGCCGAGCATTTCGAGCCGCTCGACGTGGCTGAGGAGGCCGTGCCATCACACGACTTTCACTAAGCGTAGAGCCCCATCCGCTCCTTCACCAATTGAACGGTGGATTTCGCGATGGGCGACACGCGTTCCGCGCCTTCTTTGAGCACACCAGTGAGATAGCCCGGCTCGTTCATGATCTCGGCATAGCGCTTTTGCATCGGCTCCAGATGAGATACCACGATATCGGCTACTTTCTTCTTCAGGTCACCGTAGCGCAACCCGCTGAACTCGGCGTTCGCCTGCTGAGATCCCCAGCCCATGAACGCCTTGCTGATTTCAATAAGATTGAGAACTCCGGGACTGAGGTTCTCAAAGTCCACGGCAGGTTGAGAATCCGTCGTCGCACGCATGATCTTTTTTCGCGCGACTTCAGGAGCGTCCGACAACCCGATCGCATGGCCAGAACCAGCCGCAGACTTGCTCATCTTCTTCGTCGGATCATCCAGTCCCATCACACGCGCGCCCGCCAAAGGAAGGCTCGTGCCTGGCATGACAAATGTCTCACCATACAAAGAGTTGAATCGTTGCGCGATGTCCCGCGCCAATTCGAGATGCTGCGCCTGGTCCTCTCCAACTGGAACAACCGCAGCTTGATAAACCAGAATATCCGCAGTCATCAATACCGGATATTGCAGCAGCCCGTCGCCCACCGTCTCCTGCGCCTGCGACTTGGCCTTGTACTGGGTCATCCGCTCCAGCCAGCCGACCGGTGTCACGCAAGTCAGCATCCACGCCAGCTCGGCGTGCTCCGGCACGGACGACTGTACAACGATAGTCGAGTGCTTCGGATCGATGCCAGCCGCCAGAAACAACGCCGCCGTCTCCAGGATCTTCGCGCGCAGCTCGGCCGGCTCTTGATAGACCGTGACCGCATGCAGATCGACGATGCCGAAGATGCTCTCGTAATTGCCCTGAATCTCAACCCAATTCTTCAACGCACCCAGGTAGTTCCCAATGTGCAGATTGCCGGTCGGTTGAACGCCGGAGAAGACGCGTGCTTTCATGTTGGAACATCCATGGTACCCTTTCGCTTGCCTGTAGAAGAAACTCTAACCATCGAGAAGCTCGTGTACGGCGGCGAAGGGCTCGCCCGCCTGGACGGCAAAGTGGTCCTCACGTCCTTCGTACTGCCGGGCGAAGTGGTGCGCGTGGAAACCGAGCGCGCGAAGAACGATTTGTGGCGCGGCCGGTTGATCGAAGTCCTCCAGCCATCGGCTTCACGCATAACGCCCGTATGCCCGTATTTCCAGCGCTGCGGCGGCTGCCAGTACCAGCACATCGACTATCCGTTCCAGTTGGAACAGAAGCGCGACATCCTGCGCGAGGCGCTGCAGCGTGTCGGCAAAATCGATTTCGCGGGCGAGATCGGCGTCATCTCGGGCGAACCCTGGCAGTATCGCAACCGGGTGCAGCTTCACATTGAAGGCGGCGCCATCGGGTACTTCGCGCAAGGTTCGCGGGATCTCTGCGCGATCGATCATTGTCCGATCGCCTCGCCGAAGCTCAATGAGACCATCGGCAAGATCGAGGTCCATAGGGCTACCACGGCCGTGGAGCTTTTCACCAACGAAACGGAGGTCCAGGTAAATGTTGTTGACCGCGTTCCTCGCGCGGAGCTGACGGCGCTAGCATCGCTTGGCGTAACGACACCGATCGAGTATGGCGGCTTCCAAGTCAGCCGCAATTCGTTCTTTCAAGTGAACCGTTTCCTGATCGATCGCTTGGTCGGCTGCGCGGTAGGCGACGCAAAGGGCGAATGGGCTGTCGATCTCTACGCCGGCGTTGGGCTGTTCGCGGCGAAGCTCGCGGAGCGCTTCACCAAAGTGACCGCGGTGGAATCGGGCGGCAGCGCCTTCCGCGATCTGACGCATAACTTTCCGCAAGCGAGCGTGAATGCCAATGTCGAAGACTACCTGGGCGGCGTGCAGGAAACGCTCGACTTCATCCTGGCCGATCCGCCACGCGCCGGTTTGGGCAAGCTCGTCGTCAAGGAACTGGCGCGGATTCGCGCGCCGCGCCTCACCATCGTCTCCTGCGATCCCGCAACCTTGGCTCGCGATCTGCAAGCACTGCTCGCCGAAAACTACCGCATTGAGGAGATCACGCTGGTCGACCTCTTCCCCCAAACATTTCACCTCGAAACTGTAGCGGAGCTTTTCGCATGAGCAGTTCTGCCAGGCTGAGCGCGATCGCAAGGCCCAGCAGCACGGGCCACAGCCGCAGCGTGGATGATTGGGAGCGGCCGCCCGAATCGAATACCTGCTTGGGTTCGGGATTGAAACGGCCGCCGGTGAATCGCGAAACCGACCGCAGCAGGAACTCATTCGATCCGTACTCGAGCAGCTCTTGTTCCGGCTGATAGAAACCGATCTCGGGAAAAGCGCGCGAGTCTTCCAGCGGACGGACGCGGAACAGGCCCTGCAAATCGCCGATGTGAATCCTTCCCCGATAGGATTTGCCGGCGAGCTTGACCACCGGCACCGGGTGGCGGAATCCGTTGGGGCCGAGAACAAAGACAGCGGGCGGAGTGGCGGGATCTTCAACGTCGCCGCCAAGATGATAGTTCACCACCAGGTCGCCGCTGGCGCTGTCATATTCAGCTTTGGCCTCGCTGCTCTCGGCGTGCGGCAAAAGATCGCGCATGGTGTTGGTCCAAAACTTGTCGAAGCCTTTCCAGGTGACCCAATCCGCGGCCCAGCGACTCTTTGCATCGGAGGTAAAGACCACGGCGCGGCCCAGTCCGTATTGCCAGCGAACCAGCAGCGGATCGGTATCTTCGACTTTCAGGATGGTGTCCGCGCCGGGTTTGCTGATGAACCGGACGTAGCCTTTGAGCGGCGGAGCGGTCTCGATGCCTACGCCGTCCAGGATTTCGGTGTGCTTGGCAACCACCGGCTGCAAAGTCTTCTCCACGGCCGTGGAGCCGGTGTGCTCCATCACGTCCTTGAGGACGATTTGCTCGAGGCCTGCCGGCTCATTCAGGAAATACGATTTCCCGTTAGCAACCAGAGCGATCTTTTCGAGATAGGCGCGGTTCACATCCTGGCCCAGACCAACAGTGGAAATGGTCACGTGCTGGGCGGCCGCTTCCTTGGATAGATCGAGACTATCGCCCTCTTCCGAAATGCCATCGGTGAGCAGCACGATGTGCTTGAAGGTGGCGTGCGCGGGCAGCACCTTGTGATACGCCTCCGCCAACGCGGGCGCGATCTGCGTGCCGCCATCCGGGACGATGCCGGAGATCAATCGCTTGATCAGGACCTTGTCTTCGACGCGGCGCATGGGGACGTCCCACTGAAAGGAGTTGTCGAAGATCAGCACGCCGACTAAATCGATGGGACGAAGATTCTCCACCACGCCGATCGCGGCCTGCCGCGCGAGCTCGATCTTCTTGCCTTCCATCGAGGAGGATTTATCGATAATGATGACGACAGCCGTTCCTTCCGGCGATCGCGGCGGAGCCAGCTTGGCGGGCAGAGTTCGGTCCAGCGCGTCTTCCACTTTCTTGTTGTCCGCGTAGATGTTGCGTTCGCCCGCGACGACCAGCAGTCCACCGCCTTGCTGGACGAACTTCTCGATCTCGTCCTTTCGCGCCGCAGGCAGCGACTCGAGATCCAGATTGTTCAAAACCACGACCTGATAATTAGCCAGCGAGCCGTGCGAAGGATCGGCCGTGCGATCGACGTCAAACTGAGCCGCCGCGAAAGTCTGGATCAGGTTCGCCTCGGTGCCCGCGGGGTCTTGCGAGATATAGAGAACCTTGGGACGGCGCAGAGTGAGGGCGCGATCGAATCGAATATCACCGAGGCCGTTGGTTCGGATCAGTCCAGTGAGGCTCAAGGCGCCGGCAGCAGTCAGGCTGGCATGAACTCGAACCTGGTTGTCGCCCTTCTCGAGCCTCACTGGATTTGAGCCGAGCGTTTTCCCTTCGGCGCTGATTTCGACCGAGCCCGCGACCGCGGACGGCGAGGCAATGCTCAGATCCAGCGGGAATTGCTCGCCGGTGAACGCAACAGTGGGTACCGTCACCGATTCAAGGCGTAGACTGGGCTGCGGGCGGCCCTGCATGGGGATGGTGTCGATGGGGATCCCGAGGCGCTGCGCTTCCCAGGCCGCGCGAGTAATGCTGCCCGAGTTTTCCTTGCCATCGGAAACCAAAACCAGGCGCGGCACCAAGCCGGAGGGAAGCGAACTGATAGCTTCGTCGATGCTGGATTCGAGATCGGTGGCGCGTCCAGTCTCACCGGCGGCCGGTTGGAAGTGGAAGCCGCGTTGCTCGCCGGGAGCCAAATCGCGAACGGATCGGGCGAAAGGCAGAATGCGAATCCAGTGGCGACCGCGCGCTTTGTCCAAAGCGGATGCGAATTCGGAAGCTCGCGCCAAATCCTGGGGCGCAACGCTTGCGGAAGTGTCCACCAAAACCGCTACGGCCATTTTTGTTTGGGGAACGGTGAGCGTCGGCTCGGCGAGCGCCAGCACGATGGCAAGAAACGAGAGCGTCTTCAGGACTAGGGCCGTGACGCGGCGCGTCCGCCGCCACTCGAAAAAGGCCCAGGCCAAGGGGAGCAGCAGAAAAGCCAGCACCCATGCGCGCTCGAAGGTCATGACGCTTTCCTCCAACCCTCGTTCGGCAGAGCGCCGCTCGCCGCGCGGATGCGACGATCGATGCGGCCATAGAGAATCCAATCAGCAAACAAGCCAGCCGCGCCCGCGAGAGCGAGCCATTGCCAAATGTCTCGAGAGGCAGGTCCCAAGGGCGCGCGGCCAGGCAATCCGACTTTGACGTTAGACGGCCGCCACACCGTGTCTCCGGGCTGCGGCAAGGTGAGCGAATAGACCAGCTCGCGATCGCCGGCAAGCACACGTACGATTCCCGGGTCGGCCGTGAAGAAGCGCAGGGTTTTTCCTTCGATCGTGAAGGGCAGCGACTTGCCGTCTTCGGTTTGAACGCGGACCGTGTTGGGGGCAGTCTCCGATTCAAGCTCAACGTCCACTGTACCGGCGCCGCCCGCGGTTAATTCCCAAGAGCGGAAGGCGTCGGGCTGCATCCAGCGGATGATGTTGGCGAACAGCAGCGGCGTGGTGAGCTGATACTTCATTCCGGAGCGGATGGGATGAAAACCGAGCACCACCATTTTTGGCATTCCGGGGCGCGCGACAATCAATGGACCGGCGTCTGAGCGTGCGACGGTAATATCGCCCGGCGCAGCGCGGAGAATCTCGGCACTGCTGAGTTCGATATCGCGTGCTCTGAGGCCCGCGCCAAGGGCATGATCCGCTGCCCACTGATTCAGCTTCACGTTTGCCTCGACGCTTCGCACGGGGATCGGGGATTTGTCCGCAGGCGGATCCAACCAGATGCTATCGGTGGCAGGTAACGACGAAGGAGCGAAATGGTCGAGCACCACAACGCCCGTGCGGGCTTTGGGATCGTATTTGAAGATTGGGAGAAAGCTCGCCTGGATACCGGGAATGGCGGTGAAGACCGGCCGCAAGAGATCGGGTTCGGCCGAGTAGATGGTGACCGGCGCAACGCCGCGCGGCGGCAGTTCAAGAATGGCGCGGCTATCGGGACGGAAGGCGTCACGTTGGAAAGCGTCAGGTGACGCAAGGCGCGCCTCCAACCATCCACGAGCGCGGGTTCTGAATCGAAACGAGAAGCTTTCCTCGACGCCAGGTCCCAGTTCAAAGCGCCGAGTTGCCACCGGAGCGCCTCCAAAATTCACCACCGCGGGAATGGAGCGCGGCGCCGTGCCATAGTTCTTTACGGCGAAGAAGACTTCCCAAGCATCGGGGTCGTCCATGGCGCGGTGGACGCTCATTTTGCGCAAGCCGACATGCTCGCTGGGACCGGCAATGGGGATGAAGCGAAAATTCGGGGGCGGATCTAGTCGAGCGGCTTCTTCACTTGGAATGCGAGCGGCGCCGATGAACACAATTTCTCCGGGACGCTGGGCCTGTACTCTCTGAGCTCGCTGCGCGAAGTCGAGTGCGCCTTGAAGATTCAGGGACGCGGCGCCGGGCTGGGTCTGAGAGATTGCAAGCTGAATCTTGTTGCGATCGGACTCAAACAGAAGCGCGGGAGTAGCTAAGACGCCGGCGCGCACCACCATCACGCGATCGGCCAGCGGGAGCGCATTCACGTAGTTGCGGGCCGCCAGGCGCGCTTGATCGATCAGCCGGTTGGGGCCGAGCCGGGCGGCCATCCAGGGCGACACGTCGAGAATCAGCACGTGGTCGCGGGAGGATCGGGCTGGAGAACCAAGGCGGAGCTGCGCGATGGCCAGCAACAGCAGCAGCAGACTGATCAACTGCAACAGCAGCGACCAGGGTTGTTGCAGCTTGTGGCGGTGTTTCAATACGGGCGGCTTTTCAGTAGCGGCAAAGAAGCGCAGCGTGGGGACAGTGTGGTGCTTGCGCATGCGGTCCAGCAGATAGAGCGCCACGACGACGCCCGAGAGCGATCCCAGGATGGTGAGGAACTCGGGCAAGGAAAGATTGAGGAAGAACATCGAGGCTTACTCGAGCCCGCCTGACCGGGCCATCGGCCCAAAGACGGCCTCTTCGATAGTGGTGGCAGTGGAGATGCCCACGTAGCGGCCGCCGTTGCGCAGTCCCACTCTCTGAATATCGCGAGCATAGGTATCGAAAGCTTCGACGTAGTTGCGGCGTGCCGCGTCATCAAAGCCGATTTCGAGCTTTGCACCAGTCTCGGCGTCGGTCAAATCGAGCTGCCCTTCCCAAGCCGGCTCGCGGTCTTCGGTGGCCCAGACTTGAACCAAGTCCAGCTCGTGGCCAAAGTCGGACAAATACTGCAACGGGCGCTCGCAGCCGGCGTCGTCGAGAAAATCGGAAATGATGATAAGCAGACCACGTTGCGGATAGGTGGAGATGAATTCGCGCGCGATTTGAAAGTAGCTGGTGCGGCCGGATGGCTTCAGGTCCTGCAGGAAGTTCACGGCGGGGATGAAACGATGGCGGCCGCCGCCGCACAGAAACGAGTCGCCCAAACGTTCTCCGAAGGGTTGAATACAAATGGTATCGAGGCGCACCAAGCCGACGTAGCACAACGCCGCGGCCAGCTTACGCGCATAGTCAAACTTAGAGACGCCGCCGGTCGTCATGGAGTTGCTGCAATCCAGCAGAATCCGGACGGGAATGCGCGGCTCCACTTGGAACATTTTGAGGAACAGCTTTTCCAGGCGCAAGTAGGCGCGCCAGTTGACGGCGCGCAGATCGTCGCCGTGATGGAACTGGCGATGATCGAGGAACTCCTGGCCGGGACCGGCAAAATGCGAAATGTTGTGACCGCCGACCAGACCGGGGAAGGATTTTTGCCAGCGAATCGCCAGCCTCTCGAGCTTCTCGAGCAACGCGCTGTCGATCAGGGGCGAAGGTTTCACTGGACGGCTTTCACTTGACGGCCAAAGTGGAGACGCTATCGATAATTTGCGGCAGAATGGTCTCGGGCGTCTGGCCGTCGGCGTGTGCGTCGAAATTCAAAATGATCCGATGGCGCAGGACGTCGGGGGCGATCTCGCGAATATCGTCGGTACTCAGATTGAGCCGGCCCCGTATAAAAGCCAGGACGCGCCCACACTCGACCAGCGCCTGAGCGCCACGGGGCGAACTGCCATAACGAATATATTTGTTGGCCAGCGCGTGGGCGGAAGGCGTGCCGGGCTGGGTGGCCATGACCACGTCAATCGCAAAATCTTGCACGTGCTGGGCGACCAGAACGTCCCGGCAAGCGGCGCGCAGTTGGAGAATCGCTTCGCGGTCGACCACTTGTTCGAGCGCGATTTCGTCGCGATGAATGGTGCGCTCGACGATGCGATTCAGATCTTCGCGCGAGGGGTACCTCACCAGAATCTTCATCAGAAAACGATCGAGCTGGGCCTCGGGGAGCGGGTAGGTGCCTTCCATCTCGATAGGATTCTGGGTGGCCATCACAAGGAACGGCAGTTCGAGCTCGTGCGTGGTTGTTCCGCTGGTGACGGTGCGTTCCTGCATGGCTTCGAGGAGGGCGGATTGCGTCTTGGGAGTGGCGCGATTGATTTCGTCGGCCAGGACGAGGTTGGCGAAGATCGGCCCGGGCTGGAAGCGCAGCGCCTTGGCGCCGTGGTCGTCACTTTCGATGATCATGCTGCCCACGATGTCGGCGGGCATGAGATCGGGCGTGAACTGGATGCGGGAATACTTGAGATGAAGCACGCGGCCCAAAGTCCGCAGCAAGGTGGTTTTGCCGAGGCCAGGGACGCCTTCGAGCAAAACGTGACCTCCCGCCAGCAGGCAGATGAGGACGCCATCGACCACATGCTGCTGGCCGACGATGACTTTACCGATTTCTTGGCGCACCTGGTCGAGGTGACGGGTGGCGAGTTGGACATTGGACTCGGGACGCACGATCTTATTTTAACGGTGACGGGATGGAAGTGCTTGGGTGTCATGTACTATAACACCAGGGCGTCATGCCGTCCACAGATTCCTCCCTCGATCCCGTAAAACAGCGTCTGACGGAATTGCGCAACGGTCTGCTTGCGCTTCATAAGACTCTGCTCGACTCTGAGCGAGCCGTGTACGAGCGCGACATCGCGCGCATCACCTCGAGCGGTGAGTTGTTGAATCTCGTCATCAATGATCCGTGGTTCGCCTGGTTGCACGCGCTCTCGGAATTCGTGGTGCTGATCGATGAGACCTTGGATGCCGAAGAGCCGCCGCAGGGGATGGACGCGGAGCGGCTGATCGCGCAGGCTTGGGAGCTGTTGGCGCCGAACGAGAACGGCAGGGGCTTCGCCAAGCGCTATTTTGAGGCATTGCAGCGCGATCCGGACGTGGTGCTGGCGCACGCCCGAATGCGGAAGGTGCTGGCGAATTTGGGATGATAGCGGCATACGCAGCTCCTTGTGCACGATGAGACGGTGTGACAAAATCTCCTACGGGGGTATGGCGATGAGGCTCGTTCTGGCTCGCGCAATCGCATGTGCGATATGGTTGGCCTTGGGATTGCCGGCGCCCGCACATCATTCGGGTGCCGCGGAGTTTGATTCCAACAAGAAGATCGACTTGAGCGGGGTGGTAACGAAGGTGGAGTGGACCAATCCGCACGCCCACTTCTATATGGACGTGAAAGACTCGAGCGGCAACGTGACCAATTGGAATCTGGAGCTCGCCAGCCCGAACGTGCTGAT
>PMUP01000075.1 GCA_003166865.1 Bryobacterales bacterium
TGGGTCGCGTGCACGCATTCATCAAGCAGTACAACGTGCCGTACACCTATCTGATCGCCGGCGCGCCGGCCGAGATGTGGGAGAAGGTCCCGCAGGCGGTGAATCTCAACACCTGGCCCGCCACGTTATTCGTCGGCCGCGACGGCCGTGTGAAGCACATTCACGCCGGATTCGCCGCACCCGCCAGTGGCGAGTTCAACGCTCAACTGAAGCAGGAATTCACGTCGACGATTGAAAAGCTGCTCGTGGAAAAAGACGGGAAGCTGGTCTCGTCAGTTACTGAGCCGCGACCGTAAGGAAGCGGAGGTCAAAATGCAGAATCTATCGAAGAACCTCACCCTTACTGCGATCATTCTCGGTCTGGGCGCTTCAGGCGCCTGGGCCGAGCCCACCAGTTCGCCCGCTAGCTCCTTAGGCGGCCGCTGGGATGCCACCGTCACCATCAACGGAACCGCCATCCCATTTCGACTCGACATTTCGGGCGACGGCGCGAGCCTGACTGGCACGCTGTACAACGGCGACGAGAAGGAAACCACCACCAGCACCAAGCTGGACAACGGCACGATTGTGCTGAACTACGAGACCTATCTCACCAGCATCCAGGCAACGGCGAAGGACGGCCAACTCGAAGGCACGGTGCAAGGACGCTTCGAGCAGGACCGCTACATCACTAGCTATCCGTTCCGGGCCAAGCGCTACGCGCCCGCGGCCGTCTCGGCGTCCAATGCGCCGTCGGTGGGCGGCCAGTGGATTGTCCCCTACGATAGCCCTAAGGGCGAAAAAGCCTGGCGTTTGATCGTGAAGCAAACGGGACCCGAAGTCTCGGCGGCGATCCTGCGGGTGGACGGCGACACCGGCGCTCTCACCGGCACGTGGCAAAACGGCAAATTCGTACTGAGCCATTTCGATGGCGCGCGCGCCATGCTGATGGAAATCACGCCCGCCCAAGACGGCACGCTCGAGATTCAGCAGAGCGGTCCCTTCACGCCCAAGAACAAGCTGATCGCGTATCGTCCCGAGCAAGCGCAAGCCAAAGGTCTGCCCGCGCCCTCCGACTACACCACGCACACCACCATGAAGGATCCCAACGAGGTCTTCGCCTATAGCTTCCCCGACGTGAACGGCAAGGTTCTTTCGAACGAAGATCCCAAGTTCAAAGGCAAAGTGGTGCTCGCCATCGTGACCGGGACTTGGTGCCCGAACTGCCACGACGAGGCGCAATACTTGGTCCAGCTCTACGCCAAATATCACAGTCAAGGGTTGGAAATCGTCGCTCTCGATTTCGAAGAGCCTGAGCAACAGGAAGACTTGGGTCGCGTGCACGCATTCATCAAGCAGTACAACGTGCCGTACGACTATCTGATCGCCGGCGCGCCGGCCGAGATGTGGGAGAAGGTCCCGCAGGCGGTGAATCTCAACACCTGGCCGGCCACATTATTCGTCGGCCGCGACGGCCGGGTAAAGCACATTCACGCCGGATTCGCCGCACCCGCCAGTGGCGAGTTCAACGCTCAACTGAAGCAGGAATTCACGTCGACGATTGAAAAGCTGCTCGCCGAAAAAGACGGGAAGCTCGTTTCCGAAGTGCGCTAGCCGCCAACCCGCGGTACTTAGCGTGCCGCGACCGTCAGGGACGCAGGCCGAGCGTCCCTGTTTTGGCGGTATGCTTGAAGAGAGATGAACACGACCAAATCATACGAGGAAGTTATCGATTTCATCGCGGCAGGCACAACTCCTGAAGCCGTGGTCGCGTTTCATCCTTCCGACAGCGTTCAGCAACGCGTAGCGGAGTTGGTCGAGCACTCCGGGGATGGCAGCATCTCGCCCGAGGACCAATCTGAACTCGAAGACTACCTGCAGTTCGAGCACATCATGATCATGGCAAAGGCGCGGGCACGGCAACACACTCAACCAAGCAAGTGATCCAAACGAGTCGCAAATCGTAGCGATTCCGCCTTTCGCAAATGACGTAATCGAGCCGCGCAACGCCCACGCGGAACGCAACGGCCCGGCGCGTCGTCGGGCGGTTTTAAGCTACGGCCGATTCCCGTTCAATACTCTGGGAGTGGAGATCTAGCAGCGCTCCAGGTACACGTGATCGTCGGCACTCTATCACTTCGTTCCACAGTTCCTCTAGTCGCGTGGTCGCCTTCAGGTCTTTGCCGCGCAACTGGCTGACCATCTCGCCAAAAAGGCGGACCTTGCCCGAATGTACATTACTCACGTTTGTACTCACGCTGGCCCTGGCTCTCTCAATAAAGCGACTGACAGTCGACTTGAACAGAGCTTCATCCAATGTACCGCTAGGCATAAACTTTGCTAACAGATCTTCTGCCGTGACACAGATAAGCTGTCCTGAAAGCTCATATGCCTCGGTGCTGATGCCTTCCAGTTGCAGCCGGAGTTTGATCGATTCGCAATGATCGGCGGACATTATCAGAATGTCGCCTTCTTCGTCACGAAACCCCGCGCTTGCGAACAGGGCAACCGCTGGCCCGACCAGGCCCTCGTCCGTGTGGAGGCCCTCTTTCCCACTAAACTACAGCCGGGACCAAAATGCTTCAAATGTGCCAATTGCGCCTGCTCCGCAAATGAGATAATCTGTCCTTCGAGCAATACCATGCGACTACTTATTGGCCTCACCGCCCTCGCTTTCGGATGCGCAGCCAGTCTCGGCGCGACGCCGGTCATCAACGGAATCATTAACGCCGCCAGTTGGCTCCCCACGGCGCTGCCTAATTCAGGAATTGCGCAAGGCGCGATGTTCATCGTGAGCGGGAGCGGGCTCGGTCCTTCCACTTTGCAGTCGGCACATGGCTATCCATTGCCCACCACAGAGGGGCTGGCGGGCACCACCATAAAGGTAGAGGTAGCCGGCGTCATCGAGACCTGCCCCATGCTCTACACCTACACCGGGCAGGTCGCCGCGGTTCTTCCGTCGCCTACGCCCATTGGCACCGGGACGCTCACGCTTTCCTACAAGGACTCCTCCAGCGCTTTCGCCATCCAGGTTGTGGCCGCTAGCTTCGGCACGTTTGCGCTAAATGAGGACGGATCAGGCCCGGGAATCTTCACCGATTTGACCTACCATGTGATCACGATGACGAACGCCGCGCATCCTGGCCAGACTTTGGTGATATGGGGCAGCGGTCTGGGCGCGATAACGGCTCCCGATGACCAAGGGTCGCCGATCGGCAACTTGGACGTAGGAGAAGTTAAGGTCCTGATTGGAAACCAACTGGTTACCCCCATCTATGCGGGGCGGAGCGGCTATCCGGCCGAGGATCAGATCGACTTCACCATCCCGGCAGGAATCACGCCCGCATGCAAGACCACGGTGGCAGTCGTCGTCAAGGGAGTCACTGGCAATGTCACCACGATCTCTATCGCCCCGGAGGGGCAAACCACCTGCGGTGACACCTTTAACGCGTTGACGGCGGCCAATCTGCAAAAGGCGGTCTCCACCGGCTCTCTGAACCTCGGGGCTGTCGAACTCTCCCACGTCGCCGGCCATGACGACACGCTGGGCGCGGCATTCTTAAGCTTCCCGACCGACAGCCTCATCCGATCGTTCGGAGGCACCACCAGCCCGTCCATTGGCAATTGCATCGCCTATGAGACCTACGCCCCCACATTGAACGTCACAGATCCGATTCAACCCACCTTTCTGCACACCGGCACGGAGTTGACGCTTACCGGACCCAACGGCAATAAGAACATCCCAGAATTTTCTACCGGCATTTACGCGGACATCCTCGCCAGTGCCGCGCCATTTTATCTTTCGCCCGGAGATTACACGGTCACAAACGGGGCCGGCGGCTCCAACGTGGATTCATTCACCTGGAACTTGACGCTGCCGACAGCCGTGGTCCCCACCAACCTCCCGGTCAGCATCAATGCCACGCAGGATCTTACCCTGACATGGACCGGCGGCTCGGCATTCCAGTTCGTGACCATCTTCGGCTACTCCGCTGTTCCTGTCACTTTGACGGACTTCTCCTGGGTTGAGTTCATTTGCACCGCCGATGCCTCCGCCGGATCGTTCACGATTCCATACCCGATTCTAAAACTGCTTCCCACCAACGGTTATGGAGCCTTTGGCGTGCCAGGCGTCAGCCTTCAGATCGCGGGCGTTGCTGAGAGCCACTTCACCGTTGCGGGCTCGCCCGGAATCAATGACGGCTTCTTTACTGCGTTTATAGCGACCGGCGCGATCGCGACGGTTGAGCAATAGCGCTACTGCGCGGTCACCGGAAGTAGCGCCTCGAACGAATCCGAATCCGGTCCGATAATTTCCAGGGACGCCTTGCCAGAAACCAGGCCCGTGGGGATCGTGAAGTTGATTTGATATAAACCGGCGAACTCCGGAGCAAGGCCGGAGAACATGACCGTCGCTTGCAGGTAGTGCCCCGACGTATCCAGCAGGTAGATCAACGGCGATGCTGTCGTGGTGCTTGGAGGACTGCTCGGTGCGGCCCTTCCGTCCGTCACCGCTGGGCTCACCGCGCCCATCCCCGCGAGATACACAGACACTGTTTCGCCAATTTGCGCCGGGCTCTCATCCGTTATCACCGAATAGTCGGAATGACGCGCGGCTGCGTACCCGGTGCCGCCCTCCGGATTGCTGGTAAAGACCCCGGTTGACGTGAATCCCGTCAGCTCCGTCACCACGTTGGACGGCGCGCCATTGTTGATCACCTGAATGTGCGCGACCGGCCCTGGGTTCGTCTCGTAGGGAACTATCACATTGATCTGGGTCGGGCTCACATAGGTGATCGGCGCTGCCACTTCGTTAATTGTCACCTGCACGCCGTTCAACTTGTCCGGCAGCGGAAGCGCCGACGCGGAAGCGCTGCTGGGCGCGAGTCCCGAGCCGTACAACGTGAGAAATTCTCCGGGAGACACCTGCGCTGTAAAGGGCGCGGAGCTGGCCGCGTTCACCACGCCCACCGGGCTCAGATATACGCCCGAACCGCTGAAAGTGGGGGCCTGTAACGCCACGTTGAGCGAGAGGTTTGGCCCGATGCCATATCCGATCCGAATTAACCCGTTGGTGCTGCTCACATAATGCTGGCCAAAGGCGCTGTCGTCGGAGCTGCCGTCGCTGTTCAGCGTGTAGGAGTCGTTATATGTGAAATCGTTGGAGCCTCCGAAGATCAGTAGCTGGCTCAAGCTCTGGTAGTTCATCAGCGATACGCTACTCAAGGCCTGGTGTCCGATAATATTTCCCGAAAATGCCGTGAACGATCCGTAGTAGCTATTCAACAGGGGATAACCGCTGGTGCTGCCGGCCGTCGATTCATCGAGGTCCAATCCGGCCTGGTAGTAGAGGCCGTTGTAATTGGACGGCGCGCTGGTTGCCGCGCGCACCCCGGCGAACATGTCGTAACCGAGATAGGAACCGCCAAAGATGAAATTGCCGTCCGGCGAAATATACAGCAAGTGCGTGCCGGCGAGCAAGGTCGAACCGTTGGCCTTGCCGCCGAAGTTGAGCTGTGCTGCGCCGTTGGTGAAGGCGTAGGTCACGCCGGTGAGCGATTGGGCGCTCGAGGTGGTGTTGGTTCCACTATAGGTGGTGGCATTGATGTTCCCGATGTTGCCTTGCCCGTCGGCGGTCATGTTGAAGATTGCGTCGCCGCCCGGAAGCGCGGTGGTGGTGGGAAGAAAGGTGGGATCGAAGTACGCGACAGTGTAGGAGCCGTTGAGCGTCGCGTTGGTGGCTTCTGTCGAGCCGAGCGGCGCGGCGATGAACAGCGAGTCACACCCGTTGGTCCCGGGGATGCTGCCGATGAAAATGCCCTGGGATACCAGTCCGATGATGTTGCCGTTGGTGATTGTCCCGTATATGGGCGTGATGTAGCCCTCGCCGCTGGCCGAGATGACATAGCTGCCGCTGGTGGTGAAAGTCTCCGTCTTGGTCGCACTGGTGGAGCTGTTCAGCACCGATCCGGTGAAACTGTAGGTTCCGGCGCCGCTGAAAGTGATGTTGCCCTGGACGTTGATGGTTAAGTCCACGGTGCCCTGGTTGGATACAAAATAGAAAACCTGCCGCATATAGTAGGTGCCGTTCAACAATGTGTCGCCGTCCGGATTAAAGGCGGGTTGAGCGGCAGACTGCCCGGCGCACGCGGCAAGGAGAAACACAAGAAGAGTAGTTTTTGTTTTCATGGATCGGGAGCGGCAAACCCGCGTGAACCGCCAGCCAGCTAACTTCAGTGGGATCGGCCCCTCACCTGATTACAACACGAAACAGGGTAGGTGGACACTGGCGATCGCTGTAAAAGTTTGTCTGCTAGCCCCGGCCCACGAACAACAGGAAGATTCGTGCTTGTTTCATTGAAGTCATCGGCTGGCCGGCGGCACAATTCCATTCATCCGCAAATACTCCACCATCTGTCCGTAGTGATCAAATGCGTGGGCGACGCTAAATGCGGCCAAATGCAGGCGGGACGATTTGCTGTTCTCCGCGGTCCGCAACATGTTCTGAGTAGTCAGCGTGGCCGCGGCCCTGTGACCCAGGGCAAAAGAATCCTTCAGGAACTTAACGATGTCGACTTTGGTCTTCAAGCTCACAGGACCGTCCCCGCGCATGAAGTCCGCCGGGAGCTTATCGCCGGTAAGCGGCGACCATATTGCACAGTTGGAAGCGGCGACATGCTTGACCTCTAAGGCAAACGTACGCACGCCTTTGTAGTCGGCTCTGTCCGGCGGCGGCCGCGGCAAAAACGATTCCTGCCAGCAGCACAGAGATTCGTGCTTGTTTCATTAGACCTCCCGTAACGCAAACATCGGGTCTACTTTCGTCGCACGCCGCGCTGGAAGGTAGCTGGCCAGCACGGCGACCGCAAACAAAAGCAGAGGCACGGCCAGAAACACAACCGGATCATGCGGGCGAACACCGTAGAGCACGCTCGCCATCATTGAGGCGGTCGATACAGAAAAGATCACGCCCGCGATGATTCCGATCATCGAGAGAACGACGCCCTTGGTTACGATCAGCTTGAGGATGTCGGTTCGATCGGCCCCTAACGCCATGCGGAGCCCGATTTCACGCGACCGCTGGCCGACCATATAGGCCAGCACGCCGTAGATTCCGATGGAGGCCAATAGCAGCGCCACGCCGGCAAATCCACCAACAAGCTGGGCGGAAAAACGGCGCGACGCGAGCGACCAGTCGAGCAAGTCGTTCATGGAAGCGACGTCGTAGACCGGTAAGGCCGGATCGACGCTCTGGACCTCATGCCTGATCTGCGGCTCCAGGGTGCTTCTGGTAAGAGAGGTCCGCAACACAATGCTGAAGTCCCGGAAGACGTAGCCCTCCGCCGGATCGAATTCCTGATAGACGGGAACATAGATGTGGGGCATCCCATCGACGTCCAGCCCATCTTGCTTGATGTCCTTCACAATCCCCACGATCGTCATCCAGGCCCCCGTTCCCATCCGGATCCGGCGCCCGAGCGGATCGCGGTCCGGCCAATAGCGGCGCGCGGTGGACTCATCGATCATCGCGACCCGCGGTTTGCCGTCTTCATCGGCTTCGGTAAAAAGGCGGCCGCGGGCGAGCGGAGCCTGCATCGCCTTGAAGTAATCGGGGCTCACCAGGATGTCCCTCGCACGCAAATCGCCGCCCGAATTGGACGGACGATCTTCAATACCCAGGGCGAAGTGAAATCCAATACCGGGGACCGGCAGATCCGAGACGAATCCGGCCAGCTGAACACCCGGGATCGCATTCAACCGGCGCCCCAGCTCCCGGTAGAAAGCGGTTTGCTTGGCGATGCTGTGATACGGATCCTTGCTCGGATCGCTGGGAAACGGCAGATTGATGTTGGCGGTGACAACTTGTGTGGGATTAAACCCAGGATTTTCTTTGAGCAAATCTTGAAACGTCCTCAGCAACAGTCCGGCTCCGATCATCAGAACCACCGCGATAGCCAGCTCCGCGACGATCAGGGAGTCCCGCAACCGGCCGGTTTTCAAGCTCGAGCCGGAGCCCCGAGCGCCTTCTCGAGTTGCCATGCCCAGATCGGAGCGTGCGGAGTGAATAGCGGGAGCAAGTCCAAACAGCAGGCCCGTCAGAAGCGAGATCGCGAGCGCAAATGCCAGCACTGCCCAGTCGACGCTCACTTCACTCAACCGGGGAATACTCGACGGAACAAAGCGTGGCACAAATTTCAGCATGGCACCTGCTAAGGCAATCCCGGCGGCCCCGCCCATGCTAGACAGAAGCAGGGATTCGGTGAGCATCTGACGCACGATACGGCCACGGCTGGCTCCCAGCGCAGACCGCACCGCCATCTCCTGCTGCCGCCCCGATGCGCGCGCTAAGAGGAGATTGGCGATATTCAACGACACAATGAAAACGATCAGAATGACTGCACCCTGCAATACCAGCAGCATTGGCCGAACAGTGCCCACCAAAGATTCCCGCAGGGGCTGAATCTCGATGGTCCATTTGCCCTCGGGCGGATAATCCTCAGGAAAATCGTGGCGGATCTCGATAGCCAAGGCCGTGAGCTGCGCCTGTGCTTGCTCGATCGTCATGCCCGGTTTCAGACGTCCCAGTGCCGAAGGGAAAGCCCTGGCGCCCCGCGTTGGCTTGGGATCGGAAGCGGCGGTGAATCCGGAGGCAAGGAATACGTCGACGTCGTGTGCATGCGTCCGCCCAGGATTACGAAAATCGGGGGGAAGAACGCCGGCAATTGTGTACACACCGTCGTCGAGACGGATGGTGCGGCCGAGAACATTCGGATTGGCGGCGAAGTTGCCGCGCCAAAGGCTATCGCTGATGACGGCAGAAGGTGCGAACCCGGGCGTATAGTCCTGGGAACCGAACAGCCTTCCAATTTGGGGGGTCGCGCCCAGCATGGAAAAGTAGTTGGGGCTGGAGGTGAGCATCTCGAGACGCTCCGCCTGGGAACCGCCCGTCAAATTGATGCTGCCACGCTCAGTTCCAGTTACGTATTCGAATACACCCGACCGATTTCTGAGATCCTCCAGTTCGGGCACGGAGTACAAAACACCGCGCAACCCCATCCCTGGGTTATTAAAGAAAATCCTGACCAAACGGTCGGGCTCGGGAAACGGGAGAGAGCGCAGTAGCACCGCATTCACGATGCTGAAAATGGCTGTGTTGGCTCCCACTCCCAGGGCTAGCGTCAGGACCGCCACGATGGTGAAAACTGGCTTCTTGCGCAGCATGCGCAGAGCGTAACGAACATCCTGAAATAAAGTTTCCATAAGCTGCACACCACGCGCGTCGCGGCATTCCTCCTTCACCTGATCCATTCCGCCGAATAACAAACGGGCGCGCCGCACCGCTTCCTCGCGCGTCAGCCCCGAATGAACTTGCTTTTCGACCTGCTGCTCGAAGTGAAAGCGGAGTTCGTCATCGAGCTCCGTTTCCACTGCTTTGCGCCGAAGCAGCGAGCGCAGACGGAAAATGACATCAGTGAGCATGGGATGCGTTCCCCTTTCGCTTCTACAAAGAGCATACACGATCTCTTGTCGAAGGGCAAGGGAAGTCGATCGCGCCGGCAGCACTTCCGCGTATACCCGAAATACCGAGTCACAATGCGCTTGTCAAAGGCGAATCCAGCCATAAAGGACCTATAAATGCCGTCAACGCAATACCTTGTAATGCGCCAGGCGGCCTCTGAATGCCCTTGATTCGTCCTTTACAGAGCCGATTACAGACTTGCGGCAAGTACACTGGAAGCGCGAAAGCAGCGGTAACAGAAAGGATTCCAATGACTCCACAATCTCTAGGCCGCGTCAATGTGCCCACGCCGGGCACGCCCGTGCCCCTGGCCACCGAGTACACGCCCTGTTGCCATATTCGTGTTCAGGTGATCGCCGGACTGACCGGCAAGATGTACTTCGGTACGCAAGCGGTCAATCACACCACGCTGGTTGGCGTCATAAAGGAATTGTGGCCGAACCCGAGCGGTGGCGTGGATGATTCATATGACGTCGCCATTTCGGACAATCAGCTGAATCTCGCGGACTACGCCATTGACGCGGCAGTCGCCTCGGAAGGCTTGATCGTCTCTTACTGGGTGGGCTAACATGGCCGCATGCCGAAGCCAGCATCAAGTGCCGTACCGTTAGACAAGCTTGAGTTGTACGAAAAGCTGGTGGCCACTAATCCGAGCGTCGAGCGGAAGGGCGCCACGGTGCCTTACACGTCGCTGAACGGTCATATGTTCAGCTACCTCAGCAAAGAGGGTAGGCTCGCGCTCCGGTTGCCGGCTGAAGAGCGGGAGGCGTTTCTTAAGAAGTACCACGCCAGGCTGTGCCAGGCGTACGGAATTGTTCAGCCTGAGTACGTCGAGGTTCCCGACTCGTTGCTCTCCGAGACACGCGAGTTGAAGAAGTATTTCGACTGCAGCTACCGCTACGTAGGGTCCCTCAAGCCGAAGCCCACCACAAAAAAGAAGAAGGCGTGATCTAGGCCTGTAATCACAGCACCGCCACATCTCTCTCTCCCTTCTCCATTGCCCAGTTAGATAGGCCCTCCCGCCGGCAGCCACCTGTCAGCCGTAACCCGGGATACAGATTCCCGGTTATAACCGACATGGTCGTCGTTCCACGGCCCTCCTCTGAAATTCATTCATAAATTAACCCAGACATTTGTCCGCGTTTTGCTCGATCTTCCGCTAATATTATTGGAGGTTTGCCCGGCGCAGCCGGTTCGGGCGAATGCGGTCGGGTCAAACACGGAAAGAAAGGTTGATATGGCTGAATTTACTAACAGCAAGACGGTTGACGGCTTCAGTGTGAAGTTGTGGCGTGGCGAGCGCATGGCGCTGATCGGGATGGACGTGGACGATCCGGAACCGGATTTTGTGGGCTTCTCGATCGAAGTGCAAAGTCCCGGCAGCGACGGTTTTCAGCCGCTGCGGAACCGGCTCGCCTTTTCATATCCCAAGTCCTCCGCGCTCAAGTCGGTGGATGGCTATCGGAATTTTCCCTCGACCGAGGCTCCGTTCCAGAAGTTCCGCTGGGTTCATTTTCCGTATAACCCCACGGACGGCGACTACACTTACAGGGTCACCAAGCAGCACATGAAAGCAGATGGAGTTCTTATCGCCGGCGCCTCCATCACGCTGGACATAACGCTTGACGTCGTCATCTACGACGGCTTCCTTGACGTCGGCTTCACGCGCAACTACGCATCGTCTCAGGCATACGCCGACAAATATGGGAACAATCCGAAGATTATTCCGACGGATGCGGATACAGGACTGGATTTTAAGAAGGTCAAGGGCGATGTTTATGAGTGGCTTGGCTTCGAGGCGTATCAACTGATCATGGATTTTCTAACCGATGCGGCCGGAGACGAAACGCTGGAGCTCGATTTCTTCGCCTATGATTTGAACGAACCCGATATCGTTGCGTTACTCGAGCGGATCGGTCCGCGACTGCGAGCGGTGATCGATGACTCAGGGGATCACAAACCCAATACCAGTGCCGAGTCCCAGGCCGCGGCCAGGCTGGCGCAGTCCGCAGGGCAGGACCGCGTGAAGCGCATGCATTTCTCCGGGCTGCAGCATAACAAGGTCCTGATTGCAAAACGCAATAGCGAACCGCAGAAGGTCCTGCTGGGTTCCACCAACTTCAGTTTCCGCGGTCTCTACATTCAGGCCAACAATGCACTCGTGTTCCGCTCGCCGGAAGCCGCCGGACTCTTCGAAGAAGTTTTCGAGCTGGCGTTCAGTAACCCCAAGGGTTTCAACGCTCAACCCATCGCACAGCAGTGGCACCTGGTGCAGGTGGAAGGCAAGCCTCCGGTTCACTTCTGCTTTTCGCCCCACAAAGACGCCGACCTTTCGCTGAGCCCGGTTGGAGCGGCAATCGACCAAGCCACATCATCAGTGTTTTTTGTTATCGCATTTCTGAACCAGGCGAAAACTGGTGCGCTACGGGAGGCGGTGGACAGGCTCCAGGATAAGGCGGTTTTCAGCTACGGCATTTCAGACAAGAAGGGCGCACTCGAGGTCAAAAAGCCGGATGGATCGCTCGGCATTGTCGATTTCAAGTATCTCGCAGCACACACACCCGAACCGTTTAAGAGCGAATGGGACGGCGGAAGCGGCATTCATGAACACGACAAGTTCGTGGTCACCGATTTCAATCTCCCGACGGCGAAAGTGTTCACCGGCTCCTCGAATTTGTCCGTAAGCGGAGAAGAAAAAAATGGCGACAACTTAGTGATGATCGAAGACCCCAGGGTTGCGACTTCTTACGCCATCGAGGCCCTGCGTATTTTCGATCACCTGCAGTTCCGGACAAAGATGCAAGGGGCGGCGTCGACGAAGGACAGCGGAGCGCTGATGTTGCAGAAGCCGGCGGCAATCAGCGGCAAGGCCGCCTGGTTCGAGAAGTTCTATGTCGCCGATAGCCAGTTGGAAAATGACCGGAAGTTATTTTCGCACTGACGCCGGTTTTGGGAGATCAAAAAATGCCCCTCACATACGGATTCTTAAAATGCAAGGTGATTTCGGACCCGCGGCTCAAGTCCACGCAGCGCAAGAATGAAACACAGTACCATCTGCACAGCACACTTGAGATCAGGCTCCAGGATGGATCCACCGCACAATGGGACAGCGCCATCAACGTTGGCACCAACGATGCAGACGACCTGTTGACCTATAAGCTGGTCTTTGATTTCCGGCATGAAGTCGTCGACATGCTTCAAGCAGCGAACTCCGGTTTCTCGGACTTGACCGAAAGCGACCGGTTACCGGCGCTGGATTTTTTGCGTAGCGACGTTTTGCGCGAGACGGGACCGTGGCGGCAAAGCGATGCCATGGATGGCAGCGTGGAAGTCGAACCGGTAGCCTCGCTGCTGCGTCTGCTTCGGGCCGCCAAAGCGAATCAGTACGACGTTTATGTCTTCGGCCGTAAGTACACGGATGGTGACGGTATTCATGATGTCCACATGAATCAGGGGTCGAGCGGGCAGTTCTTGAACAATGGTGTGGACGATCATAACGATCACAACGATATTTGGCAGGACGGGGGTGTAGTAGTGGATCTTGGAAAACCCGAACTCGCGGCCTACTTTACAGCTTTCACGCAGCAGTTTGTCCCGACTGATAACCTGGGGAATCCAAAGGCGGGAGCACATCCTGTAGGTGTTGCCGACGACGGGAGCCTGGCAGGCTAGCCTATGCCGCCCTCCGCCGGTAAAGGTGGAGGAGATTCAGTTCTGGGGGACTCGCCTGCTCGGCTACACCCATCAAGATTCAAGCCGCGATACGGGCTTTAAAGTGACCGGACACGACCGGCCTGTTCCCAAAATCGGGCACTCGACGCCGTGATCTGATTGAGAATCTTCAGCCTTTTCGCGGCTACCAACGTGCCTGTGCAACCGCTATGCTGCGCCACAACCTGACCTTTGCATTCCGCCGGCTCCGTTTGAGCCCCGGGTTTACTGCCGCCGCCATTGTGACGCTGGCCCTTGGCATTGGCGCCAACAGCACCGTTTTCTCGCTGGTCAACGCTGTCGTCTTCCGGCCTTTCGGTGTCGAACGCCAGAGCGAACTGGTGTCCTTCAACATGCGCACCTCCAAGGCGCAGTTCCCCACGCTCTCCTATCCGGATTACAAAGACTATCGCGACCGTAATACCGTTCTGAGCGGCCTCGCGATGTACCGCACAGTACCGGTGAGCGTAAGCCGCAGTGGGGCTAAGAATGCCCGTATGTGGGGCTATGAGGTCAGCGGAAACTACTTCGACATGCTGGGCGTCCAAGCCATCCGGGGCCGCGTCCTGCATCCCGAGGATGACGTGAAACGGGGCGGGCATCCCCTGGCTGTGATCAGCTACAGTTGCTGGCAGGCGCGCTTCGGAGGCGATCCCGATATCGCCGGCAAGCAAGCGAAGATCGGCGGGCTCGATTACACCATCGTCGGCGTGACGCCTCCGCCATTCATTGGAACCGAGCTCATTTACACTCCCGAAATCTTTGTTCCCCTGGCGATGGCGGAGCAGATTGAGCAATCAAAATGGATCGACGACCGAGGCGACTCGAATGGCCTGGTCATCGGCCGCCTGAAACCAGGCGTCTCTTTGAAGAGCGCTGAGGCGGCCGTCAATACCATCGCTACTGCTCTTGGCCGCGAACACCCGAAAGACGACGCGGGTGTTTCCATCGTACTCTCGCCGCCCGGCATGGCCGGCAACTTTCTGCGCGGAGCTATCACCGGATTCTCCGCTGTATTGATGGTCGTCGCTGGAATGGTGCTGCTGATTGCCTGCGTAAATCTCGCCAGTCTGCTGCTGGCGCGTGCGTCGGACCGGAGAAAGGAAACCGCAATCCGTCTGGCTTTGGGCGCCAGCCGCGGGCAATTGGTCCGCCAACTTCTCACCGAGAGCCTGATGCTCTCCATTGCGGGCGGCGCGGCGGGAATCCTGCTCGCCTACTGGCTGGTCGAACTGGTGAACGTCTGGCGTCCGCCCGTTGACGTCCCGGTAATTCCTCATGTCGTGATGGACACACGCGTATTGCTGTTTGCGGGCCTTGTCTCGCTGCTGACCGCGCTCCTGTTCGGCTTGGCTCCCGCGCTGCAATCTACGCGCGCCAGCCTGGTGGGGGCGATCAAGAATGAAGCGCCGTCGGAGAAACTTCGCCGCTTTAGCCTGCGCGATATTCTGGTCGCCACGCAGGTGGCTCTCTCGGTTGTTTTGCTGATCGGAAGCATTCTGGTGGTGCGCAGTTTGCAGCACGCGCTCAGCCTAAATCTTGGATTCGACCCGCAACATGCCGCCGTCCTGTCCTACGATTTCGCCGCACAAGGTTACGACGAGGAGCGCGGCCGCCAGTTTCAACGCCGCCTGTTGGAGAAGGTCCGCTCCATGCCGGGAATTGAGACTGCCGGGATCATCGACGGCCTGCCTTTGACCCTCAATATTTCCAATAACGCGATCTTTCTTGAAGGCAAGCCGGAGCCGCGCGCGGGCGACGTTCCTTTGGCAAACGCGTACGTCATCACCCCCGGCTATCTCCGGGCCATGCGAACGCGCCTGGTGGCCGGCCGCGATCTGAATCAGCGCGATACCAAGGACGCGCCGCGCGTCGCTCTCGTCAATGAGGCGTTCGTCCGCCAACTGCTGCCGGGCGTTGATCCGGTCGGTAAGCGATTCCGCCACTCGACAACCGGGAAATGGATCGAGATCGCCGGCGTGGTGGAGGATGGAAAATACCGTTCTCTCGGCGAAACACCGTCGCCCACCGTTTTTGAGTCGATGGAACAGATTTGGATTCCCGGGCAAACGTTAGTCGCGCGCTCTCCTTTGGCCGAAACAGAGACCGTCCGTCTGCTGCGACGCGCCGTCGCGGAACTGGACCCGTCGCTCACCGTCTTCAACGATGGCAGCCTGACCAGCGCACTCGGCCTCGCATTGTTCCCCGCTAAGCTGGTGGCGGTGGTGCTGGCATCGTTTGGATTGCTCGCGGTGGTGCTGGCCGCAACCGGCGTCTACGGAATCATGGCCTACGCGGTGTCCAGAAGAACGCGGGAGATCGGTATCCGCATGGCTCTGGGCGCTGCTCCATCCGAGGTGGCGCGCGTGGTGCTGACGCGGACGGCGATGCTGCTGGCAGTGGGGATAACCATCGGTTTCGCGCTGGCTTTCGCGTCCGGAACATTCTTCGGCCAGATCCTCTTTGGCATCAGCGCGCACGATCCTTTGACCTACCTCTGCGCCATCGCGCTCATGACGGCCGTGGCATTCGTCGCCTGCTGGGTACCGGCGCGACGCGCCATTCGAGTAGACCCGCTGACGGCCCTCCGCGCGGAGTGAGATCGTTCGGGCATGACGCCCGCCAAATGAACTGGGGCTGCCACCGCCCACGACGCACGTCCCAGGTTGCAACGGCCAGACCATCAGAATAGAATGGGCGCAGCAAAGAGAAAGGCTTTCGATGAAAAGTTTGCATGCATTTCGGACCAAGCTGTGCAGTGTGGCGATGCTGGCCGCGGCCGTGTTCGCCATCGCGACTCCGGTCTGGGCGCATCACTCCTTCACCATGTTCGACATGACGAAGCGCCTCACGCTCACCGGCTCCATCACTTCGTTTGAATGGACCAATCCGCACGCCTACATCGAAATCGACGTTCCAGACGAAAAGGGCGCCGTCAAACACTGGAGTATCGAAATGGGTAGCCCCAGCATCCTCATGCAAAGCGGTTGGAAGTTTAATAGCATCCACGCGGGCGACAAACTCACGATCATCATCAACCCGATGAAGAGTGGACAGAATGGCGGCTTCCTTTCGCAAGCTACTCTGCCGGATGGAAAGGTGCTCTTCAACGGACCCCGCCAGGAGCCTCCGCCTGCGCCCACACAAAAATGAATTTGAAGATTTCTACCGCCACGCTGCTCGCCTTCGCCACGGCGATCCTCAATGCACAGTCCGCCGCCACTCCGCCGGATCTTACCGGCGTCTGGGGCATATATAGAGGCGGACCGGGAACCGATCCGAAGTTCCGGCCCCCCGCGCCCAGTCCGCTGACCTTGAAGCCGGAGTACGACAAGCCGTACCAGGAGCGGCGCGCCAAGGAGTCCGCGGCGGCGCAACGCGGCGAGCAACTGGACAACACCAGCGCGCGCTGCATCCCCTATGGCGTGCCCACCATGATGGCCATTGCCATTTATCCAATTGAGATCATTCAAAACCCGAAGCAGGTGACGATTATTTCGGAGGCCTTCAGCGAAGTGCGCCGCGTTTATCTCGACCGGCCACAATGGAAGATTGAGGACGTGGCGCCTGGCTACTACGGACGCTCGGTCGGGCATTGGGAAGGCGACACGTTGGTGGTGGACACGGTCGGTATCAAGCCGACGGTCTCCGGCTATCGTGGAATGCCGCACAGCCCACAGATGCGCGTCACGGACCGGATCAGGCTCATCTCGCCCGAGATTTTGCACGATCAGATCACGATCGACGACCCGGTGGTGCTGGAAAAGCCGGTCACGTACACCGCGGCGTTCAAGAAGATGCCCGCGGACTATGAGATGGTCGAATTTGTGTGCGACAACAATCGTGAATACGTCGACGAAAATGGTGTCGTGCGGCTGAAGCTCCACGACAAGTAGGTACCGGGAGAATTACCATGCAGAAGCGATTTGCAATAACAGCGTTGGCCCTGCTAACAATGGCCGCGGGCGCCTGGGCGCAAACGCCGTCCGCGCAGCCGGTCGCCGCGCCACCCGCTCAGCTCGGCGCCCTCGCACCGGCGAATATCGACAAGCCCCGTCCCAAACCTCCGTTCGACATTACCGGAACATGGCTGCACGCCTTTGCACGCGACAACCCATTCACTTTCACGCCTCCCGCGGACATCAAGCTGACACCGGCAGCGCAAGTACACTATGACGCAGCCAAGAAAGCCCGGGCGGAAGGCAAGGCTTATCACGACGACATCGGCCAGTGCTGGCCCGCCGGCTTGCCGGTGATCATGACGCGTGTTTGGCCGATCGCCATGATCCAAAAGCCCACTGTGATTTTCATGGTCAGCGGTTTCATGAATAGCACGCGCATGATCTATCTGGATGGCCGCAAACACACCGATCCCGACGTGATCATCCCCAGCTTCAATGGCGAATCGATCGGCCATTGGGAGGGCGACTCGCTGGTGGTGGATACCGTTGGCTTCGTGGATGATCATCATTGGATCGACAACGGCATCCCGGGCAGCGATCAGCTTCACATCGTCGAACGTATGCGCCTGATCGGCAACGGAGCTACGCTGGAGATCGAATATACCTTCAGCGACCCCAAGAGCTGGGTGGGAGAATGGAAGGTGACCAAGCGTTGGAAACGTGTGGACGACACCGATATCACGGAAGCCTCGTGCCTGCCGGATTTGAACGCGCATATGCCGAGTGTGATCTCGAAATCCACGAACATTCACTAGGACAATTTATGAAAAGATTACAGTTCGCTTGCATTTGCATTCTTGGGCTCTCGATGGCTGGTTCGGCCTTCGCCCACCATTCAATGGAAGGTTTTGACCGTGCCAAGAATGTGACGCTGGTTGGAACCGTCAAGCAATTCAAGTGGGCCAATCCCCATTCTTGGATCGAGCTCGAAATCACCAACGATAAGGGCGCCCCTGAAACTTGGAACATCGAGATGACGGCTCCGTTCGTGCTGGTTCGCGCGGGCTGGAAGTCAACTTCCCTCAAGCCGGGCGACAAGGTCACCGTGGTTGGCCATCCGCAAAAAAGTGGTGAGCCTGGAGCTCTTTTTGTTTCCGTTACCACCGCGGATGGACAGACGCTGACGGACCGGCCTCCCGGAGCTCCGCCTCAGCCCGCGGCTCCGCCCGCGCCTGCCAAGTGAAACTGCGCTTTAGTCTCGGCCTACTCCTGATCGCCATCGCGGCAAGTCCGGCGAGTCCGGCGAGCGCCGCATGCGACCGTGATTGCCTGCGCGGCATCACCACGCAATATTTAGATGCTCTTGTCGCTCATAATCCGGGCGCTCTTCCGTTGGCCGCCAATGTCCGATTCACGGAAGATACAGTCGAGACGAAACTGGGCGAGAGCCCGCTGTGGAAGAACGCCACGAAGCTTCGTCCGTTCCGTTTCGACATGTTGGATGTACGGCAAGGAGTTGTGGCTTCTCAAGTCATCGTCGAGGAGTCCGGCTCGCCGGTGATGCTGATGCTTCGACTGAAAGTTTTGGACCAGAAGATCACCGAAGTGGAAACTCAAGTTACCCGAAGCAAGGCCGAAGGGTCGATTTTCGACGTGGATGCGTTGCAGACTCCTAGCAAAGCCATGTTGCTAACTCCGGAAGCATCCGAACGCAACTCGCGCGCAGACGCGATCAAGGTCGCGGAACATTATCCAGCTGGCCTCAAAGTTGGAAGCTTCGTCACCGTGGATGCGCCCTTCGCTGCTGACGCCTATCGCTTCGAAAATGGGCGTTTGATGGCCGGGCCGGGCTGCACGTTCATGCCGGGCTGCGTGGACATCAAAGGGCAGAAGATTCCAACGTTGTCCGAAATCAAATATCGCGTCGCGGCCGTTGACGAAGATCTCGGCATCGTTTTGCTTCGCATGGATTTTGGAAAAGGATCGAGCCGCGTCGCTGGCGATACGTTGATGGTTTGGGAAGCCTTCAAAGTCTACGGCGGCCAGATCCACGCTGTGGAAGCGTTCATGAAGAATATGCCGTTGGGCACACCATCGGGCTGGAATTCGCCGTCCAATTAGAGTTCGATCCGCGTGCCGAGCACTTTCAGGAACTGAGAAAGCCAGGCTGGATGCGCCGGCCAAGCGGGCGCGGTGACGAGCTTGCCGTCCGTGTGAGCTTCGGTCATCTGTAAATCCACGAAGGTTCCGCCCGCGCGCGTCACGTCCGGCGCCACAGCAGGATAACAACTACAGGATTTACCTTTGAGCACGTCGGCTGCGGCCAGCAGTTGCGCCGCGTGGCAGATGGCGGCGATGGGTTTATCGGCGCCGGCGAAATGCCGCACGATTTCGAGCACGCGCGGGTTCAACCGGATGTACTCCGGCGCGCGCCCGCCCGGAATCACGAGCGCGTCGTAATTCTCCGGCCGGATGTCGTCGAAGGTCGCGTTCAATCCGAAATTGTGGCCGCGCTTCTCGCTGTAGGTTTGATCGCCTTCAAAATCATGAATGGCGGTACGCACGGAATCGCCCGCGCGCTTGTTTGGGCACACTGCGTCGACCACATGCCCCACCATGAACAGCGCCTGGAACGGCACCATCACTTCGTAATCCTCGACGTAATCGCCGACCAGCATCAGCAACTTCTTTGCGGGCATTCAGTCTCCTTCGTTAATCGTCGGACGGGCTGGAATCATGGTCGCATGCGCGCGCGGGCTTCCATGTACAGCTTGACGGCGGTTTCCAGCGGCGGCAGCGGCTCGATTCCCGAGCGTTCCATTTTGGCGTTCGACAGCGCGGAGTATTTCGGGCGGCGCGCGGCGGTGCGGAACTCGCGCTCGTTGGTGGGCTTGAGCTCGGGATNNAGGAACGGCGAATAGGTGGGCGAGGCGACGTGATCGTTCAGCACGCGGATGGGCTGGTTACTCGCCGCCAACCGCAGCATCGCCTCGATGAAATTGCCGCGCGCGGTATTCAATCCGCCCGGACCGAACACGCCCGAGGTGCGAATGATCAGCGGATTGTCCAGGTAGGCCTGAGCGTACAGCTCACCGGCCAGCTTAGACACGGCATACGCACCCAGAGGTCGCGTGGCGTCCTCCTCGGTGTAGGCGCGTCCGGCGGCGCCATCGAAAACATAATCGGTGGAAAAGTGGACCAGGCGCGCGTCGTGCTGCCGGCAAGCCATCGCGAGATTGCGAACCGCAAGTCCGTTGGCCTGCATGGCGGGCAGCGGTTCCTTTTCGGCCACGTCCACCTGATTGTAGGCGGCTGCGTTGATGACGATGGCGGGATCCTGGGCCGCGAATGCGCGCTCTACTTGTGCGGCGTTGGTGATGTCGATCTCGGAGCGGTCAAAGCCCACGGCCGCGTAGCCACGCGCTTGAAGGACGGTCATCAACTCGACGCCGAGTTGCCCCCGGCAGCCGAATACGAACGCTACATCTGCCATCGCCACAAATTCGCGCCGACCGTGTATCCAGCCCCGACGGCGGCGAACAGAACCAGATCGCCTTTCTTGAGCTTGCCGCAGCGCAGCGCGTCGCGCGTGGCCAAGGGGATGGTGGCGCCGGTGGTGTTGCCATATTGATCGATGTTGATCACCACGCGATCGCAGTTGATGCCCAGCCGCTCGGCCGCGGCGCTGATGATCCTTCGATTGGCCTGATGCGGAATCATGACTCCGATGTCGGCCACGGTGAGATGATTGCGATCCAGAAGATCGCGGCAGCATTCCTCCATTTTGCGGACCGCGTATTTGAAAACCTGCTGGCCGTCCTGCTTGACGAAGTGAAGACGGTCCGCGACAGATTCGGCGCTGGCGGGGATGCGGCTGCCGCCGGCGGGCTGTTTCAAGTTATCGCCTCCGGAGCCGTCGATCTGGTTCACGAAATCGATGAAGCCGGGCTCGCCGTTTTCGGTCGGCTCAACCAGCATGGCGCCCGCGCCGTCGCCGAACAGGATGCAAGTGGCGCGATCGGTGTAATCGATGATGCGCGACATGGTGTCGGCGCCGATCACTAGCACTTTCTTATGCGAACCGGCCGAGACCAGGTGCGCGGCGGTGGTGAGTCCGTAGACGAAACCGGAGCAGGCCGCCAGCAGATCGAAGCCCCAGGCGTGAGTGGCGCCCAGGCGGTCCTGGACCAGGCAGGCGGTGGCGGGGAACAGCATGTCGGGGGTGACGGTGCAGACCAGAATCGCATCCAGCTCGGAGGCATCAATGCCGCGCTGTTCGAGCGCGATTTTAGCGGCCTCCACCGCCATGTCCGAAGTCGCGACGCCAGCCGGAGCGATGTGGCGCTGCATGATGCCGACGCGCTGCATGATCCACTCGTTGGTGGTGTCGACCATTTTTTCCAGATCCTGATTGGTCAACACCTCGGGCGGGGTGTAGCAGCCGAGCGCGGTTATCTTTGCGTTGTACACCAGATTTAGAATACAACACGCGGCGGCTCAGTTAGGCTTGAAGCGAAGAGCCATCTTGCCGGCGGGTCCTTTATAGTGAAGCTCTAAGTCCTTGGGCTTCAGTTTGCCCACCATTTGAAAATACAACAGGCCCGAGATGGTGTCGGTGATCTCCTTTTCAGGCAGGATCTTCTCGGCCAGCACCGCAAGTAACGGATTCGGCTTGTCGTCGTGCGAGGCTTGCGTTTTTAAGTCGGGGTTCTGGTTCGTCGTGCCAGTGCCGATTCCTCCGCCGAACCCTCCAATCGTGAGTCCGGGCCTCCGCGACGCGGCCTGTTTCGTGCCATTTTGTGTGACTGTAAGACTGTCGGCGCCGGCGAGCTGGCCGGGCTCATAGGGCTGGGAGCGCTGGCCGTCCTTGGAGGAGATGAGCAGAAAATCGTCGTGGCTGACTTGGATGGGCTTGTCGCTGACGGTGTGGAGCGTGACGCGGACTAGGGCGATGTCGGGGCCCAGGTCGTAGCCGAGCTCCTGTTTGATCTGGTCCCGGTCGAGGGTGGCGGTGGCGGAGATGGTGAGCAGGTCGTTGGTGGTTTCCTCGATGGGGAGCTTTTTGTCGGCGGCGGGGAGGAGGGTGGTGGAGAGGAGCGCGAGGGTGAGGATTTTCGTGGCGGAAAGCACGGTGGTACTGATTGCATTATACGGCAGGTCAATGGTGATGAGACGCGCCCGCGCGATGACCCGTTCCCTTTCCTTTCGTCCGAAATCATAATTCCTTCCGGGCGAATACCGGGGATCAGGTCAATTAGGCGGCTCAAGTAGATTGCCGTTCGCATCGGAGCCCCCAATTTGATTAGTAGCAGGATTCGCGCCCAGCGACAGGGTGGGCGCCGATCCGGCGGTGGGCGCTTGGATACCAGGTTGCCGAGGGCATAATTAAACAAAACCGGCGGCGAGTCAACCGTCAGATCTCGGGGAAGCGATCGCGACGGGCGTCCGGAACCCCTGCCGAGGCCGCGCGGCAAGCCCGATTCCAGGGCGTTTGGAGTGCAACCTAAAGCCGCCCTGTACTAAGGCCGATGTAGTTAATGGTGTCGTCTATGAATCGGTTCTCCTTAGCACTACTTCTGACCTTTGGCGGGATGTGTTTGCAGGCGCAAGTCACGAGCACGATTACGATTTCCACCAAACCAGCAGGCGCCAGCTTCACGGTGGATGGTACGCTGTACTCCTCGGCCGCGGTCTTGAACTGGCCGGAAGGGAGCGAGCACACCGTTGCATTCTTGACGAATGCTCCGCTGCCGGGTCAAACCACCAACAATATTCAGTCGTCCAGCGATGGCCAAACCCAGTATGCGTTCAGTGGCTGGGTGGACAACCTCGGGCTGATTCAGCCCGGCAGCTCTCCGGTCCAGGTGATCACGGCGAATCCCGCCATCACGACACTCACCGCGCAACTGACGATCGCCTACGAGATCGATTTGCATCTTGGCGGCGCCACTGCCAGTACCAATACCGCGACGTGCGGCGCGCCTGGCGCCATTCCTGCCGGGGTATCCGCGCCCGGAGTGGTGTACATTGGCGGCACGTGCTATTGGTCGTCGGCGGTGGTGTTTCAAGCGGCGGGCAGCCTCATCACCCTAAACGCCTATCCTTATCCAGGCTATGTATTCACCGGATGGGCCTTCAATTCCGGGGCGCCCACAGCTTTTCTGACACAGTTCACTCTGAATGGGCCGACTAGCATTACTCCCTTTTTTGAGCAAGGCGAGCTGGTGTCCTTCCTAACGTCGCCGCTGGGGCTGCAGTTGCTAATCGATCACACGCCGGTCTCGACCAGGACCATCGATGATATTCCCGGGTGTCCCGTCGGCGAGTCTCAGCCAGAGCCGGTGCCAACGGGCTTTCCACCGGTTTGCCTGGGGGATTTTTATTTTGCACCCGGATCGGTACACTATCTCAGCGGTGTGACTCCCCAGAGGGGCCGAACTGGAAACTGGTGGGTCTTTAGCGGGTGGAGCAATGGACTCGGTCAGGACGCGCTCTACCAAGTGAGCAACAACGTCTCGACGCCCGCGATATTGACAGGCGAATATGTGGCTGGGGCGCAAGTGGCGTTTCTAACCTCGCCGGGTGGCTTGCAATTGACCGTGGATGGGCAATCCAACTTGCCTTCGTACAACTTCATTTGGGGGCTGGGAACCACGCACCAGGTATCGGCGGCGGCGACTCAAACGGGCGCCAACGGACGGGTATACACGTTCCTGAACTGGTCCAATGGAGGCAGTGCGACCCAGGCGTACACGGTCACCCAAACCGCGGTCAGCAGCGGGTACCTGATCACCGCGAACTTCAGCGAACTGAGCCGCATCGTCGTGCAGAGCTCGCCTGAGGGACTAACCCTCCAAGTGGATGGGGCCAACTGTGTGACCCCCTGCAATGTCGATCGCCAGAACGGGGCGACGGTCCAGGTGAGTGCGCCAACCCAGATTCCGATGGGAACGGGTTCGCGTCTTGATTTCGGATCCTGGTCCGACAGTGGAGCTTCCAGCCACACGATGACCGTGAGTCAAAGTTTTGCAACGCTCACGGCCAGCTACAACAGCTTCTACCACTTGAGCGCGAGCTCGAATCCGGGTAACGGTTCGGCATTCAAGATCTCACCTTCCTCGAGCGACATGTTCTACGCGCAGGGGACCAACGTGACGGTGACCTCCGAACCGAATAGGGGTTTTGACTTCGGACATTGGACCGGAGCCCTGTCGGGAAGCTATCCGTCGGGTACGGTGACGCTGGCGAGTCCGCAAGCGGTGGTGGCGCAGATGATCACGGTTCCATACATCGCGCCGGCGGGCATTTCGAATGGTGTCGGCCAGACGCCCAGATCCTCCGTGGCGCCTGGATCCATCATTTCGATCTTCGGCCAAAGCCTTGCGCCGTCGGTGAAAGTGGGTCCGGTGAATCCGTTGTCGCAGAGCCTTGAGGGAGTAACGGTGACGGTGAACGATTTGATCCTGCCGCTGTTGTTTGTTTCGCCGGAACAGATTAATGCTCAGCTTCCTTCGAGTCTCACACCGGGCAACTATACGCTGGAAGTTCAACCCGCCGGGCAGACCGAGATTTCGGGAACCTTCACAGTTGCCCACAACGCGCCCGGGCTCTTCTATCAGACCATCAAATCGGTGAATTATGCGACGGCGCTGCATGCCGATGGCTCGCTGGTAACAACCGCCAGTCCGGCGGCGGCTGGCGAAACGATCTCGCTGCTTGGAACAGGTTTTGGACCGTATCGGCAGACCGTGCTGGATGGATTCTTCCCGCCCAACCCGCCGCCGGCAGTCGCGGATTCGGTGACTCTATCGGTGGACGGAGTGAATCTCCCGTCGACATCCACGGCGGCGCCTGGCTTCACCGGGATTGACCTGACCAAATTCACGGTTCCCACGGGCCTGCCTAGCGGCAAGTCCGTGCCCGTGCTGGTTACCATTAATGGGGTGGACAGCAACACGGTGATGCTGCCGTTGTAGAAGCGATCTGGAGTTACGAGTCAGCGCTTCGCAGGATCAGCGCTACCAGATTCCAGGCAACCAGGAGCGCGAACAGGATGTTGATCCGAAACAGCAGTTGCCTGCGTCCCCGGCGCCAGCAGTAGAGCCCGAGCACAATCGCCAGTAGTTTGACCACCACCAGGATTGCCAGGGGATTGGCTCCTCCGCTTAGCGCCAATCTTACTATCGGATTGCCTTCCCGGACACCATGCAGCAGGAAGGCGACGGTAGTAAGAAAATCCAGGATCTGCAAATAGGAAAACTGCCAGAGAAGTTGAGTCAGAGGAGTACGGCCTTCATCTAGCGCAGTACGGCTCTGCGGCACAGCGAGCTCGGAGTCAGTCATCCGGCCCAAAATATAACAGGAAAAGACCTTAGGGCAGAAGAGTACTTTCAATGTAGTACTCTCAGGCGTTCGCCTTAGTACGGCTTCAAAAAGTACGGCCTCAAAGATCAAAATTCTGGCCGCGCTCCGGCGCAATCACCTCGATGTGATAGCGCTCCCGAATCGCGGCCGCCAGAGCGGTCTGTTGTTCGGGCTCGCCATGGACCAGGAACACTTTTTTCAGTCCAGCCGCGATCGGCTGCATCCAGGTGAGCAGCTCCTCGCGGTCGGCATGCCCGCTTAATGCGTCGAGTTTCTGGACTTCGGCGCGCAAGGGCATCGGTTCTCCGAAGATGGGCACCTCATCCCAGTGCTCCTCGATCTTCTTGCCCAGCGTGTACTCGGCCTGATAACCGGTGAGCAGAATGGTATTGCGCGAATCGCCGATATTGTTTTTCAGGTGATGCAGCACGCGGCCGCCCTCGCACATTCCCGATGCGGAGACGATCATGAAGGGGCCGCGCAGATCGTTGAGCGCTTTGGATTGGTTCACGTCGCGCACGTAGGTGAGCAACTGGAACCCCAGCGGATCGCCGTGGTTCGCGAGAAAGGCGGCGGCTTCTTCGTCGTAGAGCTCGGGATGCTTTCGAAAAACGTCGGTGACATTGACGGCCAGCGGGCTATCCACGAAGATCGGGAAGCTCGGGATGGCTTTGGCGTCGATCAGCTCATGCAGCAGCAGGACCAACTGTTGGGTGCGGCCGACGGCGAAGGCGGGAACGATCATCTTGCCGCCCCGTTTATAGGTGCGGTTCACAATGTCGGCGAGCTTGGCCGAGACAGATTGGATGGGTTCATGCACGCGGTTGCCGTAGGTGCTTTCCATAATCAGGTAGTCGACGGGAGGCAGCGGCTCGGGATCGCGGATGATCGGCAGGCCGGGCCGCCCCAGGTCGCCCGTAAAACCAAGCCGGACCTTTTCGCCATTGGACTCCAGTTCCAGGAGCATGCAAGTCGATCCGAGGATGTGGCCGGCTTCAAAGGACTGGTAGACGATGCCGGGTCCAACGCTGGTGGGAGTGTGCATGGCGACCGGGTGAAAGAGCGGGAAGGTGGCCTCGGCGTCTTTGGTTGTATAGAGCGGCTCGACAGGTTCATTGACGGGGATGCCGGGCACGTTGAGCGATTTGCGCCGCGTGTTCCGCTTGTTCAGAAATGCGGCGTTTCTTTCCTGCAGCGACGCCGAATCGGCCAGCATCGGCCGGCACAGATCCGCGGTGGCTGCGCTGGTGTAAATCGGTCCGCGAAAACCGTTCTTGACCAGCAGCGGGAGGTTGCCGCTGTGATCGATGTGCGCGTGCGACAACAGCACCGCGGAAACGTCCTTGCAAGGGAACGGAAAGTTCTTGTTGCGATCGGCGGCTTCCTGTCTGCGCCCTTGATACTCGCCGCAATCCAGCAGATAGTTGTTGTCGCCGACGGTCAGTTGGTGCATGGAGCCGGTGACGACTTGGGCCGCGCCCCAGAAGGTCAGTTTCATCCTCTCAAGGATACGCTGTGCTGGGCTCTCAGGTGAATCCCCGATTGGTTGGGAGCGTACTTACTGCTAAATTCAGGGTGGATGCTGAGGAAGTTAGCCATTTTCGGCGTACTCCTGGCCGCGCTGGCTCCGTCCGCTTACCTGGCCTGGACGCTGCGGACCATGCCGCACTTGGGCTTCTATCATGACGACAGCATCTACTGGGTATCGGCGCGCAGCCTGGCGGTGGGTGACGGATACCGGATCGAGAGCCTTCCAGGCCAGCCGTATCAGACCAAATATCCGCCGCTCTATTGCGCATTGTTGGCCGGGATTTGGAAACTCAATCCTCAATTTCCATCCAATCTTCCAATGGCCACGCTGTTCTCCTGGCTGTTGTTGCCGCTGTTTTTGTGGGCGTTATGGTGCCTGCTCGGCGAATACGGATTCAGCGTGCGCGCGCGTACTGTGATGGTGCTGATTGCGGGGCTGAGCCCGGTGACCGTGGTGTTCAGCTTCTCGCTGATGCCGGAACTGCTGTTCACCGCGTTGCTGCTCATGAGCGTGATTCTCGCCGAACGCGCCATGAAGCCGGAGTCGTCAGTCTCGATGGCGGTGTTGGCCGGGGTTTTGGCGGGGCTGGCGTATCTCACCAAATCGATTGCCGCGCCGCTGCTGTTTACAGTTCCGCTGTGCTTCGCGCTGCGGAAGCATTACAAGAAAGCCGGGCTTTTCTTCGCCACGATGCTGCCCGCAGTGGCGGGGTGGCAGTGGTGGGTGGCGCGGCATCTGACGCATTCCTGGGATCTGGTGACCCTGTATTACACCAACTACGTGGGCTTCCAGACGTACAACGTGCCGCTACGCGATCTGCCGCTGGTGATCTGGTACAACTTGGACGGCTTCCTGGGAGGCGCGGGCAAGCTGTTGATTTTCGATCTGCCCTACGGGGCGAAAGCCCTGGAGCGCGTGGTGGCCATCGCCGCGATCGCGGGCTGTGTTCGGCTGGCCGTGCGCAGGCGCGAGCTGCAATATCCGGTGGCCGCGCTGGGCATGTCGGCGATCTTATTGGTTTGGCATTTTCCGCCGGATCAACGTTTCGTCTTTCCGCTGTATCCGCTTTTGCTGATGGGATTGGCCACGGAGATCGGCAACATCGGCCGAGTATTGCAGCGCACTTGGGCGAAGCCGGTGTTCTCAGAACGTTTTGCCGCGGCCGGTGTGGGCGCCTTGCTCGCGGGGATTGCGGCCTTCGCCGTGTTCTGTACTATCTTCGGACTGGCGCATTTTATTCCTGACCTGTTCGCTTCCTATCGCGCCGATTTCGAAGCGCGCCGGCCCGCTTATGAATGGATCGCGCTGCATGCGCCGGCCGATGCGAACGTTTACGCTTATGAGGATCCGCTGGTGTTTCTTTATACGGGTCATAAAGCCTGCCGCCTGCCGATTCCGCCCAAATTTCTCTATCACAGCGACGACAGCGCCGTGGTCAAGCTGATGGGCTCGATGGCGGATTTCGCCCGTGGCTACCATTTGAATTATCTGCTGCTAACGCCGGATGACTACCATCGCGATCTCAATGCCAGGGGCACGCACGGACTCACGGAGGCCATGCAGTCCGGCAACTTCCGCGAGGTCTATGCATCCCCAGGCGCGGCGATCTACAGGCTAAATCCGCCGTCCGGGTCTTTAGCGTACAATCACAGCAAGTGACATCCCGCCTGATTTTTCTCTGCGTCGTTCTCACGGCTTCCCTGTTGGCGCAAAAGAAGCCGGTCACCATCGACACGGTAATGGAGCAGCGGCACGAGGGTGAAACTCCCGCTCCGGTGTGGGCTCCGGACGGCAAGCATTTCGCTTATTTCCAGGGCGGAGAAGTGCGGTTCTACGACGTGGCCGCGAAATCCGAGAAGGTGCTGCTGTCGCTCGCGCCGCTCGAAAAAGCCGCGGTTCCGGTTCCCGAGCCAGCGCGATTCGACTGGCAAAACCGCCGCGTCAGCGAAGACAGTTTGGAGTGGTCGCAATCCGGCAAGCGATTGCTGCTGAGTGTGAAAGGCGACCTGTTTCTGTTCTCGCTTGACACCGGCTCCTGGGAGCAACTGACGGCGACGCCCGAGGCCGAGCGCGATCCGAAGCTTTCCGGGGACGGCGCACGCGTGGCGTTCCGGCGAGGCCACGATCTTTATGCGCTCGAGATCGCGAGCAAGCAGGTGGCGCGACTCACCGATGATGGCAGCGCGACGCTGCTGAACGGCGAACTCGACTGGGTGTATCCGGAAGAGCTGGATCTGAGCACGGCGTATTGGTGGGCACCCGATTCCAAGCGCATCGCGTACATGCAGTTCGATATCGCGCGCGAGTTTACTTATCCGCAGGTGGCTCTGGGCGCGCTGCGCGCCGTGGCCGAGCCGGAGCGCTATCCGCAAGCCGGCACACCCAACCCCGAGGTGCGAGTGGGGGTGGTTCCAGCCGCCGGCGGCGCCACACGCTGGATGGACCTGGGGGATACGCGCGGCTTTCTGATCTCGCGTGTGTATTGGACGCCCGATTCCACCAGGCTCGCCATCGAGCGGTTGAATCGCGTGCAGAACCAAATGGATCTGCTGTTGGCGGATGCAAACGGGGGCACAGCGCGTTCTATCTTAAGCGAAGCGGATCCTTATTGGATTAACCAAAACGATTTGTTCCGTTTTCTCGAGGACGGCCAATTTCTTTGGGGCAGCGAGCGAGACGGTTTCCGTCATCTGTATCTGTATTCGCTCGACGGCAAGCAGCGCAAGCGGATCACCGAGGGCGATTGGGAAGTGACGGAGATCGTTGGAGTAGACGAAGTCCGGCAAAAGATTTACTACGTCTCGACGGAAACCAGTCCGCTGGAGCGCCAGCTCTATTCGATCAAACTCAACGGCAAGGATCGCGCGCGCGTCAGCCAGGGAGCGGGTACGCACCAAATTTCGATGAGTCCGACGGCCGAATATTATCTGGACGATTTCTCCAGTCTTACCGAGCCGCCGAGGAGCACTGTGCATTCGATGGGCGGAGACGATTGGGCGGTGTTTCGCGCCGCGGACCGCAAGCTGATCGACAACTACGCGCTTCAGCCGGCGGAGATCGTCACATTCACGGCGCAGGATGGAACCGAGCTCTACGGCCGCATCATTAAACCCGCCAATTTCCGTGCGGGGGAGAAATATCCGGCGGTGGTGACGGTGTATGGCGGCCCGGGTGCGCAGACGGTCCGCAACGCCTGGGAGGGCGCCGATTGGGCGCAAGTGCTGGCCGCGCGCGGATTCACCGTTTGGGAGATGGACAATCGCGGATCGTCCGGCCGCGGGCACGCGTTTGAGACGCCGTTGTATCGCAGGTTTGGAAAGACGGAGCTGGCCGATCAACTTGAAGGCGTTCGGTATTTGCTGGCGCAAGGATTCGTCGATCCGGCCCGGGTAGGGATTTACGGCTGGAGCTACGGTGGCTTCATGACGCTGTACTCGCTGCTGAATGCGCCGGACGTTTTTCGGGCGGGCATCGCCGGAGCGCCAGTGACCAATTGGCACAACTACGACACGATTTATACGGAACGCTACCTGGGGCTGCCTTCAGAGAACGCCGAAGGATACCGGGCGAGCTCAGCGGTGGAATACGCGGCCAAGCTCAAAGCCAAGCTCCTGATAGTTCACAATCTCGAAGATGACAACGTGCTCTTTCAGAACACGCTTCAGATGGCCGACGCGCTGGAGCAAGCCGGCAAGATCTTCCACATGGTGATCTATCCGCAGAAGACCCACGGCGTGAGCGGGCAACTCCGCAGACAGCTCTTAGAGGAAACGACGGACTTCTTTGAAAAGAATTTGAAATAAGCGCGGGGTGCCACGCCAACCGGCCGGCGCTATCTATGTCCGCCCGAGTGACCGCCGCCGACGCTTACGTGGGCTGCGCTGGCCGCGCTGCGATTCGCCGCGGAAACTGCGGATCCGCGGTTCGCGGCTGCCAAATTAGCCAACCGGCTGGCGCCGGTGATTGCGCTGACGCGGCCTCCGGAAGTGCCGGTGTATGCGCTACCGTGTACGGGCGCGTAGGCCACGGTGGACGGGCTGTAGTAGGTATATCCAAAAGGACTGTAGCCGAATCCCGAGTACGGCATATAGGTGTACATGCCAAACATAGGATTAAGCGTCCAGCCACCGAGAAACGAGGGACCATAGCCGAGTCCGCTGTATCCGTATCCGGAGCTTCCGAACAGGCCGTAGCTGTTGCCGCTGCCATAGCCGCTGTAGCCGCCGCCGTTCACATAGTTGGCCGAAACGATGTTGGCCTGGGCCACATAAGCCGCCCGGCGATCGCTCCAGCTATACAGCGCGTCCTGGTCCTTGCGGTCAAAACTTTCAGCCAACAGGACACCCGACAAGCTGGTTTCCTTGCCGCCTCTCAGGGTAAGCTGGCCGGCGGAATCCGTCACCACGGCCTCGCCCTCGTAGACTCTGAGCCGGGCTGGCGCGGTATCGACGCGGTACAGGCCTTGTTTTTCGAAACGGATCGCGTTTCCTTTATAGACGGCCTGGATGGAGTTGTCCTTGGGAACGTCGTTGCACTCGATCACGGCCGACCCCGAGAGAACCTCTACCTTGGTATCGGTCAAACGAGTGGAGAGCATCCGAATGGAGCTATTCTCCCCAAGGCGCAGGAAGACGCCGGGCGTCAGCAGAATTTCGGCGCGGCCTTCCTCGGTGCGGAACTCCTGGTTCTCCTTGATATCCGGGAATTGGCCGAACTTGGGCTCGACCACTTGATCATTGAGATACGCGCGGCCTTCCACATACTGGACCACGCCGGCGTGAGCCGAAATCACGTATTGGGCGCAGACCGAGCCCGCCGCCAACCCCAAAGCCCAAGTACCAAGAACCAAACCGGCAACCGGGAAACGCATGGAGAACTCCTAGTTTGTATCGTGCTCTTCTTTCCTACGGTTGTCAACCCCGTCCGGTTACGAAAACCTTCTGGTTTTGAAGGATGTAGGCTGCAATGGGATCAAATTTGCGTTTGCCGGCCAGGCGCACCATCAGGGACAGCAGCGCGGCCCGGCGTAGATCGTCGAGTTCCAGGGCCAGGAGGGCGCAAACGTGCTGCGCGGCGGCAGTGACTTGGCCAGCCTGCAGGGACCCGAGGAACTCATCCAAGGACTGTTCAATGCGGGGCACCAGCGCCGGGTTCGCCGACAAGCCTTCCAAGATCTCCGCGATCTTCCGGTTGAGCACGGCGTGATCGAGCAACCCCGATTCGGTGAGCGCGTTGCCCACCAGCGACTTGCTCTTGCGCTTGCCGCTTTCGGTTACTTTCCGCTGCAAATTGCCGATCTTGCCACTGCGGTTTGTCATGATGCCACTTTACGTGCGCGAATGACAGCTAGAACAATTCTCCATCAAAATGATTTTAAGTTCAAGATGCTACCATCATGCTAGACGGGCCACGAACAGCCGCCGGCCCGCATCCATGCGCAGACGCAACGTCCTTATTGTAGTCTTCCTCACGGGGTCTTGGGCTTTCGGCGAAGGTGCGTCCTCTGAACCGGCTCTACAGCCGGATGTTCAAGGGGCGCTGGGCCGCATCCGCGCGACGTCCCTGCGCGGCGATTTGTCGTTCCTTGCGTCGGATTTGCTCGAAGGGCGCGATACGCCTTCGCGGGGCCTGGATATCGCCGCCGAATACATCGCGGCGCAGTTTCGAATCGCGGGTCTAGAGCCGATCGGGGCTCTGCAGCCAGGCGTCGCGGGCGACTATTTCCAGAGTGCAAAGATGATGGTGGTCGAGCCAAGCTACACGAATTTTAACGTGCGGTTGTCCCGAGGCGAGCGCGAATTTTCGGCCGGCCCAAATGACGCCGTCTTGCGGATCGACGCTGTGCTGGATATCCAGAAAGCGCCGTTGTTCAAATTGGATCTGGCGGACGCGGAACTGGTGGACAAGCTCACGGCGAGCCAAGTGGAGGGCAGGGTAGTGATCACCGAGGTCACCCCCGAGCTGCGTTCCCGGCTGCGCGCGGCCAATCGGATTCTGCGGCGCGCGAAACCAACGCTCACGATTCTGGTGGATCGGACGGGCGTGAGGGCCTACCAGGAGCCTGGGCATCGGCTGGAGGATCCGGACGAGTCCAGCGCGGCCGGCAGCCCGAGGATCACGTTGACCGGTGAAGCCGCCGCGCGATTCTATGCGGCGTTGAAGCCAGGAACCAGCGATGCCACGGTCACCGCGCATATCGATGCGCCTGTTCGCAGACAAGTGACCGTGCGCAACGTTATCGGGATACTGCGCGGTTCCGATCCGGCGCTGAGCGATACCTGCGTGATGTTGACCGCGCATTACGATCACCTAGGCGTGCGGGACCACCTTGATACACAGCCAAGCGGGACCGGCGATCGCATTTTTAACGGCGCCAACGATGATGGCAGCGGCACGGTTTCCGTGATCGAAACCGCGCGCGCCCTGGCGGGCCTGAAACAACGCCCGCGGCGCAGCATTCTGTTCATGACGTTCTTCGGTGAAGAGGAGGGCCTGGTGGGTTCGAATTACTACGCGCATCATCCGGTTTGGCCGCTGGACAAGACCATCGCTCAACTCAACCTTGAGCAAGTGGGGCGCACGGATTCCACAGAAGGACGGCAGATCGCAAACGCCACGCTAACCGGTTTCGATTATTCCGACCTCACGAGCTACGTCCAACGCGCCGGTGCAAAGACGGGCATCCGTGTCTACAAAGACGCGCGGAATAGCGATGCCTATTTCGGCTCCAGCGACAATTTTTCGATGGCCGAGGAAGGGGTGCCGGCCGAGACCCTCGCGGTGGCATTCGACTTTCCGGATTATCACGCCGTGGGCGATGAATGGCAGAAGATCGACTACGACAACATGGCCAAAGTGAACCGCGCTGTGGCGCTGGCGCTGTATCTGATGGCGAATAGCGAGCAGCCGGTACGCTGGAACGAAGCGAATCCGAAGACCGAGCCGTACGTCAAGGCTTGGAAACAGCGCCAGTGATCATGCCATCTTCCATGGGTTCGACGCTGCGAATCCCATGCTCGGGAATGGCCACGCTCACGCGGCACTCGACGCCGGGGCATCCAGGGTTCGACACTTCGACCGCCGCGGCCGCGAGCCCGAAAAACGGCGTCTGGCCTTGCTCCGGCGTGGCTGTTCCGAATCGGACCATGTCGCGGATCGCAGTGGGACTGTAGTTGTTCAAGGCTCCCCAGCGCGCGGCCTGGCTCGCGCGATCGGCCAGCGTTTGGCGCACGAAGATGAGTTCGCCGACGCCGGTCATGCCGAGCAGCAATCCCATGAAGGCCGCCAGGATGAGCGCGGTTTCGACCAGCGACTGGCCCACTCGCCGGCGCGCGCGGAGGCTCACTGGGAGGCTCCTGATGTGACAGACGCTCCGGATGTGAGTGGGAAAGTCACCGTTGGACGCCCATCCAGTTTCAATTTCGCGAACAGCGCGTCCACCTCAAATCCACGCAGCGAGACGGTGCTTGTATCGGGGCCGTTCACGATCTCGACATTCCCGGTCGTCAGACCTTGCACTACCGGCTTGGCGTGCTCAGCGGGCGCCGGGTCGCCATAGACCACCAGGTTCCGTACTGCTTTCGCGATGTCCGGATCGGCGGCGGCTCCGCGCTGTTGTAGTGAGGAATAACGCGCGCCGGCCCGCACCGCGCTCACCAGAGTTCTGTAAGCGAGGAACGCATATCCGATTTGAAACACGCCGACGAACACTGCCGCCAATACGATCAGCGATCCGGCGAATTCGATGAGCGCGCTGCCTCGCCGATTCATCGGATCAGCCTCGCGTGGTTTTCCGTCTTGGCCGCTACGCTCGCGGCGGCCACGGTGGATGAGCCCAACCCCAGGGGCTGAAATACGCGCAGGAAAATCACGGGCGCCGGCTCGGTCGCAACCACGCGCACGAAGCGGTAATCGCCCGCCTGCTTGGGCTGGTCCTGCCAGGTTTTGTTGTCGGGTGTGGCAGTTCCCTGGGCAAAGCTGGTAACGATGTTCGTGATCGGCCGCGTGCCTAGGTCCCACTGCATGGCGTGCCGACCGGTTGCCAATCGGCCGGCGCCCGTCCGGGCGTTCGTGAGCCCCGAGTCCGTCCCGTCCAGTTCGATTGCGGCGCTGAGAGCCGCCGCGTCTGTGAACGACTGCAATTCGGCGCGAATCACGTACATCCGCCCGATGTCGATGCCCAAGGCCGCCAGCGCCAGCAGGATGGTCAAGGCGATGCTGGTGGCGATTAAGACGAAACCTCTTTGGTGCTGATGGGTTCTAGATCGACGAACTGCCACGATCTCTTCATCGGCACGAACGGCGAGTTTCGTTAGCCTGCGCGCCCGCAACGAGCCGCCACCTGCCACAAACCAGCGGGAAATGCGGCTCAGGACACGTGCAACGCCGGAGTGTTGTTTCTGCCCCGGTGTGGCTTCACGACGATCTCGACATCTTGATCCAGCGCCACCAGGAACCGCAGAAGGCGCTCAACCGAAAACTGCCGGAATTCGCCGCGCAGCATCTTGGAGACGTCGGGCTGTTTGACGCCGAAAAGACCAGCAGCTTCGACCTGTTTCAAGCCGCGATCTTTCATGATTGTGTCGATCTTGAAAACTAGCTGCGCCTTAACCAGGTGCTCTTCGGCGTTCGGCAGGCCAATGTCCTTAAACACGTTCCCGCTTCCTGTTTCGCATCCCTGCTTTCTCACGGCTGTCTCTCCTTTGCAATCCGCTCCGCGTCGCGCAGGCGTTGCTTAATCAACTCAATGTCCAGGCGCGGTGTCTCCCGTCCGCTCTTCGATTTCTTCTGGAAGGCATGAAGGACGTAAACCACCGCCGCGAACCGCACGGTACACTGCGCGAAATGCATCACGGCGATAATGCTTGACCACTTCCACCACCCCTGCCCCGCCGAAGCCGGGAACTCACGCAAGTCCTCGAGGCTCGATCCGATCCAGATTACCGGCCTGAGAGACGGCTCATCAGTCATTAACCCCGCACAATATATTTCATATCGAGGGCTCTCTCGGGAGTGGGCGGGTTCGGGGCACCCGCCCGGGTGTCTATTTTCCTGAATTCGGGAAGGCGTAAAACGAGGAGCGCGTATGCGTCGTCAATCCGCGCCGCCGCACTTTCACCACAATGTTATGCTTGTCATTCTCTGAACCGCTGGTCGCTGACAGCCGGAAGGAAATCAAATAGTATCCCTGAGAATTGTCGATAGCTTGGGCTAGCGCGTCCGCAAGATCATTCGAGACGAAGGCCATGCCCCCGGTTCCATGCGCCAGCACTTCGAGCGCCGTCGTAAACTGCCCTGACTCCTCAACCCTCTCGGCCAAATCCGCTCGCAGAACAGGAAGGATCATGTGCCCTCCGTTGTTGGTCTTGTCTTGCGCAGTGAAGCCGGCGGAGTCGACGCCCCTGGAACTGATGGTGCTAACACTGACCCAATTTCGATTGGCATACTCGATTAAACCGCTTAACTGACCCGATTGCGGGAGCGAATCGGAAATAATGACAAAGGACCTACGGCCCGGAATCTGCTTCAAGCGTGAGATCACCGCGTACAGAACCTGGAAAGATCCGCGATAAGCCCTCTGGGACACCTGTCCGTGAACCTTTTCCACGAGTTCACGGCCGCCTGGGTCTTCTTCCAGGAAATCGCTATACGTCGGCTCTGCGTTTCCCAATTGCTGACTGCTCGCGGGATTCCAGGTGATTTTATTAATCGCCGCGCGTAACCGCCCGCGATCGTTCGTAAAGTCACACCAATCTTCAGGAGCACGTCCAGTGCGCACAACAGCAAAGTAGTCATGGGGACCAAGATGATGATCGATGAGTGCTGTCATTCCGTCGCTGATATTCGCTATGTGATTCGCCGCGATATTTAAGTCATCGATGACAACGATATGAAGTTGAGCTCTCCTGGCGTTATCTTCGCCCCGGGGCGCCTGCGGCGGCTCGGCGGAGGACGGCGATCCGGAAGATTGCGGTGATGTCTTGGATGCATGTCCGAGATTAAGCTTTACGCCCGATGGAATGTAGTCCACGCTGGTAATGGTTTGAGCAACGTTGTTATCGAACACGCGAAAATCATTCGCCGTGAGTGAATCGACCGCATGTCCTGACGAGTCCGAAACCGCCACGTCGATCAGCACACGATCGACATTCGTGCGAAATTTTGAACCTTGATCCGGCTGGGCCTGCTCCGGGGCGCTAGACGGCGAACTTTGAGCTGAAAGGCCTGCGAGACAGGTTATCGCAATAGCCAAAGCGTACGCGAAGGACCGCGCAATTGTCACCCGGGTCTGGCTCCTTTTGCCATTATGCCGCAACATGGGTAGCGTGGGCTGCAAGTAGTGTTCAATAGAGGGTGATGTCAATGCAAGACCTCACCATCGGCGACGAACTCTGGGAATACATGCGGCGCGTCACGTTGCGCGAGCCGGACATTCTGCGGCGGCTTCGCGAGGAGACCGCCCGGCTCCCCAACTCGAATCTCCAGATTTCCGCGGAGCAGGGCCAATTCATGGCGCTGCTCATGCACCTGATTGGGGCTCGCCGTACCATCGAGATTGGCGTCTACACCGGTTACAGCGCGCTGGTGGTGGCCCAGGCGTTGCCGGATGACGGCCGAGTCATCGCCTGCGACATCAATGAAGAATGGACGGCCGTGGGGCGCCGTTATTGGCGGGAGGCGGGTGTTGACCGAAAGATCGATCTGCGCATCGGCCGGGCGCTGAGCACCCTCGACGAACTGATCGCGAGTGGCCAGGGAAATCGATTCGATTTCGTTTTCATCGATGCGGACAAGACCAATTATGCGAACTACTACGAGCGAGCCCTAGTACTGCTGCGGCCGGGTGGATTGATCGCCGTGGACAATGTACTCTGGTATGGTCGCGTAATTGACGCATCCTTCGACGATCCAGACACGCGCGCCATCCGGGTGTTCAACGAGCAATTGAAGGGGGACGACCGGGTGTGGTTGAGCATGCTGCCGGTCCGCGACGGCTTGACGTTAGCTTGTAAGAAGCTGTGACGCTGGCCTGCAAGAAGGCTTGACGCAGGGCGAAATGTACGGGTGCGGTACTGGAACTGCGCGAGCCCGTTCCTGGTACGCGTGGGACGAAATAGTGATAGTCTTTTCGTGGGGATTGGGCGACTTTGGTAGCTGACCTAGGCAACATGTTTCGTAGTTCGAACAGGAACGGAGGATGGTTTGGTCCTTCTGCTCTTTGGACCACCGGGTAGCGGCAAAGGAACGCAGTCAGGAAAGATCTCGCACTGGTTGCGTATTCCGGCCATCTCGACGGGCGACATGCTGCGCGAGGAAATCAAGGCCGGGACGGCGCTGGGCAAGGCCGCCAAGTCCATCATGTCCAATGGGGGATTGGTGGGTGACGACCTCGTCAACCGGATGCTGGCGCAGCGTGTGTCACTGCCAGACTGTGAGCACGGCTTCCTGCTGGACGGCTACCCCAGGACCGTGGAACAAGCCGAATATCTGGACGGAGTGCTGGCGGAGCAACAATTGCGGACGCCGATCGTCTTGCACTTGGATGTTCCGATGGATGCGTTGGTGGGCCGGCTCACTTCGCGCCGCCAGTGCCCGAGCTGCAAGCGAATTTACAACCTGCTGCACCAGCCGCCGAAACGGCCCGGGATTTGCGACGACGATGGGACACGGCTGATCACTCGCAAGGACGACAGCGAGGATGTCGTCACGGAACGGATTCGCACCTACGATGAGTTGACGCGCCCAGTGCTGGCGTATTACCAGGACCGCAAGTATCATCAAATTCGCGGGGACCGCTCGCCCGGCTATATCTTCGAGGAAATTACCGGAATTCTGGAGCCGGTGGTGGCGAAGAACGGCTCGAGTTGCTGTACCAAGGCGCTAGGGAAGGGACAGAAGTCTTAACACGTTACCGAGCCGCGACCGTAAGCCCTATTCGAGGGCCAAGGGAGTCGGTTTGCCGCAGGCGGTTAAACGCCGGGAGGAATCTCGACCACCTTGGCGTGCCGCCAAAGCCGCTCCAGTTCATAAAACGCGCGCGCTTTCGGTGAGAAGACGTGAATCAGATAATCGCCGAAATCGACTAGGATCCACTCGGCATTTGCGAATCCCTCGACGCTCACCGGGTATTCCCCGAGCTTCCCCAACTCCACTCCGATCTCTTCGGTGATGGCCTGGATCTGCTTGGGATTGCTTCCGCTGCAGATCACGAAGAAATCGGCGAACGAGGTGACTTCGCGCAAATCCAGCACGCGAATGTCGAGGGCCTTCTTGGATTCGGCGGCTCGGACTGCAGTGAGCCACCCAGGAGCGGTGAGCAATGGCGCAGTAGGTTGGACGGCTGTGATGCGTTGCTCTCGAATAGGGAAAACGTTCTCCTATCCGTATGGTACACTGGAATTTCCAATGCGGCAAATCCTCACGCTCCTATTGTGCCTCGGCGCGCTGGTTTCAATCGCCAAACTGCGCGCTCAGCCGGTGGAGAACCCGGTTGACATAAACCAAGCCGCGGCCAGCAATAAAAGCGTCGAGCTGGCTAAACTTGAGCTACAGAGGATCACGGACCTGATCGCCCTGGGCGCGCTTCCGCGAGTACGCTTGCAACAAGCCGAAGCGAATCTTGCCGATGCTGAAGACGAGGCGGTTCTCGAGCGCACGTTGTACGGCAATCTTCCCGCCAAAGGCGCTGGCGAGGAAGTATCCAAGGAAATGATCGCGGCCGCCCAGCGGCGCGTGGATCGCCAGCAAGCGCGGCTGGACCGAGCGCGCGAGATAGTTTCCGCTGGCGTGGCGGCGCAATCTTATCTGTTGCCTGTCGAGGAAGAATTGACCACCCGCCAGACCGGCCTCGAGTTGGCCCGGTTGCGGGCGCGCCTCATGACTGAGATCGCGGCTGCCAATAACATTCCCAAACTCGCGGAAGTTCCGGATCCCGGTGTCGAGGACAGCCAATTCTTCGCGCAAGGCATGGAGCACTATGAAGGTGACGGCGCGTTTGACGAGTCGCGCCAGCTCGCACCCCTGGAGTGGGCTTTCGAGAGCAAGTTTGCCCGTCCGCTCCCCATCAGCGCCGAAGGCGAGACGGAGGTCCATCGCGCGCTCGGCTTCGATCACCGCGGCCGCGTGGATGTGGCCGTCAAGCCGAATCAGCCGGAAGGCGTCTGGCTGCGCCAATATCTGAAGCTTCGCAAGATTCCCTACTACGCCTTCGCGCATGCCATTCCCGGCAAGGCCACCGCGGCCCACGTCCACATCGGTCCCGGAAGCACTCGGCTCACCACCTGGGTCAGCCCCCGGTTGGTTCCGCGCCCCCACAGCGCCGACTAGCGAATGGCTTTGGTCCCGCGCGTTTTCCTCACCGCCGAGCAAATTCAAAAGCGCGTGCATGAGATGGGCGATGAGATCAGCGCCAAATATCCCGAGGGCCCCATCTATCTGATCGCGATTCTCAAGGGCGCGTTCGTCTTCCTGGCGGACTTATCGCGCGCCATCCGGACCCCGTCGCGCATCGAGTTCATGGGCATTTCGAGCTATGGACGCGGCAAGACATCCTCCGGCCAGGTTCGAGTCACCAAGGATCTGGATGTCTCCATCGAGGGCCATCATGTTCTGATCGTGGAGGACATTGTGGACAGCGGCGTGACGCTGACGTATTTGCTAAACGTGCTGGAGCAACGGCGTCCAAAATCGCTTGCGATCGCGACTTTGTTGGATAAGCCCGAGCGCCGTCTGCGGCCCGTGGACGTCTCCTACGTCGGCTTCAAGATCCCGGACGAATTCGTGGTCGGCTACGGCCTGGACTTCGCGGAAGACTACCGGAACTTGAAGGACATTTGTATTTTGGGAGAGGCGTAGCTGGTTGTTGGTTGTTGGTTGTTAGTTGTTGGTGGCGGTGAGAAAAGCCTGGGCGCTCGACCACTACTGGGCGAATGGCGAAGAGCTTTCGGGATCTAGAAGTGTGGCGTCTCGGACTGGATTTGGTTGAGACCATCTATCGCTGCACGGCGGAATTTCCCAAGAGCGAAATCTTCGCATTGAGTGCGCAAATGCGACGGGCAGCAGTTTCAATACCCTCGAACATCGCTGAAGGTCAAGCTCGCTCGTCCTCGAAAGAATTCCTGCGCTTCCTATCGATTGCCATCGGGTCCTTAGCTGAATTAGCAACCCAACTTGAGCTGGCTAGCAGGCTCGGGTACATGGAACCGAAGGCGGCACTAGCGCAAACTGAATTGCTCGGCAAGAAGCTCCATTGCCTGCGGACCTCCATAAGGGACCGCCTGCCAACAACCAACAACCAATAACCAACAACTAGTTGCTAGACCTTCACAGGAAGGTCCCGCGCTACACAGGCGGACGCGAATCCGGCCGTCTTGTGATGTCCGTCGCAGAACGGCTTGTTCTCGGAATGGCCGCAGCGGCACAGCGAAATGACCGTGCGGCCGCCCAGGCCGAATTCTTTCCCCTCGGCGTCCTGTATGCTGAAATCGCCTTCGATGCGAATCGATCCGTTGTTATTCACCGTGATTTTGGTTGACGCCATATGTGCGATGGTAGCAGACTGCTAAAATCCAAAGAGCATGATCCAATTTGTCCTTGACACGGACCGCCAGCTGTTCGAAGACGCGTTCCAGTTCGCGCAGCAGCAGGTGCGCAAGCTGATCGAGAATCATCCGGACTTCTATCCCATGTACACGGTGGAGGGCCGATGGAAACATGAGGGACAGGTCTGGGCGAACTGGTGCGACGGTTTTCTACCCGGCATGATGTGGATCTTCCACAAGCGCAACGTAGCGCTAGCATCGGCGGACAAATATTGGCTGGAGCAGGCCATCCGCTATACCACCCCGCTCGCGCCGCGCCAGCATAACGGCGACGTTCACGATCTTGGGTTCATCTTCATGTCGACGTATTATCGCTGGCATCGGCTGACGCAGGATCCGAAGCTCAAGGATGCACTCATCGCCGCGGGCAAAACCGAGGCGTTGCGGTTCAAGGAGAACGGCCAATATCTGCGCTCGTTCATCGGCGAAAACTCGCTCTTTATTGATGTGATGATGGATGTTGGAATCATCTTTTATGCCGCGCGAGAGACCGGCGACCGTCGCTTGCGCGACATCGCGCTGCGTCATTGCCTCACTACCCGGAGGGTGCTGGTCCGTGGGGATGGCTCCACCGCGCAGGAAGGCATTTTCGATCTCCAAACCGGCGAGTTGCTGAGGCAGAGCACGCAACAGGGCTACCGCGGCGACTCGTGCTGGTCGCGCGGATTGTGCTGGGCGCTGTACGGCTTCAGTCTTTCCTACGAGTACAGCCGTGATCCCCGTTTCCTCGAAACCGCCGAAGCTTGCGCCGACTATTTCATTGCGCATTCCAACAGCGATGGCGTCCCCCCGTGGGATTTGAACGCGCCGCCCGAGAGCCGCCGGCTGCTGGATACTTCAGCGGCGGCCATCGCCGCGTCCGGCCTGTTGCGCCTCTGCCGGCTGTTGCAGGATCCGGTGAAGGGCCATCATTATTGGTCTACCGCGATTCGCATCTTGCGGACCCTCTGCGAGCAACATCTGGCCCGCAAGGACAAGAAATGGGAAGGCATCCTGAAGGGCGGCGTCTATCATCTGCCCAAGGAGCTGGGCGTGGATGAATCGGTGATGTGGGGCGAGTACTTTCTCGTGGAATCTCTGGAGCAGGTTCTGCAGCAACTCGGCTAGCGGCGGAGCCAGAGCTAGGGGACAAGCCCTATTCGTTGGGCCGCGATCCTGCCGATCAATAGGCAGGATGAGCCTCCAACCAGCCGTCAACTATTACGATCTGCTCCAAATCAATCCCAGGGCGGAGATCGAGACCATCGATCGCGTGTACCGCATTCTCGCCTCGCGCTATCATCCCGACAACCAGCAAACCGGCGATGCGGAGCGGTTTCGATTGCTCACCGACGCCTATCAGTTGCTCAAGGATCCGGTGAAGCGCAAGGAATACGACCGTCAGTTTGAAGTGAATCCCGCTGGGCCGCTGCCAATCTTTCTCGGCAAGGAGTTCGCCGACGGGATCGATTCCGAGGCTTTGATCCGCATCGGCGTACTGTGTTTGCTCTACAGCAAACGGCGCGCGAATCCCGATTACGCGGCGCTCTCGCTGCTCGACATGGAAAATATCATGGCCTTCCCGCGCGAGCGGCTATTATTTGCCCTGTGGTATCTCCGTGCCAAACGTTACGTCCTCCAGGACGATCGCAGCAGCTTCATCATCGCCGCCGAGGGCGTCGATTACCTGGAAAGCCAGTTGCCCACCAACCAGATTTTGTACAAGATTTTCCGCGATACTGAATCGGGCGTGATGGTGTACCCGAAAGCGCTCACGTCGAAGACGTCGTGATCGGTCGGAACAGAACCGCGACCGTAAGGGAGCCGGTACCCGTTTAGTATAGTCGTTGGGAGCGATGATTCGGATCGATGACTACGTTCTCGAGGTCCTGATGCGCGACCTGGTGGGTCACGATCATTCTCCCTCGGCGACAGCAACGCCGGAATACCACGTGTTGCGCCCCTGGGTTAAAGTAAACGGAGCCAAAGCACCGTGAGCCCCAGAGCCACCAACCTTCTTCGGCAGCTCGGGATCGGCAGCGCGACAGCGCTGGTCATCTCGAACATGATCGGCACGGGCATCCTGACGACCAGCGGCTTTCTCGCCGGGCAGCTCGGCTCGGCGCAGTTGGTGCTGCTGGTCTGGATCGCCGGTGCGATATGCGCGCTGGTGGGTGCCTTTTGTTATTCCGAGCTCGGCGTGAACTTCCCCAGTTCCGGCGGCGAGTATGTCTACCTCACCGAAGCCTACGGTCCCACGTGGGGCTTCATGACCGGTTGGATTTCCTTCTTTGCCGGATTTTCCGCGCCCATCGCTGCTGCCGCGCTGGCGTTCTCCTATTATCTCGGGCACTTCTTTAGCGCTCTGCGATTAGAAAGCGCGTGGGCCGTGATCGGATCGGGCGCTTGGGAGCTGAAACTGGGCGCTGCGCAGGCTTTGGCCAGCGCCATCATCGTGCTCTTCACTCTCATCAACTGCCTGGGGATTCGCCGGACCGCGCGAGTACAAAATGTGCTCACGTCCTTGAAGATTTTTATCATTCTTGCGTTTCTCGTCACGGGCTTCGCCTTTGGCGACGGGAGCTGGGATAACTTCTCGCATCCGGCGGTGCGCACCTCCGTGACGCCCGTGTTCTGGCAATTCTTCCTGAGCCTGTTCTACATTTATGTCGCCTACAGCGGCTGGAACGCGGCCACCTACGTCGCGGAAGAGTTGAAGCATCCCGCCCGTACGCTACCGTGGTCGCTCACCTACGGGACTGCAATGGTTGCGGCTCTATTCATCGCGCTGAACGTGTTGTTCATCTACGCTGTGCCGCTCGATGAGATGAAGGGCGTGGTCGCGGTGGGCGCGCTTGCGGCTCGGCATCTTTTCGGGCCGGCGGTAGCGGGCATCTTCAGCGCCGCAATGGCGCTCTCACTGCTGGCCACCGTGAACGCGGAAGTGACCATCGGGCCGCGAGTCTACTACGCCATGGCGAAGAACGGGGCGTTTTTCAAGGTGGCGGCGAAAGTGGATCCGCGCTGGCATACGCCGGTAATCGCGATCCTTTGTCAGGGCGTGTGCTCGATCCTGATGACCGTCAGCCCGTTTCTCAACTTGCTGCTGTACATTGGACTGCTGCTCAACTTTTTCGCGGTGCTCTCGGTGGGTTCGCTGTTCGTTTTTCGCCGCCGTCCGGGCTGGCAAAAACTTGGCGTCGTGAGCTTCGCGTATCCGCTGCTGCCGGCATTTTTCGTCGCGGTTGGGATTTGGATGACCATCCTGGGCGTGATGCTTCGGCCGGCCATCTCGGCCGCCGCGGTGCTCACGGTGGCAGCCGGCGCCGCGGTGTATCACTTCAGGCTTCGGAAAGTTTAGGTGACAAAAACGTACAAGCGAATTCTTACGTCGACCGCACTGGCGATGGTGCTCTCCTGCATCGCGAACGCCCAGCCCCTCCTAATCCAAAAAGAGATGCTGATCGGCACTTGGAAACTGGTGTCGGTCTCAAATGTGACCGACAGCGGCATTGTCAGGGAGGAAGCGTATGGCCGGAATCCGATCGGCTTTCTCACTTACACGGCCGACGGAAGAATGATGGGCATTCTCACGAACGGGGGGCGCAAACCGCTCTCGAAGGGCAGGAAAGTGGCTCCTGCGGAAGAAAAAGTCCAAGCATTTTCGACATCACTTTCCTACGCTGGAACATTCACAGTGAGCGGCGACAGGGTGACCCACCATGTCGAAGCCTCAACCGATCCAAATCGGGTAAATAAGGATCTGGTCCGCGTAGTCGTGAGTCTCCAGGGCGACCGAGTGACATTGCGAACGGCCGAGCCTTTGGCTTGGGACGACGGAGTGCGATACGCCTACCAGGAATTGGTGTGGGATCGGATGAAGTAGTCTAGGCTTCGGACAAAACTGGCGTAAACGACACAGGCGAACCTTGCAGCAATTCCAGTAGCGCTTGCCCCGCGCGATGGAACCGCTTCTTTCTCCGGTGCACGATTCCGACTGGACGGAACAATTCGAAGCCCGCGATCCGAATGGGGACCAGCCGCCCTTGCGCCACCTCTTCTTCCATCACGCGCGCGGGCATGATGCTGACGCCCGAACCGTGCGCGACGGCCTCCTTGATCATCTGGATATTATCGAAATGCAGCGTCACGTTCACGTGCACGTGATGTTCGCGCAGGAACCGGTCGATATCTTTCCGGATCGGCAGATCTTCATCGAATCCGATAAAGTCCACGCCGTCCAGGTCCTGCGGCCTGACTTCGGAATCCTTGGCCAAAGGATGGTACGGGGACGCCGCGATCGCCATTTGCTCCTGCCGCCAAGGCAGCACCGTCACTTCCTTGGTCGCCTCCGGATAGCTGAGCAATCCGATATCGGCGCGGTCGGTCACCACGGCTTCATACACTTTTTCAGGGCGCAGGTACTGCACTTCGATGCGAGCTTGCGGGTAGCGCCGAAGGAATTCCTTCTCCAGGCGCGATAGTTCGGATAGTCCGACCGAGTAAATGGAAGCTACGCGAACGGTTCCTTCCACGTGACCCTTGAGGAGGTCTAGCGCTACTTGACACTCGTCCCGGCGATTCAATGTGTCACGGCACATATCGAGATAGAGTTTGCCGGCTTCGGTAACGGTCAGCGGGCGCGTGCCGCGGTCCAGGAGCGTTATACCTACCTGCTCCTCTAGATCCTGGAGATACTGGCTGACGGCTGATTGGCTGATGCCATTCATTGCCGCGCCCTTGCTCACACTGCGCGATTGAGCTATATCTCTGAAAAGCTTGAGGCGATCGAAGTCCATCTGAGCTCTATTATATTAGATTCTCTAATGTTACGTCAATCGAATTTTCACAATACTAATATTGCGAGGCGATAGGAGTACTGTTATACTCGGTCATGGTCGGACTCCCGGTTGCGCAGGGTCTCTACGACCCGAGAAACGAACACGACGCCTGTGGCATCGGCTTCGTGGTCAACATCCAAGGCGTTCAATCGCACGACATCATCGCCAAGGGCCTGCAAATTCTCATCAACCTGGCACATCGCGGCGCCTGCGGCTGCGATCCCGAGACAGGCGATGGGGCCGGCATACTGATCCAGATTCCGCACAAGTTTTTTACGCGCGAATGCGCCGGATTGGGCTTCACGTTGCCGCCCGAGGGCGAGTACGGCGTGGGCATGGTTTTCCTGCCGGTGGAACCGTCGCATCGCCTGCTGGCCGAGGGCATTCTGGAGCGAATCGCTCGCGAAGAGGGGCTGACGGTTCTGGGGTGGCGCGACACGCCGGTGGATGTCGACGCAATCGGCCGCATTGCGCGCGCATCGCAGCCCTACATCGAGCAGATCTTCATTCGCGGCGCGTCCGGAATGTCACAGGACGAGCTGGAGCGCAGGCTCTACATAGTTCGCAAGCGCGCTGAATCGGAAATCGCCGGCTCCGATCTGCCCGACAAGAGCTTCTTTTATATTCCGTCGCTGTCATCGCGCACTATCGTCTACAAGGGCCTGCTGCTGGCGCACCAGATCGCCGAGTTTTACACGGAGCTGACCGACCCGGATGCGATAAGTGCGCTGTGCCTGGTTCACCAGCGCTTCTCCACCAACACCTTCCCCTCCTGGCAGCTCGCCCATCCGTACCGCTATCTCTGCCACAACGGCGAAATCAATACCATTCGCGGCAACATCAACTGGATGCACGCCCGCGAGAAAGTGCTGGTATCCGAGTTGTTCGGCGACGATCTGAAGAAGCTCTCGCCCGTGATCGCCGCGGGCGGCAGCGATTCATCGTCCATCGATAATGCGGTCGAGTTGCTGACGCTGGCCGGCCGCAGCCTGCCGCACGTGATGGCGATGCTGATTCCCGAGGCCTGGGACGCGGATACAACCATGCGTCCGGAGAAGAAAGCGTTCTACGAATATCACGCGTCACTGATGGAGCCCTGGGACGGTCCGGCGGCGATTGCGTTCACCGACGGCCGCTCCATCGGCGCCACGCTCGATCGCAACGGACTGCGTCCGGCGCGCTATCTGGTCACTCACGACGGGTTGGTGATCCTGGGTTCTGAGACCGGCGTGCTTCCGGTAAAGCCCGAGGACGTAAAGTTCAAGGGCCGCCTGCAGCCCGGCCGCATGTTGCTGGTGGACACCGTCGAAGGCCGCATCGTTCCGGACAACGAGCTGAAGCAGCGTCTGTGGAGCCGGAAGCCGTACGGTGAGTGGCTGAAGGCGAATCAGATCACATTGGACAGTCTGCCGGAGCCGCCGCGTGTGTACGAGTCCGATCTCGGCAACATCGTCAAGCGTCAACGGGCCTTCGGCTACACCGACGAAGATCTGCGCGTCCTGATGCTGCCCATGGCGGAGAAGGGTGAAGAGCCGATCGGCTCTATGGGGACGGACACGCCATTGGCCTGTGTTTCCGACAAGCCGCAGCCTTTGTTCCACTACTTCAAACAATTGTTCGCGCAGGTCACCAATCCAGCCATCGATCCGATTCGAGAAGAACTGGTCATGTCGCTCACCAGCTACATCGGGCACGAGCGGAACATCCTGGAGGAGACGCCGCTGCACTGCCATACTCTGAAGCTGCAGCAGCCGCTGTTGACGAATCGCGACCTGGAGAAGTTGCGCCGCGTTTCCACGGGCGATTTGCTGGCCAACACGCTGCCCATGCTGTTCCGTGTCGCAGGCGGCGAAAAAGAACTGGAGCGCGCCCTGGATGGCTTGTGCCGCCGTGCGTCGCTGGCCGTGCGTTCCGGCTATAGTCTGCTGATTCTGACCGACCGCGGCATGGATGAAGAATACGCGCCCATCCCCAGCCTGCTGGCGCTGTCGGCGGTGCACCANNGAGCCGCGTGAAGTGATGCATTTCTGCTTGCTGATTGGCTATGGCGCCAGCGCCGTGAATCCGTATCTGGCCATCGAGACCCTGGAAGATCAGGCGGCGCGCGGCAATTTGCCGGCCGGCATGACGTTTGAAACGGCGCTGAAGAATTATAAGAAGGCCATCAACAAGGGACTGCTCAAGGTCTTCTCCAAGATGGGTATTTCGACGCTGCAAAGTTATCGCGGCGCGCAGGTCTTCGAAGCCATCGGATTGAGCAAGGCTTTAGTGGATCGCTACTTCACCGGAACCGCTTCGCGCATCGAAGGCGTCGGCCTGGCCGTGCTCGCGCGTGAAGCCAAGATGAAGCACGACTACGCCGCGCAGCCCGTGTCTGAAGCCGATACCGAGCTGGATGTTGGCGGAAGCTATCAATACCGCGTGCGCGGCGAGTATCATTTGCTGAATCCCGGGACCGTGAGTAAACTGCAGCATGCCGTCCGGCAGGAAAGCTTCCAGACTTTCCAGGAGTACAGCGCGTTGGTCGACAGCCAGAGCCGCGAGCTCTGCACCTTGCGCGGACTGATGCAGTTCAAGCTGGGTGATAAAGACCAGCCCGTTCCTATCGAAGAAGTGGAACCGGCCGCGGAGATCGTCAAGCGCTTTGCCACCGGCGCCATGTCGTTCGGGTCCATCAGTAAAGAGGCGCACGAAACCCTGGCCATAGCGATGAACCGGATCGGCGGAAAATCCAATACCGGCGAGGGCGGGGAAGACGAGGCGCGCTTTGAACGCGATGCCAACGGCGACTGGCGGCGCAGCGCGATCAAGCAGGTGGCGTCGGCCCGCTTTGGCGTCACCACCAATTATCTGGTGAATGCCGACGAGCTGCAGATCAAGATTGCGCAGGGAGCCAAGCCCGGTGAAGGCGGGCAGTTGCCTGGCTACAAAGTGGACGAAGTGATCGCGCGCGTGCGCCACTCCATCGCGGGAGTGGGTTTGATCTCGCCGCCGCCGCATCACGACATTTATTCGATTGAGGATTTAGCCCAGCTCATCTACGACTTGAAGAACGTGAATCCGCGCGCGAGGATTTCCGTCAAGCTGGTGGCCGAAGTGGGTGTGGGTACGGTAGCGGCTGGCGTGGCCAAGGCGCACGCCGACGTGGTGCTCATCAGCGGGCATGACGGCGGAACGGGCGCTTCGCCGCTTACTTCGCTCAAACACGCCGGCATTCCATGGGAACTGGGGCTCGCGGAAACGCAGCAGGTGCTGGTGTTGAATGATCTGCGCAGCCGGGTGCGCGTGCAGACCGATGGAAAGCTGCAGACCGGACGGGACGTCACCATCGCGGCCCTGCTGGGCGCCGAGGAGTTTGGATTTTCCACCATGCCCCTGGTGTCGATGGGCTGCATCATGATGCGCAAGTGCCATCTGAACACCTGCCCGGTGGGCATCGCCACGCAGGACCCGGCGCTGCGCGCGAAGTTCCAGGGGACGCCGGAGAACGTCATCAACTTTTTCTTCTTCATCGCCGAGGAAGTGCGGCAGTGGATGTCAAAGCTCGGCTTCCGCACCATGGACGAGATGATCGGCCGCGTGGATCGGATTGAAATGCGGCACGCGCTGGACCATTGGAAGGCGCGCGGTCTGGATTTTTCGTCGATCCTCTACAATCCGCAGGTGCCCCGCCGCGTGGGTCGGCGCTGTACCATGGCCCAGGATCACGGCTTGGCCGAAGCGCTGGACTATAAGCTCATCGATCATGCCAAGGACGCGCTGGAGCAGGGCGCTCCAGTGGACTTCCAGTTGCCGATCCGAAATGTGCATCGCACCGTGGGCGCGATGTTGAGCGGCGAGATTGCGCGGCGCTACGGATCGGCGGGCTTGCCGGACGACACCATTCGATTCCAGTTCACCGGATCCGCCGGGCAGAGCTTTGGAGCTTTTCTTGCCAAAGGCGTCACGCTGACGCTTGAAGGCGACGCCAACGACTACGTGGGCAAGGGTCTCTCGGGCGGCCGTTTGATCGTTTACCCGCCGCGTACGTCCACATTCCTTCCCGAGGAAAACATGCTGGTGGGCAACGTTGTGTTGTATGGCGCGACTTCGGGAGAGGCGTTCTTCAACGGGATGGCGGGCGAGCGCTTTGCCGTGCGGAATTCGGGCGCGACCGCGGTGGTGGAATCGGTCGGCGATCATGGCTGCGAGTACATGACCAAGGGACTGGTGGTGGTGCTGGGCCGCGCCGGGCGCAACTTCGCCGCTGGCATGAACGGCGGCATCGCGTTCGTGCTGGATGAGACTGGCGAGTTTGCCGGCGTCCTATGCAATCAGGCCAGCGTGGATTTGGAGCCCGTCACTGATCCGGCGGACATGCAGGCGCTCGAAAACCTCATCAGCAGGCACGTCGAGGCAACCGCCAGCCCGCGCGGGAAATGGATTCTGGAAAATTGGGAAGAGATGTTGCCGAAGTTCGTCAAAGTGTTTCCGCACGAATACAAGCGCGTGCTGGGCATCCCCAGGTATCAGCCGGCGAAAGCCGAGGCGGCGCATCCACAACCACCACAAGTAGTTCCGGCTGCCGCCAGCCTCAAGCACCAAGAGGCTGCGCATGGGTAAAGTCACCGGCTTCGTCGAATACAGCCGGGAAGCACCCCAGCGCCGGCCGGTAGCGGAGCGGGTCAGCGATTGGTTCGAAGTCTACCAGGATTTTTCCGAGGACAAAGTCCGCACGCAGGGCGCGCGCTGCATGGATTGCGGAGTGCCGTTTTGCCATACTGGGTGCCCGCTGAACAACATCATTCCCGATTGGAACGATCTGGTCTACCGGGATCGCTGGCGCGCGGCCATCCGCGTGTTGCACGCCACCAACAATTTTCCGGAATTCACCGGGCGTATCTGTCCAGCGCCCTGCGAAGCTGCTTGCGTGCTGGGCATCAGCGAACCGCCGGTCACCATCAAGGTGATCGAAAAGACCATCATCGAACACGCGTTTAGCGAAGGCTGGATACAACCGGAGCCGCCCGCGCGGCGCACCGGCAAACGCGTGGCCGTGGTGGGGTCGGGTCCGGCCGGATTGGCCGCGGCGCAGCAATTGAATCGGGCCGGGCACTCTGTCACAGTGTTCGAAAAAGCCGACCGCATCGGCGGACTGCTGCGCTACGGCATCCCCGAGTTCAAGATGGAGAAGCGGGTGCTGGACCGCCGTCTGAAGCAGATGATCGCCGAAGGCGTTGAGTTTCGAACCAACGTGCATGTCGGACGGACCATCACCGGAGCCGCGCTGCAAAAGGACTTCGACGCCATTCTACTGGCCGGGGGCGCCGAGCAACCGCGCGATCTGCCGGTGCCGGGCCGTGAATTGAACGGCATCCATTTCGCTATGGAGTTTCTGCCGCAGCAAAACAAAGTCTGCGAGGGCGACGACGTCTCCGGACAGATTCTGGCCACTGGCAAAAGCGTCGTCATCATTGGCGGAGGCGACACGGGCGCCGATTGCCTGGGCACTTCGCATCGCCAGAAGGCGGCCTCCATCCATCAGTTCGAGATCATGCCCGTGCCGCCCAACGACCGCGCGCCGCAAACGCCTTGGCCGTTGTGGCCACTGCAACTGCGCGTGGAGAGTTCGCACGAAGAGGGCGGCGTTCGAGAGTGGAGCATGGCCACCACTTCGTTCACGGGCGATGAGAACGGGCGAGTGAATAAGCTGCACGGGATTCGCGTGGGTCCCGCGCCGAAGTTCGAGCCGATCCCCGGCACCGAATTCACCTTGGACGCTGGCCTGGTATTGCTCGCGATGGGCTTCACCGGCCCGGTGCAGAGCGGCTTGATCGAGCAACTGGGCGTGGCTCTGGATGCGCGCGGAAATGTCGCTACCGACTCGAGCTACGCAACCAATGTGCCCGGCGTCTTTGCGGCGGGCGATCTGCGGCGCGGCCAATCCCTGGTTGTCTGGGCCATCGCCGAGGGGCGTCGAGCGGCCGAGGGAATGCATCGGCATTTGGTCAACCGAGAGAGCCCGCTGGCGGAAGACGTATAATGTTCGAAACCATGCGTGACGTTTTCAAGAATTCGATCCTGATATCCGCCTTTGCCATGAGCGCGCTTTCCTTGCTGGGTCAGAGCACGCCGGCTCAGAATAAGCCCCGTGCCCGCGATCTGGGCGTTCCGCTGGAAGGCACGCCTGGACCCCTGAACGCGATCGTCGATGTCCCCGACATCCAGGTTGGGCACCGGACGTTGATATCGGGAACCAATATCCGCACCGGCGTGACGGCCGTTTGGCCGCGTGGCAAGCAGTCGTCCGATCCGGTTTTTGGAGGCTTCTTCTCGCAAAACGGCAACGGCGACATGACTGGCACGCATTGGCTAGAGGAGTCGGGTTTCCTGGATGGCCCGGTGATGATCACCAACACCCACAGCGTGGGCGTGGTTCGGGACGCCTATCTCGCCTGGTTGGTGCAGAACAAACGGGGTCCCGGGACGAACGTGTTCCCGGGCGGCTTCTACACTTATCCGATCGTGGCGGAAACCTACGACGGCTTTCTGAACGACATCAACGGATTTCATGTGAAGCCCGACGATGTCGCGGCGGCCCTGGAAGCCGCCAATGCAGGCCCGGTGGCGGAAGGCAACGTGGGTGGCGGCACCGGCATGGTTTGCTATGGGTTCAAAGGCGGCATCGGAACGTCGTCGCGTGTGGTGACCGTGGGTTCCGCGAATTATGTCGTCGGTGTTTTGGTGCAATGCAATTGCGGTAGACGCAGCCAGTTGCGCATCGGTGGACTGCCGGTGGGCCAGGAGATTGGAGCCACGCCACCACCGTTCGCCAGCCTGGGAGCGCCTTACCGGGAAGACACCGGATCCATCATCATCGTGCTGGCGACCAATGCGCCCTTGCTGCCGCACCAGGCCAAGCGTCTGGCACGCCGCGCCACGCTGGGGCTCGGGCGAACCGGGTCGGTGTCCGGCAACGGATCCGGCGATATTTTCATCGCCTTCTCCACTGTGAATCCGGGCGCGGCTGCCGCAACCGGCGCTACCAACGTGTCCATGTTGCCGAACGACGCTCTCGATCCGGTGTTCGAGGGTGCGGTTCAAGCCACCGAAGAGGCCATCATCAACGCCATGGTGGGGGCGGAGACGATGGTCGGCGTGGATGGACACAAAGTGGACGCGCTGCCGCATGAGGGATTGCGGCAGGTGTTGAAGAAGTATAACCGGCTAGTGGAAAAGTAGCCTGCCGGCCATCGAACCGGGATTCTAGCGGCCGCCCAGGCCGAGGAACGTGATCCCAATCAGAATCAGCCCGACGCCTGCCAGCTTCACCTTCGTGATCACTTCGTGGAAGAACAGGCGCGACCAGACCAGCGTGCAAACGTAGCCCAGCGAGACCAACGGAAACAACACCGAGAGTTCGCCGTTCGACATGCCCTTCACGAAGAGCACCGACGAAATCAGATACGTCACGATCCCGATCGCAAGCCGCCAATTGAAAGCGATGCTCGTCCAATTCCGGTTCACCGCATGCGCGCCGGACTTGAGAAATACCGAGCCAACCGATCCGATCACGGCCCCGATCAGGACCACGACCATCGATGAAACTGGAGTGGTCACTTCGCGCCGCCCCCGCCCCAGCCCAGCACCGCGACTCCGACCACGATCACCACCAGCCCCGTCACCCGCAGCGGATTCATCACCTCATGGAACGCAACCACGCCCGTAATGGTCACCCACACGTAGCTCAGCGCGATCAACGGATACAGAATCGATAGCTCGCCATGGCGCAACGCATACACGAACAGCACGGTGAACACGCCGTACAGGCAATATCCCGCAAAAAGCGTCGGAATGGTGAAAATTCCGATCGCCGTGGCCACCAGCCCGGCATGCGACAGCCGATTGGCGCCCAGCTTGATCAAATACTGCGCCATGGCGACCAGCAATGTGCAGGCCAGCACGATGAAGATGGCCAGTCGCCGTTTCGCGGGATCGGGAACGTGCACTTCGGATGCAGGTGCTGCTGGGCTCAATTGTGCTCCATGGGTTCCATGATAACAATCGACCGGACGTAGAATATGATTATGCATCGCGGCTCTGCTGGCGTACTGTCACCGGTGGACCAATTCTTCGAGCTTTCGTTGTTGGGACTGCTGGCTAGCGGCTTCTTGGCCGTCGCGGGCTCGGGCTATTTAGACGTGCCCACACTTGCCCTGACCTCGGCCGCGCTCATCATCCGCGCGCTGATGGTAGCCGGCGTCGTGCATTTCGAACCGCCCCCAGTCATCGTCACGGTGCTCACGCTGGCGTACATCGGCTTCTACCCGATCGATTATTTTTTCCTATCACGCGCTTTCATCCCAGCGGCGATTCATTTGGTCTTCTTTGTGGCAGTGGTAAAGATCTTGACGGGGCGATCGAATCGCGACTATCTGTTCCTCAAAGTGATCGCGTTTCTGGAACTGCTAGCCGCATGTATTGTTTCGGCCAGCTTCAACTTTTTCGTTTTCCTGCTGCTCTTCCTGGTGCTGGGCGTGGCCACCTTTGCCAGCAGCGAGATTCGCCAGTCGCGGGACCGTGCTCAGCCCGGCGCCAGGCAAACCGGCGTCGGCGTGCCCGCGCGGCTGATCGCTGTCGTACTGTGCGTTTCATTTTCGATCCTGGTGATCACGGCCGGCCTGTTCTTCTTTCTGCCTCGCACCGCCCGCGCCGCTTTCCAGCATTTTGTATCGCACGGCTATCACCTGGTAGGCTTTTCGAATCATGTGATGCTGGGCGAAATCGGCAAAGTCAAGAAGGAGAACGTGCTGGTAATGCATGTGCGCATGGACCACCCGGAAGACCGCTCGCTGGCGCTCAAATGGCGCGGCGCCGCGCTGGCCGAGTTTGATGGGCGCGCGTGGTTCAATCGCCGGGCACCCCCGCAGATCCTGCAGCCGGATCGCGGTGGGTTGTTGCGCCTGGACGAGGAAGCGCCGGACGACGGAAAGGGACGCTACATCTCCTATGCGGTCTACTTGAACGATTTGGCGCAGGACGCTTTGTTTTTCGCTGGTACACCGCAATACATACGGATCGACTCGCTGGTAGTCCGCCGCCCGTTTGGCAACTACAGCGCGCAGTTCAACGATTCGCGAACCGTCGCGTATCAGGTTTACAGCCGGCTGGAGATGCCTTCCGCGGGGGGCCAAACCAAGATCGCGCCCTTGCCCGCGGAGGCGCGAAAAACCTATCTGCAATTGCCGGCGCGCACCGATCCGCGCATCCGGGAGTTGGCGGAAAATATCGTTGCCGGCGAAACGTCGCCCATCCGGCAAGCGCAGTTGGTCGGAAACTATCTTAGGAGCCACTTCCAATACACACTGGAGCTTCCGCCGGCTGAACCGGACGATCCGCTGGCGTTCTTTCTGTTCCACCGCAAGAAGGGACACTGCGAGTACTTTGCTTCCTCCATGGCGGTGATGCTGCGGACGCTTCAGATTCCTTCGCGCGTGGTGACCGGTTTCCAGAGCGGAGTCTACAACCCGATCAGCGGCTCGCAACTGATCCGCACCTCCGACGCGCATAGCTGGGTGGAGGCGTGGTTGCCGGGTCGCGGTTGGGTGACGTTCGATCCCACGCCGCCCGATCCGCAAGGCCAGCGGCTCTCGGCGTGGACGCGCCTCGGCTTTTACGCCGATGCTGTCGACGTGTTCTGGCAGGACTGGGTGCTCAACTACAACCTGGACCGGCAACTACAGCTCGCTTCCAGAGTCGGCGAATCGGGGCGGCACATGGGACTGAACTGGCCTGAAAGTCCGTGGATCTGGGCGACTGGGATCGCAAGCGCACTGAAGGTTTTCTCGGGCCGGTTCGGATTTGCGGCGCTGGGAGTGCTCGTGCTTTTGCTCATGACCAGGTTTCTGGGCCGTGACGGATGGCGCTGGTGGCGAGCGCGGCGGCGGATGCTGAAGGTCCTGCGCGGATCAGCCGAGGCTTCGGATGCAACGCTGCTCTACCAACGCATGCTGAAGGCATTGCGGCGGCGGGGAATTGAAAAGCCCGCTTGGCTGACTCCGTGCGAGTTCGCTCGCGTGGTGCAGGAGCCCGAGCTGTCCCTGCTGGTGGAGGATCTCACCAGCGCGTATAACGAGCTTCGTTTCGGAGGAAACGCCGAAGCGGCCGGCCGGATTTTTGTTCTTCTCGAACGATTAGAGACAGCTTCTTAATTCGGCCCAATCGTGATCTGGACTACCAAAGGGGCACGCGGCGCATTCAATGCCCCCGCCGCCAGCCCAGCTCTAGGCGTCGGCCCGGAGGCCGGCGTGATCACCAGCCTGAACTTGTCCTGATTGCCGCGGATTGCGATAGGATCGTTCGGGATTTGGTAGGCGGTGTTCGCTGCTATAGGGACCTCCGGGCCGTTCGCCGGAAACACGCGCTGCCACTGGCCCGCGGCGTCCACTCGATACAGCGCCAGACGGCCAGCCAGCTCACTCACAACTTCAATGCGAACCGCGTCGCCCGAAGGCCCGCTGCGCAGCACCGAGTATCGCACCAGCGGTCCTTGGTAGAGAGGCGCATTGGCGATGTCGGTCGCGGGCTCCTCCTTCGCTATCGCTTGGGAGAGCACCAGACCCGCCGCGGGCTGGGCGGCGAGTTCAGCCGAGCGTGCCGCTAGGCGAGCCGCATGCTTTCGCTCCGGAGCCGGGATCCTGGGCCCCGGCTGCGGCGCCGCCGGTTTGGGCTCGACGGGGTTTTGAACAACCTGGTTGGGCACGCTTCGGACGGCCAGAGCTTCTCGCGCAGGCTCGCGATGCCACGTCACGATTGCAATCGCGATCACCGCCGCTACGGTGAGACTGGCCGCGCCGATGAGCCAAGGTTGCATCCAAAAAGCCCGCCGACGTCCGGCGGCCACGGGTTCCAGCGCTTGTCGAATCTGTTCGCGCGATACTGGATCGGCCAGCAACTCGCGCAGCTCCTCTTCGTTGTGGAGCGCGTTGAATAAATCCTGGTCTTCCAGCGCCGCCTCAAACAGCGCCGTTCGCTCGCGTTCTGTGAGCGTGTTGGCCGCGTAGCCGCCGAGCAGTTTGCGGATTTCTTGCTGCGTCATCCGGTCTTCTCCGGAGTGCTCTTCTCCCGAGCCGCATCCATGCTCTCGATCAAGTTCTGGCGGCAGCGAAAATCCCAAGTGTAGATCGTGTTGATGGAGCTCACGCCAAAGGCGATCTGAATTTCAGCGAAACTCTTCCCTTCCAACTTCAGCGCCAGCAATTTGCGGCAACGTTCGCCCATCGCCGCGATGGCCGCCATCAGCCGTTCGCGGGTCTCGCGTTGCTCCATCGCCGTGAGCGGGTCGGCGCCGCCATCCGGAATCTGAATTTCATCCACGGATACTTGCGCATACTCGCCGTGCCGCCGTACCTTCCTGCGGTAAGCCAGCATTTTGAAACGGACGATTTTGAGCGAGAGCGGGAGCAGATCTTCCAACCGGTCCAGGTGTCCGTACTTTTCGTGCAGCAGGATCAGTACTTCCTGCGCCAGGTCCTCGGCGGCATCCCTCTGCATTCTGGATGCCGCGAAGCCCACGATCCTTTCGCGGAGCTGGCGCAGGATCTCTGCGCGCGAGCTCGGCGGCGGGTCCAGGCCCTTGGGCGAGGCCAGGCTCTTTGCAGAGATTGGTTCCATGCGATCGGATTACCGTCCGAAGGATACTTCGGATGCCCGGCCGTTGACAAGCCGCGCGTGGTACACTCAGGTTTCCGTAATTTTGTGGTTTCCCGCCGTGCTTTGCTGAAGGGCGCCGCGCTAGCTGTTGCCGCGCCACTGATTCAACGAGGGCATTTCTGCCTTTTTGCTCAGAGCGAAGCTGCGTATTCCACGCTGACCTTGGACTTGGTCCAGCGCTCCACAGTGATCGACATGCTGGGCTTGCTGACGCTCGATTACCCCAAGCTTTGTTCCTGGGAAGCGGAACCGCGCGGCTTTGCGCCGCAGGACTTTCAGAAGCTGAGAGCGTCGGGAATCACGATATTTCATCCTGCGGTCGGCTTCACTGGCCGCGATGTGTACGCGAGTTCAATGCGCGACATCACCGGGTGGAATAAATTCATCGCCTCCCATGCGAGCGAGTTCTTGCGCGTGGATTGCACCGCCGATTTCGAACTGGCCAAGTCAAGCGGCAGGATCGGGATCATGATCGGCCAGCAAAACTCCCGGCATTTCCGCACGGTGGACGACGTTGATAGTTTCTACCGTCTCGGCCAGCGGGTTTCACAACTCACCTATGACGACAACGAAATCGGCGGAGGCTCCACCGATCCACGCGATCCGGGCTTAAGCGAATACGGGGCGCGCGTCATCGCCCGGATGAACGCGCTGGGAATGGCCGTGGATGTTTCACACTGCAGCGATCGGACCACGCTCGACGCTCTCAATGTTTCCGTGAAGCCCGTGTTGGTCACTCATTCCAACTGCCGCGCCCTGGTTCCCGGCAGCGCCCGCTGCAAGACTGACGACGCCCTGCGCTTGCTCGCCTCAAAAGGTGGAGTGATCGGAATCACCATGGTCCGCAATTTTGTGCAGGCGTCCGGCAGCGCCACCATCGAAAATGTTCTGGATCACATCGATCACGTGGCCGGATTGGTGGGCGTGGAGCACGTGGGCATTGGCAGCGACGTGGATCTTGACGGGCGCGATGCCCGCATTCGTCCCCGCAAGAGATTCGACCTGGATGGCATTGACTACTCCAAGAAAATCTTCGATCTCACCGAGGGCCTGGTTCGCCGGAAGTACTCGAGCGCAGACATCGCGCTGATTCTGGGCGGAAATTTCCAGCGCGCGCTCGCCGCCATTTGGTCACCCGAAATCCCGCCAGTTTCCAGTTGAAACGCAGCGCCGTTCCCACTCGTTACAATAGTAGAAGCCGCATGAGATCCCCCACTTTCCGCTCCACGATACTGTTCCTGTGCCCGCTCCTGCTAGCGGCGCAGTCGTTGAAGGATTTCGAAAAACGCATCACTGAATTCACGCTCGCCAACGGATTGCACTTCATCGTTTTCGAGCGGCACGAGGCGCCGGTGGTGTCCTTTCACTCTTACGTGAACGCGGGCTCGGTGGACGATCCGGGCGGCGAAACCGGCATCGCTCACATGTTCGAGCACATGGCGTTCAAGGGAACCGAGACCATTGGCACCAAGAACTATCCGCTCGAGCGCAAGGCCATGGATGAGGTCGAACACATTTACGATCAGTACGACGCCGAGCGCAACAAGGGATTGAAGGCCGATCCAAAACAATTGGCCGATCTGCAGCAGACGCTGAAAGCCGCCATGGAGAAGGCTGACAGCTATGTGATCCCGAACGCGTATCCCGAGCTGATCGAAGAGAACGGCGGCGTGGGTTTGAACGCGGGCACGGGTGAAGACGCCACCAACTACTTCTACAATTTCCCCCGCAACCGTCTGGAACTTTGGTTCCTGCTGGAGTCGCAGCG
>PMUP01000071.1 GCA_003166865.1 Bryobacterales bacterium
GCCACGGGTGGGGCCAGTGGGAACACGGTGACCTTCACCAGTGCGGGCTCGTGCAGCAACGTGGGCGGGACGTACACCATGACCAGCGCCACGGGCAGCTGCTCGGTGATCGCCAACCAGGCGGGCAACACCGAGTATTCGGCAGCGCCGCAGGTGACGCAGCCGGTGAGCGCGACGACGGCGAGCCAGACCATCACATTCCCAGCTCCCGCGTCCCCGGCGGCTTACAACAGCTCGTTCGCGGTGAGCGCGACATCGACTTCCCAGCTCACGGTGACGATCGCCGCGTCGGGAGTCTGCTCGATTTCGGGCGGGACAGTGACGATGACAAGCGGCAGCGGGACATGCACGTTGACCGCGTCTCAGTCCGGCAACACCAACTACAGCGCGGCGGCGAACGTCGTCCGCACAGTCACAGCCACGACGGTAGGCCAGACCATTACATTCGGCACGCTTTCGAACCGGGTATATGGGACGGCGCCGTTCACGGTGAGCGCGACCGCTTCTTCCGGCCTGACGGTAAGCTTTAATTCGCAAACAACATCGGTATGCACGGTGTCCGGTACAACTGTCACACTGGCCTCGGGCGGTCAATGTACGATTCAAGCCACGCAGGCCGGCAATACGAACTATGCCGCCGCCCCGTCCGTCAACCAGAGCTTCCAAGTGACGCAAGCAAGCCAGACCATCACCTTCGGGGCGATCTCGAACAAGCCCTACAACACCGCGCCGTTTACACTGAGCGCGACTGCGACCTCGGGCCTGGCCGTCAGCTTCGCATCGCTGACGACACCGGTCTGCACGGTATCGGGCAGCACTGTCACCCTGACTGGAGTTGGAACCTGCACGATCCAAGCCACCCAGGCAGGCAACGCCGACTATGCCGCCGCTACGCCGGTCTCCCGGAGCTTCTCGGTGACGCAAGCAAGCCAGACCATCAGCTTCGGAGGGCTCTCGAACAAGCCCTACGGCACCGCGCCGTTCACGGTGAGCGCAACTGCGTCCTCCCACCTGCCCGTCAGCTTCGCATCGCTGACAACATCGGTCTGCACGGTATCGGGCAGCACCGTGACCCTGGATGAAGTCGGCACCTGCACGATCCAAGCCACCCAGGCAGGCAACACCGATTATGACGCGGCCGCGCCGGTCCCTCGGAGCTTCTCGGTGACGCAAGGCACCCAGACCATTAGTTTCGCGGCGCTCACGAGCAAGCCCTACGGCACCTCGCCGTTTACAGTGAGCGCGACTGCGTCCTCGGGCCTGTCCGTCAGCTTCGCATCGACTACCTCGAGCGTCTGCACGGTATCGGGCAGCACCGTGACCCTGGTTGAAGCCGGCACCTGCGGGATCAAAGCGACCCAGGCAGGCAACGCCGATTATGACGCGGCCGCGATCGGTCTCCCGGAGCTTCTCGGTGACGAAGTTAAGCCAGACCATCACCTTCGGGGCGCTCTCGAACCAGCCCTACACTAACCCACCGTTTAGTGTGAGCGCGACTGCGTCCTCGAGCCTGGCCGTCAGCTTCGCATCGACTACCTCGACCGTCTGCACGGTATCGGGCAGCACCGTGACCATGGTTAAAGCCGGCACCTGCACGATCAAAGCGACCCAGGCAGGCAACGTCGATTATGACGCTGCCGCGGCGGTCTCCCGGAGCTTCCAGGCGACCCAATAGAAACCGGTAGTTCCAGGGTACAAAACGCGCGGGTACTCATCCTTTTTGGATGAGCTGACGATAGACCAAGGGTGACAGCTCCGTCTAGCACGCCAGAGGTCAGTACCCCCACGGTACGCGAGCGATCGCTGATTGCCTTGGGTCAGCTTCCGCCCTTTTCGCCGATCTTGAATCGCTTGATCGCCAGTTTGGCCAATGAGGACATTTCGTTGTCCCAAATCGCCGATCTCATCGAGAAGGATACGGCCCTGGCCGGCAACATCCTCCGGCTGGTGAACTCGGCGCTGTATGGTTTCCGCGGAACGATCAACTCCGTCCGCCACGCGGTTTCGTTGCTGGGAATCAACAAGCTGCGGAATGCGGCTCTCAGCATGTCGGTGGCGCGCATGTGGAATCAAGTGAAGAATCCCGCGGGATGGTCGACGCCCAACTTCAATCAGCACTCCGTGGGCGTGGCAATTCTGGCGGATCTGTTGGCGCAAAAGCTGCCTGTGGAATACGCCGAAGGCGCGTTTGCCGCCGGGCTCTTCCATGATCTCGGGCTGCTGCTGATAGCCATCGGGCTGCCTGAAGAATATAAGCAGATGTCGCTGCTCTGCCAGCAAAGCAAACAATGGACGCTGGAATATGAAATCGCGGTGCTCGGCATGACGCACGCGGAACTCTCCGCCGAAGCGCTGGCCCATTGGAATCTGCCGGAGCCGATTCAGACCGCGGTTCGTTACCACGTCAATCCGGACATTGATCCAACCCCGCTAAATGCCGGCCAGCTTCCCTTAAGCCGCGTTTTGAACGCCGCCGACCGCTACGTCAAAGGCAAGGGGATCTTCGTGAGCCTCTTCGAAAGCCCCAGCGAAGAGCCGGATGACGCGCTGGAACAGCTTGGTCTGGGCGAGCGGCTGCCGCTACTGTTGACTGAGTTCGACAACCAATTCACGGCCATCAAAGCCTACTTCTAGAAGTCCTACTGAACCGCGACCGTAAGGCGCGGATTAACCGAATTTTCACACAGATGTAACGCGAACGTATACGTTGGTGAGCTAGTATTCTCGCTGAGGTTTTTACATGAAGCGTAGGAAGCTGGTATTGGCCGTAATTGCGGCGGCGGTAACGCTCGGGTCATCGACGCGAGGAATGGCGGCCGACACAGGCACTGTGGGCTCGGGGTATATCCAGCACGTGCTGCTGTTGAGCATTGACGGAATGCACGCGGTGGATTTCTACAACTGCGCGAACGGGATTGCAAGCATCAACGGCGGGGATTCCTACTGCCCGCACCTGGCGGCCCTCAGCCAAACCGGGATCAACTATGTGGCCGCTGCTTCGTCCATGCCATCGGACTCTTTTCCTGGAATCGCGGCTCTGGTTACGGGCGGCTCGCCGAAGTCCACCGGCATCTACTACGACGTCGCGTATGACCGGACGCTCGCTCCGCCGACCACCACCACGGGCACCGGCTTGGCTGCCGGGACGTGCACGCCCTTTGCGACACCGCCCGGAACAACCACAGACTACGATCAGGGCGTTGATATTGACGATACCAAGCTGAATGGAGGCGCGCCGGGCGCAGGCCCGACCGAGGGCGGCATCGACTCCATCGATCCGTTCCACTTGGTGCGGGACCCGGCCAAAGGTTGCGCGCCTGTCTACCCGTGGAACTTCGTCCGGGTGAACACGATATTTGGCGTGGTCCATGCAGCGGGCGGATACACGGCCTGGATCGACAAGCACCCGTCGTATTCAATGGTGGCCGGTCCGGGCGGCACGAGCTTGGACGACTATTATTCGCCGGAGGTGGACTCCGCCGTGATACCGTTGCCCGGTGTAAAAACTGCGCAAGGCGTTGCGTGCGACCCGATCCGCGACTCGCTTGGTGAGTCGGCGTGGAACAGTAGCTTCAAAAACATCCAGTGTTATGACGCGCTGAGAGTGAACGCGCTGCTGAACCAGATTGCAGGCAAGACCCACAACGGACGGGCTGCGCAGGTACCGGCGGTCTTCGGCATGAATTTCCAGTCCGTGTACTTTGGACAAAGCCTATACGAGCCGGGCGTGGGCGCGGGTGGTTACCAGAACGCCGCGGCTTGGCCCGGTGCGCAGTTGCTGAAGGAGATCGAGTTTGTGGACGCCTCCATCGGTGACATTGTCAACGCACTCAAGGACGCCAACCTGTATGACAGTACGCTGATCATCGTCACGGCCAAGCATGGGGAGTCGCCGATCGACCCGACCATGTACGTGGCAAACGGCTCGAATACGCCGGCCACGCTGCTGGGCACGGCCATCCCCTTCTCGGAGTCGCCGCTGAACTCAACCGGCATTGGCGCCACGGAAGATGATGTGTCCGTGATGTGGCTGGCTCCCGGCGCCAGCGTGACGGACGCTGTGGCGCTGCTCGAAAAGAACGCGAAGGCAATCGGGTTGGGGGAGATCTTTTACGGGCCGAGTCTGGCGCTGAACTACAACGTGGGCGGTCTCGGTCCCTTGCAGGATCCGCGCTCCCCGGACATCATCGTGACGCCAAACGTAGGCATGACCTACTCGGGCAGCACGACTATGATCGGAGATCACGGCGGGTTCGGGCATGACGATACCAACGTCATCATGCTGGTGGAAAATCCGCACTTTACGGCACAAACCGTCTCGGTCACCACGCGAACCGCGCAGGTAGCGCCGACCATCCTGCAAGCGCTGGGCCTGGATCCGCTGGCGCTGGAGGCGGTGACCCAGGAAGGCACGCCGGTGCTGACGGAGGTTGGGGCGCAGCTGGCAAAATAGCTGTTAGCGCCCGCGAGAACAGCGGTCACGGTCAGCCAACATAAAATTCACCGGTCCCGACGATCTCCGCGGGGCCGGTCAGATATACGGAATCGTCCCATCGCAAACCGAGCGATTCACCAGCCGGAGTGCGCACCGTGACCGGACTCACGGCCAGCTTGCGAAGGATCGCCGCCACCGCGGCGCCCGTGGATCCGGTGCCCGAACTCAACGTCACTCCCGCGCCTCGCTCGTAAAAACGAGTCTCGATGGTGTGCGCGTCGATCACATTGACGAAAGACACATTGGTCCGTTTCGGAAAATGAGCATGGCCTTCGATTTCGGCGCCGAGCGCCTCCCAATCCGGCGGAAATGCGTCGACGAAAACCACGCACTGAGGATTGCCGACGTCCACTATGGTCACATCGATGGTCACTTCCCGTGGACCACGCTGCAAAGGTAGCGAATACCGAATTTCGCGCTCATCAAACTTCGGCAATCCCATGTCCATCTCGAAGAGGAACCGGCGACCCTTGCGCTCCAACAAGCGAAGATGCTTCGGTCCAGCGCCCGTGGAGATCACCAGATCGTCCGAGCCCCGGCCGGATTCGATCAATAGCGCCGCCGCGCAACGCGTTCCATTGCCGGAGATCTCGGGCTCGCTGCCGTCGGCGTTGAACAAGCGAATGGAGTGGTCGCGAATGATGATCCAGCCGTCGGCGCCGATTCCAGTGTGGCGATCGCAGATGGCGCGCGCAGTCGACGGCAAGTCGATCGCTGGCAAATCAAGCGCCGGGACCTGCTCGGCCCAGCTCAGCAAAAAGTCGTTTCCAGCACCGTGCGCTTTTGTAAAAGGAATGCGCATGCACTAATCCCGTTTGTAGACCTCGATGACCGGAGCGCCTTTCACTTTGATCGCTTGCAGCAGATGATAGCGGGGGCCATGTTGGAACGTCGATTTCTGGATGGCCGTGGCGACCGTGTCTCCCGCCATGGTCACGGCCCATTCCTCGTGCAGAAATAAATCGGGGCGCATCGTGGCAGCCGCCCACTCGGGCCCATCGTCATCATATAACGCTTCATGTAACGGGATTCCCGCTGCGCGCAGGATTCCTATAAGGTCGCCGAAACTGGTCACAATCCCGGTCCGCGAACGATAAACTGGCGCCAAGGCCTGCGCGGCGGCCTGAGTCCAGGCACGGCGTGTGAGCGAGTTGATTTGCGATTCTTTCCAGGTGACCCAATCGCTGGGTCGAGCCCAGATCAGCCACGGCGTCGCGGCCGCTATGAGAATGGCCACAGCCAGCCACGGACGCCAGCGCGTGTTCACTACCAGAACCAGACAGCCGCCGGCGATTGCGATGAGCGGCAGCGCAGTGAGCGCGTAACGCGTGTTGTAGTACGAGAAGGGCCACAGCGTTGGAACGTAAATGGGGGTTCCGCCGGAGTGCATGCTCCAGATGTAGAACAAAGGCGGCAGCGCGGCCAGGAGAACCGGCCAGAACAAACGCTTTTGGAAAACCCCCACGAGCCCGGCGGTCCCGATGATTACCGCGACCCAACCACTGAAGAGCCGCACCGCTGTCAGATAGTAGAATGCAGCGGCTCGCCAATCGTGATCGCCGGGATAGGGCGCCATGTTTTGCGCCAGCGCTCGCCGATAGATGCTGGTGGGAGAATACGGTCCGTTGAAGAATTCGAGCGGATTGGAGTAGAGCCACCAATTGTGGCCGAGCCAGTAGAGCGGCGCAAGAGCCGCAATGCCCGAGAAGAGCAGCGCGGCGCCGAGCTTGTTCTTTCGAGCTGTGAACAGGAAATAAAGCGCAACGAACGGGATCACGAACCAACCCTCATAGCGCGCGAGCGACGCCGCGACACTGGCCAGGCCCGCGCCGGCCAGGGCGGCGAACGATTGGGTTTCGCGAAACAGGACGGTGAAATACAGCAAAGCCATCAACGCCGCCAGGACTACTGTCTCGGTCATCGGAGTGGCCTGCAAATACAAAAGATTCGGATTGAAGGCGAGCAAGCCGAGCGAAGCCAGAGCGGCCGCGGATGATTGCGTCGCCCTTCGGAGTGCCGCGTAGAGAAAAACACCGGCGCAAACGAAACAAGCCGATGATGGAATCGCGCCCGCCAGGCCGCTACGCCATAACTGAGGGTTCCGCACCAGCGCGAGCATCAACAGATGCGGGAGCGGCAACCAAACAGTCCCGATCTGGTTGTAGCCCGGCCGCCGGGAATCGACAATGCGCCGCGCGATGTTGAGATGCGCCTCCGCGTCTCCGTAGTACAAGGTCCAGCCGGAATGATTTACGTACGCCGTCGCCAAGCCGGAGATCGCGGCCATCGCGACGAAGACCAGCGTGAGCTCGAGCCAGATCCGTTTCAAAACTCGGTGAAGTTCCGGAACTCCTGGAACCTCGCATCGATGTCTTTGCGGGTAAGCGTGCGGAAGCGATCCACGCCAAATTTCTCGCAGCAGAAGCTGCCCATCACGGACCCATAGATCACCGCGCGGCTGAGCTCGGTGGCGCCCGCGTGTCCCGCTTTGAGATCGACGCCCTTCTCGGCCAGGTAACCGATGAAGCCGCCCGCGAAGCAGTCGCCCGCGCCGGTGGGATCGAAGACTTCCTCGAGCAGATACGCGGGAACCATGAAGTGCGAGTCGCCATGGAAGAGAATCGCTCCGTATTCGCCGCGCTTGACTACCAGCGTCTTTGGCCCCATGGCCATGATCTTGGCCGCGGCGCGCTTCAGGTTGTTTTCGCCGGACAGCATGCGGGCTTCAGCGTCATTGATGAGCAAGAAATCCCAATCTTTGATGGTCGCGAGCAGCTCGTCTCGAAAATCCTTGATCCAGTAGTTCATGGTGTCGCCGCCAGCCAGGCGCAGGCCGTTCATCTGCTCGCGCACGCTACGCTGCAGGGAGGGCTGAATGTTGCCGAGCAGCAGGTAGGGCGATTTCTTGTAGCTTTCGGGCACCTTCGGATTGAAGTCCGCGAACACGTTCAGATCGGTGCGCAACGTAGTGCGGTCGTTCATATCCTGGGAATAAACACCGGCCCAGAAGAATGTTTTACCGCCCTTCACGCGTTCCAAACCTTCCAGGTCGATCCCGCGATCGGCGAGCAACTTTTCGTCTTCCGCTGCGAAGTCGCCGCCAACGACGGCGACGATTTTGGTCTTGGCAAAATAGCTGGAGGCTAGAGAGATGTATGTGGCCGCTCCACCCAGCATGCGGTCCACCTTGCCATGCGGAGTTTCAACTCCGTCGTAGGCCACCGAACCAACAACGACAATAGACATAGACTTGATTCTAATATGAGCGGGTCAGTGCAGGCCGATGACACTGGCACCCGTGATGCGGAACGAATCGCGCTCCTGCACGAACACCACTGCACGCAAGTTCTCACGCTTCCATTCATGGGGCAGGCGCAGAGTGGAAATCAGTTGGCCGCCGTTCGCGCCCTTCGCATCCAGCTTCCCGATGACGCCAAAGCTGCGGACCACAGCGGAGTGCCGCACGGTATGCCCGGCGTTTTCTCCGCGTTGCACCAAGGTCGCCAAGCTGCTCTCGGTGACCGCCAGGTACACGTTGGAGTCGCGCAACTTGGCGGTCTTGGGAGTGGTAAGACGCATCGAGAGGTCGAGCAGGTCGGGGTCCTTGGAATTGGGCGCGGTTCCAAGTTCAATCTGAGTTGTCTCGGCCTGCGCCGCTGCTCCAATCTCTTTATACGCGCGGTTCTGGTCGCTGCCCACGAATTCGACCAAACCGTTCACCACCATCTGGGGTGTGTAGATGTTGCTGGCGTGAAAAGCCATTGCGTAGTCGTTCTGCCGCGCACGGTATTGCGGCGACGAGAACGGATCGGTCCAGCCAAGCTGATTCCAATAGTCGACGTGCTCTTCGATTGCGATCACTTGTGCGCCGGGGACGGGCTGGGTCTGCTCCAAACGGGCCAGCAAGCGGTCCGCGGCGGGACAGCTGGAGCAGCCTTCGCTGGTGAATAGTTCGACAATCACCGGTGCCGCCGGACGATCGGCCGCCAGAGCGAGCGGCACGAGCAGCACGCAGACAAACAGGCTGGAAAATCGCATGATCTTTAGCATAATACTCAATCGGTCGCCGTGCCGAAACCTATATACTGCACTTCTTCCTCAAGCTCCAGGCCGAACCTCTCGCGCACGCGCGACTTCAGCTCGTCAATCAGCGAGCGCAATTCGCAGGCCGTGCCGCCGCCCTCGTTATAGATCAAGTTGGCGTGATAATCCGCCACGCGCACGCTGCCGCTGTGCATGCCTTTGGCGCCCACCTGCTCCAGGAAATAGGCGGAGGGGGCCTTGCCCTCGCGGATCACCCGCTCCGGAATCTGCCGGCGAACGCTTTCGGGCAGTTCGGCGAGAATCAGATTCTTGAAGATGCTTCCCGCGCACTTCATGGCGGCCGGGTATTTGGCCAGGCGAACCTTCAGGATCTCATCCGCGGTCTGGCGCAGTTCGGAGGCGGGCGCCGGTGTCATGTGCAATTCCACGCCCAGAATGATCCAGTCCTTCCGCTCTTTGAAGACGCTTTCGCGATAACGGAATTGGCACTCTGCCGCGGTGAAACTGCGCACTTCATCGCTATCCAGAATCCGGACTCGTTCCACACGTTCGTCGATCGAATGTCCATACGCCCCGGCGTTGCCGTAGATGGCTGCGCCCACCGATCCCGGAATGCCAGTCATCGTTTCGAGGCCGCGCAGCCCATGCTCGATCGAATAATCGACCAGCGCTTGCAATTCCGCTCCAGCTTCCGCCCGTAGCATTGCTCCGTCGCTCGAAATCCGATTGGCTGTGAACCGCAGCACGATGCCGTCGCAGCCTTCGTCTGAGACGATCAGATTGGTTCCCGCGCCGATAACGCTAAAGTTCACCCCGCTCGACCGCGCGATCCGCAACGCAGCGGAAAGAGCCGGCTCGGAAGCGGCCTCCACGTATAGCTCCGCTGGCCCGCCGATTCCAAACCGCGTACGATCGCTCAGCAGCATTCCCTCGGACACAGATACATTGGGAGTACTGGCAAGCTGATCGATAATCTCTTTCCGAACGGTCATCTGGTCAAATTATAGAGGAGTATTCCGTGCGAACTGCCTTTGCTGGTTTTCCTGAAGAGATGGTCAAGTTCTTTCGCAGTCTCAAGCGCAACAATCGCCGGGAGTGGTTTCAGCCGCGCAAGCACCTGTTCGAACAGCACGTGAAGACGCCCATGCTGGAGCTGGTCGCCGCGATCAACGCGGAGCTGGCCAAGTTCGCGCCCGACTATGTCACGGAACCGAAGAGCGCCGTCTTTCGCATCTACCGCGACACGCGTTTCAGCGCCGACAAAACGCCGTACAAGACGCATATCGCGGCGTCTTTCGCCCGCCGGGGCGGGGAACGGCTGGGCGCCGGCGGCTTCTACTTCAGCGTTTCTCATGACGTGATCGAAGTCGCGGCCGGCATCTGGCATCCGGATCGCGAAGTGATGCTATTGGTGCGCAATCATATCGCGGAGACACATGCCGAGCTCAACCGGATTCTGGCCGACAAGAAGGCGCGCAAACTGACAGGCAGCTTGCGGGGAGACGCTTTGACCCGATCTCCAAAAGGTTTCGATCCGGAACATCCCGCGGCCGGCTTCATCAAAATGAAAGACTGGATATTGGACGTGACGCTTGATCCCGGTCTAGCCACAACGCCCAAGCTCCAAGCCGAGATCGTGACGCGATTCCGCGCCATGGCGCCCCTGATTCAATACCTGAACCGGCCGTTGATCGCCCGGAAGCCCGCCAGGAACTTACTCGAAGATCGCTGGTGACCGCGAGCAAGGTCGCCCCACTGTCGCCCCATTACTAACAGACCGTACCAGAACTTTAGTTCTATCACTCCTTGGATAATGGTTTTGATAGTGTTGATCCGAATTCGTCTGAATTCACGGACCGCACGCCTTATTGCGGGGCTGCGGGACCACTAATTACAAGGAGAAACAAAATGAACAAGCTGACTTTATCTCTCTGGCTCGCACTCGCCGCCGCCGGAATTATCGCCCTGCAGGCCATGCCGCCTTCGCACACTAACGCCGTTCCTTTTCCTACTTGCCCGCCGGAGTGTCCACCCCCCACCAACTAAGTTGCGAGTCTTGCGGCGGGGCGCTAGCCACCCTGCCGCAAGATTGTTCACTAACTCGCCAGGGGCCGTGGCTTGAATACGCTAAACCACGCCACAAAGCAGAGCGTGATTGCCGAGACAAAGTAGCCGTTTACAAGAGTGGTTCTGACCCAGCGCATGTCGATCAGGAAGGCCGCGATGGCATAGATGGCGAAGTAGGCCGCCATCAATCCTTCGTGCTGGAACACGCTACTCGTTCGGACGTTGTCCACGACGACAAAGAAGAGAACGGCGGAAAGAAGCAGGAAAATGGCAAGGACGCTGGATATGTAGCGGGTTGCCTGAATTCCAAAGTGCATCACCAGGATTAACCGCGAAGACCCTGCGTGGATGGCCTCGGATCTCACTGGAATTCCAGCAGCAACCAGGGCTGTCGCGAGTGCGAATAGCAGAAGCGGCCGCGTCTGCCGGAGGACGGATGTGTGCTCCTTCCATATCCTCGTATGCACCTCTAGAGCAACCGCAATCTGAAGCAGCAACCAGAACGGCTCGGACCAAAGCCAGAAATAGGTATAAGAGAGGGGCAGCCGTGCACCGACGGCGCCTCTCATGAAATAGATCGCAGCGAGACACCGGAGCACATCACAACCCAGACACGCAGTAAACGTGGGGTAGGTTTTCGCCAATCGCGTCCAAACCAAATACAAACAGAACAAGAACTCAACACTTATCTCGCTGTACCACAGGACATTGGTCGTATCCATCATGTATGCTGTCACCTGACGAGGGCAGCTTTCGTCCGCTGGCGCAAACGCCCAGGGGTACGCTCGTCGAATTGTGATTCTAAGTTATTTGTTCTTGGCAGGTCCTTTCTTGTAGTCGGCGCTGATGGTCGCGCCGATCGCTTGCAGCAGGCTCTTGGAGGCATCGGCGAACTGTCCCATGGGCTCGAGCTGAAGATATTTCTCCAAGGCTTCCTTCATTCCATCGGGCGCAATCACTTTGCCGGCCTTATCGGTGGTCAAGCGGGCCGACAGAGCCGTCGCGTATTGGAATTGTGCGTCGGCATAGTCGGGTTGAACGTCGACCGCCTTTTTGAACGCGGCCTCGGCCGGGCCGGACTGCCCGGCGTTGATGTACACGGCGCCGAGATTGTAGTAATAGTGGCCGGCGCTCTGAGGATCAAGCGAGGCAGCTTTGGTCAACTCCGCCTGCGCTTCGTCGTACTTCTTGGAACGAGCTAACGTGAGTGCGTAGTTGTTGTGATACCCCGCGTTGTCGGGCTTGAGCGCGATAGCCTTGCCATAAGCCTCGGCGGCCTTGTCGAGCGCCGCTTGCTGGTCGGCGCCGGTCTTGGTGCCAGCCTGTCCCACGTAAGCATCCGCAAGGTTGGCCCAAATCACGTTCTGGTTGGGATCCATCTCGGTGCCCTTCTGAAGGGAGTCAATGGCGGCGTCATAATTCTTCGCTGCCAGCGCATCCTTGCCGGTATTGAAGGTGTCGTTCAGAGCTTTGTTCTTGGCCATGATTGCAGCGTTGTCTTTGGCCTGCTTTTCGAGCGCCTCCTTTTGCTCCTTGCTCATGCCCCGCTCTTGTTCCGGCGTGGCGGTGCCGCTGGCAACGGCGGCTTGCGTCGAGTGCTGCTGCGCGGCGCTCTGCTTCAGATCGAACGATATGTTGATCGGATCGCCCAACTGGGTCTTCACGCCTTTGGTCTCGTCCTTTTTCTGATCGTCCACCCAGACGCTGACGTTGTAGGTGCCCGGAAAGGGCAGCCCGTTGTAGATGTAATGGCCCTTTTTGTCGGTCTTGGCGCCTTTGTAGGTGCCTTTCATGTCCTGGCGCTCGATGAGGATCACGGCCCCTTTGAGCAATTGGCCGTCCGGACCCTTGACGTCGCCCTCGATCGCCGAAATCTGCGCCCACGATGCGCCGGCGAAGAGCAAGAAACAAAAGCCAGTGAAAATGTACCCGCGGAACCGAGCGAGCATAACGTTGTCCTCCCCAGGAGTTAAACTTTCATTCTCAGCATACTACGATGGATCTCCACATTGCGAGGCAAGTTTGGGGCGCTAGGTTATCATGGAAATTGAACCGGGGCCTCATGAGCGCGAGGGAGCTGATCGAAGCCGTGCAGTTCTTCAGGGAAGCGTCCGGGGCCTGATGTATTTCGGCGAATCGCTGCGGTTCAGCCTGCAAGCCCTGCGCGCCAATAAATTCCGGACTTTCCTCACCGGGCTCGGCTTGGTGATCGGCAATGCGTCGGTCATTCTGGTGGTGACCATCTCGATTACCAGCCGCGATTACATCCTCGATCAAATTCGCGGCGTCGGCTCCAATCTGATCTACGCGCAATACACAGCGGGCACGAATACCGCGACGAGCGTAGACGCCGACTTCATCAAGCGGGCCGATGTGGACGCGGTTCGCCGGCAGTTCGGCGGGCGTATCGCCGCGGCCACCGGGGTGATGAACAATGGCGGCCGTCTGTTGATCAATGGAAAAGAGCAAGATGTGTCCGTGGTCGGCGCTGATGAGTACTATCCAACGGTTCGAAACATGGTGCTCCTCTCGGGGCATTTCATCGACGAAAGCGATGTGAAATCCCGCCAGCACGTAGTGATGCTCACCGAGAAGCTGGCGGTGCGGCTCTACGGCGACGTGCAAAGCGCCGTGGGCCGGGTGATCAAGCTGTACGGGTTGCAGTTCACGGTGGTGGGAACTTTCAAAGAGCGGACCAGCACGTTCGGGATCTCGGAAATCACCAACGAGACGGTCCTGATGCCGATCACCGTCATCAAGTATGTGATGCCGGTGGAGCGCATCGATTCGATGTATGTCCAAGCCCGGGAAGCGTCCGATGTGCAGCCGCTGACCGCCGCGATCAAGGAAGTGCTCGAGCGCCGGCATCGCTCCGGAGTGCGCTACGACGTCGAAAATCTGACTGCAATTCTCGAGGCAGCGCAGCGGATCGCGCTGGTCATGACCATTGTGCTGATCCTGGTGTCGGCCATCGCGCTGATCATCTCCGGGATCGGCATCATGAACATCATGCTGGTGACGGTGACTGAGCGCACGCGCGAAATCGGCCTGCGCATGGCGGTGGGCGCGTCGCGGCACGCCGTGCTGGAACAATTCCTCACGGAATCTGTCACTCTCAGCATGGCCGGCGGCGTCATCGGGATTTTGGTTGGCATCTCAATCCCATTGAGCGTGAGGTTCTTCACCGATGCCATCCGCGTGCCCATCTCGGTGACGTCGGTCTTTGTGGCCTTCGGGGTCTCGCTGGCGGTGGGGGTGATCTTCGGAATGCTGCCGGCTAACCGCGCTTCGCAGCTCAATCCCACCGAAGCCTTGAGATATGAGTGACGCCTTACGATACGAGTGACGCGCTCCATCGCCAGTAAAGGCCCTGATATGAGTAAGGTTTGGCAGACCGAAAGAATGCTGTACTCGCGCCGAGGTGCCGGTCCGTATTAGGATGAGTAGGGTTGAATCGAACCCCGATCAAACATCCACCGGGAGGATCGTCTGAAGACGCTTGCATTTCTAAGTTTGTGCCTCGTTCTATGTTTGGGTTGCGCCGAGGGCCAGCAAGCTCAACCAGCGCAGCCGGCCCAACCACCAGCTCCGCAGGAAAACCCTCCGCAGCCTCCGGCTACGGTTCCGAGCACTGGGACGTCTTCCTCATCACAAGCGCTGGATATCAACGACACTGGCCGCCGCATTACCGGCGGCGTTACTTTGACGGTGCTCGGCTTTAGTCTCATCCCTGGAAGGACCAGCACGGTGGATAACTCCTCAACCGTCGGCACACAGAACCAAACCCAGGCTGCGTCCGAGCGAATCGGATACGGCCTCACGGGACAGGTGCGTATCACCAACCATTTTTCCGTAGATATCAGTGCGCTGATGCGCAAGGCCGGATATCAGTTCACCAGCACGGTCACGACCACGACCACCACCATCTTGAACGGTGTAACCTCCTCGACCACCAGCGGTACGATTACTCACGAGGACACCCGCGCGCGTTTCTTCGAGTTCCCGTTAACTGTGCGATATTACAGCGGCGCCAAGCGCGCGAATGGCCCACGTTGGTTCGCCGAGGGCGGCGGAGCATGGCGGTGGTCGAACGGTATTCGCACCTCGACCGATACCACGGACGATGTCGGCGTGAACACCTGCTGTACGTTAACACCGGTGGTACCCGCGCATCGCTCGGGGATCGGGATGGTAGCGGGCATTGGACTTCAGTTCATCGACGCGTTCGGCATCCACGTGGTGCCGGAAGTCCGCTACACGCGGTGGATCGATCAGGTATTTGACAATCTGACGACGCACACTTTTCAGAACCAGTTGGACGCTTCTATTTCGCTGACGTTTTAGTGACCGGCTCCCTTGCGGCAAGCCGAACTACGGCCGCGGCTCGGCAACCGGAGGCGTGCCGTAGGTGTGGAACGATTCAATGGTCTTCAATCCCCAGGCTTGGCCTTTCTTGCGCTCCGCTTCGGTCCAGCGGATCGGCTTCCAGTCGGGCGCGAGAATCAGGCGCGCTCCGGCATTGGCAACCTCCACCCGATTCCCGCCGGGCTCATACACGTAAAGAAAAAACGTCTGCTGGATAGCGTGCTTGTGCGGCCCGGTTTCGATATACACGCCATTTTCCAGGAAGATGTCGGCGGCGCGCAGCACGTCCTCGCGCGAGTCCACTGCGTAGGTCACGTGATGAAAGCGTCCCTTGGTGCCGGTGTGATCGCGCGTGTAGGCAAAGTCGTAGCTCTTGTTCGTGCAGCTCATCCACATGGCGGCTTCCGAGCCGTCGTCCAGCACGATCTGCTCGGTAAGCCGGAAGCCGAGATAGTTTTCGAAGAACGTGCGGTTGGCCTCGATGTCCACGGCCAGTCCGTTGAAATGGTCCAACCGGCGCACGTTGGCGCCGCGGGCGGGGAAGCGTTGCGCCTGATTCTTGAGCGCGGGCTTTAGCTCGGGCGGCGCTTGATACCATTGCGTTTCGTAGTACAGCTCGATCTTGTGCCCATCGGGATCCTGACAGACGAACGCCGGGCCGTGCGCCAGATCACCATCGGTCCATCCGACGTCGAAGCCCGAGCCCTTCAGCGCGGCGACTCGACGTTCCAGCGCCTGCGGACTCCGTGCGCGAAAAGCCACGTGGCCCATGCCCGGTAGCTTGGACGCTGTCAGCTTCAACGTATGGCGCTCGTAATCGTCCCAACCGCGCAGATAAACCGAATCGCCTTCGCGGCCACTCTCGGTCATGCCGAGCACGTCGATAAAAAACCGCAGGCTCTCCTCCGGCTTGGGTGTCAACATCTCCAGATGGCCCAGATGGGCCAAGTCCATGATTGGTTCTGGCATGGTTGGTTCAGTGAGGCTGTACTATTGGCCGGCGTCTTTTTTGCCTGGGCCGCCGTCCTCAGCCGAGCCGCTGAACACCTTGCGGCCGTCGGAAAGGGTCACTTGGCGCGCATTGGCGGTGTTCTCGGCGTTCTTGGCGCGGAAACCTTCTATCGTGATCTTGTCGCCCACATTGAGCGAATGCCGGGTCCAGCCCATGCGGGCCAGGGCATTGGGCGCACCGTTCTCGCATTGCCAATGCTCCACAGCGCCGCTCTCGTTCGCCACATCCATATAAATCCAGACGTGTGGATTGGTCCATTCCACTTTGGTCACGGTTCCCTTCAACGTGATGGGCTGCTTGACGTCAAACTCCGCCGCGAACGAATGATGCGCGAACACGGGCAAGCTGCTCAGGAGGAAAGCAGCGCTCGCCGCGAAAACAAATGTGGCTTTCATTTTAGTTATCCCTTTACTTCACGAGGTGCTCGGTGATTTCCTTGTTGTTCTCCTCGCACGAATATTCCATCAGCTCCCACTTCGGCTTTAGCGTGAAGGCGCGCTTGTTGGTAAACGGTTTGGTGTAGGCTTTCGGGTCGTCGACAGTTACTTCGTATGCCAGGTGCGTGGCATCGGCCCGGCTGAATCGCTCGATCACGTGCAATTGGTCGCTGTGCGGATGGCCCAAAGTGTCCAGACGCGTTTTGTCATTGAACCCGATGCTATCCACCACCAGCGTGTCGCCATCCCAAGCCCCAACGGAATTACCCATCCAGGTGGGATCCGGATCCTTCGGATGATCGCGGCCGTCGGTGGGAATCACAATGAAAGTGCTCCAGGCCTCGAACAGAATTGCAACGCGCTTGGGACTTTGGAAAATCTCGAGCGGCATGGGCGTGTTCATCTGCCGCGTCAGCCCAGCCGGCAAGCAGTGCGCGGTGTAATCGAACTTCGCGGGATCGTAAGATTTGAAGTTCTCTTCGCCCCACGCCGTGTAGGGCAGGGGGCCGATGCCCCTCGACATATCGGGAACGTAGGGAATGTCCCAGACACCGGTAAGATCGGGCTTGCCGTCGGCCGTGCGCGGGATGGGTGCGGAAGAGGCGGTGGTGTTTGGTTGATCACGCGAGACTACCGGCGGGGCTACCGAATCGGACTGCGCGGAGGCCGCCGCGGCAAAGACCAATAAGGCCGCCAGCGCGGCCGCCGAAATCAAACAAGTTCGGAAATGGGTTTTCACGTGGAAGGCTCCCAGAACATCCTGGATCACTTCGTGTTTTACTATAACACTGTGAGATCCGCATCCTTATTGCTGTTGGTTCCCTGCGCGGCTGGCCTTCTGTTGGGGCAGTCCAGCGATGCGCCGCTCTTCGCGCTCCCGTATAGCCCGAGCCTGGACATTTCTTCGATGGACCGCTCGGTGGATCCTTGCACCGACTTCTATCATTACACCTGCGGCGGTTGGATCAAGAAGAACCCAATCCCTCCCGATCAGGCGCGCTGGGATGTCTATTCAAAGCTCAGCGAGGACAACGAGCGTTTCCTGTGGGGCCTGCTGGTGGACGCATCCAAGCCGAGCGCAGGCCGGAGCTCGGTGGAAACCGAGATCGGCGACTACTTCGCCGCTTGCATGGACCAGCCTGCGGTGGAGAAGGCAGGAATAGCTCCGCTCAAACCCGAGCTCGACGCCATCCGAGCGCTGCGCAAGATGGGCGATCTAGCCGCATACCTGGGGCGCCAGCATCTTGCCATGGGTGGCGGCGGCATGCTGTTCGGCTTCGGATCGAATCAGGATTTTGAGGATTCTACCCGCGTCATTGCGTTCCTCGACGCCGGCGGCCTGGGGCTTCCGGATCGCGACTACTACACCAAAACCGATCCGAAATCCCAAGAGATTCGCCAAAAGTACCTGGAGCACGTCCAGAAGATGTTCGAGTTGCTCGGTGAAAAGCCGCAGTCGGCAAAGAAGCACGCGCAGACCGTGATGGGGATTGAGACGGAGCTGGCGAAGGCCTCGCTCACACGGGTTGAGAAGCGCGATCCCTACAAGTTGTTCCACAAGCTGACTCCCGCCGAGTTACAGGATCTGACGCCCGCGTTCCGTTGGGAGGCTTATTTCAAAACATCCGAAGCGCCGGACACTTCGGTGCTCAACGTCACGGAACCCGCTTATTTCAAAGAAGTCCAGACATTGCTCAAGGCCCACAAGCTGGACGATTGGAAGACGTATCTTCGCTGGCATCTGGTACACGCCAAAGCGGCGCTGCTCCCCGCATCCTTCGACAACGCCAATTTCGATTTCTACAGCAAGTACCTGCGCGGCCTGGAACAGATGCCGCCGCGTTGGAAGCGCTGCGTGCGGCGCGTGGATGGCGACCTGGGTGAGGCCCTGGGTCAAGTGTTCGTGGCCAAGACGTTCGCGCCTTCCACCAAGCAGAGCGCCCTCACGATGACCAAAGGGATTGAAGCGTCCATGGAAAGCGAGATCAACCAACTGCCCTGGATGGGCGAGGAAACCAAGAAGCGGGCGCTCGAGAAGCTGCACGGGATCGTCAATAAGATCGGATATCCCGACAAGTGGCGGGACTATAGCTCCATCAAGATCGCTCGCGATGACTATTTCGGCAACGTGGAGCACGCCACCCTGTTCGAGACCCGGCGCGACCTCGCCAAAATCGGAAAGCCGGTGGACCGCACCGAGTGGGGCATGACGCCGCCCACGGTTAATGCCTACTATAATCCACAGATGAACGACATCAACTTCCCGGCCGGCGTGCTGCAACCTCCGCTATTCGATCCGAAGATGGACGACGCGCCGAACTACGGCAACACCGGTGCGACCATCGGTCACGAGCTGACGCACGGGTTCGATGACGAAGGCCGCCAGTTCGACGCCAAAGGCGATCTGAAGGACTGGTGGACCAAGAGCGACGCCGAGGAGTTCCAGAAACGGGCCGATTGCGTTTCCAATCAATATTCGCAGTACACCGTGATCGACGACATCAAGATCAACGGCAAGCTCACGCTGGGCGAGGATCTCGCCGATTTGGGCGGCACGTGGCTGGCCTACCTGGCGTGGAAGAGCGCCACGAAGGATCAAGACCTGCAGCCTATTGATGCATTCACGCCGGACCAGCGCTTCTTTATCGGTGTGGCGCAGTGGGCCTGCGGCGACGAGCGCGCGGAGAGCAAGCGGATGAATGCCATCACGAATGAGCACTCACCCGATGAGTACCGGATCAATGGCGTCGTGTCCAACCTGCCGGAGTTCGGGAAAGCATTTGCGTGCCGTGTGGGACAGCCCATGATGCACTCGCAGCCGTGCCGGGTTTGGTAACGGCCCAGGGCGGTAGAATGCTAGTGGCATGATTTTGCTTTTTGGTCTATTGCAGGGCGGCGCGTCGCAAACCGAGCCGCTCACCCGGCTGCTGCACCAGCAAGCGCTGACACCGTGGATGATCGCGATGGCCATCGGCATTGCGTTTGCTTTAGGCGCGGCGCACGCACTCACTCCCGGGCACGGTAAGACCATAGTCGCAGCATACCTGGTGGGCTCGCGCGGGACGTTGAAGCACGCGGCCTTTCTGGGTGGGATGGTGACTCTGACGCATACCATCACCGTGTTCCTGCTGGGGCTCGCCACGCTGTTTTTGTTTCAGTACGTGGTGCCGCAAAAGGTGACGCAAGTGTTAGGCGCGATTTCTGGGCTGTCCATTGTGGCCATTGGTGGATGGATGCTGTACAAGCGGGTGCGGGGAGCGGGGCACACGCATTCACACGATCATGATCGCGACCACGGGCATGATCACGACCACTCTCACGGTCATGACCACGCTCATGTCCACGATCATCCGCATGACCATACTCATTCGCACGCGCATTCGCACGGCCCGGGCGGCCACACGCATATGCCCGACGAAGTCTCCTGGTCAGGCTTGGCGGCGCTGGGCGCGAGCGGCGGATTAGTGCCCTGTGAATCCGCTCTGGTGCTGCTGCTCACTGCAATCGCTCTGCGGCGCGTTGGCCTGGGCCTGGTGCTGCTGGTCTCCTTCAGCCTGGGTTTGGCGCTGGTGTTGATGGGCATCGGCGTGTTGGTGATCTACGCCAAGAACCTCTTGCCGGGCGGAGGGAACACGAGTGGAAATCCGTTCTTTCGTTGGATGCCGGTGGCTTCAGCAGCCGTGGTGATGGTGCTGGGCATGCTAATGACCAGCGTTTCCCTCGGTTGGATCCAGCCGCACTGGATCGCGGGGTAGGGCGCTCAATCCGGCTGGCGGTACCTCTGCGCCAAGTCAAAGCGACTCGACGTGGAGGGGTGGGAATACAGCCAGAAGACGATGAACGGATTCGGATTTGGCTCATCGAGCCCGATCTCGCCCATCACCTGGAACGAATGCGCGGCGGCTGCGGTAGGTACGGTGCCATGCGTTATTTCGAGAGCGTAGAGATCGGCTTGGTGCTCTTGCCAGCGACTGTAGCTGTTCACAACCGGCTCGGCGATCGCGCTCGCGATCGCCACGATCAACAGCAACACCGGAAGCGACGTCCAATCGCTGACGTCGGGAACCAATCGACGCACGATGTGCGATCCGGCCCAAAAGAGCGCCAGCAACGCCAGAGCCAGCAATAGCAGCGAATTCCGGATGTGGTTCAGGACGTAATGCCCCATCTCGTGGCCGAATACGAATAGTGTTTCGGGTGTGGTCAGTTTGTCGAGAGTCGTGTCCCACACCACGACACGTCTGGAGCCGCCGAATCCACTGACGTAGGCGTTCAACGAATTCACTTTTTCGCTGGCCTTCATTTCGAACATGCGATCGCGCGGGATGCTCAGGCCGGCTCGCCCCACCAATGCTTCGAGTTGATCCACCAACACGGGATGTTGCTCCGCGAGCGGCTGGAAGCGGTAGAACATTGGCTCGATGATCATCGGCTCCAGGTACATCACAGCGGCGATCACCGGCAGGGTCGCCAGCCAGAAGTGCAGCCACCAGCGGCGCGGGCTGCGGCGAATCACGGCGTACAGAAGGAACGCGAGTGGAATCGCGCATACGAGAGCGATCAGCTCGGTTTTGGTCCAGTCCCAAAGCCAGGAGGGCCAGGTTTGGATGGATTGGTCGAACTTCAATTCCAGATGTTGTCCGTAAATATTTGCCGGAAGATAGAGAAGGTCGTTGAATATGAGGAGCAGGGGGATGAAAATCATCGCCTGGATGAAACGGCGTTTAGATGCGGCTTCGGCCCAGTCGCGAAACTTGGCCCCCAGCCCTGTGACGATGATCGCCGCCAGAATCGCGATGCTAAGAAGTTCGCTTCCAAAGTGCAGCGCATAGCCGGCATGCGCGTAGTCAACGGCACGTTGCAGCTTGTCCGGGGGAAGGGAGTACTGCATCGTCCCCGTTACTCGACGTCCGACACTTTGCCGTTGTTAAAGGTAACCTTGAGGTCCTTGTAGAAATAAATCTGCTTCGTGCCGACCTTCGCGATTTTTTGCGGCTGGCCGAGAGCGGCCACCACTTGGTCGACGGTCTGGCCGATCTCGATGGTTTGGGTGGGCTGGTCGGCTGGAGGTGGCGGAGGAGGTATGGGCGCAGGCGAAGACGTCTGGGTTGCAGGTGGAGGGCTGGGCGGTTGCGCGCCTTGTGGTTGCTTCGCATCGCCGGCGTCAATAGTCAGGACTTGGTTGATAGTATCCTGCACCTGCGCGGCTGAGGCGGTTTCTAAGTAACCCTTCGCAAATTGAAACTGAACTTCGGACTTAAAGAACGTTGGGGGATCGGTCCCATTGCAGGAGTCACAGGCGACAATACGGAATGTGATCTGCTCTTTCTTAACATTCGCGTCGATTTTCAAAGGATAGACTTTCTCGCCGCTTTGAAAATAACGGGAGAACTGCTTGACCATCCCCGCGCAGAATCCGCCGGGAGCGTGCAACTCACCGTCCTGATACTTTGCCGGACACATAACAAGTTTGAGCGGCGGGACGCCCAATATTCCGGCCTTCTGGATGACCAGAACGGCTCCAGGTTGGACGACACTTATCCCGTTGGCATCCTCGGAGAGTTTCACGAGTTTGTACTGTGGCCTCAGCTGCTCCAACGCCGGAGGCAAGGAGTCTTGCGCCGCCAGGACGGAGACCGAGATGAGCCCGGAGACTATGATGATGTACGACAACTCGCCTCTAATATAGCGCGTCAGTTAATATAGTGCCTCAGTAAGCAAAACGCCCGGAACAGCAAGCCGTTGAATGAGCTCACTGCCCGGGCGCGATAATCATGGCATATAGCCGATGGGCGGTTTTACTTGGCAACGGGTTTTGCGCTGTTGCTGTTTGCCGCGGTCGCTTTCTTGCTGTGATGCTTCTTGCTGGTCTTGGCCTTGGAGGCGGTGGTCTTGCTGGGGGACGCCGGGGCTTGCGCGGCCGGTGTCTGGGCGGCCAGGATGGCTCCCACGCTCAGAAGAGAGGCGAAAATAAGTTTGTTCATTTGGTTCTCCTTTTGCGAGCGGTTCATTTCCGCCTCGCATAACCATCTTGCGGCCGGAGGCCCAAATCAACGATAGCCTGCGTACCGGAGTTCCGGGCGCCAAAATGCGGGGGGAGAGCAGTGCGGATCTTAATGAATGAAACTTTATGGACCTGCTATCGTGGAAGGTGAACAGTTCAACTGTATAACTCCTATGGCGCTTGTCTCCGTCAAAAACAAATATCAGGTCGTCATTCCGCGAGACGTCCGGGAGGCGGTTGGCGTCGAAGTAGGCGACTTGCTGGAGGCCAAGGCCGAAGCGGGGAAGATCACCTTTACGCCGAAGTCGGTGGTGGACCGCGGCATCGCCGAGAGCCTGGCGGATTTTGCGGCCGGTCGCTCCCATGGTCCGTTTAAGACGCACAAGGAACTCATCGACTCGCTTCACCGGGAAAGTGCGAAAACTCGGCCGCGAGCACTGTCAAAACGCAAACCGCGGAAATGACGGTAAGCTACTCAAAACGGTTCCTTAAGCAGTATGCGGCAGCACCAGCGGAGGTCCGCAAGGCATTCGATAAACAATCCAGTCTTCTGCTTGAGAACCTCAATCACCCTTCGCTCCACGCCAAGAAGTACGACGAGAGCCTCGATCTCTGGCAAGCGCGCGTAAACCGCGATTGGCGCTTCTACTTTACGATCGACGGGGAAGTCTACGACCTCCACGAGATCGTCAAGCACCCGAAATAGAAGCGCCCTTCGAAGAGACGTTTACCCATATTCGGCCCTCGCAATAGCCTGGGCGGGCGATTCTCAAAGTGCGCCGTCTGAGCGATGCTAGAGATGGCGTGTATTCCGATCCAGTTACGTACCGCAAGATCCTGCGCGTTCTGGTTGTCGGCTTCTCGGCGGTGCTGGCACTGCTGATAGCCGCGGGCGTCATTGGACTCAAGAGCGCGCAACTGATCCAGGAAAACTCGGCCGAGATCGTTCACGACGGCCTAGTGACCACGCGCTTGATCGACGAGTTGCAACGCGAGCAGGATACCCTAAATGCCGCGTTCTATAAGCTCTCGCGCGGGCCCGAGCTTTCCGAGCGTGAGCGTTTGCTCGCACAGTTGGACGATGCCGACCAGGCCGTGGAGCGGATCGTCGCGGAAGCCAGCGGGACTCCGCAAGCCGAACTATGGCACCAGCTCAGCACAGCCGTGCAAGGCTTTTCGAGCGAAGCCAGGCGTCTGCTGGTGCGGAAGAATGTACCGACTTACACCTCGCGGGATCTGCTGCGCCGCCACGAGGAAGTGACGACGATTGTCGCGAAAATGATCGCGAACAACTACACTCGGACGGTAGCGGCGCAATCGCGCATGGATCAACGATCGGCGCGACTGCTCACCGAATCGCTTGGGCTGCTGGGCGGGTGCCTGCTGCTGGCGCTGGTGTGCGCGATCTTCACCGTGCGGATCACAACGCAGCTATTTCGAAGGATGGAGCAGCAAGCGTCCGACTTGGCGCGGGTCACCTGGCACATGCTCGAAAGCCAGGAAACTGCCGCTCGCCGATTTTCGCATGAGCTGCATGATGAGCTGGGCCAGTCACTCACCGCGATCAAGGCCAACGTGACGGCGCTGGATTCAGCTACGCCTCCCGATCCGGCGCGCCTGGAAGATTGCCGGGGGCTGATTGATGAGGCGATACAAAATGTGCGCGAACTTTCGCATTTGCTGCGGCCAACCATACTCGATGATTTCGGTTTGGACGCGGGCATCCGCTGGCTTTCCGAGCGTTTTGGACAACGCACCGGAATCGAGGTCGATTACCGATCCAGCTTTCACGAGCGTCTGGCCGACCAAACCGAGACGCATCTGTTTCGCATTGTCCAGGAGGCACTGACGAACGTAGCGAGGCATTCCGGGGCCACGCGCGTCGCGATCGAGCTCGAGCGCAACGGGAGCCGGGTGCATCTCACGGTGAAGGACAACGGCCACGGGTTCAGTGGAAATCGATCGGCCGGCCTCGGTCTGGTCGGCATGCGTGCGCGAGCACAAAGCGTTGGTGGCGAGCTTCAAATCAATTCCAGTGACGGCGTGGCGGTCGACCTGTGGGCGCCGCTGGAGGGTGCTACAAACTAAACATGCTGCGGATCCTGCTGGCCGATGATCACGCGATGGTGCGGAAAGGTTTCCGTCTGATTCTCGAAGCCCAGCCCGACATGCAGATTGTGGGGGAGGCGGGCAACGGCCGTGAAGCAGTGGAGCTGGCCGAACAGCTCCATCCCGATGTTGTGGTGATGGACGTAGCGATGCCGGAGCTGAACGGCATCGAGGCCACGCGGCGTCTGGTGGCTTCGGCTCCTAGAACGCGCGTTCTCGCGTTGAGCATGCACAAGGATTCCGTTTACGTGCGCGAGATTCTGCGCGCCGGGGCACGCGGCTACTTGCTGAAAGACTCCATCGACAGCGATCTGGTGAGCGCGGTGCGCGCCGTGGCCAAAGGCGAAGGCTACTTGAGCCCGGGCGTTTCTGACGCCGTGTTGAGCGACTACCGAAAGCACGTAACCGATCCGCTGGACCTGCTGACCAGTCGCGAACGCGAGGTATTACAGATGATCGCCGAGGGCAAGACCAACAAGGAAATCGCGGGAACCTTGAACTTGAGCGTTTATACCGTGGATGCGCATCGCGGGAAAATCATGGAGAAGTTGAATCTCCATTCCATCGGAGAGATGGTGCGATTCGCGGTCCGAAACGGGCTGATCGATTAGCGTGAAGCGGGCACGTTTGAGGGATTGATCCGATACACCCATTTCGCGTCGCTGGTTGTGGCTGCAACATCCGCGATCACTGCGTCGATCAAACCGCGCTTGGGAGATAGAGAGCAGACTGGATCGGTGGCATCAGGGTCGCCCGTGTACATCATCGCCTGGCAGCGGCAACCGCCAAAATCGCGGGTCTTGCGCTCGCAGGAGCGGCACGGTTCCTGCATCCACTCGTCGCCACGAAAGCGCTGAAACGAAGATGACTCCTCCCAGATCCAGCGCAGCGTCTTCGATCGCACATCATCAAAACTCAAACCGGGGATGANNTTGGGAAAGCGCGCGTAATAGTCGGGCAGCACGCAATCGATGCGCATGCGGCCTTTCAGCCGCTCGCGAGCCGCGTCCACGATGGCGATGGTCTCCTGCACTTGCTCACGCGTGGGCAGAAGCCGGCCGCGATTCTCGAAAGCCCAGCCGTAGTATTGAACGTTGGCGATCTCGAGCTTGTCGACTTGCAACTCTTCGGCAAGCGCGATCATCTGAGGCAAGCGCCCGAGATTCTGGCGATGGACCACGAGGTTCATGGTGAAAGCGATGCGATGTTTCCGGATGCGCTGGGCGAGCTCCAGCTTGGCGGCATGCGCGCGTGTGCCGGCGATCTCGTCCGCTTGCGCTTGCTCGGCATCCTGGAAGCTGAGCTGGACGTGATCCAGACCCGCCGTCACCAGCGCTTCCAAGCGGGCCTCAGCGAGTCCAATTCCGGAAGTGATCAGGTTGACGTACAAGCCCGCCGCTCGGCCAGCCTTGACTAGCTGTTCCGTATCCGGGCGCGCCAATGGCTCGCCGCCCGTCAAATGCAACTGGAGCACGCCCAATGCCGCCGCTTCGCCGAACACGCGTTGCCATTCCGTGGTGCTCAGCTCGCCGGAGCGCGAGCGCATCTCCAGCGGATTGGAGCAATACACGCAGCGCAATGGGCAGCGATGGGTTACTTCGGCGATCAGAGCACGCGGCACAAAGGTCATACAATGTCACTCATACGAAGTCGAGGGCGCGACGTTCATTCAAGGATGCGAGAAATGCCAGCACTTCCCGCTGGACCATGGCGGGGTCGGCATCGCTGAACTCGGACTGTAGCGACGTGATCACATCCCCGAGCGTGTGGGATCCATCGCAAAGTTCGACGATACGCGGGCCGGGTCCGGTCAGGCGCAGCATGCTCTCAGGCAACAACAGCACGGGACCTAGATCGGTCGACTGCGTCATCCGGCAGCCAGCTGCAAGGCGCGGAATACGTGTTGGCGCCGGGTCCGTCATTTCATCCTTCAATCGACCTCGGGAGGAAAGCACCCGGCGGAGGCCAACCCGGCTCAACGTAGGCGAAATAGAGCGCATCCAACTGCGCCCACAGAATATCGCACTTGGCGCGTAGCGCGCTGATGGCCGCGTCTTGTTCAGCGCGGGTCTTCGCATTTTGCTTCACCCAATTCAAGGCGAAGTTCGCATCCTCGGGCGCCTGGGACAGCCGCGACTCGAAGTATCCGAGGCTCGACGAGAGATACGGATAGTGCGTCACCATCCGGTCCATGCGGAGGCTGATCAGGCTTTTGGAAAACATTTCGGTCAGCGACGACGCTACCGCTTCGACAAAGCTATGCTTGGTGACCAGCGTCAAGTACGCATCCACCGCGTAGCGGACTGCCGGAAGCACGCCGCGTTCGGAAATGACCAGATCGCGCGGGACGCCGGTGGCTTCAGCGAGCCTGATCCATTTTTCGATACCACCAGGCGTGCCCGGCTCACCATCATGATCGACGATGCGCTTGCGCCAAGCGCGCCGGAACTCGGGCGATTCGCTGCGAGCGAGGATCAGAGCGTCCTTGATCGGGATGGTCTTCTGATAGTAGTAGCGGTTGAAGGCCCAGGCCTGGAGCTGGCCGCGCGTCAGTTTTCCTTCGTGCATCAGGCGATGAAACGGATGCTGGTGGTGATAGCGCTCTTCGCCGACAGCGCGCAGCTGTTCCTCTAGCGCCTGGGCGCTCAGTAGAGTAGCTGGACTGCCTGTTGCAGTCATATTCGGATCTCCATTCCGTCGCGAGCCACTTCCCATCCCGCTTCGCGTACCTCCGCATAGGCCGGGCTCGATTCATCCAAGATAGGGTTGGTATTGTTGATGTGGAAAAAAATCTTGCGCGCGCATTTGATGTCGCGCAGAGCCGCCAGCGAGCCGCATGGGCCAGATAACGGCAGGTGCCCCATCGCGGAAGCGGGTTTGCCGCCGCCTCGCACGCGGCATAGCTCATCCTCGGTCCAGAACGTCCCGTCAAACAGCAAGACGTCGCATTCGTCCAGCCACTCGCGCCACGACTCTTCGACTTTCGCCACGCCAGGAAGATACGCCATGCGTCCGCCGGATTTGGATTCGATCAAGAGCCCGAGCACAGCCTCGTCCGCGACCAATTCCGATTTACGGCTTGCTCCCACGAAGCCGGGGAAACCGCCGGGCAACGAAAACGGTTGGAACCGGAGTGGTCCGATGGGAAACTCAATATCAGGCCGGATCTCCCTCCACGCGGCCTGCCGCGGCACACGGTCCAGCAGCGCAAACAGGCTATTGTCTTCGCGAAGGATTCGCAATACGGAACGCGTGGCGTAGATGTCCAGCGGCTGGAATTCGCGCAGCGAGAGCAGACCCGCCACCGTGTCCGCCTCAGCGGCCGTGATCACAACAGACTGAATGGGCGAGTGTAGTGAACTGCCGACGGGCCACAATTGCGGGGTTGCTTCGATTTGGGTTCGCAGATCGGGGGATGCGTTCAACAGCGTCCAGGAGGCGCCGTCTTCGCTGATCGCGACTTGAGCTTGCGTGCGGGGTTGGCCTGCGAAGGTTCCCAATCGCAGCGTTTGGCACTGCTGACAGGCACAATTCCACTGAGGAAATGCGCCGCCAGCGGCCGCGCCGAGAACCCTCACCAGCATTAACTTAAAGCTTAGAAATCGCCGTTGCTGTAGGAGTTAATCTCACAGCTGCAGGAGATCTCTTCAATTTTCGGTGTCTGCCAAGTCATGTTTTGCGCTCCTCAAGAGTAAGCTTACTGCGATGTTACCGGTCGCAATCAGCTTATCATAGGTCCCAGTGCAGCGCAACATGCCCGATCGAGCCCCCGGTTCACCGCGAGCATTCGGGACTTTCCGGGCTCTTCGCCACCCTCATTACCGGACGCTGTGGATCGGCATGCTGGCATCCGGGCTCGGCACCTGGATGCAGATTGTTGCTCAGAGTCTGCTGGTGTTGCGGCTCAGCGGAAACTCGGCTCTGGCGCTCGGGACGGTGTCGCTCGCGCAGGCGTCAGCCTTTTTCCTGTTTGCTCCCATGGGTGGCGCGTTCGCGGACCGGCACGACAAGCGGCGGCTACTGTTTCGTACACAGACGCTGCTGATGCTGTCGGCCTTCACGCTCGCGGGGCTGACCGCGACTGGTGCGGTTCGGTTGTGGATGGTGGTGGTGCTCGCTTTTACCTCGGGCGTTTTGTTGAGCTTCGATCAGCCGGCGCGCGCCTCGTTATTGCCGTTGCTCGCGCCACCGGAAGACTTGACGAACGCGATTTCTCTGCAGACGCTGGTGTTCAATGCGGCTTCCATCGCGGGTCCGCCGCTGGGAGGCGCTGTGGCCGTAGTGGCCGGTTTAGCGGGTGATTTTGCCTTGAACGGCTGCAGCTATCTTGCTGTCCTCGCCGCTCTTTTCTTGTTGCCCCCGCAGTTGGCTGCTTCGCCCACAGGATCGCTGGGCCCTTCGCGAACCTGGTCGGCGGTGCGGGAAATGCTGGCAGTGATCCAAAAACGGCCAGCGGTTTCAGCGGCCGTGCTGGTCTACGCCGTTTTGCTCTTCGTAGCGCCTTCGCAGGCGCTGCTGGTTCCGTTGTTTATCACGAACGTTTTGCATCGCGGGGCGACGGGGCTGGGCTTTCTGTTCGCTGCATCGGGCATCGGCACCGTAGTGGGATCCCTCTTCGTCGCCTCGTTCGGGGATTACCGGCGGAAAGGACCGCTCTTAGTGTCGGCCAACGCCGCGTGGGTGATCGCTCTTGCGATTTTTGCGCTCACCCGCAGCTTTGCACCGGCATTCGTGATGTTACTGCTGATGGCAGCAGCGCAGAGCGTGTTCAGCACGCTGGTGGTCACTCTGATGCAAGGGGCGGTGGAAGCCAAGATGCGCGGCCGGATCATGAGCCTGAACACACTGCTCATGATGGGCGTGCGGCCTTTGGGTGATTTTCCAGTGAGCGTCGCGACGTCGTTCTTCGGCATTGCGAATGCGGCGCTGCTCTCGGCTTCGGTGGTGGCGTTGGCGGGCGCGCTGGTGTTCAGTTTGCGGCCGGCTGTTTGGCGAAGTTAGTGATAACTTAAGTCAGGATAAGTGTAGAAGTCATGCCGCGCCAAAGAGTCATCGTTCCGTATCCTCCCGACGTAATCGCGGAAATCGACAAGATTGTCGGCCACGGGAAGCGCACTGCCTTCTTGGTCGAGTTAGCCAAGCGCGAGATCAAGCTCAATCGTCAGCGAGAAGCGCTGCGTGCCGCAGCGGGAGCTTGGAAGGCGGAAGACCATCCGGAGTTGGCCGGAGGAGCAGCGAGTTGGGTTCGCGAGATCCGCCAGGAGTCTGTCAAGCGATACGAGCAAGTCCAGCGCCGACGGGAAGCCAAATAGGCCTCGACCTGCCTGCTGTCCGATTAACGTCACGGGAAGTCTGTGTGGGAATGAGCCCCAAAGGAAGCCGACAGGACCGAGGCGTTCCTCGCCAGTCTGGACTTTTATCCCGTGACCTGGGAGGTTGCCAAATACCGGCGCGCTGTACCGGGAATGGCGACAAAAAGGCCTGACTTTAGCTCTTCCGCACTTGACGATCGCCGCCGTGGCGATTACCAACGGGCTGGACCTCGCGACTGATAACCCAAAGGATTTCACTATGCCTGACCTGCGATTTTACCTGCTCCCGTCAGCGGAGGGCCTGGGAGAGGACCATTAGCGGAGACTGGTTTAGGCAAACTGGGCGAGGCTCAGGATATTGCCGTCCGGGTCCTTGAACCAGGCGATCTTCGCGGCGCCGCCCGGCGTGGTCCAAATGCCTTTTTCGTCTTGGCCCGGAAATCCGTAGCGCTCGAACTTCACGCCGGCTTTTTCAAGCTCGTCCACCATGGCCGCGATATCTGAGACGTTCCAACCCAAGGTTGTATATTTCGCCTCGCCGACCTCTTTGACTTTCTGAACGCGCAGCATTGTTCCATTCGCATCGAAGACCAGAGCGTAGCTTTCGTCGCTGACCAACTTGAGCCCGAGCTGGTCGCGATAGAACGCCTTGGCGCGTTCGGGGTTCGCCGTCGCACTGAACGCAGCAATTTTAGAGGAACCGAGCAGTGGCATGAACATAGTTTAGCGGGGTCCGATGTTACAATACGAATTCTCTAAATGGATCAGCTCAAAACGCTCATTCGGGAAGTCCCCGATTTCCCGAAGCCCGGCATCAACTTCTACGACATCACCACGCTGCTGAAGAACCCGACGGGATTCAAGGGCGTGATCGACTCGCTGGCCCAGCACTATCGCTCCACCGCCATCGATGTGGTTCTCGGCATCGAGGCGCGCGGATTCATCATCGCCCCCGCCGTCGCTTACGCGCTCGGATACGGTTTCATTCCGGTCCGCAAGGAAGGGAAGCTGCCTGCGGAGCGCGAGCGCATCCAATATGCGCTGGAATATGGCACCGACGTGCTCGAGATTCACAAGGACGCCATTTCGCCCGGGCAAAACGTGCTCATCATCGACGACGTGCTGGCAACCGGTGGCACCGCTGCCGCGGTGGCGCGTCTGGTGGAGACGCTGCATGGCAAGGTGGCAGGCCTCGGGTTCATGCTGGAACTGGATTTCTTGCACGGACGCGAGAAGCTCAAAAGCCACGACGTCTACTCGCTGATTCACTACTAATGTCCGACCGCGTTCGGGTCCGTTCGCTAGCCAAGATCAATCTCGATTTGCGGGTTCTTCAGAAGCGCCCGGATGGCTTCCACGAGCTCCGTACGATTTTCCAGACCATCTCGCTGGCCGACACAATTGGGATCGAATACCAGCGCGGGCGGACGCGGATGGAGCTGAACTCCAACGTGAGCATTCCCGGCAATCTGATTCTTCGGGCGGCAGATAGCCTCATGAAATCCATGCGAGCGACGGGTAGCCTGCGATTCAATCTGACCAAGCGCATCCCACTCGGTGGCGGCTTGGGCGGCGGATCGAGCAACGCGGCCGCTGTGCTACTTGCATTGCCGGCGCTCCTGGGAAAATCGGTGCGGTTCGAAAGGCTCTTGGAGCTTGCCGCGGAATTGGGCAGCGACGTGCCTTTTTTCCTGCTGGGTGGCACGGCTGCCGGTCTGGGCCGCGGGACTGAGCTTTATCCCTTGCCTGATGCACTGTCGCGGCCAGGCTTGCTGATCGCGCCGGGAATTCACTCGTCTACTCCAGCCGCTTACCGAGCGTTGCATCGCAAAGTGCTCGCTGAAATTCCGCCTGATATGATCAACAAGTTCCAAGCAGTTGCCTGGAACTTGGAAGGGGCGTGGACGAACGACTTTGAAACGGTTGTGTTTCGCCAACATCCTCAACTAAAATCGATCAAAGGAAAGCTGCTAAAATTAGGTGCTTGGCGTGCGATGATGAGCGGGAGCGGATCCGCGCTTTTCGGATTGTTCCCCAGCCGCGAGTTGAGGGATCGCGCTGCCGAGTGGTTCCGGAAAGAGTTTTCTAGCTATCAAGTGCATCCCTTCGCGATGGTGACCCGCGGCCGCTACCAGGCGCTCTGGCGGCGGCAGTTGGACGTGTCGCCTGGAAATCGAACATGGCCGCCCCAAGACCGGTACGCAAGATGAGATTCGAGCAGATGAAGATCTTCACGGGCAACGCCAACCCGGCGTTGGCGGCCAAGATCTGCGCCTCGCTGGGTTGCACGCTGGGCGCGGCGCAAGTGGAACCCTTCTCGGACGGGGAAATCCGTCTGCAGATTCTCGAGAATGTCCGCGGCGCGGATGTTTTCGCGGTGCAACCCACCTGCACTCCGGTGGACCGGCACCTGATGGAATTGCTGCTCATGATCGACGCGCTGAAACGCGCTTCTGCGGAGCGCATTACGGCAGTGCTACCCTATTATGGGTACGCGCGGCAGGATCGGAAAGACAAGCCGCGAATGCCTATCTCCGCCCGGTTGATCGCCAACCTGATTCAGAGGGCCGGCGCGGATCGTGTGCTTACTTTGGACTTGCACGCGGCTCAGATTCAGGGGTTCTTCGACGTTCCCGTGGATCATCTTTTCGCCGCGCCGGTGATGCTCGAATATTTCGAGTCCATCGGACGCAGGGACATGACCGTGGTTTCGCCGGATGCCGGTGGCGTGGAGCGCGCGCGCGCCTTCGCCAAGCATTTGAACGCGCCGCTGGCGATTATCGATAAACGCCGTACCGAGGTGAATGTCGCGGAAGTGATGCACATCATCGGCGACGTGGAAGGGCAGCATTGTTTGATCGTGGACGACCTGATCGATACGGGGGGGACGCTGGTGAAAGCCGCCGAGGCGCTGCTGAAGCATGGCGCGCTGAGTGTGCGGGCTTGCGCCACGCACGCCGTATTGTCGGGAGAGGCCGTGGAGCGGCTGGAGACATCGTGCTTGCAGGAAGTAGTGGTGACCAATTCGATTCCCTTGCGTGAGGACGCCATGCGGTGCGGCCGCATCAAAACGCTTTCGGTGGCGCCTTTGTTAGCCCGGGCCATCCAATCCATTCATGAGGATGGTTCGGTAAGTACCCTATTTATTTAGAAGGAAAATAGCCGGCCGCGACCTGGCAAGAACAAGGTAGCCGTCTGCCGGAGTAACGCCGCGGTGAAGTAAGAGAAGTGGAGTAAGAACGATGAGGAAAGAAATTACAATAAGCGCCGAGCCGCGGGAGTCGCGCGGCAAAAATGAAGCGCGCCGTTTAAGGGTGAAGGGTCTGGCGCCGGCCGTATTGTATGGATCCGATCGCGCGGCCGTGGCCGTCTCGGTGAATCCCAAGGATGTCAACAAGATTCTGCACAGCAATACCGGCCACAACACCATCTTCAATCTGTCCGTGCAGGGCGGAGAAGATACGCCGGTCATGATCGTGGATTGGCAAAGCGATCCGGTGAAGGAGAATTTGCTGCACGTCGATTTAAAGCGCATTGATCTGGCCAAGCGCAACGCGTTCAAGGTTCGAGTGCATACCACCGGTGAGCCGAAGGGCGTGAAACTTCAGGGCGGTTTGCTCGAAGTGATCACGCGCGAGATCGAGATCGAGTGCCTGCCGGATGAGATTCCGGAGCTGTACACGGTGGACGTGGGGGAATTGATGATCGGCCAAAACTTGCGCGCCAGTGATGTTGCGTTGGGCGGATCCATCACGTTGGTCAGCCCGCCCGAGCAAGTGATCGCGCACGTGGTGGCACTCAAGGCCGAGGTTGTGGAGACTCCGGCTGTTGAAGGCGCTGTGGCTGCCGCGCCAGCCGAGCCGGAAGTGATCAAGAAGGGCAAGAAGGAAGAAGAGGAAGTCGAAGCAGAAAAGCCCGAGAAGGGGAAGAAGAAGTAGCTTTGGGAAGAGAAGGAATACAAGGGAGACGAGGAATACGGGGAATACGAGGGAGCCGGCCGGTTTTGAATTCCTTGTATTCCTGGTATTCCCTGTATTCCAATGCCTGAGTTCGAGAAATTGGTGGTTGGTCTGGGCAACCCTGGCGCCGAATATGAACACACGGCGCATAATCTTGGGTTCATGGTCGTTGACCGCCTGGCGGATCGCCACGGGATTCGGATCGGCCGAAAGGATTGCCTGGCGTTCGTGGGGCAGGGAACGGTGGCGGGCAAGAAGGTGCTGCTAGCCAAGCCGCAGACCTTCATGAATCTGAGCGGCGAGTCGGTGCAAGGTTTGTTGGTGAAGAATGAGATTGCGGCAGGGGATTTGGTTCTGGTTTATGACGAATTGGACCTGCCCTGGCAGTCGGTGCGAATCCGGCCGAATGGTTCGGCGGCCGGCCATCGCGGCGTGGGTTCGATAATCCACTGCGTTGGGACCAAAGAGTTCCCCCGGGTTCGCCTGGGGATTCATGGGGGCCGTCGCGAAAAGGACGGCGCTCAAATCGTGCTCGCGAAGTTGAAGCGGGCGCACAGACAAGAGTTGGATGAGCTGCTGGACTATGCGTCGGAAGCAGTGGAGTCCATCATCGCTGAAGGCGTCGAAAAGTCCATGGCGAAATATAATCGTCGCGCCCAAGGCTTAAACGAGGAAGAATGAGGATCTACGAAGAGCTGTTTATTCTCCGGCCGGATGCGCCGGAAGAAGATATCGATCGGCTGATCGAACAATTGACCACCTACATCGCCTCCCAGGGAGGCAATGTGGACAAGTCCGACAAATGGGGCATACGCAAGCTGGCCTATCGCGTGCAAAAACGCAACGAAGGCTTCTACGTATTGCTGCAGTTCACCACCAAGCCGGAGACGGTGCTCGAGGTGGAGCGCCGGTTGCGCGTTTCGGACCTGGTGATGAAATTCCAGAACGTTCGCATCGACGAGAAACTGAAGAAAATCGAGAAGCGCAAGAAGGAGCGCGAAAAGCGCGCCTCTCGCAAACCAGCACCGCCATCCGCACCTAGCGTGCCGCTTGAGCACGTAATGGCGGGCGCCGCCGAGCCAACTGGCCCAAGACCGGGAGCTCCGATGCCGGGCGCGCCAGTGGCCGCTCCAGTCGCGGAGAAGGAATAGGAGACCAACATGGCTGAACAACGAGGCGGACGTCCCATTAGCGGATCGATGCGACCCACCGGCGGCGACAAGGCGCTGGCCACCAAGAAGCAATATTTCCGGCGAAAGAAAGTATGTCGATTCTGCGTGGAGAGGATCGACGACATCAACTACAAAGATGTGCGCATGCTCTCGTCCTTCATTTCCGAGCGCGGGAAGATTGTGCCGCGGCGCATCTCCGGTGTTTGCACGCCGCATCAGAAGCGGCTGGCCGAAGCCATCAAGCAGGCGCGGAATATCGCTTTGATTCCGTTCGCGTCGGCGATATAGGGAGATTTTCATCATGGAAGTGATCTTGAGAGAAGATGTCGAAAAGCTGGGTACGCGCGGCCAGTTGGTCAAAGTGGCGTCCGGCTATGCGCGCAATTTTCTGCTGCCCAAGCGGCTGGCGGTTGCCGCCACGGAGTCCAACAAAAAAATTGTCGAGCAGGAACGCCACGCGCATTTACGGCGCGAGGCGAAGGTGGTGGGCGAGGCGGGTGACTTGGCCAAGCTGATGGCGGCGGTGGTGGTCACCATCTCGCAGAAAGCCGGCGAGAACGGCCAGCTCTTCGGTTCGGTGACAACCAAGGACATCGCGGAGGCGCTGGAGGCGCAGGGCTATACCATCGAGCGCCGTAAAATCGCGTTGGAGGAGCCCATCAAGTCGCTCGGCGAATTCAAGATTCCCGTTCGGTTGCACCCCGAAGTGACGGTTGAAATCGCGGTCAACGTCGTCAAAAAGGAAGAGTAGTAACTGCCGCGCCCTGATTTGATCCCCCGTTTAATCTTGGAGCCGGAACGCTACGCAGCGGTTCCGGCTTATCAGCTCCTGGAAGCCGCCGCGCATGGATATATCGCGGCAGATCAACGGCTGCTGCACGCGATTCTCGATCACCCCGAGCAGTCGATCCCTGAACTTGCGCGGTTCGCGTCCGAAGATCACGCAGACGATCTGATGGATCTCGATCCGCTGCTGATCGATTTGTTCCGCGTTTTGCGGACCGTTGAGGCGTTGCCGTTTTTTGTGAGCGTCATCCGGCGCAACACGGGCGACGTTCCCGACGATCTGGTGGAGAGCATCGTCCAACTGGGGGCTCCGGCCGTGGACCCCTTGCTCGGCCTGCTCGACGAATTGAATCAGAACGACGCCGGCGATGTGCCCTTCGTGCTGGCGGCGTTGCGCGTTCGCGACGCTCGCGTCTTGGAAGCGTTGACGCGCCGGCTGGAGAACGATCCACAAGACGCCGCGCTGTGTCTCGAGATCTACGGTGATCCGGCGGCAATTCCCGCGCTCCAGGCGGCGCTCGCTCAGATTCCCGCCGACGATCCGCGCTCGCGCGCGCCTATCCAAGCGGTTATCGAAAGTCTTTCAGCTCCCGCGGAAACTTCACCCGAATCCGACAAGACGTTCAATATCTGGGCGTTATATCCCGAAGAGGCGGCGCCTGATTTCGCCGCGCTCGAAGACCAAGACCGGCTGGCGATGCTCGAAATGGGTTCGGCCAAACTGCGAGCCGACGTTGCGCTCAGCTATCAAGGCACGGAGTTGTCCGACGCGGCGCGCGCGCGTTTGATCGAGCTTGCCAAAACGGATTCCGACGCCACCGTGCGCGGGGCTTGTTGGGAGGCGTTCGGCGAACTCGACGATGAGCCGGAACTGCGCGACGCGATGCTCCAGGTGCTCGCGAATCCCCAGGCTGCCGTCGAGGAAAAGGGTGGTGCGGCGATCGGTCTGGCCGAGCAGTCCGACGATCCCGCGGTCTACGAGGCGATTTTGAGCTTGTACCAGGATCCGCGCGGCCGCGCCAAGGCGCTCAAGGCCATGGCAAGGTCGTTCGACCGGCGCTTTGCGTCCTTCCCGCCGAAACACTTGGATGATCCGGATTCAGCCATCAAGACCCAGGCCATCTGGGGCGTCGGATACTTGAGTCTTGCTTCGGAAGCGCCTCGGCTGATAGAGCTTTTCGAAGACGACCAATTCCGCACCGACGCGCTCTTCGCCTATGCGCTCTCGGTTCCCGGCGAAACATCCACGGGACGCGTGCGCGCGCTGATGAAAAAGGTGGAAGAAGCCGCGGGCGAGTTCAGGGAAGATGAAGAGGATTTGGTTCGTATCGCGCTGGACCAGCGCCTCATGCTGCATGGAAAAAGTCCGATATTTTTCCCCGACGAATCGGAGGAAGAAGAATCCGAAACGGTGATCGCGCTTCCTAAGCCGGGCCGCAACGATCTGTGCTCCTGCGGCAGCGGCAAGAAGTACAAGAAGTGCCACGGCGTGGTCAACTAACGCGCCGCCGTGTTACTTTCATCCCATGAATCCCTATGCAGGCCACATTGGCGACAAGACACCGTTGGATTTGATCTCTGACACGCCGCGACGTCTGGCGCAATTGGTGGAGACGATCGGGCCCGAGCGTTTGGAAGCGCCGCCCGCGCCGGGCAAATGGAGCGCTCGCGATATCCTGTGCCACCTGGCGGACACCGAGCTGGTGTTCGGCTTCCGCTTGCGGCAATCACTCGCCGAGGATCATCACGTGATTCAGCCGTTCGATCAGGATCGTTGGGCCAACAGTTACGAAACTTACGATGCCCGCTCGGCCGTGGCTACGTTTTCTGCGGTTCGTGGGTGGAATATCGCTCTGATTCGCTCGGCAAGTCCAGCGGATCTGGCGAAAGCGGTGACGCATCCCGAGCGCGGAACCATGACGTTCCAGACCATCATCGAAACCATGGCGGGACATGATCGGAATCACATAAAGCAGATTGAAGCGATCGCCGCACAATCGGCGCGCGCAACTTGATTTAGTCGCAGTCCGCCGTCGCGACAGCGCATTTGACGATGGCCTCGGCTCGGCGCCAATCCTCTTGCGCGGTTCCTTCGGGGCGTCCGGCGCTTTCCCAAATCAGTTCGGCAAAGGTGGGAACGTCGGCGGTACGGTCTTTATCGTCGTCGGCCGGCATCAGCGCGGATTCAGGCAGCAGAGATTGCAAGAAAGTATCGCGTGCCTGATTGTACGCCAAATGCGCTTTTTCCAACTCGAACAGCGCGGTGTCAAAGGCTTTCCCATCGATATTCTGCTGCGCGGCGTTCTGCTGCGAAGCATTCTGCTGCGAAGTCAGGGCCTGCACGCGTTGCGCCTTCCGGGAAAAATCCTCGAACGTATCGCGATACTCGGCCTCGATCTCCCGTGTCCTCATCATATTTGTTTAGACGAGGAAACCTCCGGAAGGGTTCGGTTTTCTTCGGTACTTTTTTTGCGTAGTACCGCCCGGGATAGTGAATGTTCAGTTTCCGAGATCCACGAAGGGTTTACCGCGCAGTTTGTAGTCGGGATCCGTCAAGTTCTGGTTGAGTTCCACCGTGTCGAAGCGAACCTCGATACCTTGCTGTTGGTTGTCCGGTTTGATCTGCATCGTCTTGGGGTAGAAGGCAGTCCCGTTTTGCACGTAGTCTGAATACGTGATCAGCGCCGAACCAAGCCCGGCGGTAGTGGTGATTTTCACACGTTCGGGCCGCAGGTTCGAATCCAAGGCGACGGATATTTTCTCGGTCCCGGCTTCGGCAAACAGCACAAACTCGTCGCTGGCGGCCGGATCGGGGTGTTCCGCCACCAGTTTGTAGCCGGGATTTTGCAGCCGTGCCATCAGGGCCGGCAGTTGGTAATCGCGAATCAAACCGAAATCGGTGGGCAACTCCAAGGCTTCGTCGCCCTTGAGGTTCTTGCTTGCCTTGAACTCGCTGCCCGAGAACGTCACTTCGTGCAACAGGCGGCCTGATTTGGCCTGAAACAGACCGCGATCCGCGCGGTTGCGCATCAGCAGGGTCCAGCGGACGCTCTTGCCGTCGCGGCCCCACAGGGTAGTGCTGCCGACCGCTTGCACGGAGCCGAGCGCCTTGAGCCCTTCTTCGCCACCAATGGCTTTGATCATCTTCTGGTACAGGTGCGTTCCAAAACCTTCGCGCGCCGCACGGTCGGTATCGAGCGTTACCGCCACGGCCGTGCTCTTGGCCGCTTCGACAGTCACCGAGCTTTGGTTTCCGACGAATCCCTCCCTTGAAAAATCAACGGTCCACTTGCCAGGAGTGAGACCAGTGGCTTCGAGGGTACCCCCGGAGGTTGGTCCGATCGAGGTGCCGTTGAGGCTCACCTGGCATTCGGCCGGCGCGCAAGTGAGGTTGAGGGTTCCCTTCGCCACGGCTTTGGAAGCCGCGGGCGGCGCGTTGGCTGCCTTTCCTTTGCTCTTGATCACATCCAGGATTTCGTCGGGAGCTCCCGAGGATTCAAGCTTGGCGAGCGTGTCGGAGGAAAGCGGGAAGGCGATGCCGCGGTTCTCGATGGCTTCCTTGCGCCGCCGCATGGGGATGGCATCTTGCTTCAAAAGCAAAAGCACCTGATCGAGAGTGAATGGGTCGCCGGTAAGAAATGGGTCGGCTTTCTTGCCATGCCCCGGTTTCGGATCGGTGGCTGCGATACCAGCCTGAGGAATCCCGGCCAGCGCCACCATCATCAGAGCGGTGGGCAGCGCGGCAGGCCAAATGAAAGACAGAATCTTGAGTCTCATGCGGGTCCTTACGTCTCATCCTTACTTCAGGGCTGCTTCAGCTTCTTGCGCGTCTCGAATCTTCTTCTTCCAGACGCGCGCCTCGGCGTTATCTGGATTGTTGACCAAGACCTGGTTCACCAGCGCCAGGGCTTCGGCATATCGGCCGGATTCCCACAGTGACCGCACCGGGCCATGCAGAGTCTGCTTGGCTGAGAATTCGGGGTTTCCTAAGTCGGCCGGCCCGGATTCGCCGGGTTTGGAAGCCGGGGATTCCTGTGGGACGGCTTCCGGTGGATGCGCCGGAGTTGCGATCGCGGCTGGCTGGGCTACCACCACCGCAGCCGGGTTCTTGTTCTGGGAAGCCCGCAGGCCTTGGCGCGAAACGAACGAGCCAACGATGGCCACCGCCAGGATGAGTCCGGCCACCAAGGTGATTGCCCGCTTCGTGATGATCTTGCCGGGGACCGGAGCCGCCGTCTTCAGTGGCTGTTTGGCCTGTAGCCTTCGAACCGGCGCGCCTGGGTTGGGAGGTTGAGGTTGGGCAGCCACCGGTGTTTCAACCACGGGGGCTGGCGCAGCTTGCGCTGGAGCGGGATCCGCCGGCGGTTGCCGTTGGAACGCAGGCATTTCCTTTGTCACCGGAGCGTTCGCGTATGATCGCGCGGTCCAGGGTTGCGGCGGCCCCGTCTCATCTTGCGGCCTTTCGCGTACCTTCTGTTCCGCTTCACGCTGTGGCGGCTCTTGATTCACGCTCGCGGGTGTGACAAACGCCGTCGCTTGGACGAAGGGTTCCAGAGCCGGCGCGGGTGTTTCAACAGCCACCCGTTCCACCGGCTGTCGTGTATCGGCCGGCNNTATCGGCCGGCTGTCGTGTATCGAGAGGTGCGGCGGGGGCCGCGGCTGAAGACGCTGCCGAAGCCCGGCGCCGTAGTTCCTGCGCGGCGAGGTAGAGTCCGGCGGCAAATTCCTCGGCTGTCTGGAGGCGTTGCGTTGGATCCTTCAACAGAGCCCGCTGTACTAACACGTCGAGCTGCTCAGGGATGTGCGGATCCAACTGTCGCAGGGGCTCCACGTCGCTATGGACGATTTCGCGCGGAATCAAGCTGGCGGCCGCCGAAAACGGGTACTCTCCAGAGACGAACTCGTACAACATCAGCCCCAGCGCGAATATGTCGGACCGTGCATCGAACGGTTGTCCCAGCACCTGTTCCGGCGCCAGATAGTTCACTACCAGGCCTTCCGGCCGGCTGCCTGCTTCCAGCAACGCCGCAAGCCACTTTGCGATCCCAAAATCCAGAATCGTAATGTCCCGCGCGCCGTCCACGAAGACATTGCCGGGCTTGAGATCCCCGTGCGCGATTTCGCGCGAATGTGCGAACGCCAACCCCTCCGCCACTTGCGCGATCAGGGCGAGCTTTTGACCGAGCGGCAAGTCCCGGTTCTCCCGCGTGAACCGCTCGAAGTCCATCCCGGTTCGCCAGTCCGAGACTACAAATATTCCTTCCTCAACTTCTCCCATGTCCTGGACTTTGACCACATGGCGGTGGACCAATTCGGAGCAGGAGGCCAGGTGGCCGCAGAACTGTTCTTTCGCCGCAGCGGTGAGCCCGGGAACGGTTTGCAAAACTTTGAGTGCGAATTCCCGATTACGAAAACTGTCGCGAACGCGGTACGTGGTACCGGCCGCGCTGGCTCCGAGCTGCTCGATTACCTGATATTTACCGATCGACTTCATTTCAACTGTCCTCACGCCAGCAGTTGGTAGTTCTGCCGGCGCCTTTCAAGAACGAAGGATCTTCCGCGTTGGCCGCAGGCACACTCGTGATTCCCGCTAGGACTTCGGCGCGCACGTACTTACTCAGATCGGACGGCGGGGGAGCCGTCTATATGCAACCTTAGAGCTTCAGTAGTTTTTGGGCNNTGAAAAGTTTCTGTTCCGGGCGCGTAGCTCAGTTGGTTAGAGCGCCTGCTTCACACGCAGGAGGTCGCAGGTTCGAGTCCTGCCGCGCCCACCAAATCTTACCCTGGAAGCGATTTAGCAGTCACAGCCCCTCCAATTTTTTTCCCCCGCGTCTTTCAAGCCTTTCCGCCCTTTCGCCCCGTCGCCGCGCCACTCCCGGTTTTAGACTTTTCTCGTAAGCCAAGCTGCGAGCAAACGCTGCAAGGAGAAGAATCTTGAATCCAACTAATCCCACCATCCCCGTCAACGTCCAGCAAGCGTTTAATGTCGCCTACGTCGCGAGTCTTCCAACGCCCGTGCAGGCTCTTTTTACTTTTGTGTACATAGGTAACCCCGGTGTACTCACGCTAGTCAGTAACATGCCATTTCCGCAGTACTTGGCCCAGTTCCAATCGCTCATTGCCCGGGGATACGGCGCTTTTTTGCTTTCGGTCGGTATCGGAGGAGATCCGTATTCGGTCTTCTCAACCTTGTCCGCCACCGGCGAAACCTGGGCTCCAAACGCGACTCAGATTCCGTTGGGAGCACAGGGTCAGTATTCGTTGCCAGGTATCACGCCATACCCCGGATACAGTTTGGGGCCCTACCCCACCACAAAACCCGCGGGCTGGATCACGGTGCCCCCCATGACGCAGCTCCTCGCTCCGGGGGCGAATGTGTCCGCGCTGCTCGCCGCATGGTATCCGCCATTCAATCCACCAGCACCGCCTCCACCACCCGCACCACCCGCTCCCACAGACCCCGTCGGTGCGCAGATGACCGGAACGCCCGACTATTACGATGCGCCGGGAGCCAACGAAACGCCCTACCCCAATGGCGCCGAGTACACCGATTCGCGTGGGACTTTCATCCACAATGTTGTCGCAACGCCCTTTGGTACCGTCAGCTATTGGGCGCTTATCGCCGCCGCATTTCCTGGGTTCACGATTACGCTTCCGGTCACTACCGACGCCAACGATTCGCTTGCGGCGCTAGTGAGCATCAATGGGGGGACACCCGAGAAACTCGCTGTGATTCAGACCAACGCGCAAGCCTATAATGCCAGCGGCGTGAATGTGACGGCGACCTTCACCGCTGCCGGGGTGAGCGTTCCTGCATTGCTGACTGCGATGCAGGCGCTGTATGCGGCGCAGAGCTAGACGTTGGAATCCGGGCGTGCCAACCAACGCGTATTCGTGGCATCCAACGTCCGGCCTGTGGCGTTGGCGTCCCCAGTTCCGTTCGCATGCGAGTCGAGCGCCATCAACAACGCGCGCAGGCCCAGCGGCTTAAACAAATAGAACCGGCGGCGGCATAGATGGCAACGATGGAGATTGAAGCCAAGCTTGCGCAGAATTGAATCCTTGAAGCTCCGGTGAGACGACCGACGAAAAGAGATGGAGCCGCACCGTGAGCATCCAAAGATAAGTCGTATCTTCATCGCTTAAGCGTTCACCTTAACAACGATTTCCCTGCAATACCTCAAGCCTCTCCTGAACCCAGTCTGCGAACACGTTCAATATAGTACTAGAAGTCCTGATACTAAAGCAATCCCCCTAGCCGGCGACACAGCCCGTGAGATCTAATAATAATAGCAGGTGACACCCGAATCGCAAATGACAACTGTATCACTCGCGGGCTTCGATCCGCTGGTGGCGGAGTGGTTCAGTTCGCGCTTTGCCGGCCCGACTGAGCCGCAAATCCTGGGATGGCCCGAGATTCGCGCGGGGCGCGACGTGCTTATTTCCGCGCCCACGGGATCAGGCAAAACGCTGGCTGCGTTCCTGATCTGTCTCGACAGACTGGTGCGCGCTGCCCGCGCCGGCGCGCTTGCGAATGAAACCGAGGTCGTATATGTTTCTCCGTTGAAGGCGCTGAGCAACGATGTTCACAAGAATCTCGAGGTTCCGCTTCGGGAGATCTCGGAGCTAGCTGTGCAACGAGGTATCCCGTTTTCGCCGATTCGCACTGCGGTTCGCACCGGCGACACGCCGGCTTCCGAGCGCCAAAAAATGGGCAAGCGGCGCCCGCACATCCTGGTGACCACGCCTGAGTCGCTGTACATCCTGCTTACGGCCGCCAAGTCGCGCGAGATGCTGAAGACCGTCCGAACCGTGATCGTGGATGAGATCCACGCCGTCGCCGACGACAAACGCGGATCGCACTTGGCTCTATCGCTGGCGCGGCTGGATGCACTTATGGAGAGCGACGCCAAGCCACAGCGTATCGGGCTTTCGGCGACCGTGAAGCCCATTGAAGAAGTTGCCGCGTTCCTGTCGCCGCACGCGCGCGTAATCGATATCGGCCATCGCCGCGCGATGGATCTGGCTGTGGAGGTTCCGCGCGACGAGCTCGGCCCGATAGCCAGCAACGAGATGTGGGCCGAGATTTACGATCGCGTGGCTGAGCTGATCCTCGCCCATCGCACCACTCTGGTATTCGTGAACACGCGGAGGCTGTCGGAGCGCGTCACGCATGCCTTGAGGGAACGCCTGGGCGACAATATCGTGCTGCCCCATCATGGCAGTCTGTCGCGTGCTTTGCGCCTCGATGCCGAAGCGCGGCTCAAGAGTGGCGATCTGCGGGCGGTGGTGGCCACCGCTTCGCTCGAGCTCGGCATCGATATCGGATCGGTGGACTTGGTGTGCCAGATTGGATCGCCGCGGTCGATCGCCGTGGGTCTTCAGCGCGTGGGCCGTTCCGGGCACTGGATCGGCGCCATGCCCAAAGGCCGGTTCTTCGCCACCACTCGCGATGAGTTGATCGAGTGCGCTGCCCTGGTGCGCGCGATTCGCTCGGGGCAATTAGATCGCCTGGAAATTCCCACAGCTCCGCTCGATATCCTGGCCCAACAGATCGTGGCCGAGTGCGCAGCGCGTGATTGGCAGGAAGATGAACTGTACGCTCTGATTCGCAGCACCTACCCGTATCGCGATCTCGATCGCAAGCACTTCGAAGCGATCATCGCGATGCTGTCGGATGGCATCGCTACCCAGCGCGGCCGAAGCGGAGCGTACCTGCATCGCGACCAGGTGAACCACCGTGTACGAGGCCGTAGGGGAGCCCGGCTGGCCGCCATCACCTCGGGCGGGGCGATCCCGGACACCGCGAATTACTCTGTTGTAGCCGAACCGGACGGCAAAATCGTCGGAACGGTGGACGAAGACTTCGCGGTCGAGAGCCTGGCCGGTGACGTCTTTCTGCTCGGCACGGGTTCTTGGAGGATCAAACGCGTGGAGCCCGGACGCGTGCGTGTGGAGGATGCCCGCGGCGCGCCGCCATCGGTGCCGTTCTGGAATGGCGAGGCGCCCGGGCGGACGCTCGAGCTGTCGGAAGCCGTGGGTAATGTGCGGGAGGAGATTGCCAGGCTGGGGGATGGTGCCACGCAATTTTTGGCGGACGAATGCGGCCTGGATGAGGGCGGCGCCAAGCAGGCCATCGCGTATGTAGTCGCGGGCGTGGCCTCTCTGAACGCGCTGCCGACCCAGAAGACCGTGGTTGCCGAGCGCTTCTTCGATGAAGGCGGCGGGATGCAACTGGTGATCCACGCGCCGTTCGGATCGCGCATCAATCGGGCATGGGGATTGGCGCTTCGCAAGCGCTTCTGCCGTTCATTCAATTTCGAACTGCAAGCCGCGGCCACCGATAACGGCATCAACATCTCGCTGACCGAGCAGCACGCTTTTCCGCTCGAATTGGTGTTTGAGTTCTTAAAGCCCCAGACCGTCGAAGATGTTCTCACGCAGGCCATGCTGGATGCGCCGATGTTCACGGCCCGGTGGCGATGGAACGCCTCGCGCGCGCTGGCTCTTCCGCGATTCCTGGGTGGACGCAAAGTTCCACCGCCCATCCAGCGCATGCGGGCCGAGGATCTGCTGGCGGCTGTGTTCCCGGATCAAGTGGCTTGCGCGGAAAACCTGACCGGCGAGATTCGCATTCCCGACCATCCGCTAGTTGAGGAAACCATCGATAACTGCCTGCACGAAGCGATGGACCTGGATGGTCTCAAACGTATCCTCGAAGGCATGGAATCGGGCGCCATCCGTAAAGTTGCGATCGACAACGCCGAGCCATCGCCCTTCTCGCACGAGATTCTCAACGCAAATCCTTACGCCTATCTCGACGATGCGCCGTTGGAGGAACGGCGAGCAAGAGCTGTCCAGTTGCGGCGCACGCTGCGGACGGATGTATCGGGAGGCGCTGGCATATTGGATCCCGCCGCGATTGCGACAGTGGCCGCGGAATCGTGGCCGGATGTTCGCGACGCAGATGAACTGCACGATGCTTTGCTCAGTCTGATCACGCTGCCGCCGGTGCAAGAGTGGCAGGAGTTTTTCATCGAGCTAGCGGCCACGGGCCGGGCCAGTGTGATGGAGCGGAGCGGGAAAAGTTTCTGGGTAGCCACCGAGCGGCTGCCCGTGATGAACGAAGTGCCACCGGTGGCGCGAGGCTGGATGGAGTCGCTCGGTCTTGTGACCGCGGCATCGCTGGCTGGAACGCTGGCCTTCCCGCTCGATGAGATCGAGGCCGCGCTGCTGAAGCTCGAATCGGAAGGGCAAGTGATGCGGGGCCGGTTCTCGCCTGAGTTAGCGGAGGGCCAAACAGAATGGTGCAATCGGCGCATTCTGGCTCGCATTCATCGCCTCACGCTTGGCCAGTTGCGCAAGGAAATCGAGCCTGTCACCGCGGCGCAGTTTCAAAGCTTCCTGTTTCAGTGGCAGCATTTGATGCTGGGCAGCCGGCTGCATGGCGCGGACGGTACACTGCAAATCATCAAGCAATTGCAGGGCTATGAGATCTCGGCCGCGGCTTGGGAATCGGAAGTGTTGTCGCGGCGCGTGGCTCGCTATGATCCGGAGTTTCTGGATCGGCTGTGCCTATCCGGCGAAGTAATGTGGGCGCGATTGTCTCCGCATCCGGCTTTTGAAGCGCTCGAACCCCGCCGTGTGCGGCCGACGCGAAGCGCGCCGATGGCGATCTTCCTGCGCGAGGACGCGGATTGGCTGGCGGGATCGCATCATGAATCCATGGTTCCGCAGCTTTCGCATGCCTCTCGCGAGGTCTTGACGCAAATCGAACAGCGTGGTGCGTCGTTCTTCACCGACTTGGTGCGCACTACCGGACGGCTGGCCAGCGAAGTGGAAGACGGGCTGTGGGAGTTGGTGGCCGCCGGTTTGGTGACTGCCGACGGATTCGAGAATCTGCGCTCGTTGGTTGATCCCAAGAGACGACGCGGGGAAGGGCGGGGAAGGCTCGCTCGGCCCAGACATGCCGCCGGGCGTTGGGCGCTAGTACGGCATGCGTCCAACGTTGTGAAGAACGAGGCTCGCGCTATAGCATTCGCCGATCAGTTGCTGGCGCGTTGGGGCGTGCTGTTTCGCGACCTGCTAGCGCGCGAGAGTTTAGCTCCGCCGTGGCGCGATCTGCTCACGGTATTGCGCCGCAAGGAGGCCCAAGGGGAAATCCGAGGCGGCCGCTTTGTCGCGGGTTTTAGCGGCGAACAGTTCGCGCGCCCCGAGGCTTTGGATTTGCTCCGGGCAATTCGCCGCGCTGGTCCCGACAGCGCCGCGCTCCCCGAGATCGCCAATTCCGATCCGCTGAACCTCGCCGGAATCATTCTTCCGGGCCCGCGCGTGAGCACTCTAACGCGCAGTGTCCTTGGACCACCGGTCTCTGGGAGTGCAGCCCATTCGACCTATGACAACGAACTCCGTGTTATCATAAAGCGATAGAGTGATAACATGATCAGAACCCAGGTGAGCTTAGACAAACAGGAGTACACCCTCGCCAAGAAGGAAGCAAAGGCGCTTGGGATTTCGGTCGCCGAGTTCGTGCGCCGGGCCGTGCGCGACAGGTTGCCGATCTGTAAGGAACCGCCGTGGATGCGTTATGCGGGCATGGTGGAATCGGGCGATCCACATTCGAGCGCATCCATCGACGAAATTGTCTATGGCTCAAAAGACTGAGAGCTATGTTGACACGTCGGCATTCATAGCGTTCCTAGATCGATCAGACAGTTACCACTCAAGCTTCCAGCGGCTATTTTCCGCTCCGCCCGCTCTCACCACGTCAGCGCTGGTGGTCGCGGAAGGACACGGCTGGTTTCTTCGACGCTACGATCAGCGCCGGGCCATATCTTTCTTGAACTTCATCCAGGAACTGCCAATTCGCATCATTGGTTTTGACGGATTGGAGCTAGGGAAGGCGCAAGCATTCGTCAAGAAATTCGCCGACCAGAAACTCACGCTCGCCGACGCGCACGGGCTGGCGGTAATGAAGGCCCAACGCATCGCAGCCTGCTGGTCCACGGACCGGCACCTCGGCTTAACAGGGGCGACTTTAGTTTGCTGACATCACATCAGCGTCAGCGGATCCACGTCAATAACCAGCGCTGTCGCTGGCCACTTCTGTTCCCGCGCGAAGCGTTGCAAATCGCGCAGCGTCTCGTTCAACCGCTTGCGATCGGCTGCCTTCAGCAAAAGCTGATATCGAAACTCGCTCTTCAATTTCGGCACTGGCGCTTCGGCCGGCCCCAGGACCTTCACTCCCTCGGGCGCCGGATCGAGGACGCGGCCCAGCTCCACGCTCATCGCGAACGCATCCTCCTGCTTCGGACTCCGCACCAGCACATTTGCCAGCGCGGCGAACGGCGGATAGCGCATCAGTTTGCGGAATTGGATCTCCTTCAGATAAAAGCCATCGTAGTTTTGCTCTGACGCGAGACGGACAGCGTAGTGCTCGGGATTGATGGTCTGGATCAGCACGATTCCGGGCAAGCTGCCGCGTCCGGCGCGCCCGGCGGCCTGCGTCAGAAGCTGGAATGTTCGCTCGGCCGCGCGAAAGTCCGGAAGCCCGAGCCCCACGTCCGCCGACACAATGCCGACCAGCGTGACGTTGGGAATGTCGTGTCCCTTGGCGATCATCTGCGTGCCCACCAGAATGTCGAAATCACCGTCGCGAAACCCATGTAAGATGCTTTCAAAGTGCCGCTTGCCGCTGACAGTGTCGCGATCCATCCGGGCGATTCGTGCTCGCGGAAAATCGCGATGTAGCTCCTCTTCCACTTTTTCCGAACCGGTGCCGACGAAATTCAGATACTCGCTGCCGCACTTCGGACAAACCGACGGAATCTTCTCGGCATAGTTGCAGTAGTGGCACAGCATGCGGCGATCGCGCCGGTGATAGGTGAGCGTGACCGCGCAGTTGACGCACTCCAGGCGTTCGCCACAGGCACGGCACGCGACGAAGCTCGAAAATCCGCGGCGATTGAGCAGCAGCATGGTTTGTTCGCCATGCTCCAGGCGCTCGTCGATGGTCTCCACCAGGCGCCGCGAAAACGTGGCGAGCTTGCGGGTTTCGAGAAATTCCTGGCGCATGTCGATCACTTCGACATCCGGCATCGGTCTTTGTTCGATGCGCTCCGGGAGCTTGATCAGCGTATATTTGCCGCGCTCCGCGTTATAGCGGCTCTCGAGGCTGGGAGTGGCCGAACCAAGCACGACAACCGCGCCCGCTTCCTTTGCGCGCACGATGGCAACGTCGCGGCCGTTGTAGCGCGGCGTCTCCTGCTGCTTATAGCTCTGGTCGTGTTCCTCGTCGATCACCACTAATCCCAAGTTCTGGACCGGCGCGAATACACCCGAGCGCGTCCCGACCACTACGGTGGCGAGACCGGAGCGGATGCGGCGCCATTGCTCGGCGCGTTCGGCGTCGTGAAAGGCCGAATGGAGAATCGCCACGCGGTCTCCGAAACGGTGTAAGAATTGTCCAGCCACGGCGGGCGTCAGCGCGATTTCAGGGACCAGCAGCAGAGCGCTGCGGCCCAACGCAATCGTCGCGTCGATCGACTTCAAATACACCTCGGTCTTCCCCGATCCGGTGACGCCCTCCAGCAGAAAGGTATGAAACCGCCCGGCACGCAGCTCTGCTTCGATCTGCTGATAGGCCTCCAATTGATGAGGATTGAGTGTCCGCGGCGGAGCTTCGGAGGTGAAGACGCCGGTGGGCGCCTCAGGCTCGAGTGTGATCAGATTGCGGCGCGCCAGCGAACGCGCGGCCTGGCTTGCGCCTTTCACCGAAGCCTCCAATTGCTCCAGGTTGTGCGTGCCCGGATGCAGTTCGAGAAAGGCGTGCAGCTCGCGCTCGCGTTTGTTAAGCTTGAGGCCCTCCTGGGCCGATCCAAGAAATGACGCGCGCAGCCTGGTCGCCGATGCCCGCAGCGGATCGCGCTGCGCTTCTAAATCCTCCATCGCGACGAAGCCCTTCTTTTCGAGCGAGCGAATCACGGAGAGCGCGTTCGGCAGCTTCTTTTGCAAGTACGAGGCTGACAGCGGCCGGACTTCCAGCAACCGCATGATCGTGAGCGCCGGATCTTCTTCGTCAGCGCCCAACAGCAGTTGTCGTGCGGTATCGCGCCCCGCGTCGGTGAGCGAATAGAGCTTGGTCTTGCGGACCTCGCCGCTGAGGGGCGTCATGCTCCGCAAAACCTCGCCGAGCGGTGCGCAATAGTACTGCGCGATCCAACGGCCCAGCGAAAGCAGCTCGGCATCCAGCACGGGCTCCTCGTCGAGCAGCCGCAAGGCTTCTCTTACCGGCCCCTCCGGGGCTTCCGCATGAAGGGCGAGGACCATCCCCGTGAGTTTTCTTGCCCCGAACGGAACCAAAAGCCGGCAACCCGGCCGCACACGCGGTTGCATGGTTTCAGGCAACCTATAGGTGAACGCCTGATCCAGCGGCACCGGAAGGCTCACATCGCAATACATCATCATCGTGAAGTTCTGTACATGAAGCCCTGTACACAAAAGCCCTGTACCGGAAAGCCGAATTGTAGCGCAGGGACCTAAGTACCATCGATACCCCCTTTACAAGCAGCAACAAATCTTGCAGAATTGTTCTTACTTGATGTGCTCGTTCCGCCTGAGCCGGTGCCCTTTGGTAACGGGTGACTCGCGGCGGGCGTCATATAGATGCAGCTTTACGACCTAGTTGTCGATAAGGAGATTGGGTCGTTGTATGGATATAGTCGGAGACAGAAAGTTCGTAGAGGTACCGGGCGAGAAGACTCACGAACTGCCCCCGCTCTTGGTTCGCACCACCCCCAACGTCAGACGGCTGGATCGCGTGGTTGACATGGCCAATAACCTGATCGACGCCGAAGACATGATCGCCGCGCCCGCTTTCGATGGACCGGCTGCCGGTTTCGAAGTGGATCGCCGCAAGATGGATTTGGCCATCAACTTGACGGATCAGTATTTGCGATTCGTCACGCAATGGCAGTGGGGCGATAGCATTCTCGAATGGATCCGTCAGTGCGAGATGACTTTCGGCATGCGTCTGGAGCTTCGCAACCTGCTCCGGCCCGACGTCTGGCCACACGCCGGACGCTCCAGTTTCGTGATGCTGCTGGAGGACAAGGCGGTCCCGAGCGCTGGGAGCACAGAAAAACGCGTCGAGTTCGAGAAGGCAGTCGGGATGCGGCTCACGTTTCGCCAGCCACCACCGATTTCCTGCTTCTCCAACCAGTTTCTGTTTTATCTGAACTCGAGCGTCGCCACCACGGCGTTTGAGACCTGGGCGCACATGAGTCCCGCGCCGCTCTCCTGCCTGCCGCCGGAGCGCTTCACTTTCGACATCATCGACATGTCGCTAAGCTGACGCGCCGCTCCCTCACGGTCACGGTTCAGAATCCGCTCACCGCGCGCGGACGCCGCGCCAGCAAGTCAATCTGTTCCGGAGCTTCTGGTTCTTCGCCGCTGGCCACGCCCAATTCGCGCATCTTGCGCAGCGCGGGTACCAGGCGCTGGTCCCACGATCCCACGGACCGGTTGTACGCCTCCACGGTTTTCTCCAAAAACCGGCCCGTTTCGGAGTAGTGCTCCTGCACCAGTTGCACGCGATCGTACATCTCCGAAGCTACGCGCCGGATCTCCTCGGCGTTCTCGGCGAGCTGCTCCTGATTCCATCCGTACGCGATGCCCTTCAGCACCGAGATGAGCGTCACCGGCGTGGCGATCACAACCTTGCGCGCCAGCGCTTCCTCGATCAAATCGGGGCGGCATTCCAGCGCCGCGCTGAAGAAATGGTCGCCGGGGAGGAACAGCACCACCAACTCCGGCGCCGGCTGAAATTGATTCCAATATTGTTTGCTCGCGAGCTGCCGGACGTGCTCGGCAACTTGCTGGCCGTGACGCTGGAGTGCGGCCTTCCGCGATGTTTCATCTGGTGCGCTGACGGCGTCGAGGTACGCGGTGAGTGGAACCTTGGCGTCTACGACTATTGAGCGGCCACCGGGCAATCGAACGATCATGTCCGGGCGGATACGTACGCCGTCGCCCTCGCGCGTTTCCTGCTCCTGAAAGTCGCAATTGGGAACCATGCCAGCGAGCTCGGCCACGCGACGCAGCGTCACCTCACCCCAGCGTCCACGAATGTGCGGCGAGCGCAGAGCGGTGGAGAGCGTGGCGGTTTCGCGTGCCAGCATTTGCACCTGTTCGCCCAGACTGCCGAAGGCCTTCTCGCGAGCTCGCTCCAGTTCTCGGACCTGTGTCTCCAAGCGGCCGAGCGAATCGGCGAGCGGCTGGACCATGCCTCCTATGGCGTCTTCAATCGCGCTTTGTTTTTGCGCCAGGTCGCCCGACATTTCTACACGCGTGGTTTCGAGTGTGCTTCGAGCAGCATCTAGGAACGCGCCTTGGTTGGAACGCAGCGCGGCGTCGGCCAGCGCTTGAAAGGTGTCGGTCAGTTTCGTGACACCCGCTTCAGCAAAGTGCCGAGCGGCTTCGAGACGCGCCACACGCGCCCGCATCCAAAGACCGGCAATCAGGGCGCCAGCAAGCAAACCGGCGATGAAAGTAAACCAAGGGATCACGCCACCAGGATAGATCATTTTGATGGAGAAATGTTTGGAAGCGAACGGCAGGAAGCTACGCGCCCAGCCGGCTATACCAGTTGAAAACCACTTCCCCGAAGAAGCCGACGCCCAGGGCAGCCACGCCAAGAAATGTGCCGAAGGGCAACTCATAAGTCGAGGCATCCTTGCCGGTGAACCAGATGTAGGCCAGTCCGACGATTGCGCCCAACAGCGATCCGGCGATCAGCGTGAGCAGCGCTCCCTGCACGCCCAGGAAAGCGCCGACCATAGCGATCATTTTGACGTCGCCCAATCCCAATCCTTCGCGATGCCGGAGCTTTTGATAGAGCGCGCCCACGCCCCACAGCGCTCCGGCGCAAAACGCCGCGGCGAACAGCGCATCCGCCACCGAGAGCAGGCGTTCGTTCTTGGGAGACATGAGCATCAGCCGCAGAATCCCGCTCTTCAAAGGCACCAGCGCGGCGAAGATCACACCGAGCGCCGTGCCGCCGAGGGTGAACTCGTCGGGCAAGATGCGCTCTTCCAGATCCGAAAACACCAGCGCGATCAAGATGGCGCCGAACACGCAATATTTGAGCGCCGCGAGCGTGAGCCCGAGGTACCGCACGGACCAAAAAAACGCGGCGGCGGTGAGCAGTTCCACGATCGGATAACGCGCTGAGATGCGATGCCCGCAGCGGCGGCAGCGCCCCGCCAGCACCATATAGCTGATGACCGGAATGTTGTCGAACCAGGCAATCATCTGATTGCATTGCGGGCAAAATGAGCGCGGCTTCACCACCGAAAGATCGCGCGGCATGCGGTAAATGCAGACGTTGAGAAAGCTGCCGATGAGCAAACCGGCGAGCGCGGCCAGCAGGGCTTCCATCATCTCCGTGGGCTCATGTTCTTGGCTTTGGCGTACTTTAAGAAATTGTACAGTGCCGCCATGTGGGCGATGGCGAGACCCTCGGCGCCGTCGAGAAACCCGCGTTGCACAACGTACGTTTTGAAGAACGTCCAGGGAGGGTCCAGGGCGAGCTGTGTCCAACCAACCGGGGTCTTCTGCTCGACCAGTTGCTCGGCCGCCAGCGTGGTGTAACGATCCATGGTCTTCAAATGCTCCGACAGCGAGTTGCAGGTGAAGTGCAGAAGGTTGGATTTGAGATGCCCGACGTTGCCCTCGACGGCCACGGATTCGTGGACGTAGTTGCCCACCCACTTTGCGCGCCGCCGGTCGAATAGGCGGATCTTGCGATCGGGATACCAGCCCGAGTGCAGAATCCAGCGGCCCAAATACTGCGCCAGACGCGGCATCGTGTAGGCGTCAACCTCCGGACCGTTTTTCTTGATCTGCCAGATCTCGCCTTCCAGCGCCTCGCTCAAGGCCTCGTCGGCGTCGAGTGAAAGCACCCAATCGTGCTCGCACTGGCCGGAGGCGTAATTCTTCTGTTCGGCGTAGCCGCGCCAGTTGCTGTCGATCACGCGCGCGCCCAGCTTGGTGGCCAACTCCACCGTCCGGTCCGTTGATCCGCTGTCGACTACCACCACTTCGTCGCAGCACCGCAGGCTTTCCAGCGCCCGCGGGATGTTGCGCTCTTCATTGTAGGTGATGATCGCGGCCGAGATCTTCATTCCCAAGGCAGTCCGGAGGACTGATGATAGTGTAGCGTGGGATCGCGAAAGGACGATGACGAAGGAGGCCGAGTGTGGCTCAGGACCGCAACCAGGCACGCGCGTCGCGTTGACGACCATACATATATACGTATAATGGTATCGTGGCTGGCGAGCAGCTGAAGCCGGTCCGTTGCGTTGGATCATCCCAGAAGGATCTCCGGTCGTTTCCGGAAGCGGTTAGGCGTGGGGTCGGCCATGCTCTCTATGCGGCACAGAAGGGCGAAACTGACCCAGATGCGAAGCCGCTCAAAGGCTTTCGAGGGAGCAGTGTGATGGCTTCCAGAAGAAATCCAAGTCCGGCATCGCCACGCCGAAGAACGGCATTGATCTAATCAAACAGCGGCTTAGCGTCGCCGAACATGACCATAGAGGAAGCAGAACTGAGAATTAAAACTAAGCTCCCTAGGTCCTCCCGCTCCTCCAAGCGCGTAATGGAAGCCAGTGGCAATGTGTTCGCCGATCTCGGACTGCCCAACGCCGATCAGGAACTGCTGAAGGCCCGGTTAACGCTGCAGATCTATCGAATCGTCAAACAACGTGGCTTAACTCAAACTCAGGCCGCCAAAGCGCTGGGCGTAAAGCAGCCGCACGTGTCTTTGCTCATGCGCAATCGGGCCGGAACATTCTCGATTGGCCGCCTGATCGATTTCTTGACGGCCCTCGGTCAGGACGTCGAAATCACCGTGCGCCCTACGCGCAAGGAGCACGGGGAAATGTCGGTTGCGTTGTTCTGACTTTCCATTTGACAACCGGCTCCCCAGTGTGTAATTATTCACTTAGGTGAATAAACATTCAATCCCGAGAGAGAAAGGAGCCTGACGACCATGCCGTCGGTTGGATCTTCGCTCAAGCCGGTCAAGAGAATGCCAGCGCCCAAGACGCTCCCCAGGATCGCCGCGACCGATTTCATCCGCGACCTCGATATCTCTCAGGATGAATTACTTGCACTGTTGGACCTTACCCATCAATTGAAGGCGAACCCCGGCCGTTTCGCGACGGCTCTGGCGGGCCGATACATCACGCTCCTGTTCGAGAAGCCCTCCCTCCGTACCCGATTCACGTTCGAACTGGCCATCAAGCAGCTCGGCGGCGATGCCGTGCTCGCCGTCGGCCCTATCGCCGATCGCGAGCCCTTGAAGGACGTCGCCCGCAACTTCGACCGCTGGACCAACGCGATTGTGGCTCGCACGTTTTCGCAACAGACCATCGACGATTTAGCGCACTGGTCGAGCGTGCCTGTGATCAACGCGCTGAGCGACCGCTTCCATCCTTGCCAGGCGCTGGCGGATGTCTTCACGCTGCAGGAACGGTTCGGCGACGTGCGCGGCCTGAAGCTGGCCTTCGTAGGCGATGGAAATAACGTGGCGCACTCGCTGATGCTCGCGTCGCTGCGGCTCGGAATGAGTTTCTCGCTCGCGACTCCCGTTGGATATGAGCCGGACGCCGAGATCGTCGCGCAGGCTGAGGCTTTGGCTGCTGTCGCCGGCGGGCAACTTGTAATCACCAACAATGCGCGCGAGGCCGTTGACGGTGCGCAGGCGGTCTACACGGATGTATGGGCCAGCATGGGCCAAGAGCACGAGAAGGAAAAGCGCCTAGCTGATTTCGCTCCCTACCAAGTGAACGCGGGGTTGTTCCAGCACGCTGCGCCCGAAGCCATCTTCTTACATTGTCTGCCGGCCAAACGCGGCGAGGAGGTGCATGACGACGTCATCGAATCCTCGCAATCGGCCGTCTTCGATCAGGCGGAAAACCGCTTGCACGTACAGAAGGCGCTCCTGTTGATGCTGCTTGGCTAATCCCGAATCCCCCCAATCCCCAATGACCAAGCCCAAGCCCAAAAAGGTGGCCCTGGCCTACTCTGGCGGCCTCGATACATCCATCATCATTCCCTGGCTGAAGGAAAACTATCAGTGCGAAGTGGTAGCGGTGTGCGGCGATATCGGCCAAGGGGATGACGAGCTAAAGGGCCTCGAAGAGAAGGCGCTGAAGACGGGTGCGTCGGAAGTCCACGTGGCCGACATGCGCGAGGAGTTCGTCACTGAATATTTGTGGCGCATGGTGCGCGCGGGTGGTATCTACGAGCACAAGTATTTGCTAGGCACTTCTATTGCTCGACCCCTGCTAGCCAAACGCCAAGTGGAGGTCGCGCTCGCAACCGGATGCGACGGGTTGGCGCACGGCTGCACGGGGAAGGGAAACGACCAGGTCCGGTTTGAGCTGACCTACAAGGCGCTCGCGCCGCAGCTCACCGTGATTGCTCCGTGGCGCGAATGGGATATCGTGTCGCGCGAGGACGCCATCGAGTACGCGGCCAAGCACAACGTGCCGATCTCGCAGACCACCACGAAAATCTACAGCCGCGATCGCAACATTTGGCACATTTCGCACGAAGGCGGAGCGCTCGAAGACCCGGCCAACGCGGCGCCCGACGATATCTGGATGCTGACGCGCAGTCCCAAGGACGCGCCCGACAAACCAGTGGAGGTGACCATCGGTTTCGAGAAAGGCCGGCCGGTGTCGCTAAACGGAAAGCGCGGATCGGCGGTAAGTCTGCTCGAGGCGCTGAACAAAATCGGCGGTGAGCACGGCATCGGCCGCGTCGATCTGGTGGAGAACCGGTTCGTCGGCATGAAGTCGCGCGGATGCTATGAGACGCCCGGCGGCACGCTGATCATGTACGCGCATCGGGAGCTCGAATCGCTCACGCTGGATAAGAACACGCTGCACTACAAGCAGAAGCTGGCGCTCGATTACGCGGAGATGGTCTACAACGGCCTGTGGTTCGTGCCGCTTCGCGAAGCGCTGGACGCGTTCTTCGAGGCTACCAGCCAATCGACTACGGGTGAAGTTACGCTGCGGTTGTACAAAGGCAATATCGAGCCGATCAGCCGCAAGTCGCCATATTCGCTGTATTCGCTCAATATCGCGAGCTTCACCATGGGCGCCGAGTACGATCAAAAGGACGCCCAGGGATTCATCAACCTGATTGGCCTGCCGATTCGGGTGCGCGCGCAGGCTGCAGCAGCCAAACATTCTTGAGGACGCCGTGGCCGAGATGAAACTGTGGGGCGGCCGATTCGAGTCCGGACCCTCGGAAGTCTTCGAGCGATTCTCGGGCTCGCTGCAATTCGACAAGAAGCTGCTGGACGCCGATTGCCGCGGATCGCAGGCGTTCGCCCGAGCCTTGGAACGCGCCGGCATCTTGACTGCGGACGAGCGCGAGCGATTGGTGGCTGCATTCGAGCAGATTCGAACCGAGGCACGCGATCCAAAGTATCTGGAAGGCGCAGCGGACGAGGACGTTCACACCTTCGTGATCCGCAAACTGAAAGACCGCGTGGGCGGTCTCGCCGACAAAATCCACACCGGGCGCAGCCGCAACGAGCAAGTCTCGCTGGATGTCCGGCTATGGCTGCGAGAGCGGATCGACGTCGATCTTGAGCTGCTTGTAAATTTGATGGGCGCGCTGGTCGAGATGGCGCGCAAATATCCGAACGCGATCGTGCCGGGTTATACGCATCTGCGCCGGGCGCAGGCGGTGCCTTGGGCGCACTACCTGCTGGCTTATTTTGAAATGTTCGCGCGCGACCACGAACGTCTCAGCCAGGCGCGGGCGCGCGTGGACCTGATGCCGCTGGGCTCGGGCGCGCTGGCCGGCAGCGGTTTCCCGTTCGACCGCGATGAGATGGCCCGGGACCTCGGCTTCGCCGCGATCACTCGCAACAGCATGGATGTTTCGGGCGACCGCGACTTCGCTCTCGACTTCCTGTACGCCGCCTCCGTCAGCATGCTGCACTTGAGCCGCTTGGCCGAGGATTGGATTCTGTACTCGAGCGAGGAATTCGGCTGGCTCGAATTAGGCGACGGCGTTACCAGCGGATCCAGCTTGATGCCGCAAAAGAAGAATCCGGATTCGCTCGAACTGATTCGCGGCAAAAGCGGACGCGTCTTTGGCGATTTCACGTCGCTGTTCGTCACCATGAAGGGGCTTCCGATGACCTACAATCGCGACATGCAGGAAGACAAGGAGCCCCTGTTCGACGCGGCGGCGCAGTTGACCTCGGCGCTCGAAATGTCGGCGGCGGTGATCGAAACTACGGAACTACACGCGAGCGCGCCGCTGGAAGCGGCTAAAAAAAGCTGGGTAGTGGCCACCGATCTTGCGGAAGCTTTGGCGCGCTCGGGAACGCCGTTTCATCGAGCTCACCAGATTGTTGGCAAACTCGTGCTCGAAAGCATTCAGCAGGGCAAGCAGCCGCTGGATTGGACCGCCGAACAGCTCACCGCCTTCGCGCCCGAGTTCACCGCCGACATGGCGCGCCTGCTTCAGCCCACCGAAGGCATGAAGACCCGCGATCTTCCGGGCGGGGCTGGACCCGCCGCGGTCGCTAAGGCACTCGAAGACGCTGAAGCCCGGCTTCGTAACTGGCGGCCATGAATAAGGCGTTCCGCCAAGGGCAGATCCTGAAGGTCATCCGCAACAAACGGATCCTGACGCAGGAGGACCTGGCGCGCGAGCTGAAGCAAAGCTTTGGGCTGGACACAACGCAAGTTACTCTATCGCGCGATGTGCGCGAACTGGGCTTGCTGAAAACGCCCGAGGGCTATCGCCAGGTGAGCGCCGCCGTTGGGCCGGCTATTGCGATGGTCGTGGCTGAGTTTCTGCAGGATGTGCGCGCGGCTCAGAATCTGATTGTGCTCCGAACGTCGCCGGGCAACGCCAACGCGCTCGCGGTGGCTCTCGATAAAGCAAACTGGCCCGAGATTGTGGGAACCATCGCGGGCGATGACACGGTGCTGATTGTCGCGCCCGATAGCGCCACAGCCGACAAGCTGCGCAAGAAGCTGCTGAGCTTTGAGTAACGCTAGCCTCTACTTAGCGTTGATCACTTAGCGTTGAACAACAGCCAGACGGCGACTCCGATGGCTGCGGGGAGCAAAAACTCCGCCCAATCCTGCCACAGGCTGGACCATGTGATCGCCGGCTTTTGCTCGGCGCGCGGCGTCTCATCGCGGACCGCGGTGGAGATTCGCGACCGCAGGTTGGATGGCAAGCCGCGAATGGCTCGCACGATCTCTTCCTTGCCCTTGCGATCCGCGATCAGAATGGTGGCCGAATTGATGCTGTTGGTGGACTGCTCCAACTTCTTCCGCAGCGGAGGCGGAACATCAGCCACTGACCGGTACACTTCCGTCTTATCTCCGACGGAAATGAAAATCGTAGAACTCTTCAGCGTGACGCGGGACATGCTGCTTCTCTCCGTCTGTTAAGGCGATACCACTTCGGGCACCTTGGACCGATCCGCCCCGGGGATCTCAGTCCCCGCATGCTCTAATATAACCTGAATGAAACCCAAAGCGGCTTTCGACAGCGCTTTATCTTTTCGATAAATCAACCCCACCTTCCGGATCAGCGGTTCCGGCCCGAGCGACACGGCCGAAAGCTTCCCGGAGGCCACTTCCTCGCGGCAATTGGAGGCTGCCAGGAACGAAAGGCCCAGCCCGGCCATTACGAAACGTTTGATCATTTCGGTGGAGTCGAGCTCCATGGAAATGTGGATCTGGTCTTCCACCGGCTCGAGCCAGGAATTCAGGCGCGCGCGCGTGGTTCCGGACTTTGGCAGCAGCAGCGGGTGATCCATGAGGTCGCGGGCGGTCACGAAGCGCCGGTTCGCCAGGGGGTGTTTCCCCGGCAACAACAGGATAATCTCGTCGGAGTGGATGCGCGCCACTTGCAGTTTTTTTTCTTGAACGGGCAACTGGGTGATGCCGAAGTCGGCTAGGTTTTCGAGTACTGCTTCCACCACGCGCGAACCGTAGGCGCGGTCCACCGACAGTTGGACGTTGGGGAATTTCTTCTGGTACTCGGAAAAGACCCACGGCAGCACGTAGATGCAGGTGGCTTCGTTGGCGGCGATGACCACTTCGCCGCGCGGGACGCGGTCCAGTTCGTTGATGGTGTCCTGGGCGCGCCGGCGCAGCTCCAGGATCTGCTCGGCGTATTCGGCGAAAATCTTGCCGGCCGTGGTAAGCGAGATCTTGGTTCCCAGCCGTTCAAATAGCGTGGTATTCAGCTCTTGCTCGAGTTGACGCACCTGGGCGCTGATGGCCGGTTGCGTGCGGTAACACGTCTGCGCCGCTTTCGAGAAACTCTTCAAGCGGACGATTTCGAGAAACGTGTGAAGCTGATCCAAATCCATGACACGCTCGGCCAGCGACTGTAATCCAGTCCCTAAAGGGGTGAATCAATTGTATCAGGATGCCCCAGTTCGATTGTAAGGGCCCAGTTGTAACGGAGCCGTTGCGTAGTCCCAGCTAAGGTTGGTCGGGGGCTGGTGCGGTTTAAGTTCTCCGCTTAGTATGAGATTGAGAGGAAATACGATGCGGCCGGTGATGTTTATAGCTCTATTGGGAACCACTTTCTCCCTGAGTCCCGCGCGGGCCCAGAATTCGCCGGAACAACCAGCCTCTGGCACGGCGGAGTCGCATCAGAGGCATGGCGGTCCGCTCTTCGAGGGTGGGCCGGCGCGGCCGAGTGCGCTGGCGGAAGCTCGCCGTACAGAGTCCCGGCGTACACCAGGGGCGGGAACAGTTCCGGACTCCGCGCATGCAACCCCGCCGGCAGCAGCGCCAGCCCTCGTAACGGTTCAGGCCGTTCCACCCGGTCCTCCGCAGAAGAACCTGACCGGCGAAGAGTTTGCGTTCATCCGTGTTGGCTCCACTGCGAAAGAGCTACTCGAGGTGCTTGGCCCGCCGTCATCCCGTGTCATAGTTCCGGACGACGACGGTCATTTGCGCGAAAGCCTTCAATACTGGGTGAAAGGCAGCCCGATGGGAACTGTTCGCCTGGACAATGGCCGCGTGGTTCAAATCGAGACCAAGGGTAAGTAATCCGCTCGGGCCCGTCCGCGGCCGACGTAGTTCTCCTAGTGGCTCAAGCGCAAGATCTGCGATGAAATCGCCAGGAATGCCTGGCCAAGCTGCGCGGAAGTGGGCGCATAGATGAACGTGCCCTGTGGCTGGTTGGGGTAGCTGATGCAAGTGGGTTCGGCGGAGCAAGCGGAATACACCGGAGGATTGTTGAACTGATCTTCGTTTGGATCGTTTGCCATCCGCTGCAGCAAGATGGGATCCGGGGGATTTCCGTCGTTGCCGCCCAACCCAATCGTGAAAACGTAAGCCGGGAGGGTAGGATTCGTACGAACATTGTAGGCCGAGTTGTCGGCGGCGTTCAGCGCCGCTGAGTGTGCGTTTGGCCAATCGGTGGAAGCGGTTCCCGTTAGGTTGAGGTACCCGCTAGTGAGAGCAAGGGATTGATATTCGTTGGACGGCGCAATTTGATTCCCGAAGACATCCTGCCCCGGAAGCCAGTTGAAATCGGAATACACCGTAGTCTCTGGCTTTGCGGAGTTGGTTGTGCTGGGGAAAGTGCACCCTGGGGAATTGGTGACAGAGATGCTATTGGTGCCGCCGCTGTCGCTGGTTTGCGCGGGGTTGAACAAAACGATCATATAGGGGCCGTTCTGAGCCTCCTGCGCGGGGTCCGCGGAATAAAACGCCCCGATCGCGCCAGTGGGAACATTCGCCATATATCCCGCGCCACCTGTATTCATGCCGATTCCGGTGGTCCACGATGGCACCGATGCCGCTGTCCTCCATCCGCCGGCATTCCACGTCTTCCCGCTGGCGTCCTGACAGGCGCTGGTGGTGTTCAGCGCCCAGGTGCTGGTGGTCCCTGGCGTTGCATAAAAATTGTAGATCAGAGTATTGGGCAATCCGTCCGTCTCCAGCATGATGATGTTCATCGCGCCAGGCTCGTTAATTTGGAATAGCTGGTTGTATGCCATGGAAACCGCCGCCGCCGTTCCCGTGCCTCCGTTGCAGTCGATGTTGTCGATGGTCCCGTTGCTGGAGCCGGAGGCATTGGTATAACCCAGCACAGTCTGAAAATTACTGGTTGGTTTCGACTCCAGGTAGTAACCGTCGGCGAAGGTAAGCAGTCCGATTTGATCCCGCCCCTCAGCGAAGGCGCCGGTAAAGTTCTTGGCATCAATGATCATGGACGAGCAAGGAGTAGTCGTATTGCTCTTATTGCATGGGGGATTCGCCGTGGCGCCGTTGACGGAGCACATCGATCCGGAACGGTCCAGGACCAGCATGGCGACAATGTCCTTGCGGGAAGCTTGACCACTGCCTGTGAGGGTGGTGGCGCTGAAGCCGAGGTACTTCATGAACCAAGTGGGAACGCTGGTGCTGGCGGTGACGGTGACTTGGCGGAGATTGGCATTGCTGGGAGAGTCGACAACGGTGACATTGGCGGTAGTCATTACGGTATTGGAGGTGGCCCAGTTTCCGTTCGGAAAGTTTGCATAGAACCAATTGACGGCATTCTGCTGGGCGGACACGGCCTGAGCCGTGGTAGTTTGGCCCAGATTGAGCGCCCGCGCCGCCGCCAAAGCCGCGCCGTCGATGGCCGCTTGCAGTCGCGCTTTCGCCGAGTAAAGGATTCCAAGATCGACAAACAAACCGAGCATCGGGATGATGACCCACACCAGCGCGGCGATGGCCACGAACAGAGACGCACCCTTCTCACCATTTCTGTGTTGTTGCATTTGCACCAGCATGTCCTCCTAGAAGAAGTAGCGCGCGAAGACGCCATTGCCCGACAGGCTTCCGACGCTCAAGTCCGGCGATTGAAAATACGTTTCCACAATGTAGACTACTTGCCCGTCGGTCAGCGGAGTGGTTGTCCCGTTGCCCACTTGCCAGAGGCTTTGCAGGTTGGCCTGAGCGCTGCCCGCAATCTGCGCTTGGGCGTTGGTGACGTAATCCTGCACAACTCCGGAGGTGTTCATGATGGCAGCGGGGCACTGCCCCAAAGTCACGGTGCTCGAGTTGGCCAGCGTGCCATTGCCAAATTGAATCTGCTGCGTGTAGACGAAGCTGTTCGCATTGGTGCACTTGGCGGCTGTCACAGCCACGCAGTTGGCCGACGTGGTCGATCCGATCCACATGATCTGCGTCACCGTCACCAAGCCATTGCCCGCATTGGCCGCGTTGGATTGCTGGTTTCCGGCGAAGGAACCTCCGATCTGAAGATTCAATCCCTGCGCCAGCCGCTGCGCCTCTTGCTGCAGCGGGTAAGTGGAAAAGTCACCACCGTGGATGTACATGCTGTCCAAATCCCGGCACACCTGGTTACATTGAATGCTCCGGATCAGATTCATGCCGACCACGAAGGCCCCGATCAGCATGGGCACAAGCAAGACCGCCACCAAAGCGAACTCCACCATTTCCTGGCCGCTTTGCGTCCTTCTTCGCCGCGCTGTCACGCGCCTGCTTCGCGCTATTGCGCCCGGCGCTGCTGCCATTCTCATTCCTGCACCGAATTGACGCCGGCCGGGTAGCCACCGAGGATGTCCGATGAGTAGACGCCGAGAGTGATCGGCGTCTGATCGCGGTAGGCGTTGGCTCCAAAGGTGCCGCTGAGCGGCGCCAGCCATGCCCAGGAAATGTTTTGAACCGACACTTGGACGATATTGCCGGGCACATTGCCACCCGAGGCAATGGGTGTATTCAAATTCCCGACCGAGTAGTAATTTACAAAAATGTGCTGGGGATTGTCGGTGGGCGTCACCAATCCCATCCCGTACTGCTGGACGACGGACTCGATGGAGGCGTTCTGGCCCAACCCGGTGGCGGTCTGAAACGTGATCGCGTAGCGGCAGCCCTCCCGCACAGCCTCCTGCAGGGTGGCCCAACGAAACAGCAGCAAGCCGAAATCGATGAAGGCGAAGATCAGCGCAAACGTCGGCAACAGAGTAAAGACGGTCTCGAGAAGGGCGTTGCCAGTACGCCTCCGGTTTCTCCGGCTCGAAGATGTTCTCTGGATTGGTATGGTCTTTTCTCCCAATGCGGTTCTCCACCTTCATGGTGGAAGCGCGGCATGGGAACCCCAATAGGGGAAGGACCCTACTTCGCGCTCTGCTCAATCGGCGGCCGGTACGGACTAAGGTGGTTAGTTTAAAACTAAGGTCTTTCACGGCTGGTGCGCGTCATGTTCTCTGCTTAGTATGAGATGAGGGGGAATGCGATGCGGCCATTGACGATGCGAGTACCACTAGGCGCAGCTTTGCTCGGAACTGTTTTATCCATGAATCCCGCAGGGGCCCAAAGTGCGCCCGAACAAGCGCCAGCGCCGGAGTCGCACCACTGGCACAGCCATTCGCTTTTCGAGGGCGCGCCGCCGAAGCGGAGCCCGCCTGCGGAAACGCGCCACGAAACGTCGCATCGTGCACCGGAAACGACCCAAGACCCGGCCGTCGCGAAGTCAGCGGTGCCCGCGCCGCCGGCTCCGGCCCTCCCAACGGTGCAAGCGGTTCCACCGGGCCCTCCACAGAAAAACCTCACCGGCGAAGAGTTCGCGCTCATCCGCGTTGGCTCCACCGAAAAAGAGGTCCTCGCGGTGCTTGGGCCGCCGTCATCCCAGGTCGTTGTTCCGGATGACGATGGTCATCTGCGCGAGAGCCTTCAATACTGGGTGAAGGGCAGCCCGATGGGAACTGTTCGTCTGGACAACGGCCGGGTAGTTCAAATCGAGACCAAGCCGAAGTAAATCAACTTGGTCCCGTCTTCTGGGCCCTAGTGGCTTAAGCGCAGGATCTGCGACGAAATCGCTAGGAACGCCTGGCCAAGCTCCGCCGAAGTAGGCGAATAAATGAATACGCCCTGTGGCTGGTTGGCGTAGGAGATGCAAGTAGCTTCCGAAGAGCAGGCGTTAAAGACCGGAGGATTGTTGTACTGATCCTCGTTTGGATCGTTTGCCATCCGTTGCAGCAATACAGGATCGGGAGGATTTCCGTCGTTGCCGCCCAGCCCAATCGCAAAAACGTAGACCGGTAGTGTGGCGTTGCTGCGAGCATTGTAAGCCGCATTGTCGGTGGCGTTCAAAGAAGCGGCGTGAGTGGCAGTCCAGTCGTTCGATGAATAGAAACCGCCCTGATTGGTCGGTCCTACCAATATGTTTTCGTTACCCATGAGAGCGAGCGCCTGATATTCGTTAGTTGGAGCAACTTGATTTCCGAAGACATCCTGGCTCGGTAGCCAGTGGAAATCGGAGTAATTCGTGTCCTGGTCGTTGTTGTTGCTGAAAGCGCATCCGTTGGCGGGCGGAGTCGGATTGCCGCTGCTGGCGATCATGATGCTATTGTTGTCGGTGCTGTCGCTGGTTTGCCTCGGATCGAACAACACGATTGTATAGGGACCGTCTTGCGCGACCTGCGCGGGGTCAGCCGTATAAAACGCTCCGATGGCGCCGGGTGGGACATCGGACATGTATCCCGTGCCATTCGTATTCATGGAGATTCCTGAGATCCACGAGGGAACCGATGCGGACGTCGTCCAGCCTCCCTGGGCGATTGTCTTGCCGTTTTTGTCCTGGCAGCCGCTGCCGGCGTTCAGCGCTAACGTGCTGGTGTTCCCCGGCGTCGAATAATAATTGTAGACCAGCGTGTTGGGCAATCCGTCCGTTTCGAGCATGATGAGATTCATCGCGCCCGGCTCGGCCAGTTTATACAGTTCGTTGTAGGCCATGGAAACTGCGGCGGCAGTTCCCGTGCCTCCATTGCAGTCGATGTTGTCGATGGTCCCGGTGCCGGAGCCGGCGGCATTGGAATAACCAAGCACGGACTGAAAATTAGTGGTTGGAGCGGACTCCAGGTAGTAACCGTCGGCAAAGGTAAGCAGGCCGATTTGATCCCGCCCCTCGGCGAAGGCGCCGGTGAAGTTTTTCGCCGCCGTGATCATGGCGGCGCAAGGAGTATTCGCATTGTTTTTGTTGCACGGGGGATTGGCGCTGCCCCCGTTGACGGAACACATGGATCCGGAACGGTCCAGCACCAGCATGGCGACAACGTCGCGGCGGGAAGCTTGACCAGTGACCGTGAGATTGGTGGAGTTGAAGCCGAGGTACTTCATGAACCAGGTGGGGACGGCGGTGCTGGCCGTGACGGTAACTTGCCTGAGATTGGCTTGGCTGGGAGAGTTGGCTACAGTTACGTTGGCCGTAGTCATGACAGTGTTGAATGTCGCCCAGTTTCCGTTCGGGAAATTTGCATAGAACCAATTGACGGCATTCTGCTGGGCCGAGACGGCCTGAGCCGACGTAGTTTGGCCCAGGTTCAAGGCGCGCGCCGCCGCCAAAGCCGCGCCATCCACGGCCGCTTGCAGCCGTGCTTTCACCGAATAGAGAATTCCCAGATCGACAAACAGACCCAGCATCGGGATGACGATCCACACCAACGCAGCGACCGTCACGAACAGAGAAGCGCCCTTCTCACCATTTCTGTGTTGTCGCATTTGCAAGAACATCTCCTCCTAGAAAAAGTAGCGCGCGTAGACGCCGTTGCCCGCAAGGCTTCCGACGCTCAAGTCCGGCGATTGAAAATACGTTTCCACAATGTAAGCTACTTGCCCGTCGGTCAGCGGAGTCGCGGTACCGCCGGTCACCGCGCTACTCGATTGCCACAGGGCTTGCATGTTGGTCTGGGCGGCGCCGGCCAGCGCCGCGCGCGAATCGGTAATGTAATTCTGCACCACGCCGGAGCTGTTGATGATCGCCGTCGGACACTGCCCCACGGTAACGGTGTTGGCATTCTCAAGCGTCCCGTTGCCAAATTGAATTTGCTGCGTGTAGACGAAGCTGTCCTGATTGGTGCAATTGGCGGATCCGCCCACCGCGATGCAACTGGCCGACGTCGGCCCTCCGATCCACATGATCTGCGTGACCGTCACTATCCCATTGCCCGCATTCCCAGTATTGGATTGCTCGTTTCCGGCAAACGAAGCTCCGACTTGAAGATTCAATCCCTGCGCCAGCTTGGATGCCTCTTGCTGCAGCGGGTAAGTGGAAAAGTCGCCGCCATGGATGTACATGCTGTCCAAATCACGGCACACCTGGTTACACTGAATGCTTCGGATCAGGTTCATGCCCACCACGAAGGAGCCAATCAGCATGGGCACCAGCAATACCGCCGCCAGGCCGAACTCCATAATCTCCTGGCCGCTTTGCGTCCTTCTTCGCCGCGCTGTAGCCCCCGTCGACATGTTCATTCCTGCACCGAATTGACGCCCACCGGATAGCCGCCCAAAATGTCCGATGAATACACCGCGAGAGTGATCGGTGTTGTGTTGCGGAACGCGTTGGATCCGAAACTGCCGCTGAGCGGCGCCAGCCACGCCCAGGAAATGTTTTGAACGGATACTTCCACGATGTTACCCGGCACATTCCCGCCCGACGCAATGGGTGTATTCAAATTCGAGACCGAGTAGTAATTTACGAAAATGTGCTGGGGACTATCCGTGGTGGTCACGAGTCCCATCGCGTACTGCTGGACGATAGCCCCGATGGATGCGTCCTGGCCCAACCCCGTGGCCGTCTGAAACGTGATCGCGTACCGGCAGCCCTCGCGAACGGCTTCCTGGAGCGTGGCCCAGCGAAACAGCAGTAATCCGAAATCAACGAAGGCGAATACCAGCGCAAACGTCGGCAAAATTGTAAAAACGCTTTCAAGAAGCGCATTGCCTCTACGCCTGCGGTTTCTCTGGCTCAAAGGTTTGTCTTGGATTTGCTTTGCGGAATCAGCCATTTGTGTTCCCCAGGCGAGCCCTAATACCCCACTCAACACTTGGAGTAGGCTGTACTAACCCAACCTGTCGGTTATCCTTCGGCGGCTATACCGATTTACTTTAGGCCGGGAGGGAATACAGACCGGAGGGAATAGAGATGGGGGGACACAACACCGCTTGCTACGCGCGCGGCTCAGTAGATTCAGCGCGTTACCGAGCCGTGACGGTGAGGCAGCGGTACCTTATTCTTTCGGCAGCGCCCCGGACACGAAAGTCGAAGTCCACTGTGGCGCATGACCACGCCCGCCCGGAGCGGGACGCATGATGTGGAAGGCGACTGCGTCACCCGGCTTCAGCGTGCCTTGGATCTTGCGGACCTCATCCACGTTCTCGACCGGCTGCCGGTTGATGGATAGGATGACGTCCTTCTCGGCCAGGCCGATGTCCTCGGCGAAAGAGTCCGAATCGACGCTCTGGATCAGCAGGCCGCCCTTGGCGTCCAGGCCCATGGCGCTGCGCTCGTTATCGGTGAGCGCGTGCAGCTTTACGCCGAACTTATATTGCCGGGGCTCGTCGGGCTTGACGGGGTTAATGGACGCCTCGGGTTCGGACTGCTCGCGGAGCGCCGCAAAACGCGAATCGTCCTTGAATACCTCGGCACGATCGAGAACTGTCAGGTTGAAATCCATGTGCTTGCTGTCGCGATCCACCGTCACTGCCACCGTGGCGCCGACGGACGTCTCGGAAACACGCGCCACCAGATCATCGCCGTTCTTGACCGGCTTGCCGTTCAACGCGATGATGATGTCGTCCGCCTTCAGGCCGGCCTTATCTGCTGGTCCGCCCTTGTGGACCGTTCTGATCAGCACACCGGGGCTGGTGCCCAACCCTTTGAACAGCTCAGGCTTGTCGTCGCCCGGGTACCATTCAATTCCAATCGACCCGCGAGTGACCCGGCCAGTCCGGATAATATCGTTATAAACACGCGCCACCATGTTGATGGGAAGCGCGAAGCCGATGCCCTGATAACCGCCGCTTTGCGTCGCGATCATGGTGTTGACGCCGATCACCTCGCCGCGAATATTCAGCAGCGGTCCGCCGCTGTTGCCAGGATTGATGGCGGCGTCGGTTTGGATGAAACGCTGCAACTGCAGCGGGCCGCCAATGTTGCGGCCAAGTGCGCTCACGATACCCGCCGTCACGGAAGCCTCCAGGCCAAACGGAGAGCCGATCGCTACCGCCCAATCGCCCACTTGCACGGCATCCGAATTCCCGATACTTACCGGAACCAGCGGGCTCTTGGGGTCAATCTTTATCACCGCCAAGTCCGTTTCCGGATCGATGCCGACCACGCGCGCGCGATATTCCGTGCTGTCGTCGCCATGCAGCTTTACTTTGATGTGATCCACCTTTGCAATCACATGCTGGTTGGTGATGATGTATCCGTTCTTATCGACTACGAAGCCGGTGCCCGACTGTTCCTGCTTGAAGGCTCTCTGTGGCGGTTCCTCGCCGGAGGGTCCATTGCGGAAGAATCGCTTGAACAGATCCAGGCCTTCGTCCTTGCCGTTGCCCTGGCCCGGTTCCTCCTCTTCCTCATGGCCGCGCGCATGCGGATTATCGGCCACCTTGGGCGTGTAATCAGCCGTGATGTAGACCACCGACGGCTCCAGCCTTTGGGCGAGCTTGCTGAACTCGTTTCCAAGCTGGACGGCGCTCGGCACCACCAGCGGCGACGCATCGGGAGCGGCAACCTGACCGCGGGCCGCATGGACGCCAGTGTTGATCAGCGTCCCGATGACGATCCCGATTGAGAGCGTGACGAGCAGGAGACTCAATGACAACAGCTTCTGCTGTCGCATCACCTTAAACCACCGCATGGCTTGTTTCGCCTTTCTCGGTTCAAAGAACCCTTGTACTCACTATATCTGAATCGGCCGTAAAGGTGCGTGTAGTTATGTCAAAAGCTGGAAGGGTGCTGCGCGCCTACATCGTAAGAAGAGCCGCCATGAGTTCAATGCCGTCCCACAGGTTCTGCAGCCGCAAGTTCTCGTTGTAGCTGTGCTGGTTGTTGTCGTGATTCCCGATGGGGATACCAATGCTCGGCATCCCAAGCACCCGTCCCGCCACATCCGGACCGGTGCCGCCTGAGTTCGGAATCTTCACCGCCGGCCCCCGCGCGCTTTCCACCACCCGAATCACCTCTTGCGAAATGGGCAGGTCCATGGGCGTTCGAACCGCAGGTTCACCTTTGCCGGACACCACGATCGCCACCTTCGGATGGGCCATGCGCACCGCCGCGCCGGGTTCCCGATCCACCACAAAAAATCCCTGCTTGCGGATGTGATCGATCACCAGGTTGGCCGTCTTTTGCGGGTCCATGCCCTTGACCAGCCGTACATCCAGCGATGCGGTGGCGGATGCCGGAATCACGTTAGAAGCCTGATTGCCGACCCGCGAACTCGCCATCCCGCGGATATTGAGCGATGGCAGCGTAATCAGCTCGCTCAGCTTCTTTCCGCCACCTTCGGTGGAACCTAGCCAGAACTCGCGCATCAGTTGAGGATCAATGTCGGGCGCGTCGGCTACAGCTCGCTTTTCGATCGCGCTCAGCGGCTCTATATCGTCGTAGAAATGCTCTACCAGCACATGCCCGTTATCGTCCTTCATGGAAGCCAGCAGTTTCGCCAGCAGGAACGCGGGATTGGGCGCCCAGTTTCCGTAGTGGCCGCTATGCAGTTCGCCTCGCGGCCCAAGCACTGTTATGTCCACTTGGACGATCCCGCGCCCGCCGAACTGGATCAGTTGCCGCCGCGTCCGGTGCAGCGGTCCATCGCAAACCAGCCATAGATCGCCCGCAAATAATTGTTTATTGGCGGCCAGCGTTTTCGCCAGATTCGGCGACCCGGCTTCCTCTTCTCCTTCAAAAGCGAACTTGATGTTCGATTTCGTGTTCAACCCGGCTGTGCGGATCGCATCCACTGCCGCGAGCATCGCGATGATCGGAGCCTTGTCATCGGCCGCGGCGCGAGCGTATAGACGCCACTCCGGATCGAACGGCTGGCCGGGCGGCGGCAGGGGAATTACCTGCCCATCGCGTTCGAGCTGTTTATCGCGCAGGGTCGGCGTGAACGGCGGTGTCGCCCACTCCTTGGGATCCAGCGGCTGGCCGTCATAGTGAGCGTAGAAGACGATGGTGCGCGTCGCCCCGGGCGTCCTGATTTCGCCAAAGACCACTGGATTCCCTTCCGGGACGCTGACGAGCTTAGCCGCGATGCCGCGCTTCTCCAGCATCGCGGCGATCGTCTCGGCATTGCGTTGGATATTCGCGCGGTCGGCGGCAATGTCGGGGATCGCAAGCAGCGCGACAAACTCGTCCACAATGGCCCGTTCGTGATGCTCGCGCCATCCCCGCGCGGCCAATGCAGCGGGATTCGTTGGTGTGAAGGTCTGAGCGGCTAGACCTGCCGCCAGCACATTCAGCACGATGAAGAAGCGCTTCATCGCGTGGACTTGATTTCCACGTTCTCCACCGCCCGCGAGTAGAAGCCGGCCAGATCGCTCTTCAACTGCTTCAGTGCATCCACGTTGAGGTAAATCATGTGGCCGGACGGATAATACGCGAATTCGATGTTGCCGCGCAATTTCGGGTCAAGCTCGATGTGGGCCAGATCATATTCGGTAATGAAGAACGGCGTGGCAAGATCGAACAATCCGTTCACGGAGAATACTCGGAGCCGGGGATTTTTTCGGATGGCATCGGCGAGATCGCCGGCGACGTAGGCATCCCGCATGGGCTGGCCTCCTCCACCCCCGCCGCCCGCAATCGGAATGGCGGATCCCAGGCGATGGGAGTGATCCCAGGCTTGATTGATTCCCGGTCCGCTCGGAAAATAGGTCTCATTCGAGGAGTACTTCAACTCGCGGTCCAGATAATCGTGCAGCTGGGAAACAAACGCGCCCGTGATACCCGCGTCGGATGGATCGTAGCCTGGATTTTCACCCGCGGCATCCACGTCGGTACCTTCGAAGCGAGCGTCGTAGCGGCCGACAATTTCGCGCTTGTCGCGCAGCAGTTCTTTGCGGAACCGACCCGGACTCACGCGCAGATTCGATTCTTTGATGTACGCCACGCTGAGGCCGGTATAGCTGGATAGCTTGGCCGCGATGGCATCCACCTGCGCCTGCGGCAGGTTATGTCCCTGCGCGAGCGCTTCCGCATACGGGCCGCGGGCAAACGCGCGTACTTCATCGAGGAACGCTTTTTCATCCTTGCCCTTGTGCGTGACCTTTTCGTAGTGCGACGCAATCGCGGCGTAGGACGGCAGGTTGCCGATGAACACGACGTCCAATCCGGGAGCTTGTACGAAATAATTGAGGATCGAAGACATCAGGATCACGCCGTTGAAGTACATACCGCTGTTTTGGAGCGCGTCCACCAAAGCCGCCGAGCGAGTGGTCCCATAGGATTCGCCGAACAGGAACTTGGGCGAGTTCCAGCGATGATTGAGCTCCACGTATTCATAGATGAATTTCTGGAACGCGCGCACATCCTGGTCGGTGCCGGCGAAATCTTTAATAGTTCCTTTCCCCACGGGTCTCGAATAGCCGGCGCCCACGGCGTCCACAAATACGAGGTCGCTGGTGTCCAGCAGGCTGTAGTCATTCGGAACAATTTGGTAAGGACCGGCGCCGGTGGTTTCCGGACTCGACGTCACTACGCGGACCGGACCTACCGACCCCATGTGAAGCCACATGCTGGCCGAACCCGGACCGCCGTTGTAGAGGAACGTGACCGGCCTGGTTCGAAGGTCCGTGACACCGGACTGCGCGTAAGCCACATAGAAGACGCTCGCGTTGGGCTGCTCGTCTTCGCCCCCGATCAGAAGGTTACCAGCGGTGGCGGTGTAGCGGATCACTTTGCCGCCGAGCGAAATCTCATGTTCCGTGACGGAACTCTTCACCGGCGGGATGGGGTTCAGTGGCTTTTCCGCGTTGGCCGGACTCACGGGAGGAGTGCTGCCGGGAATTTGTTGGCCATTCGCGGAAAGTGCAGCGAAAAGCATAAGCGAGAGTGCCGGAAGAAAGGTGTGTCGCGCCATATACGGTGCAGTATCTCACGGCTGAGACGTTGTACGGAAGGGCTTCAATTCAACGATCAAAATGCCGGCCAGTATCAGCGCCGCCCCGGCCATGCCACGGTGGGAAAGCACCTCGCCGGCGACAAGATACGACGTCAGCCAAGCAAACACCGGCTCCAGCGAAAATATCAGGGCCGTGCGCGTCGGACTCGACCAGCGCTGCGCCCAGGTCTGGATAAGAAATGCCAGCGCGGTAGCCAGCAGGCTGGTGACTGCGAGCGCAACCCAAACGTTGACGGACCAATGGAGCTGCACTGGCTCTACCCACCAGAACGTTGCGGCGCCTAGCAGCGCGCCGGTCGCGATCTGCGCCACGGTGAGCACGCCCAGGTTGCTCGTAGGCGCGAAGCGGCCGAGAATCACAATATGACATGCAAAGGCGGCGGCGCACCCGGCCACCAGAAGGTCGCCACCCGCGATATTAAGAATGTCCTTTTGAACCGTTAGCAAGATCGTGCCAGCGACGGCGATCGCGACCCCCATCAGCTCGGAAATCTGCGGCAGCTTTCGATAGGCCAGTCCGCCGATCAGCGGGACCAGCGGAACGTATAGACCGGTGATGAAGCCGGCCTTCGACGCTGACGTGAACTTCAAGCCAGCGGTCTGCAGGACGTATCCTGCAAAAAGGAAGATGCCGGCCAATACGCCCCGGCGCAGGCTGGCGGAGGCATTGGGCGCGCGGAATTCCTTGCGGAAAATGACCGCCAGGGCAACGGCCGCGATCGAGAAGCGCAGCGTGAGGAACAGGAGCGTCGAGACATCGGCCAGCGCCTGCTTCACCAGCACGAAGGTGGCGCCCCAGATGACGGTGACGGCCACCAGGCTGCCGTCTACTTTCCAGCTCGCGGGTCGCTCGACTTTCCAGCCCGCCGGGGGTCGCTCGTTCATCCGTCCAGGTCGCGGAGCAGCAAGAACAACATGAGAAGAATACGTTTCAGACCCAGCTCGCGGCCGTCGGGATGGAACCACTCCTGCGGAGTGTGCGCGCCGCCTCCATGTCCGCCGGCGCCGATGGAGATGGCAGGCAGGCCCATGGAGAGCGGAACATTGGCGTCGGTGGAAGCGCAATCGAGATGCGAGCGGATGCCCAGGTGCGAATCCACCGCGCGAACGGCCTGCAAAATGTGGGCGTCGTCCGGAAGGCGTCCGCCGGGCCGCGATCCGATTTCCTTGATCTTGGCGGTCACTTTGCCGCCGGTGGCGCGCTCGTTTTCCGCTTCCAGCGCTTGCTCCACGGTGCTGGTCAACAGCGCGGCGATCTCATCCAGCTTGAGCGGGCTCTCCGATCGGATGTCCACTTTAGTGCGAGCTAGCGTGGGAATCGAGTTGATGCTGGACCCGCCTTCGATGATGCCGAAGTTGTAGGACGAGCGCGGGCTGCCGGTGCTCGGCAAGCGTTGTTCGGAGAAGGAAACGATGGCGCGGGCCAGCGCGTGTATGGGATTGGCGAAGCCGTAGTCGCTCCAGCTATGCCCGCCGGGGCCGCTGATGGTGACATCGAAGCGTCTGCTGGCGAGAGCTTGCGAAGTGACGTGATCGACGTTCGGGCCATCCAGAATCAGGAAGGATTGAATGCGCCCCCCGGTGGAGGACTGCCGGCACAAATAGCGCATGCCGCTCAGGTTGCCCTCGCCTTCCTCGCCGACGTTGGCGACGAAGACCAGATTGCGAAAGTCATCGCTGAGATCGGGGAACGAGGTGATCACGCGAGCGATTGCGAGCAATGCAGCGAGTCCCGCGCCGTTGTCCGCTGTGCCCGGACCGTGCAGGCGGCCGTCGGGCGTTGTATAGACCTCTTCATCCTTGCGCGGCGCCAGCACCGTGTCGAGATGGGCGGTGAGAGCGATGTAAGGTCCGGTGCGGTTCTCTTGCGGATGTGCGATGACGTTGCCGCCGCGATCGATGCGTGCCACACACCCCAGCGCGCGAAACTGCGCCAGCATCCATTCGGCGCGGCGCTGTTCGAAGAACGTGGAGGCTGGAACGCGGCAGAGCTGAAGATGCTGCTCGTTGATCCATTGCTTCTGCCGGACGAACCATTGCAGCGCGTCGCGCAGGGGCGGCGTACCGGCCAATTCCGCGGCTATTTTCGAGAGCGGCGGGTCCGCGGGTAGGGCAACGGATTTGATGGAAGCTGCCAAATGCCAGTTTAGCAGGGGTTTCTGTTGCGCTCTTGAGAATCGCTGATGGCCGGGGGTGGTTAGGGAGCTTACGGAAAAGGGGCGAGCAGGTGGCGCAAGTGGGTGTGTCTTGTGTATGCGGCAGCGCATTTTTTCAAATTTGGCGAAACGAACCCACGTTTTACGCGCGAATTGGTGTTTGTTTCGCATCGGGTCCAGAATATCGCGAGAAAAGCCCGCTGGAGTGCGATGCGCGGGCTAAGTGGGCGGAGGGGGAGGAAATCGAGTTGAGAGTGACACGTGAATCGGCGATCAAGTTGGCGGCGGCCGTAACTATTGTGAGGGCTTGCCCTCGACCTGAGAGCCCGCGACGGTGACCTGGTCGCCGATTTTCAGCGAGTCGTGACACCAGCCGAGACGTCCGCGGGAAGGGCAACGGATTTGATAGAAGCTGCCAAATAGTTTAGCTCAGGCGGGCGAGAAGCTTCTCGGCTTCGGCGTGGCGGTCGAGCTTTCGGAGGAGTTCGGCGTAGTTGCGGATGCAGGTGATAGTGTCGGGGTGTTCGGGTCCGAGCGCCTTTTCGTAGATGGCGGCAGCGCGACGAAAGAGCGGCTCAGCCTCCGCGTAGCGGCCCTGGTTGTAGTAGCTCCACGCCAGGTTGTGGAGGCTAGTGGCCGTATCGGGATGTTCGGGTCCGAGCACCTTTTCGGAGATGTCGAGGTCCCGGCGGTGGAGCGGCTCGGCTTCGGCGTGCCGGCCCTGTTCGCCGAAGAATGACGCGAGGTTGTTGAGGCTGGTGGCGGTGTGGGGGTGTTCTGGGCCAAGCGCTTTTTCGCAGATGGCGAGGGAGCGCTGTAGGAGCGGCTCGGCCTCGGCGTCGCGGCCCTGCGCACGATACAGAGACGCCAGGTTACCGAGGTTGATGGCGGTGGAAGGGTGTTCGGGGCCTAGCGTCTTTTCTTTGATTGCGAGGGCGCGCTGATAGAGCGGCTCGGCATCCGTGTAGCGGCCTTGGTTGTAATAAAGCAGCGCAAGGTTGTTGAGGTAGACGGACGTGGACGGGTGCTCGGGCCCGCGTGCCTTTTCGTAAATGTCGACGGCGCGGCGGTACAACGGCTCGGCCTCGGCGTATCGCGCGCGGCCGTCGAGATAGCAGCCAATTCGGTTGAGAAGACGGGCTGCCTCTGCGGAGCCCAATCCCAGCTCTTCCACAAGGCGAGCCGCCAGTTTGGCATGCGGAAGTAACCGCTCGCATTGAGGCCAATTCGCGAACTCCGGGAAAGGGAAAACGTTGTTTAGCGCACGTACCGCACGCCCGGCCAACGCGCGGCACTCCTCCGTGCTCATTCCGTCCTTGACCACTTCTTGCACCAAGCGATGAATGTAGAGGTTCTTGTTTTCGGCATCGCGATGGATCAGAGCGAACCTCCCCGCTTCCGCAATTGCCTCAACCCAAGCCAGCGGTTTGGAAACCAGCGTCTCAATCGGCTCACGCCATTCCTTTCCCGCCTGCGTGAAGACTTCCTCTGGGATGTCATCCGGCGCGAGAAACGCACAGCCACGCACCACGTCGGCCGCCGCTGGATTCGCGGTAGCCAATTTGTCGAAGGCCAGAGAAAACGTGATAGTTACCGACTTATGTTCCGTCGCCAGTTTGCCCCGTCGAGCGCGTAACGCCGCACCTTCCTTGCGATAGAGTTCCAGATATTCCTCGAATGTGGAAGGCGTTTCCTCTATGAACGCCCCAGCCTGATCCAGCGCCAGAGGAAGGCCGTCCACTTCGACGGAGATTTCTCGAGCCATCGCAAGCCCAGCCTCCCTCTTTGCGCGCCGCAGCAGGAACGAAGCGCCTTCCTCGGGATCCATCTCCCCCAGCTCAACCAGTTCGGCAATCCCTCCAGTAGCCTGCAACCGCGTCGTGATCAGCACGTGACCGCCCACGGCAACGGGCGCGAATTCGCGAACCAGTAGAAGATCTTCGATCGTGTCGACGTTATCAAGGATCAGCAGCCATCCTGAATTCGACTCCAGCCAGACGCTCACCGCCGCCGCCACAACGCTCAGGTCCTTCTCGTCCTTCTGCGGAAGGTCCAGAATCTGTGCGAGAGCGGCGAACCCGGAAACAAGCGCATCGCGCGAGTCAGCTACGCTCCACAACACAACCTTGTATTCGCCGCGATAAACGTAAGCGTACTCGACCGCAGTTTGCGTCTTGCCCATCCCACCGATCCCGCTGATAGCGGCTGCCCCTTTTGTCAGGGCCTTCCGAACGTCCTCCAGTTGCTTTGCGCGCCCAGTAAAGAAGGGATTGCGCGGCGGTACGTTCCAAATCGCGTTTCGAAAGTCCGGTCTCGCCTCCCGACGTGGCAACGCGGGAGCTTTGGTCTCACCGCTCAGAAACCGGCGGAGTGTTTCATACCCACCTTCGAGCAGGAAGTTCGAATACTTGCGGAGTTCCAGCGGTATGTGCTGGCGGTCGCCCTCCTCCAGCAACACTGGGATGATCCGGTCATTCACACCCCCGGCTTCGTAAAGCTGCTGCAGAAATGTCTGGCTTTCGTAGGCGACGCCGTGCCCTACACCGATCTCTTCCTCGCCGTCCCATCGTCGCCGATAAGTCTCCGTGCACACCACCAGGACAAACTGCGCATCCCGAACCTGATCCTTCATCCACTGAATCCAGCCACGAGCCGGAAAGCTCTCATACTGATCCAGCACCGCATCGATGCCGTTGCTTCGCAGCCGGTTGGCGAGCGCCAGAACCTTGGCTTCGTGCGCGGGCGAGTCGTGGCTATAGCTGATGAAGACTTTCGGGGTCGGCACCGCATCTATTCTAAGGCCTTACCGAGCATAAGGACGAGATTTTCCTCGAAAGGCCGCGCGATTATTTGCAGCCCGATCGGCAGCCCGTTCGAAGACAATCCACACGGCATCGACAGGGCGGGGAAGCCGAGCACGTTGAACCCGCGAACGAAACGCGTGGTCAGCATCCGACTGTCGTGCGCCACGCCGTCGAGGGTGATCTCGGTCTGCCCGATTCGCGGCGCAGTGATTGGCGTGGTGGGCGTGAGCAGGCAATCGATGCCGCGGAACAGCGCGTGGAACTCGGTGAGCAGCAGCTTGCGGAGACGCTGCGCATTCACGTAGTCGGCGGCGGGAATCAGCGAGCCCTGGTCGAGCAGCGCTAGCACGTCGGAGCCGAAGTCGCCACGCCGATGCAGATGCGCCTGATGCACGGCAGCGGCCTCGGACAACAGAATCACCAAGCCGGCCCGGTTCAGAGCTTCGATGTCCGGCACCTGCACCGGGACCACTCGAGCGCCCAACTCCTCGGCTCGATGGGCCGCGTTCAGAACAGCCGCTTTCACCTCAGGAGCGACCGTGTCGAAATAGAAATTCTCCGGCAGCCCAATTCGGATCTCGCGAATCGACGCCGGCCCTGGCTTGCGGCGATCGAGATCGGACATGGCGTCCAGCGCGATGCGGATGTCGTCAACCGTCCGCGCCAGCGGTCCCACGTGATCCAGACTCAAGCCCAATGGCTGGACTCCGGCGCGGTCGACTAGGCCGTAAGTCGGTTTCAATCCCGCAACGCCACAGAACGACGCCGGAACGCGAATCGAGCCCCCGGTGTCGGTTCCGGCCGCGACGAACGCCATCCCGGTTGCCACTGCCACGGCCGAGCCTCCGCTCGATCCGCCCGGCGAATGTTCCGGATTGCAAGGGTTTCGAATGGTCCCGAAGTGCGGGTTGTCGGAAGTGATGCCGTACGCCAGCTCGTGCAGCCCGGCTTTTCCGACCATGATCGCGCCAGCCTCAGCCAGCTTCTCTACCACCGCGGCATCCCTGTCGGGCACGAAATCCGCGAAGATCTTCGATCCGGATGTCGTGCGGATGCCCTTGGTCCACATCAGGTCTTTGTGCGCGATCGGAATGCCGTGGAGCGACCCGCGGTCGGTACCCTGGGCGAGTTCGCGATCCAAGTCTTGAGCGCGGGCCAGCGCCGATTCGCCGGTTACCGTAATGAAGGCGTTCAGGACAGGATTCAGCTTGGCGATCTGATCCAGGCATTGCTTGGTCAGCTCCACCGAGGAGACCCGCCGGGACCGCAACGCTTGAGCAGCTTCGGCGATGGTCATTCGGACTGCCCGGAATCAGGCCGGAACGTAAGAGCCGAATCGGCCTCGGGCCCAAGATGTTGGGTCTCGCGGCGTAAGGCATCCAAGAGTTGGCTAACCCTGGCCTGGGCGCCTGCAAGCTGGGCACCCTCAGGTCGAGCGGGCGGAATGTTAGGTTCCAAACTGATAACCTCCCCTAGAGCTTGAGTTTAGCTAACCTATACCTCCGTGTCAGGCTAACATTTCACGCTCGACCTGCCGATATCTTAACCGGCGAATACCTTATGTCAGAAGTGTCTGAACGCCGCAGGAAGGCGCGCCTAAAACCAGTTCGGAACCCGCACGAGGTCACGTTGCTGAACGTGCCGGGATCGGCTGGTGAAATACAGGCCAAGGTCCTGGATATGAACGAGATCGGCCTGGGCGTGGAGACGGACTGCGTGCTCGAGCTCAATGCCGTCATCATAGTGAAAGGACAACTGGGGCAGGACGGGGCCACCAGCAAAGCAAGGGCCCGGGTGGTGCGCTGTGATGCGATTCCAGGTGGGTACCGGACTGGATTGGCCCTTGAAAATGGGCCGGGGCAAAACGGCAAGGCGGGTGAAGCGGTCCCGGATCACTATGAGGTGTTGCAAATCAGCCCCAACGCAGACCCGGACATGATTCATCGCGTGTACCGATTGCTTGCGCAGCGCTACCATCCCGACAATACAAGCTCTGGAGACGAGAAGGCGTTCCGCGCCATCACCGACGCCTATGAGACGTTGAGCGAACCAGAAAAGCGCGCCGCTTACGATGTGCATCTGCATGCCTACCGGCAGGTCCGTTGGCGCATTTTCGATCAGCGGCAGGCGGCCATCGGGAAGATCGCCGAAAAATCCAAGCGGCGGGGACTCCTGGAGTTGCTGTACACGCAGCGCTGCAATGAGCCCGAGAAGCCTTCCATGAACCTGCACGAATTGGAAGACCTCCTGGGCTGCCCGCGCGAGCATCTCGAATTCAGTCTTTGGTACCTCAAGGAAAACGGCCTGGTGGTTCGCATGGACAATGGCCGCTTCGCCGTCACAGCCAAGGGCGTGGATTGGGCCGAAAAGGAAGAAGCTTCCGAGCGCCTGCGTGAGGACCGCCTGCTGCCGGCGTCGCCGGGCGCTGACGCCCGCCACTGATCTGAACGAATTTCGGCGGATCGCGCCAGGCGTCACGGTACAATGGCAATGATGGTTGCGGCCCCGGTGACGCTCTCCAAGTTGAATGAATTGGAGGTGTCGCTAAACTCCATCATTCGTGGCAAGGCCGAAGTGGTCCGGCTCTCGGTAGTGTGTTTGCTGGCCCGCGGGCATCTGTTGATCGAGGACGTTCCGGGCGTGGGAAAAACCACGCTGGCGCAGGCTCTGGCGCGCTCCGTGCATTGCCGTTTTCACCGGCTCCAGTTCACTAGCGACATGCTTCCCAGCGACGTTTTGGGCGTCACCATTTACAACGCGCACAGCCAGGAATTCCAGTTCAAGCGCGGTCCGGTCTTCACGAATTTTCTCTTGGCGGATGAAATCAATCGCGCTACGCCCAAGACGCAGTCGGCGTTGCTGGAGGCGATGAACGAAGTACAGGTCACCATCGAGGGACGGTCGCACGCTCTGGAGCAGCCCTTCATGGTTGTGGCGACTCAGAATCCGGTGGAGCACCATGGCACCTATCCGCTCCCGGAGAGCCAACTGGACCGCTTTCTGATGCGCATTCGCATTGGCTATCCCGAGCGCGACGCGGAACGGGAAATCGTTCGCGGGCCCGATGCCCTGCACGCCGAAAACGCGGCGGCGGTCCTGTCCGCACCGGAGCTTTTGCGATTGCAGGAACAAGCGGCGCAAGTGGTGATCGACGATAGCTTGGTGGACTACATGCTGGCCATCGTCGAAAAAACGCGCAATCACGAATCGCTGGCGTTGGGCGTAAGCCCGCGCGGATCCCAAGCCTTGTACCGGGCCGCGCAAGCGCTGGCGCTGATGGAAGGACGCGAATACGCGATTCCGGACGATATCAAGCGGCTGGTGATTCCGGTGTTCGCGCATCGCATCGCGATCAACGCCCGTACGTCGCTGGCGCAACGCAGCACCGAACTGAGCGAACGGATTCTGCAAGAAATCATGACGCTCGTTGAGGTACCCTTGTAGCGCACGTGCCCTGTGGCGCACGCACTCATGCGTGCCGCGCGGGCACTCGTGCCTGCGCATATAAATAAATGAAAACAGCAATTATCGGCCTGCCCATGGTAGGCAAGACATCGTTATTCACTATCCTGACGGGCGTGCATGAAGCCACGCGCGTCGGTTTGATGGAAGCTCGAATTGGGATGACCCAGGTTCCGGACGCTAGGCTGGACGAGCTGGCCAAGATCTTTGAGCCGCCCAAAATCACGCACGCCACGGTTGAGTATCTCGACTTTCCCGCCGTTTCCAAAGAGGCTTTGCGCGACCCGAGTTATCTGGCGAGCATGCGTGTAGCGGACGCGCTGGCCCATGTCTTGCGGCTGTTTCAAAGCGACACGGTGCCGCACGAGAAGGGATCGGTGGATCCGGTCCGCGATCTCGAAGACGTTGAGATCGAGCTGATCTTGAGCGACCTGGTGGTGGTGGAAAAACGGATGGAGCGCCTCGAAAAAGAACGCAAGAAGATCAAGAGCACAGAGCATGATCGGGAGTTCGCGCTTCTTGAACGCTGCAAGGCTACGCTAGAGCAGAACGTCGCGCTGCGCGCCCTCGAGCTCACGCCCGACGAAGAAAAACTGATTCGCGGCTTCCAGTTTCTCTCGCAGAAGCCCATGCTGTTCGTTCTGAATATCGGCGAGGAGGACGCCGGGCGCTTGCACGAGATCGAAGAGCAGTACCGCAAAGGACCGCTCGCTGGGCGCACCAACACGGCTGTGACCGCGATCTGCGGCAAGATCGAAGCAGAACTCGCCGAGCTTTCGGCGGAAGAAGCCCGCGAGTATCTGGCGAGCTACGGCCTGAAGGAATCCGCTCTCGAGCGCCTGATCTCGGCGACCTACGCGCTGCTCGGCTTGATGAGCTTCCTCACGGCGGGCGAAACGGAAGTGCGCGCCTGGACCGTTCCCGCGCACAGCACGGCGCAGAAAGCCGCGGGAGCCATCCACAGCGATTTTGAGAAGAAGTTCATTCGCGCCGAGGTGGTGAACTGGCAGGCTCTTATAGATCACCACGGCTATCCAGGCGTACGCGAAAAAGGTTTGCTGCGCCTGGAAGGGAAAGAATACATCGTCAAGGACGGCGACGTGCTGGTGATACGTCACGGTTGACCGAGGTGCCGGGCTCGTAGTGCGGCCTCTGCGACCAAAGCAGCGCGAATATCGCGGCTGCGAGACAACTCCACGCGAACCAGTCGCCATAATCCGTGTACACAGTGGTGCCGTCGCGAAACGCGAAATGCATCGCGGCCGTGGTTTCCTGGTACATCGGAAGCCGCTCATCGACCCTGCCGGCCGGATCGATCACCGCGGTAATGCCATCGTTGGTGGACCGGATCAGCCAGCGGCGATTTTCCACCGCGCGCATGCGGGCGACCTCCAGGTGTTGCTGGCGCGCGGCGCTGTGCCCGAAATAGCCGTCATTGGAAATATTCACCAGCAGGTTCGCGCCGCCTTTGACGAACTTGCGCACCTCATTGGGAAACACCGATTCGTAGCAGATGAATACCGCGAGCCGATGCATGTCCATTGGAAATACAACGATGCGGTTTCCTGGGACGAAGTCGCTGATTTCTTGCGTGATGCGGTTCACGAAGCCGAAGAATGGGGGTACGTACTCACCAAAGGGCACCAGGTTGATTTTGTCGTAACGGTCCACCAGCGCGCCGTCGGGGGCCAGCAAGACGGCCGAATTCAGCGGGGCGCCTTCCGGCGTGTCCGCAACCGTGCCAAACAGAAAATACGCGTGCGTCTGTTGCGCCAACTGCATGGCTTCCTGATGAAACGTGGGATCGCGATAGTAATAGAGCGGGCCAGGGCTTTCCGGCCAAATGATGATTTGCGGGTTGCTCCGCTCGGCCGCCTCCAGCGATTCGCGGATGATGTGGTCGCGTTCGGCGGCGGCGGAGGCCGACGTCCATTGCTCCTCTTCGGACATGTTGGGTTGCAACACCAGCGCGGTTTCGGTAGGCGTTTCGCGGGCGGGCAGGTCAGGGAGAAGCAGCAGGCCGGGAACGATGGCCAGCCAATACAGATGCTTGCGCCCGCGCCGCAGAATCAGAAGCGCCACCACCGCCGACATCAGCGCAAAAACGAACGAAATACCGTAGACCCCGGCGAACGGGGCAACGCGCAGCGGCAGCGGCATATCGATTCCCGCGTTACCGAGAGTGAGCCACGCGAACCCGAACGTTCCGTGCGTCCGCTCGATGCCCGTCCAAAGCGCCGCGATGGCCGGAATCGCGTAGCGTGTCTTGAGCAGCACCGCCGCCAGCAAGCTGAAGATGGCCAAGTGCATCGCCTTGGCAACGCAGAAGAGCGCGAAAGTGGCCCAACTGCCCCAACGTCCCATCCCGCCATGCACCTCCAGCACGAATTGGATCCAGTAACAGATGGCGAACCAATAAACCATACCCGCGAACTCGCCCAGCAGGAAGCGCCACAGCGGCCGGGGCTCCAACGCAAGAGCAATCAGCAGCGGGACCAGCGCAACCGGAGCCAGCCACGGCAGGCCGAAGCCCGGAAAGATGAGGTTCGGATACAGCAGAATGAGAAGCATTGCCGAGAGCAATGCCAGGGTGAAGTTACGGATGGAATTTTTCAATACTTCCGCATGATCGGATTCTTGAAGCCCGCGGCTTCGAGGTTGGTGCGCGTCTGGGCCTGTGTGGGAGCATCCGCGAGCGGTCCAACCAGAACACGGAACACGCCGTCCTTGGGCGCGGGAGCGAGCACTGCGTGGAAGCCCTTCCGGGCCAGCGCTTCGGCGATGATTTCGGCATCCGGCCGCGTGGTCGCCACCACTTGCCAGTATTGGCCACCGGCGAGTTGGCCTGGCAGGGCACGCTCGGGAGGGGGACTCGCGTCACGTTCGGGAAACGGCTTGGGCTTGGCTTCCCTCGCCGAAGCAGGCGTGGGTTTTGCCGCCGGAGGAGCCGCGGCGGGTCGTTCCGGTTGTGTAACGGACGGGGGCTTTTGAGCGCGAGCCGAATCGTCCGCTCCAGCGCCGGTCGCGGACGGTTGGGCCGGCGCGTCGGAGGGCACGGGGGAACTCGAACTGTCGGCGGGCGCGGACTCCGCCGGATGCGCCTCGCTGTTGGATTTCGCCGCCTCCGCGGCACCGGCCACCGGCGAAGAATTCCGCCCCACGATGTAGCCCATCGAGAAAAACACGCCCAGCAAAGCCACCACGATCACGAATACGCTGATGAGCTGGCGGTTTCCTAGTACAAGTTCAAATTCGCCTTCGTCGTTCTTGGGCAAGTTGGATTTAGCCTTCCAGTTTCTTCTCCGGTGGTTTCTTCCCCGCCAGGTGATCGATCGCCCCAGCTAAAGACGAGAATATATCGATCGGCAGTGGGAATACAACCGTCGTGTTCTTATCGGAGCCGATCTCCACCAGCGTTTGCAGGTAGCGCAGTGTGAGAGCCGCAGGCTGTTTCTGGATTAACTCGGCCGCCATCGCGAGTTTCTCCGCCGCCATGTACTCGCCCTCGGCGTGAATGATCTTGGCGCGCCGGTCGCGCTCGGCCTCTGCCTGCCTACCAATCGCCCGGATCATTTGCTCCGGCAGATCCACTTGTTTCACCTCAACCACCGTCACCTTCACCCCCCAGGGTCCGGTGTGCGCATCCAACACCGTTTGGAGGCGCAGATTTAATTTCTCGCGCTGGCTCAGCAACTCATCGAGTTCTACCTCACCGAGAGCGCTGCGCAGAGTGGTTTGCGACACTTGCGATGTTGCGTACAGAAAATTTGAGACTTCGAGCACGGCTTTGGTCGGATCCACGACGCGGAAATAGACCACGGCGTTTACCTTCACCGTGACGTTGTCGCGCGTGATGACGTCCTGCGCGGGCACTTCCATGGCTTCAATTCGGAGCGAGATGCGCACGATGCGGTCGATCGGAGCGAATACCAGGATGACGCCTGGTCCTTTGGGCTGCGGCAGCACGCGGCCCAGGCGGAAGATCACGCCGCGCTCATATTCAGCCAGAATCTTGATGGAGGACAGCAGGTAGATTACGACAATCAGAAGGGGAATCAGGATAGTCAAATCGGGCATGGATACCTCGCAGAGGCCATTTCACTATACACCGCGCTACGATTGCATGCCCGTCGCTGCCCTGAGGCATTTCAGATTTACTCCGCCTTGAGAGCCTCCACTGGATCCACCGCCGATGCCCGCCGCGCGGGAAGATAACTCGCCAGCACCGCGGCCATTACCAGAATGAGCGGGACGGCGGCATAGGTCAGAGGATCGAGCGGACTGATCCCGAACAGCAGGGACTTCATCAGCCGCATCAGCACGACTGCCGCCCCCAACCCGACCACAACACCGATTCCGGCCAGCACTAGTCCGTATCGCACGAACATCCGCCGTAGCTCGCTTTGTTGCGCCCCAAGCGCCAACCGAATCCCGATCTCGCGCGTCCGTTGCGATACAGCGTAGGAGATCACACCATAGATGCCGATGATCCCGAGCACCAGCGCCATCCCGCCCGCGATCCCCAGCATCACCAGCGTGAAGGAGGTTCGCGCGAGCGATTCACCGTAGACCTCTTGCATCGTCCGCACCGACGCCACCGGCAGATTGGAATTCACCGACCAAACGGCTTGCTGGACCTGGTTGAGAAAACTTTCGGTGCCTGCCCGATCGCTCCGGACCACGAATGTTACGGTGCGAATGGCGCCCAACGATGAAGGGCCAAAGAGATTGTTCATCATAGGCGGCCAGTACACGATTTCAGGCGCCCGCTCCTGAACTCCATTCTCGCGAACGTCTTGTATTACGCCGATCACCTCGGACCAAGGCATTGACGGAAACTCGCGAATTCGCTTTCCGACGGCAGCGGATGGCGTGCCCCACAACTCGCGGGCCAGATTCTCGGAGAGCATCACCACTGGTCTGAGCCCGTAAATCTCAGTCCATGTAATCTCGCGGCCTGCAACGATTCGTGTGCCTGCGGCGTGGAAGAACTCGGGTGAGACGTACTTAAAGAAGCGGAGCGGAGGGATTTCATTGGCCGGATAGGTCTTGTCCTCGGCAAAGATACAATCCCACATCGAGCCGAACCCCTCCATGGGCATTTCGCTCGCGAACCCAACCGAGCTCACACCCGGAATCACCGCCAGCCTTTCCAGGATGCTGTTCTGTGTCCGGATCACTTGTTCCGGTTTCGCGATCAGGGACTCGGGAATGGAGCTTCGCATGGTTTGAAGATGCTCCGCTTGCGTGAATCCCGGCTCGACTGTTCGCAAGGCCTGGAACGTGCGAATCATCAGCCCGGCGCTGACCATCAGGACCAGCGCCAACGCGACCTGAGCGACCACCAATACATTTCGGGCGCGATGGCGCTCCCGGCTCACACTCGAAGTTCGCCCCGCGCTTCGGAGAACGATCGCAATCCGAGGCCCGGCGTATTTCAGGGCTGGGATCAATCCGAACAGTAGACCCGAGACCAGCGAGAGAGCCAGGGTGAACCCGAGGGTCCACGCGTCCATCGAGATTTCGCTCAAGCGCGGCAGATTCGCCGGACCGATTGCCACCAGAAGACGCAGGCCCTCGTGCGCGAGGCCGAGACCGAGCACGCCGCCCATGAGTCCGATCAAGCTGCTTTCGAGCAGCAGTTCCCGGACGATTCGGCCTCTCCCGGCGCCGAGTGCGGCGCGAACGGCAAACTCCTGCTGCCGCGCTTCCGCCCGCACCAGCAACAGATTCGTCACGTTAGCGCAGGCGATCAGCATCACCAGGCCGATGGTCGCCATCACCACCCACAGTACGTCGTTGACGTTGCCCACCACTTCTTGTTTCAGCGGACGAATGGCCGGTGTGATTTTCCAGGTCTCATAAATTCGCGGATCGGTACCGGGTCCGTTCGACCAGGAGTCCATCCACACCGAGACCATGCGCTGCATGTCGGCATTGGCTTGCGCGATTGCGACCCCGGGCTTGAGCCGGGCAATGCCCTGAAATCCAAAGCCGGCTAGGATCAGCTTGCCGCGATCGAAGGCCAGCGGCACGATCAGGTCGAACTCTGCGTTAACGAGCCGGAACCCCTGGGGCATGACGCCGACGATTTCCCGAGGACGCGAATCGACTGAAATGTTACGCCCGATCACCGACCGGTCGCCACCGAAGCGCCGCTGCCAATAGCCGTAGCTGAGCATCACGGTTTCCCGGCCGCGGGGGGCCTGGTCGGCGGCTGAGAGCCAACGGCCGGCTACCGGTGGAACGCCGAGAACCTGAAGCACACCGTCGCTGACCGCCACGGTGCGGACCTGTTCGGGCTCCGCCAGGCCTGTGACGTTCGCCGAGCCGTTCGTCCACACGCCCAACGTTTGAAAGGTCCGGTTGTGCTCGGCGTAGGTGAAATACATGGATGGCGAGAGAAGGAGGCCGTCGGCGAAGCTGGCCAATCCCGCGGCGCCGGGAGCGACTTGACGGAGCGACACCAGTTGCTCCGATTTTGGATAGGGCAACGGCTTGAGCAGGACGCTGTTGACGACACTAAAAACCGCCGTATTCGCGCCGATTCCGATCGCGATCGTCAGCAAGGCAGCAGCGGTGAACACGGGATTGTGGCGCAACATGCGCAGCCCGTAGCGGAGATCGCGGGCGAGCGTATCAAGAAAGGCGATCGTGTTCATCGTATAAATCTCCTCTCGGATTAGCGTGCTGTTCCCAAGTTTTCGGCGGGCTGCGGCACGGGCCTCGCCATGCGGCATTCCACGGGCGATGTTTTCATCCGTCTCGATCTGCACATGCGACTCGATCTCTTCGAGCCGCTCTCGATCCCATTTCGCCCGTCGAAAAAAACGTCCCAACCCCATCGCGTTTACTCCGAGGCCGGTTTCAGGATGCGGCCAATCGCTCGAACCATTTGGTCCCAACGCGTCGTTTGCGCAATCAACTGTTTTCGGCCAGCCTGCGTCAGCCGGTAGTACCTGGCCTTGCGATTGTTGTCCGAAGTTCCCCAGAACGATGCAATCCAGCCACGATCCTCGAGTCGATGCAAGGCCGGATACAGGGACCCGTGTTCAATCTGGAGGACTTCCTCCGAACCATGCTCGATGGCATGCGCGATGGTGTGACCGTGTGCCGGGCCAAGGACTAGCGTCTGAAGGACCAACATATCGAGGGTTCCTTGCAGCATCTCACTTTGAAGGGGGGATTCGCGACTCGGCATGTGTTTCAGTATACTCCACTCGATCGTCTACCTAAAGAGCATAACCGTTATACGCTGCAGATTGGATTTGGTTCCGAAATGGTTCAAGAGAACATCTACTGGTAGCGACCTCCACGGTCCGGGGTGGCTGCGGACCGTCTGACGAGCTGGATCTATCTGTAACGCCGCTGTAATATGCAAGATATAGAATGCTCCCCATGGACGAAATCCAAATCCAGCGGACCCCCGGCTCAGCCAGCGACGTCACCATCCTGACGCTGACGGGCCCTCTCACGATCGCGACGTTGTTCGACTTTCAAACCGCTCTACGCGTGCCCGATTTGAAGAGCACAATTATCGATTTTTCGGGCGTGCCTTACATCGATTCCGCCGGCTTGGGCGTGGTGCTCAGCCATTGGGCGCACACTCAGAGAATCGGCGCAAAGTTCGCCGTGGTTGCCATGTCCGAGAAGGTGCGCGTGCTCCTGGAAATGACCAGAGTCGACACTCTTCTGCCCATATTTCCGACCGCGGCCGACGCTGAGCGTAGCTTTGCAGGCGCGCCGCAAATTGCGCTTAAACCGTAAAATATCCTGCCCGACTGCTATAATTCTGTGGTACGTTAGTAGATCGAGCGGTCGCCGAGCAAGCCTTTGATCAAGGACTACATCGCGTTAACCAAGCCGCGAATCACTTGGCTCATCCTCATGAGCACGGGTGTCGGTTACTTCTTTGGCGCGCAAAATGGCTGGCATCTCGTAACACTGATTCACACCATTATTGGAACCGGATTGATTGCTTCCGGAACTGCGGCGCTCAATCAATGGTATGAACGCGAGGCCGACGCCAAAATGCGGCGCACGCAGGCTCGGCCGCTGCCGGCGGGGCGATTGGATGCGTGGAAGGCGCTGGTTTTCGCCATTCTGATTTCGATGGCAGGATTCGCCGAGCTTTGGATTGGCGCGAACGCCTTGTCGGCGCTGCTCGGGCTCTTCACGCTGCTCAGCTATTTGTTTGTCTATACGCCGCTGAAGCAGCGTTCTCCGCACTCGACAACGATTGGATCGATTCCAGGCGCAATGCCGCCGTTGATTGGCTTTGCCGCCGCCAGCGGCACGTTGACCTGGCAAGCATGGGTGCTGTTCGCGATTCTGTTCTTGTGGCAGTTTCCCCATTTTTACGCCATCGCTTGGATGTACAAGGAAGACTACGCTCGGGCGGGGATACGCATGCTGCCGGTGGTGGAGCCTGACGGCAAGTCGACGGCGCGCCGCATTTTGCTGTGCTCGATCGCGCTGATTCCCATAAGCCTGATGCCGAAGTTCTTTGCGATGGCCGGCAATGTGTACCTGTATGGGGCGCTCGCGCTGGGCCTCGCGTTCCTCTACGCTGGGCTGCGCATTCGCACGGACCGCTCGCGTCAGCAGGCGCGGCGGGTTTTGCTCGCGTCGGTGGTCTACCTGCCAGTGCTGTTCAGCCTGATGTTGTTTGACCGTCCCGCATGAAGCTGTTGGCTGTTCTCGCGTTGGTTGTTGCCTTGACGGCGTGTCGGCAGCACACTGCATCGCTCGAAGTGCTCGGCGAAGTTCCCCAATTCGAATTGATCTCGCAGGACGGGCAGCCATTTCACAGCCAGACGCTGGCGGGCAAAATCTGGGTCGCGGATTTCATTTACACCACCTGCCCCGGACCGTGCCCGCGCATGACCTCCGAAATGCGGGAAGTGCAGGACGCCGTATTGAAAGTCCCCGCCATATCCAGCAATGTGCGTCTGGTGTCGTTCACGGTCGACCCGGCGCAAGATACGCCGCCGGTGCTGGCCGCCTATGCCAAGACGCATGGCGCCTCGTCTGCGATGTGGTATTTCCTCACCGGACCGGTTCCGGTATTACAGACGCTGGATCGCGACGCGTTCAAGCTCGGCAACATCGACGCGAGCATGCAGCACAGCACGCGCTTCGTGCTGGTGGATCGGCAGGGGCGCATTCGAAGCTACTACGACACGTCGGAATCGTCGGCGATTCCCAGGGTAATTTCGGACATTTACGCGCTGGTGCGGGAACGCGGCTGATGGACGTCCACTCGCTTCCGGCGGTGAACGCGACACTGAACGGCATCGCGGCGGTGTTGCTCGGGATCGGCTACACGTTCATGCGCAAGGGCCGGATTCAGGCGCACAAGCGCGTGATGTTGACCGCGTTTTCGGTATCGGTGGTGTTCCTGGCTTGTTATCTCATTTACCACTTCAACGCCGGCCTTGTGTATTACCAAAAGACCGGTCTGCTTCGCTATGTCTATTTAACGATCCTGACCACGCACACGAGCCTGGCGGTGATCACTCCGGTGCTCGCGATCATCACGCTGCGGCGCGGGCTCCGGATGGATGTCGAGCGGCATCGCGCCATCGCGCGCTGGACGTTTCCCATTTGGATGTATGTGAGTGTGACGGGAGTGGTCGTGTACCTTATGTTGTACCGGTTTTAGGTGGGAAGGAATACGAGGGAGACAAGGAATACAAGGAATGGCAGTAAGCGTCCAGGAAGCGGCTGGTCTCATCTAGCAAAATCAAGAGTGAGTCCGTGCTGGCATAGCCGAGATCTTTAGCGAGGATCAGGAAATAGCGGCACTCTTCCAATGACGCTTGCCCGATATTCAGGAAACGGGCCTTGTCAGCTCGTCCCCGGCGTTTGAAGCCCTCTGCAATGTTCGCAGGCACGGAAACCGCGGCGCGTTGCATCTGCGAGCACAGCCCGAACGTCTCATGCTTGGGAAAGCTTGCAGTTGTCCGATAGATGCCTAGCACCAATGCACGCGCCTTCTGCCAAACCAACAGGTCTTGAAAGGTTTTTGCCGGGGCCTGCACGCAACTGAGTGCATTCCTCGTATTCCTTGTCTCCCTCGTATTCCTTGTACTCTATTCTCGTGCCCCCCACCAAAGGTCACCTGACCTCCCAAACCTCCGCCGGCGGTTGCGCCTCGAAACTGAGTCCCAAGATTCTGGACCAAGTGCTCGCCCGGATCCCGCGCTGGGCGAACGAAAACGTGCTGGTCGGGTACGACACGGCCGACGACGCGGGCGTGTACTGGCTGACGCCGGAGCTTGCCCTGGTGCAGACCGTCGACTTCTTTACTCCGATGGTGGATGACGCCTACACATTTGGCGCGATCGCCGCGGCCAACGCGCTGAGCGACGTTTACGCGATGGGAGGGAAGCCGATCTCGGCTCTTTCCATTCTGGCGTTCCCCGCCAAAGGCGATCTGGACGAGTTGGCGGAGATCCTCAAGGGCGGCGCGGAGAAGATCCATGAAGCCGGCTGCGTATTGCTGGGCGGCCACAGCGTCAAGGACGACGAGATGAAGTTCGGCTATGCCGTCACCGGCACGATCCATCCGGATCGCGTCAAAACCAACGCAGGCGCGCGTCCCGGCGATGCGCTGCTGTTTACGAAGCGCATAGGCACGGGCGTGATCTCGACGGCGCTGAAACGCGGAATCGCGCGCGAATCCGATGTTCAGGCCGCAGTGGACTCCATGCTGAAACTCAACCGTGAAACCTGTGAAGTGATGCTTGGATTCGACGTGCATGGCTGCACGGATGTGACTGGCTTCGGCCTGATCGGCCATGCGCGCGAGGTGGCCCTAGCGAGTAAAGTTACGCTGGAAATCGATCCGCGGAAGATTCAGTTCTTGCCGGGTGCAGTGGAATATGCCGAGCAAGGCGCGATTCCAGGCGGCTTGATTAACAATCGGGAGTTTGCGTCGTCATGCGTGGAGGGAAGCTGGGAACTTGAAGTGCTGCTGTATGATCCCCAGACATCGGGAGGCCTGCTGATTGCGCTGCCGGAGCGCGATGCTGCGCTCCTTGAAACGAAACTGCCCGATGCTTACCGCATCGGGCAGGTGACCGAAAGGCAGAATAAACCGATCAGGTTGCTTTGACCGCTTCCTCGCGGTCGCGGCTCGGCTTGATCGCGGCTCGGCTTTACTTAGCTTCTTCCGCCGTGATGCCGCCCTGGGCTGCCGCCTCTGCGGCTTTCTTGGCCTTGGCCTTCTTGGTGTCGAGCGCCTTTTGCACCCACTTGTCGGCGGTCTCGATGTCGGCCTTGTACTGATCCGGCGAGTCGTCCAGATCGGCTTTTTCGCGGACCAATAGGTTCATGTAGGCCATCGCGTCGTCGTAGTTCGGATCGATATCCAGGGCCTTCTGCAAGTTCTTGATGCCGTCGTCAATAACGGCGCTGTATTGCGTCTGCAAATCTTCCTTGACCTTTTTGTCCTTCAGTGGACCGGGTTCTTCAGGTTTCAACCCCAGGTCGGCCCGCGCTCTCATCCACGCGGAGTACCACTTCACCCAATCAATCACGGCCAGGCTATAGAAGCCTTCCTTGTTTCGCGGATCGGCCGCGATTAGCTTGAGGTACCACTCCTTGGCATCGTCCAGCTTCTTGAGCTTCTGATCGAGGTCCGGCATGCTTTGGGCCTGCTGATAGCTCAGCGACGCCAGCGACGCGAGAGCGGTGGTGTCCGACGGGTTCTTTTCCAGGACCTTGAGGAATTCCTCTTTGGCCTCTTTAGCAAGCTGCACGTTCTCCGGTGACACGGCGCCCGGGATGTACTGGCTCATGTACGCGGTGGCCAGGTACAAGCGAGGCATGGTGTTGTCCGGATCAAGCTGCACCGCGGTCTTGAAATAATCCACGGCTTCCGTGTAGTGCGCGCCTTTATAGGCCTGGACTCCGTGGTTCAGGGCGTCGCGCGACCTGAGTTTGTCGCAGCCCGTTGCGAAGAGAATCAGCACTCCGATTCCCGCTACCAGTAATGTGCTCTTCATGACGTTAACCTTGAACATTCTGAATTCTGAGTTCTGAATTCTTGAATTAGTTTCCAGCCTCCACCTTGGGCGTCATTAGACCGACCTTGTCGATCTGTGCACCTTTGGCGATGTCGATGGCGCGAGCCACGGTCTGGTACTCCAGATCGGGGTCGCCCTTCACGAACACCACCCGTTCGGCGCGAGTTTTGAAGATCTGTTCGAGCCGCGGACCCAGCTTGTCCATGTCGGTGTCTTCGTTGTTGATTTTCATGCTCTTGTCTTTATCGATGACGATCACCACCGTGCGGTCCTGATCGGGTGGCGGCTGATTCTTCTTGTCGGGAGGTTCAGGCGCCAAGGCTTCCAGGCCGTGCGGCGTTAGGGGCGTGATGACCATGAAGATGATCAGCAGCACCAGCAGAATGTCGATCATGGGCGTCATGTTGATGTCGCATCTTGGTCCGCTCTTGGGACCGCCAACTGCCATTGCCATAGTTCGTTACCTCGCTTGTTGGGGCTAAATCTTGCTAATTCAATCTTACTGAGCAGGGGCGGTTCCCGCCGCCGGCGCCTGCGGTCTGTTCTCGTGAGGCTCCTCGGTAATGAGGCCGATTTCGCTGGTGCCGGCCGCGCGCAGGTTATCGACGACGTCCTCCACCGACGAGTACTTGGCGCGGGCATCGGCTCGGATGAAAACCGTCTTGTCGATCTTGTTGGTGAGCAGATCGCGTACTCTTTCGGGGAGTTGATCGGCGGTGAGCTTGATGTTACCCGGACTCAGGAAAACACCTCCGTTGCGGGTAACCGAAATGAGTATCGCGTCTTCCTTGTCGGCGGCTTGCATGGTGATAGGATTCTTGGTCTTTACCAGATCCACGCTAACGCCTTTGGTGAGCATGGGCGTGATGACCATGAAAATGATGAGCAGCACCAGCATGACGTCCACCATGGGCGTCACGTTGATGTCGGCAACGGGCGGAGGAGCTTTCTTCTTTTCCATTCCAAAATCCTTTCGGCGGAGAGGCGCGGAACCTAAGCCGCGCCCCTTCCGAATTCAACTCGCGAATCTTCTCGAACCTTACTTCGTGGCGCCGACGCGCTGCACGCGCTTCAGGAAGTAGTCCAGAAGCTCGGAGCTGGAGTTGCCCATCTCCACGTCGAACGCGTCAATGCGATTGGTGAAGTAGTTGAACGCCCAAACCGCGGGGACCGCCACGAACAGACCGATGGCCGTGGTGACCAAGGCTTCCGAAATACCGCCGGCGACCGCACCGAGACCGGTGGACTTCTGCGTCGAAATGCCCTGGAACGCGTGAATGATGCCGACCACCGTGCCGAACAAGCCCACAAAGGGGGCCGTCGAACCGATGGTCGCCAAGCCGCTAACGCCGCGCTTCAGTTCGGCATGCACGATGGCTTCGGCGCGCTCCAGTGCGCGCTTGGAAGCTTCGATTTCTTCACCCGAGATTTCCGAGCTGAGCTGATGCGCGCGGAATTCCTGCAAGCCAGCCACCACAACCTTCGCCAGATGGCTCTTGCTGTAGCGGTCGGCGATCTTGATCGCTTCATCCAGTTTGCCTTCGCGCAGAGCGCCCGCCACGGCGGGTGCAAACTGCCGCGATTGCTTGCGAGCGCCGTTGTAGGCGATGGCGCGATCGATCATGACACCGATCGACCAGGCGGACATGAAGAACAGCAGGATCACGACCAGCTTGGCCGCCCATCCCATGTTCTCCCACATGCCCACCACATCGAAATTGACCGTTTCCTGCAAAAGCATCAAAGAGAAAACGTGTAGTTGTAGAAACATCTGATTCTCCTGCGAGTTGAATTTTAGACTTCTAAGAGCTTAACGTAAAATTGACTTCAATCGTGGTGACAACTTCCACCGGCTCTCCGTTCAGGAGTGTCGGCTTGTACTGCCACTGCGAAACCGCTTGTTTGGCTGCTTCCACCAGCAGCGGATGGCCGCTCACCAGCTGCAGATTCTGTATGGAGCCGTCCTTGCCGATGATGGCTGTGAACCGCACCACGCCCTGAATGCGGGCTTGCTTGGCCAGCGGCGGGTAGAGCGGAGTGACCTTGCGGATCAGGTTGGCTTGCTGCACGTTGCCGCCCACGCGGATGCGCTGCGGCGTGGCGGCCTTCTCTTTCACCGGCGGCGGAGGAGGAGCAGCGCTGGCAACGCCGCCCAGGATTCCACCGAGCACGCCGCCCGGCGCTCCACCGGGCATTCCGCCAACCACTCCACCCACCACACCGGAACTGGAGGGAGGAGGAAGCTCTTCTTCCTTGATGTTGGCGATATCTTTCGGAATGGTCTTGGGCGCCATCAGCTTGCCGGCGTCGAACTGGCGGGGAATGATCTTGACAACCTTCGGCGGCGCGGGCGGAGGGGGCGGCGGCGGGGGCGGGGGTGGCGGCGGGGCCACTAAGAAACTGGTTAACTGAGCGCGCGGCAACGTGTCCGTGTAGATCAGCGGAATCAGGATAATAACCAGAATGACTGCAACCTGCCCCCCGAACGTCACGAACACCGACCAGGTCTTGTGCGTTTTCGCGGTGCCTACAAAAGTTTGCTCAAACATGCCTCACCTCGTTCCCAAAAGTACCTTCCTGATTTGCGCAGAAATCATCATACATGCTCTCGGCCGCTATTTCACCTTCGCCCGGCCCCGCCCCGGGAGCGCGCCTTTGCTGGATCGCGCGCCTGACGTTGGGGCGGGCGCCGTGGATAGCTTAGCCGCGGGCACTGGAGCATCGGGCCCCTTACGAGGTGCGGCGACAGGGCCCCCGCCTCTCGAACTCCGCTTGCGTCCCTCCAGGAAATTATGCCAGACAATCAGGATCGGACTGGCAATAAAAACCGACGAATAAGTACCAGCGATAATGCCGCACACCAGCGCGAAGGCGAAACCGTTCAGTACCTGCCCGCCGAACAGGAATAGCGCCAGGGCCGTGAGCAGGGTCAACCCGGAGGTCAATACCGTGCGGCTCAGGGTCTGGTTCACGCTCTTGTTGATGAGGGGCTCCAGCTCTTCGCGGCGCAGGAGCTTCAGGTTCTCGCGGATGCGGTCGAAAGTGACGATAGTATCGTTCATCGAATAGCCGACCAACGTTAACAGCGCCGCCACCACCGTCAGCGTGATCTCCTTGTTGAACAACGAGAATAGACCGATGGTAATGAGAGTATCGTGAAAGACCGCGATCACCGCGGCCGCGCCGTAGATCCATTCAAAGCGGAACGCGATGTAGACCAGCATTCCACCCAACGCGTATAGCACGGCGAGCACCGCCTTGCGCTGCAGCTCCGCGCCGATCTTGGGGCCCACCACTTCAGTACCCACCACCGCCACCGTATCGGGGTAGGTCTGCTGTTTAAGTACGTTCAGGACCTGGGGTGTTACGCCCGGTACTGAACGAAGGTCATCCAAATTGTGAATCAGACCGGAATGCTGTTTCCGGTAGTCCAGGATGTTCGCCGCGAGCGTGTTGAGCTGTTGCTCCGAGGTTGGAACACTGGCGGTGGCCAGAGCATCCCGGAGACGATCCGCCAGTCCCTGGGCGCCACCCGCGTTGATGTTGTATTTGCCATTACCCGGCTGTCCGAACGCCGCGGTGAGGCGCTCAACAATCCTCTGCCGGGCGGCTTGCAGCGCGGTATCTTCCTGGGCGTCGATGCCGATAATGTCATCCGGCTTGCCGGAGACTTCCTGCACCTCCACCGGAGTGCCGGAAAGAGCCGCGCGAACCTTGTCGACGGGCGGGCGGTTAGCGAAAGTGACAGTAATCAGCGCTCCACCCCGGAAGTCGATGCCGTAGCGCGGCCCCCCTCTGATCGCCAAACTCACGAAGCCGGCCGCCGTGAGAACGAGAGACAGGCCGATGAACAGCCACTTCTTGCCGAGAAAGTCAAAGTCGGTATGCTTGAATAATTCCATGTAACCAGTCGCAGCGCCAGCATCCAGTAAATTTAGACACCGGCTGGCGGGAAACAGTTCCCGCCGTTCAATTCCAACGAATCAAATACTCAATACCGCTATCTGCCGCTTGCCGGACAACTCAAAATCGAAGATGGTCCGCGACACGAAGACGGCTGTAAACAGGTTAGCGACGAGGCCGATCACCAGGGTTACCGCGAAGCCCTTCACGGGGCCGGTCCCGAAGATGAACAGAAACGCACAAGATACCACGGTTGTGACGTGCGTGTCGATAATTGTCAAAAACGCCTTGGAGAAGCCCGCGTCCACGGCGGCTGCCACGGCCTTGCCGGCCCGCAGCTCCTCGCGGATACGTTCAAAGATCAGGACGTTGCTGTCCACCGCCATACCGATGGTCAGAATGATGCCGGCGATGCCGGGCAGGGTCAACGTGGCGTCGAAGTAACTCAAGGCGGCAATCAAGATGACCGCGTTTAAAATCAGGGCGAGCGTGGCGTTGATGCCGGAGCGCCGGTAGTAGATCAACATCCAGAGCACCACCGCCACCAGGCCCGCGATACCCGCGCGGTAGCCTTCCCGAATCGAATCGGCGCCCAACGACGGGCCCACGGTCCGTTCTTCCTCGTATTTCACGCCGGCCGGGAGGGATCCGGCGCGGAGGTTCAACGACAGGTCGGCGGCCTCTTCCTGTGAGCTGGCGCCGGTAATGCGGCCGGTGTCGCTGATTTTGCTTTGAATGGTAGGCGCGCTGATCACCACACCGTCCACGACGATGGCGGCCCGGTTGCCGATGTTGGATGACGTATAGCGCTCGAACCGCTTGGCGGCTTCCTGGGTCAGGACGAAATTTGTTTCCCAGCGATTCAGCTCGCCTTGCGCCGCGCTGGCGTCACGAATGTCGGTGCCGTAGACGATCGCGCTGCGCGACACCAGGTACCACTCCTGCTGGCCTCCGCGCACGGCGGTCGGCACCAGCTTGGTGTTCAAGGGCAGAATGCCCCCGTGCTTGGTGAGCGCTTCTTCCCGAGAGTTGAACGGACCGTCCTTCACTTCATCCCATTCCAGGACCGCTTGAGTCTGCAGCAATTGCTTGACGTGCGCGGAATCGTCGACGCCGGGAAGCTGCACCAGCAACTCCGCCTCGGCGTCGCTACGCCCGGTGGGCTGCACCGACGATTCGGCCAAGCCCAAGGCGTTGATCTTGCGCTCGATGGTGGCCATGGTCTGGGTCATCGTGTCCTGCTTGAGCTTCAGGGCCTCGGTGGCCTTCATGGTCAGTTTGTAGTCGCTGGAATTCAGCGCCGTCGCGACCCAGTCGCCGAACTGATTGTTTACGATGCCGCGAAATGCGCTGCTTTTGTCGCTCGGAATTCCCTTGACGTCGATCTCGATCTTGTCGGCGTCCTCCAGCGTCATCGGATCATTGCGCGTGAGGTCGCCGGAAGTGCTGATGCCGTCTTTTTGAAGCTCCAGCCTCAGGCGCTCAATGGTGTTGTCGGCGAAGGCCTTGAAGGCGTCCTGGAGCTGGACCTGCATGACCAGCTGGGTGCCGCCGCTCAGATCGAGCCCGAGATGGATGTTCTTATGCCAGTTGGCGACCAGCTCATCTTTAGACTTGGGAATTCCGATGATGCCGTACAGGCATACCAGGATGACCGCGGCGATGATACCGGCCTTGATCTTGACGTTGCGATTCATATGTGTGGTTTTACTTCTCGGTTTTCACTTCAGAGACCAAACTCGACACGGCACTGCGCGCCACCTGCAATTTTACGTTGTCGGGCTTTACCCGCAGTATCAGGGTATCATCCTCGTTCACACTGACTATCGTCCCCACAATGCCGCCCGTGGTCACCACGACCTTGCCGTTTTCGAGCGTCTTCAGCATCTGTTGTTGCTGGCGCTTCTGCCGTTGCATCGGCATGAACACCAACAGGTAGAAAATGGCCACTAGCGCCAGGGGCAACAGCAGACCCATGATGGGGTTGCTCCCTGAAGAAGTTGCTTGCAATAGCAAAAATGCCAAAAATGTCATGATCACCGGCGACCGTTCCGACTCCGAGCCTCACACTAGCTAATCATCATTGAAGAATGGAATCAAGGAGTACGGCAGCGGAAGAACTAACTAGATTCTACCGCCGGGTTGCGGACGCTGTCCAAGTAGGCCCGAAATCTCCCAAGCAGTATAGCCTGCCTCATTTGGCGCATCATGTCAAGGTAGTACTTCAAATTGTGGATCGTCGCGAGCGTGGAGAATAGCATTTCGCCGGCCTGGAACAGGTGGCGGAGGTAGGCGCGGGAGTAAGTGCGACACGTGATGCACTGGCAGTTGGGATCCAGCGGCGCAGGGTCGCGGCGGTAGCGGGCCTGCTTGATGATCACCCGGCCGCCCGACGACGTAAACAGGCAGCCGTTGCGGGCGTTGCGGGATGGCAGCACGCAATCCATCATGTCGACGCCACGGGCGACGTACTCGGCGAGCTCCTCCGGCATCCCGACGCCCATGACATAGCGCGGGCGGTCGCTGGGCAGCAGCGGCGTGGTGGCCTCGGTCATCTCCAGGCTCAGCGAGCGGGGCTCTCCAACCGAGAGTCCGCCGATCGCATACCCGGGCGCGTCTAAATCGAGAAGCTCGGTGGCGCAATCGCGGCGCAAGTCGGCGAACATGGAGCCTTGGACAATCGGGAACAAGGCGGGGGGGAACAACGCGGAAGCCGAGCCGGTCTCCTGCGCCCGGCGCTCGAAGTGCCGGTAGGCCGCGTGTGCCCAGCGCACGGTGCGGCGCATGGCCTGATTGGCCGCTTCGTGACTGGCCGGGTACTCCAAACACTCATCCAGCGCCATCATGATGTCGCTGCCAAGCGCAAGTTGGACGTCCACGGTGGATTCCGGCGTGAACATGTGCGCGTCGCCATCCAGGTGCGAACGGAACAGCACGCCGTCTTCTGTGATCTTGCGCAGATGGCTCAAGCTGAAAACCTGGAAGCCGCCCGAGTCCGTCAGAATCGCACGCGGCCACGACATGAAGCGGTGCAATCCTCCGAGTTCTTGGATCGCCTGGTGACCGGGACGCAGAAACAGGTGGTACGTATTCGCGAGAATGATTTTGGCGTCCAACTCTCCGGCCAGGTCGCTCTGCATCACGCCCTTCACCGTGGCTTGCGTGCCTACCGGCATGAAGGCGGGAGTTTCGATGGTTCCATGCGCGGTGTGGATCAGGCCGGCGCGCGCGCCAGTATCGGGGCACTCGGCTTCGAGTTCGAAACGCACTATTTCACTGTAAGCAAGAAGCGCAGGACGGTGGTTATTCTCTGCCTCTGAGAATCGCGGCCATCACGCGCGGGCTGCGCCTTCCGTGCGTCACCGCGACAACCCAGAGGGGCCTTTCCTCCGGCGCGTAAGCAATCAGGTAGTCGTGTAGGACCGTGAAGCGCAGGGTACGCGAGGTTAGGTCGGGACGTTTATGGCCTCGGTTAGGGAAGGGCACCAATGCTTCGATGCGAGCCACAATATCCCCGCTCACCTTGTCGGCTGCCTCCAAACTGTCCGGCGATAAAATCCCAAATCTGCGCAAGGTCAAGTGCAGCTTCAGGATGGAAATCGTAGCGTGTCACGAACCCCGTGTCGATCTCCGCCTAGCGCTCTTCTCGCGCAAACGAGCTACGACCTCGTCGCCGGGGATCGGTTTCACCCTGCCGCTTTTCAAATCGTCATAACGGCTGCTGAGCATTTCGCGCGTCTGCGCGAGGTCGGCAAAGTATCCGGCCATGGCGTCCTCAATCAGCTTCTAGGGCGCACATCCAGTCTCGATGACAAACTGGTCAATCTTGGCTTGCAGTTCGGGCGTGAAATGTACGTCCATGGCTTCAGAGTACGAGAAAGCTCTAGCTGAGGCAAGTTGCGCGATGGGCCCTTGGTGAAGCTAGTGACGCGCGACGTGACGGAACCGCGACGACCTTGAGGGCAGGCGTTTCCGGCCGATAAACCAAGGTGAAATTGGGATATCGGGTCAACGTCCAGAAGCGGAGCGAGCGGGTTGTAGGGTCAGGTCGGAAATGGCCGCGCAAGAGGCGTGAGAGCATACGCGCTCATCGTCAGGAGTTGCAGGCGATTGGATAATCGCCAGCCGTCTTTCATCGCCTGAATTTCACGGCGGGCCTGCTCACTGTCGATCAGCTCGCCGCGCTCGGCCTGTAGCTTTCCTCGATATGAGCTGACAACTCCCGGCGTTCCTCCTCGGTCCAGCTTTCCTCGGCGTCCTGCGCTTCAAGGGCGCGGCGCAACACATCCTCGACGCTCTCATAACCGCTACTGGAAAGGCGTTTGTTGATAAACGTCTCAAGATCGGGCGGGACGTTCAATTGCATGGCCGGCTCTCCATTCTCGCTTTCGTCGTAGCCTTTCAGCGTGATTCGCCGCTGTCCGCCATCCAGTGTACGAGGGAACGCTGGACTTGCCGTGAAGCTCTGGGAGAAACTTTATCGATGGTCCCGCAGCCGCACGCCGCCCAGAGCCACCGATTCCCTGCGGCCGCGCTAGTCATTTGCTATGGCTTAGTGGTTTTGGCTGCCCTAACCATACGACCGCTCTGGCTGGACGAGGTCATCCAGTTGACCGGTACCACCTCTCCATCGGTCGAGTCCATGATTCGCTGGGTGCCCGACGTCAATGTGGGTGGCGTACCACTTGGGTTCTTAACGCAGCGCCCTTTCGTCCTGGCAGGCGGCCCCTCGGCATTCTGGGCGCGGCTTCCTTCCGCCTTGTTCAGCGTAGCGTCGTGCTGGTTGCTCGTCCTGCTTTGCAGTGAGCTGAAGGTTCCTCGATCCCTAACCACGCTGGCCGCTGGAATCTTCATGATTGTTCCCGCTCAGTTCCGATATGCGACGGAAGCTCGGCCGTATTCGGAAGCTCTATGGTTCACCCTCCTATCTATGGTTGCCATCGTGAAGTGGGCGAATCTGCCGAGCCTCAGCATGCTGTCGCTCTGTCTCCTGGCGACGGTCGCCGGGCTTTACACGCAGCCCTACATGGCCCTGGCCGTGTGCGGCTGGTGTGCCTGGAGCATCCTGTCAGGCTTCCGGCGAGGAGACTGGCTGCGAGCAGCTACTCCGGCGGCTTGTCTATGCATCTCCTCGCTGCTATTCCTCCCCTGGTACCTGTGGTCAAGCCCTCAGTGGGACGCTAACATCCAGCGCAGTGAACTTCCGAAATTTCACTGGACGGGCGGCCTGGGGCTGGATGTGTTCAAGGGGATCTCGGGAGGCAGTTTCCTGTGCAGCGCAGCATTCCTGGTGTTGGTACTGACGGGAGTCTGGTGCAGCAGCGTTGCCATCCGGGGCCTGCTCTTATGCAGCGCCTCATTTGTTATCGTGGGCGCTCTCGCCGTGGATTCCTGGAGGGATTATTTCTTCGCTTCTCGCCAATTCCTGTTCGCACTTCCGGCTCTATCGATCTTGGCGGCGATCGGATTGGAGGCCGCATGGCGAAGAAATAAGCTCATGGGCGGCGCGATTGCCTGTGCGTTCTCGATTGCCGCGCTCACCAACAACGTCACGACGCAAATGAACGCCAAAGAGGACTGGCCGGCTGCGGCGCGCGCCTTGGCGCAAGTTTCACGGGGCGGCTACTGCGTTCAAATGGCCGAGAGCCATGGGGCAGGAGTGAATCTGTACAGTGTTTTTGTGCCACGGCTGGAATCCGGAGTCTGTGGCAACCTCCGCACTCAATCCCGAGTTGCCCTGGTGTCGAACCTGGCGACGCAGGCCAAGACGCTGAGCACTTCGGAGGAAGAACTGCGGAGGCTGGGATTTGCGCTCAGAAAGACGATTGCCGTGGGCGGTACCACGATAGAGATGGAACACCGCTAGGAGGGCCAATAACAAGCCTGGGGTACCATGAGAGTTCCAACTTTCAATGGCCCTTCGTTTCTACAACACTCTCACCCAGCAGGTAGAGCCGTTTACACTGCTGGAAGGCAACACAGTGCGGATGTACACCTGCGGTCCGACGGTTTACAACTACGCTCACATCGGCAACTTCCGCACGTTCACGTTCGAGGACATTCTGCGGCGCTGGCTGCTCTATCGCGGATTCGAGCTCGATCACGTCATGAACATCACCGACGTGGACGACAAGATCATCCGCAACGCCGTAGCCGAGCATAAGACTCTGGCCGAGTACACCGCGACCTACACCGAGGCCTTCCTCGAAGACACCGCGGCGCTGCGTCTGCAACGGCCGGAACGGATGGTGAAAGCCACCGAGCACATTCCGGAAATGGTGCGGGCAATCGAGCAGCTTGCCGAACGCGGCTTCACCTACCAAAGCGACGGATCAATTTATTACCGCATTGCGAAGTTCCCGGGTTACGGCAAACTCTCGCACAACGATTTCAGCGGCATCCGATCGGGCGCGCGAGTGGACGTGGACGAATACGACAAAGCCAACGCCCGCGACTTCGTGCTGTGGAAGGCGCCCAAGGACGGCGAAATCTTTTGGGAAAGCGCGATCGGGCCGGGACGCCCCGGCTGGCACATCGAGTGCTCCGCCATGGCGATGAAGTATCTGGGCGAAACGCTGGATATTCACGCCGGCGGCGTGGATCTGATCTTTCCGCATCACGAGAATGAAATCGCGCAGTCGGAGGCCATCACGTCGAAGCCCTTCGTGCGCTTCTGGCTGCATTCGGAATTCCTCAACGTCGAATCGCAGAAGATGTCCAAGTCGGCGGGCAATTTCTATACGCTGCGGGATCTGCAGCAGGAGGGCTATCAACCGGATGTGGTGCGGTATCTGCTGGCGTCGGTGCCCTACCGGAAGAAGCTCAACTTCAGCGCCGACGGATTGAAGGCCGCGGCGACCGCGATCGACCGGCTGCGCAATTTCAAGCTGCGATTGGAAACCGACAAGTACCCCGAGGGCGCAAACGAAAAGATCCTGGAGCGGACCCGCCTGGCCGTCCGCCAGTTCGAAGATAGCCTGGATGACGACCTGAACACCGCCGAGGCATTGGCCGCGCTGTTTGAATTCGTGCGCGACGCCAACACCGCCATGGACGCCGGTGAGTTTCGGGCGGGGAATACGGCGCCGGCGCTCGATTTCCTGGATCGATTCGACCGCGTCTTCGACGTGCTGCGACCGGCGCAAACCGAAGGCGGGCTGTCCGACGCGCGCGTGGAGGAGCTGATCCAAGAGCGCAACGCCGCCAAGAAGGCACGCAACTTCGCGCGGGCCGATCAGATCCGGCAGGAGCTGCTCGACGCCGGGATTATCTTGGAAGACACTAAAGAGGGCACGCGCTGGAAGAGGAAGTGAGACGGCAGGCTGGATGTGAATCATGAAGATTGAAACCAAGGTGGTGCACGCGGGCGACCGGAAAAAGGATCCCGGCCGGCCCGGAGCTTTTGTTCCATCGTCGACGCCGATCTACACGGCAACTACGTACCTCTACGAAAACACGGCCAAGCTCGACCGAGTGCTGGGCCTCGAAGAGCCGGGCTTCTGCTACGGCCGGTACGACAATCCGACGCGCAGCGCGCTGGAAGAATTGATGACCGCGCTCGAAGCCGGACACAGCGCTCAGGTTTGCTCGTCGGGGATGATGGCGATCCATGTGTCGTTGCTGGCCGCGTTGACGGATCGGCGTAAGTCGGTGCTGGCGGCGAATGCGCTGTACGGCGCGACGACAACACTGCTGACTCAGGTGCTGGAGCCAATGGGAGTGTCTGTCGATTTCGTCGACATGTGCGATCTGGCGGCGGTGGAACGAAAGATCGCGGAATCCAAGCCCGGCTGCATCGTGATGGAGACCATCTCAAATCCGCTGCTGCGGGTGGCGGATTTGGATCGGATCGCGGAACTCGCGCGTGCGGCTGGCTCGGCACTGCTGGTGGACAACACTTTCGCAACGCCGCTGCTGATCCGGCCGCTCGAGCACGGCGCGAACTTTGCGGTTCACAGCTTGACGAAATTTTTGGCTGGGCATGGCGATGTTCTGGGCGGCGTGGTGGTCACCGATGAAGCGCACGCCGAGGTTATGAGAACGCTTTCGCGGACGATGGGTCCGGTGCTGGGACCTTTCGAAAGCTATTTGTCGATGCGCGGCATCAAAACCTTCGCGCTTCGCATGGAGCGCCAATGCGCGAACGCTTGCCGCATCGCGAGTTGGCTCCAGTCCCATCCGCGGATAGCGCGGGTGCATTATCTGGCCGACCCGAATCATCCCGACGCCGCCGTGATTCGCCGTCTTCTGCCCGAAGGGCTCTATGGCGCGCTGGTCCCGTTCGAAATCAAGGATGCCACCAAGGACGACGTGTTCCGCTTCATGGACAAGCTGAAGCTGGTGGTGCGCGGCACCTCGCTCGGCGACGTTCACAGTTTGCTGCTCTATCCGGCCATCGCTTCGCATCGTGAGATCGCACCGAAGCAGCGCCAGCGCATGGGCATCGGCGACGGCCTGGTGCGATTGTGCGCGGGCATTGAAGCGGTGGATGACATCATCGCCGACCTGGATCAGGCGCTGGCGTAAACTTGCTAGTTGCCGCTGGATTGGATCTGCACTAGCGGCTCATGCTCCGTCGCCGGTGCTGTGCTCGCGATAGTCTGCGTGGGTTCGCCAGCCCAGATCCGTGGCGCTTCGGAGCAGTCCAAATTTCAACCAATAGCGAGATCGGCGGACGCTTGCTTGAGCTGCCTAAACGCCTCGCTCAGGCGGTCGTCGAACTGCAAGACTTCGATCTCGTTGATTGCGCTCAACGTCATTGCGTAGCTTACGACGCCCATTTGGAGCGCAAGTGGAATGTTCACTGGCGAGGGGACTAAAATTACGGCGTCAGAGTCTCCCGATGCTGAGACCAGCCCCAACATATCGGTATGGGTGATTGACGACGTGAACCCATACAAACCGCCGTACATCGAACCTGCCCTGATCTCTTCTGCCATCGTTCTGAGGCTTACCTGACACCATGAATTGCGTACCCGGCCTTTGCGGTCGCTGAAACGGGCTCTAACACGGGCGTACTCGGCGTTCGTCTTCTCAAGCTGTTGCGGGTCTACTTGTTCAGCCTGACTGGGAGCGTACCGCAAGAGATCGTCGTGGTGATGCTTGCGCTTCACCCAGAGGAAGTCCACGTATTCCTGCAAAAGCTCAGGATGGCTTTCAAGATAATGAATCGTGACTGCTGATTCAAACATTGTCCGGGCGATCCTGAAGGCGTCGTCTGCGCAGCCATTCGACGCCAAAATCAAAACGGATTCCATTGAGTTCGACACGCTCCGGGCCATCTGCCGCAAGATCGAGATAAGTTGTCCTGAGAACGGTCTGGAGAACATCTCTCTACCGACTCGAAGGTAAGCCGCCGCACTGTCGAGCAGCGGCCCTAGATGACGGCACACCTTGTTTTGAAAATCCGGGAATCCGATCAGCTCCTGCTCCACATTTCAATCCTACGGCGAAATGGCCGACTCGTGGAGTCAGAGGAACCCAACCCTGGTGGGACGGTGGGTTTTTCTGATCCGCAATCAGTGAACTGTAGGGGTTCCCGGAGGATCCATGTTCATATGGCAATCTAGGCAAACGTTCAAACGCAGGTTCCCTTGCGAGTCAGGTGTCGTTTTGACGCCCACTTCCGGATTAGCTTCCATGGTTTCCCGGAAGAGATGCGCTTGGCTCTTTGGCACCGTGGACGCAACGTAGTTCTCCCCCTTCGGGATTTTAACTTCGCAAATGTCGCAGAAACGCTGACCGTCCCGTAGCATTGAATTAGACCTTAACACGATGTAAAGGCACGGGCATGCCTCTGCCGCCACGAACGATGAGCGCGCCGCCAGCTACGGCGTCCCCAGGGGGATACGCGGCACGCGCGAGTGTGCGCGCCACGGTCTAATTCCCGCTGGACTGGATCTGCACCAGCGGCTCATGCTCCGTCGCCGGTGCTGTGCTCGCGATAGTCTGCGGATCGCGCCAGAAATCAAAATAGGAAATCTGCCGCACGCACGAGATGGTACACATGGGTGCGCAGCTCTTTTCGGTTACGTATTCGCGGCGAATATCGTCCACCGTGTACTCGGCCAGCGGCTTGGCCGGATAGCCGCGCTGCTGCGAACAGTAGTGCACCAGGCCGTCTTCGCAGATATATAGGTAGCGCGCTCCGGCGCGGCAGCGCCAATGGCTGGGGCGGCCGTTCGCGATGTCATCCTGGTAATAATTGATCTGCGAAAAGTTCTTCTTCTCGAAGTTCTTCATCGCGAGGAACACCTTGCGCTCACGCTCACCGATGGGCCGCAGTTGCCCGCTCGAATCGTGAATGATTCCAACCGTGGAGGTGAATCCCAGCTCCAGCGCGCGCTTTCCCACCACCAGCGCGTCTTCCGGATTATGGATGCCGCCGCCCAGCACCGAGTTGATGTTCACGTGAAACAAGGCGTACCCGGACAGGATCTGCAGCTTCTTGTCCAGCACCTTCAGGCTCTTCTTCGAGACATCGTCGGGCATGACGTTGTCGATGCTGATCTGCATATGGTCGAGCCCCGCGTCGTTCAATTGATTCACGCGTTGCGGCGTCAGCAGATAGCCGTTGGTGATGATCCCGGCGAGCATGCCGCGGCTGCGCACGTGCGCTATCAGCCGGTCCAGCTCCGGATGCAATAGCGGCTCGCCGCCACTGAAGGTCACAATCGTTGTTCCGAGATCCGCCAATTGATTCAGCCGCTCGGTCATGGTCTCAACGGCTACTGGTTTCGAGAAATCGTCGTACTCATTGCAGTACGTACAGGATAGATTGCACCGGCGGATCGGGATAATATGCGCCATCACGGGGTGGTCCGTTGACGCAACTCCGCGCAAAATCATCCGCCACTCCCGCGCCCGGCGATTCAGCGCCCGGCGGTCTCTGCGAAATTTGAAGCCCCAATAACTCATGGAACCGGTTATTCTCTATTGAATCATAACCATCCAACAATGGCATGGGTTTCGGATCGAACGGCGCGGCATCCCTTCCCAACTGCGCTCTGGCGCAGGCAAGCGTGGACGCGCGCCCGGCCATTCTGAATTCTGAATTCTTTTGTAACCGAAGTTTCCGAAGGACACCTAACGTAAGTAGCATGATATGCTGAGAGCGCTGGAAACCTGTAGCGCCCCGATCCGATGTTTGAGTTTCTCTTTAAATATCCGCCCACTGTCTTCGCCAAGGGCAGCTTCGTTCTGCTGGGACAGTGGCCCCTCTGGGCGCTGGCAGCGTTATTGCTGATCGCCGCGGCCGGACTAGGCTGGGTGATCTGGCAACGCCGCCGCGCGATCGCTCCTACCATGCGCGGGCCGCGCACGGCTGTGGTGTGGATTCTCCAAAGCTTGTTGGTCTGCCTGCTGCTGTTCTTGTTGTGGCAGCCCGCGTTGAGTATCGCGACTCTGCGCCCGCAGCAAAACATCGTCGCGGTGGTGATCGACGACAGCAAAAGCATGTCGACCCAAGAGGATGGCCACTCCCGCAAGGACCAGGTTCTGAGCACCCTCAACAGCGGCCTTCTCAATAGCTTAAAGAGCAAATTTCAAGTGCGGCTTTATCGGCTGGGCGACCATTTGGAGCGCATCGAAAAGACCGAACAGCTCAACGCCTCCGCGCCCGCCACACACATCGGCGATGGCCTGAAGGAAGTACTGGCGGATTCGGCCACGCTGCCCATCGGCGCGGTGGTGTTGATGAGCGACGGCGCTGACAACAGCGGCGGCATCGATCTCGAGACCATCTCCGAAATCAAGCGACAGCGCATTCCCATCCACACCGTCGGCTTTGGGCGCGAGCGCATGGCCCATGACATCGAGCTGACGGATGTTCAGCTGCCGGCGCGGTCGCTCGCGAAATCGCGCCTGCAGGCGCAAGTGACTTTTCACCAGTGGGGACTGAAGGGCGAGAAGGTGCGGCTGGCGGTGCGCGATTCGGGAAAGGTTTTGACGTCTCGCGACATTGTTCTGAAGGCGGACGGCGCGGCGCAGACCGAGACGGTGCTGTTTAGTGCCGGGGATGCCGGAGTGAAGAACCTGCAATTCTCCATTGACGCCTTGCCCGAAGAGGACAACAAGAACAACAACGCATTGACGCGCGTGCTTTACGTGGACGATGCCACGCCCCGCGTCTTGTACATGGAAGGCGAGCCACGCTGGGATTTCAAGTTCATCAAACGCGCAGTGGAAGACGACAAAAATATCTCTCTTTACACAATCGTCCGCACCACCCAGAATAAGATTTACACTCAGACACCGGATAAAAAGCACCCCGAGCTAGTTACGACGGGTTTTCCTACCAAAGTAGAAGACCTGTTCGACTTTCAAGGCTTAATCCTGGGCAGCGTGGAGGCGAACTATTTCACCACCGCGCAGCAGGATTTGATCCAGCAGTTCGTCGACCGGCGCGGCGGCGGNNCGCGATCCCGCGACGGCCGAACTGACTCCAGCCGGCCGCGACAGCCTGATCACGCGCATTGAAGACAATCCCGACGCGAACATGGAGCGCTGGAAAAAGCTCCCATACATGATGAATTTTCAGGAGGCGGGGCAACCCAAACCGGGGGCGCTGGTTTTGGCGGAAATGACCGGCTTAGGGCATAAACTGCCATTGTTGATTACGCAAAAATACGGCCGCGGGCGCACTGCCGTATTCGCTACCGGCGGCGAATGGCGCTGGCAGATGCTCCAGCCCGTGCAGGACATGAGCCACGAGCTGTTCTGGCGGCAGTTGCTGCGCTGGCTGGTGAGCGACACGCCGACGCGCGTGGTCACCTCAATCACTCGTCCCGTGCTTTACGACGACGGCCGCGTTCACTTGCGCGCCGAGGTTCGCGATACAACCTTTCTGCCCACCAGCGATGCTCAGGTTCAGGCGCGTATCGGCGGCCCGAATGGCGGCGCCCAGAGCGTCGACCTGCATCCGGATTCGCTCGAACAGGGCGTGTACTCGGCCGATTGGGATGCCGGACACGCTGGATCGTACGTCGCCGAAATTACCGCCACGCGCGGCCAGCAGGAACTCGGACGCGACGTGATCACCTTCCGCCGCGAGGACGGTGTTGCTGAGAATTTTCATTTGGAGCAGAATCGCGATCTGCTCGAAAAACTTTCATCCCAAACCGGCGGCAAATACTATCGGCCGGATCAAGTGAGCAGGCTGGGCGAGGACATTTCCTATTCCGATGCCGGCATCACGGTTCGGGAAACGAAAGACTTGTGGGACATGCCTATCGTGTTCTTCCTGGCGTTGCTGCTGTGCTGTAGCGAGTGGGTGCTGCGCAGAAGGTGGGGTGTAGTGTGAAGCCCGTGGCGCACGCACTCCTGCGTGCCGCGTTGGCACTCGTGCCGACGCTTGTAATTTCGAATGCCGCCACATTTTACGTCACCGTCGCCGGCCTCGGCGGAGAGCCTGACTACGAACAACGCTTCGCATCTCAAGCGCAGGAGATCGACAAGCTGCTGCATGCATCGAGTGGAGACGCCAAGGTAACGACGCTGTACGGTCCACAAGCCACCAAGGCGAATGTACAAAACGCGCTCGCGCAAGTAGCTCGCGACGCCAAACCGAACGACGCGTTCGTGTTGATGCTGATCGGCCACGGCAGCTTCGACGGTTACGATTACAAAATCAACCTTCCCGGCCCCGATCTCTCGGGCGTCGAACTGGGAGCGTCGCTCGATCGCATTGCCTGCACGCGCCAGCTGGTGGTGAACATGACCAGCGCGAGCGGCGGATCGCGGGCGTCACTCGAGAAAGCCAGCCGCGTCGTCATCACCGCCACCAAGAGCGGCAACGAAAAAAACGCCACCGTGTTCGCGCGCTTCTGGGTAGAGGCGCTGCGCGATCCGGCGGCCGACATCGACAAGAACGAGGTCGTCTCGGCGCTGGAAGCGTTCATTTATGCCGAAACCAAGACCGCGCAGTTCTATGAGACGCAAAAGCGCCTGGCGACCGAGCATCCGATCCTGGAAGACACCGGGCAAGGCGACGGTGAACGCAAGCCTTCCCCCGAGAATGGCGAGGGCCTGAAAGCGGCGCAATTCGCGTTGCTGCGGATCGGCGCCACGCAAGTGGCCGCCAACACACCCGAAAAGAAAGCCCTGCTCGAAAAGCGCGATTCGCTGGAAGAGCAAATCGACAAACTGAAATACGAAAAGGCCGCGATGCCGGCCGACGAGTACAAAAAGCAGCTCCAAAATCTGTTGATCGAATTGGCAAAAACACAGGCGGAGTTGGACAAATGAGTGCCAACCGCACGGCAGGGCTGCTAACCGCGCTGCTTGGCGGTCTGATGGCATTGCCTCTGGCCGCGCAGACTCCCGCCCTACAAACATTGGACGAATGCCGCGGGCTTCGACATCATGGCAAACTGGCCGAAGCGCAAACTTGCTTTGGCCGCCTGACCGCAAGCTCGAATCCATATCTTCGCGCCGAGGGACTCTGGGGCATCGAACGTTACCAGGAAGCCAACGACCAGTTCCGCGATCTGATCAAGCAAAATCCCAAGAACGCCGATTACCGCGTCCGCTGGGGCCACTTGTTCATGGAGCGCTTCAATGATCAAGAAGCGAACGGTCTGTTCGAAGAGGCCATCAAGATCGACAAAGAAAACGGGCAAGCGTACCTCGGCATTGCGGAGATAGAATCCGAGGGTTTCAGCAAGCACGCCGTGGAAGCCGCCCAAAAGGCCGCCGACCTGGACCCCAAGCTTTTCGAAGCGCACGAGCAGCTCGCCTATCTCGCTCTTGAAGACAACGACGAAGACACCGCCGCCAAGCAAGCCGATCAGGCCCTGGCGATCTCGGGCGAAGCGCTGGATGCAATGGCGATTCACGCCGCCATCGATTTCCTGCACGACAAGAACGACTCGCCCTGGCCCGATCGCATCCTCAAAGTCAATCCGGCGTACGGCGAAGCTTACTCCACGGCCGGACATTTCTACGTGATCAATCGGCGCTATGAGGAGGGCATTCGGGCGTACCGCAAGGCGCTCGAATTGAATCCGCGGCTGTGGGAGGCGCGCATGCAGTTAGGCTTGAACCTGATGCGCCTGGGCGAAGACACGGAAGCGCGCCAGCAGCTGGAAGAGTGCTACAACGCGAAATACCAAAGCTCTGAGACGGTGAATTCTCTGCGCCTGCTAGACAAGTACAAAGACTTCAACACTTATAAAACACCCACCACCATCCTGCGCCTGCATAAAAAGGAAGCCGATCTCCTGCGCCCTTATTTCGAATCCGAGATGGAGCGCGCGATCGCGACGTACGAAAAGAAATACCAGATGAAGCTGACCGGGCCGGTGCAGGTGGAGGTTTATCCCGATCACGAAGACTTCGCCGTCCGCACTATGGGCATGCCGGGACTGGGCGCGCTGGGCGTGACGTTCGGCGCCGTGGTCGCGATGGATAGCCCTTCGGGACGTCCGCCCGGCAGTTTCCATTGGGCCAGCACGATGTGGCATGAACTCAGCCACGTCTACGTGCTGCAAGCCACCAACAACCGCGTCCCGCGCTGGTTCACGGAGGGACTGGCAGTATATGAGGAGACCGCCGTCGCTCCCGATTGGGGCGATCGCCTGGATCCCGAGGTCATCCACGCCATCCAGCACAAATTGCTGTTGCCCGTCGCGGAGCTGGATCGCGGATTTATCCGGCCCAGCTATCCGTCGCAAGTGATCGTGTCTTACTTCCAAGGCGGCAAAATCTGCAGCTACATCGCAGAGAAGTGGGGCTACTCGAAGCTGCTCGACATGGTCCATTCGTTCGCGAAGCTTGAATCCACTCCCGACGTCTTTCAAAAGGACTTGGGCATTTCCACCACCGATTTCGACAAGCAGTTCCTGGCGTGGCTGGATGCGCAGACCAAAGTCACCACCGATCATTTCGATGAATGGCGCGACAAGCTCAAGATCATGGTGGCCAACGAGCGCGCCAAGGAATACGACGATGTAATTCGCATCGGCAACGCCATCCGCGACTGGTATCCGGATTACGTCGAACCAGGCAGCGTCTATGAGCTAATGGCTGACGCCTACACGGCCAAAGGCGATAAGGATTCCGCGCGCAAGCAGCTTGAGAAATACAGTGAGGTTGGCGGACGAGATCCAAAGTTGGTCGAACAGCTGGCGACGCTCGAAGAACAGGCCGGCGAACCCAAGAAAGCCGCCGCTGCTCTCGATCGTCTAAACTACATTTATCCCGAGGATCAGGAGCTACACAAGCGATTGGGCGATTTATGGCTCGCACAAAACAACGTGCCGGGTGCGATTCGCGAGTACCAGGCGTTGCTCGCGCTCAAACCGCTGGATCAAGCCACGTCGCATTACCGGCTGGCCCAGGCTCTCCGCATGGCCAACCGGCTGGATCAGGCGCGCGACGAAGTTTTGCTGGCTCTGGAGGCCGCGCCCGGATTTAAGCCGGCTCAAAAACTACTTTTAGAGATTGCGAAATAAACAAACATGTCAACCCCCACTTTAGCGATCAACGATTCGGCGGAAGTAAAAGAACGAATCGAGCGTTTCCGGGAAGTCCACCGCGGCATCGTCCGCGAAGTCCGCAAGGTCATTGTCGGACAGGACGAGGTCATCGAACAGGTGATGATCTCTTTGTTTGTGGGTGGCCACTGTTTGATCACCGGCCTGCCGGGAACCGCCAAGACGTTGCTGGTGCGGACGCTCGCGCAGACTCTCGGCCTGGTGTTCAAGCGCATCCAGTTCACGCCCGACTTGATGCCGTCCGACATCACCGGCACCGACATCATTGAGGAAGATCCCACCACCGGACGCCGCACCTGGACCTTCGTGGCAGGGCCGATTTTTGCGAACATCCTGCTGGCCGACGAAATCAACCGGACGCCGCCCAAGACTCAGTCCGCGCTGCTCGAAGCCATGCAGGAATTATCTTGCACGGTGCGCGGGCATCAATACAAAATCGAAGCGCCGTTCTTTGTTTTGGCGACCCAGAACCCCATCGAGCTGGAAGGCACCTATCCGCTACCGGAAGCGCAGCTGGATCGCTTCCTATTCAACACCGTGCTCGACTATCTTTCCGCTGACGACGAAGTGAAGGTGGTCGACCTCACCACCACAACCGCCGTCGCGCAGGCCGACACGGTCACCAACGCCACGGAAATTCTGGCATTCCAGCAGCTGGTGCGCATGGTGCCGATCGCCGATACCGTAGCCCGCTATGCGGTAGAGCTGGTGCGCGCAACGCGTCCCAACGATGCCAGCGCTCCGGATTTCGTCAAGAGCTACGTGAATTTCGGGGCCAGCGTGCGCGCCGCGCAATTCGTGGTGCTGGCCTCCAAGGCCCGCGCCCTGCTGCGCAACCGCTATCACGTCGCTTATGAGGATGTCCGCGCCCTGGCCGCTCCCATCTTGCGGCATCGCATTTTGCTGAACTTCCACGCCGAGTCCGAGCGCTTGGATTCGGACGCGATCTTGAAGCGCCTCCTCGATTGGAAACCCGAACCAAAATAAGAAGTGGCGCACGCACTCTTGCGTGCCGCGTTCACACTCTTGTGAACGCTTTGATTGAGGGACATGCAACCGCGAACTCCAACCCGCTTCATCGATCCGGCGCTGCTGGCCGGCATCTCGCACTTGGACCTGGTGGCCAAGACGGTGGTGGACGGTTTTGTCGCGGGACTACATCGCTCGCCCGATTTCGGATTCAGCCAGGAGTTCGCCGAGTATCGCGCCTACACGCCGGGTGACGATCTGCGCCACGTGGATTGGAACGTCTACGCCCGCACCGGGCGCGCGTACTTGAAGCGCTATCGCGGCGAGACCAATTCGCAGCTCGTCTTGATGCTCGATACCAGCGCCTCCATGGGATACAGCTCGCACGGGATCACCAAGCTCGATTACAGCCGCTATCTGGCGGTTTCGCTGGCTTATCTCGGGAACCTGCAGCGCGACGCCGCCGGCGTCATCATCTTCGATGACGACGTGCGCAACTACGTCCAGCCCTCCACCCGCCAAGGCCAATTCATGCGCGTCGCACATGCCATCGAACAGGCGCAAACTGGCACTCACACGGATTTCGCCAAGCCGTTCATCCATTTTCAGCAGTTTCTGCGGCGCCGCGGCATCGTCGTCGTGATCTCCGATTTTTACGAACAGCCCGAAGTCGTCATTAAAACCGTCGAGCCGCTGCGCTATCGTGGCAACGATCTGATTCTGTTTCACGTCCTAGATCCACAGGAGATTCGCCCCAAGCTGAAAGAGCCTTCGCTGCTGGTGGACATGGAAACCGACGACGCCATCGAAGTCTCTCCCGAATACGCCAAGGAAGAATACGGCAGCAAGATCGATGCGCACATCTCCGCGCTCAAAACCAAGGCCAACGCCGCGAATATTGACTATTGCCTTCTATCCACCGATCGTCCGCTCGACGACGCGCTGCGCGAGTACTTCTTGATCCGGAAAGGGAGACTGTAAAGTGGGGTTCCTGGCCCCTTGGTTTCTCGCCGGAGCCGTCGCCATCGGCCTGCCGTTCTGGATTCATCTTCTGCGCCAGTACCGCAGCACGCCGCATCCCTTCAGCTCGCTGATGTTCTTCGAGCGGCGCACGCAGAGTTCCATCAAACACCGCCGATTGCGCTACCTATTGCTGCTTTCCTTGCGCGTGGCTCTGCTGCTGCTGATCGCGTTGGCGTTTGCCAATCCGTTTGTCAGCAGGTCGGGAGCGACGGCCGGCGGCCCGAAAATGCTGGTCATCGCGGTCGACAATTCGTTCAGCATGCGCTACGACGATCATCTCGCCCGCGCCAAACAGCAAGCTATGAACGCGGTTTCCCAACTGCATCCCGGCGAGCGAGGACAAGTCTTGGCCATCGGCTCTCGCGTCCATTTCCTGACGCAACCGCTAGAGCCAGCCGACGCCGATCAACTCAAGGCTGCCATCCAATCCATCCAGCCTTCCGACGAACAGAGCTCGTATGGCGAGTTTGCCCGGGCCTTGCGGACCATCGCGCAATCCTCGCGTATTCCGCTCGAAGTGCATTTCGCGACCGACCTGCAGAAGTCGTCGCTCCCGCCGGCCTTCGCCGACTTGCGCCTGGGCAGCGACACCAATCTCGTGTTTCATTCGGTGGCCGATCCCAAGCAGCCCAACTGGATGGTGGAAAGCGTCACCGCGCCCGCCAAGATCTACGATCCGAAGAAAGTCCGCGTGCAAGCGGTGATCGCGGGTATGGGAACCGAAGCCGCCAAGCGCACTGTTTCGCTCGTGCTGGATGGCAAAGTGCTGGAAACCAAACCGGTGGATGTGCCCGCCAACGGACCCGCCTCGGTCGAATTTCTTTCTCTCGATTCACCGCATGGCTTTCACAAAGGCGAGATCCGCATCGAGCCCAACGACGCGCTGCGCGAAGACGACCGGTTCGATTTCGCGATCGAGCGAACCGACCCTCACCCGGTTCTGTTTCTGCATCCGGCCGGCCAGGATCGTGATGAACTGTTCTACCGCTCCGCGCTCGAATCCGTCTCCGAAGCCGGTTTCAATCTCGAGCCGCTGGCCGTGGAGCAGGCCGCGAATCAGTCGTTGTCCAAGTACGCGTTTGTTGTTCTTTCCGACGTTGGAATGATGCCGGCGGGCCTGGAAAACAGCCTGCGGGCCTATGTTGCGGGCGGCGGCTCGCTGTTGATCGCGCTCGGCATCCACTCGGCCGAGCTGACTCGCGTCCCAGTCTCGAACGAAGCCATCCAGGGATCCAGCTACGCCTCGCTCAGCGGCTCGCGCTTTGAAACCGTCGCGGCGGCTGACGCCGAACACCCCGCGCTGCGCCGCGCCAACAAACTCGACGGTGTCAAGTTCTATCAGGTTATCCGCGTCGATCCGGGGCCATCCCGTGTGGTTGCGCGATTGACCAATCAAGTGCCGCTCTTGCTCGAGAAGCAAGTCGGCGAAGGGCGAGTGTTGGTCTTCACTTCCACCTTCGACAACATCTCGAACGATCTTCCACAACATAATTCCTTCGTTCCGTTTGTGGAAGAAACAGCCCGATATCTGGGCGCGCAGCAGGATATCTCCACCAACGTCGCAGCGGGTTCCTACATCGAGCTGCGCTCCGCAAAAGATCGCGGCGCCGCCATTGACGTTACCGATCCGGACGGAACGCATCCACTTTCGCTAAAGGACGCCACTGCCGCTCAAACGTTCCAGGTGACGCGCGAAGGCTTCTACGAAATTCATCGCGCCAATGGCCGCCAGGAGTTTGTGGCGGTCCACGCCGATCGCCGTGAGTCCGACTTGACGCCCGTTCCACAAGAGACGCTCGACTTGTGGCGCAATACCGGCCGCGGCCCCGACACGCCCTCGTCCCAAGATGGCTCGGCCGCGCAGAACCAGGCGCGCCCCTGGAGCCTGTGGCGCTATGCTTTGCTACTGGTCCTGATAACCGCCATAATTGAATCAGTACTCGCGAGTAGATATCTTTCGGTGGAGAAGGAGGTCGCGTCGTGAACGCTCTCGATCAACTGAATCGTTACCTGCAGCGGCTGGAGAAACGCCTGCGCTTCCTGGCGGTTTCAAAAGGTACTTCGCTGGTCACCGTCTCGGCCCTGGTGATCACGGTTTTCCTGGTGTGGATCGTCAACCGCTATGCCTTCTCGGCGGCCAGCCTGCTGTGGGCGCGCATTCTCCTGTTTCTCTCCGTCGCGGTGGCCATCGCTTTTGGTCTGGTGATCCCACTGTTGAACTTGAATCGCCGAAATGCAGCGCGCCGCGCGGAACAAAAATTTCCGGAGTTCCAGGAACGTTTGCTCACGTTGGCCGAGAAGCCCAACGCCACCGGCCCGTTTCTCGAATTGCTGGCCGCCGACACTATGCGCGTCGCCGAAACCAGCGAGCCTGAGCGGCTGGCTTCCACCGGCCCCATTATTGGCTTTCTGACGTCAGCGGGCCTGGCCGTCGCCGTGCTGCTGTGGCTGATTCTCGCGGGCCCTGGATATCTCGGATACGGTACTTCGCTGCTGTGGGCCGGTGCACCGAAAGCCGGCAACCGTGCGTTTTACGACATCGCCGTCACGCCCGGCGATCGCGCCGTGCGCCGCAAGGCCGATCAATTGGTCACCGCGCAACTGCTCGGATTCGATTCGCCCAAAGTGAGGCTGTTCGCGCAGTATCGCGGTACTTCGAAGTGGGAGCAGGTCGATATGCAGCCCTCGCCGGGCGCGTCCACCTACGAGTTTCTCTTCAGCAGCTTGAGCGACAACGTCGAGTACTACGTGGAAGCGGGCGCCGTTCAGTCCAAACATTTCAATCTGCGGATCGTGGACCTCCCGAGCGTCAAGAAAATCCGCGTCACCTATCATTACCCCTCTTGGAGCGGGATGAAGGATTCGGTGGAAGATCCCGGCGGCGATTTGCGCGCGGTGGAAGGGACCCAAGCGGACGTGGCGATTCTTACCGATCGCCCGTTGAACAAGGGCGTGCTGGTGCTAGGCGATGATCGCCAAATCGAATTGAAACCCCAAGATGTGAAACCTGGGGAAGGGAATTGGGTCACCGCCCGCGTGACTCTGGACAAAGACGGCCTGTATCACATCGCCGCCATCGACCGCGGCGAGAATGTCCGCCTCAGCGAAGACTTTTTCATCGAAGCGCGCAAGGATTCCCCGCCGACGGTTAAGATCGACCGGCCCGGCCGCGACGCGAAGGTTAATCCGATCGAAGAAGTCACGGTCACGGTGAACGCCGAGGACGATTTCGGGCTCTACGACGTCGCGCTGCATTACTCCGTCAACGGCGGCGCCGAAAAAACCGTATCGCTGCTCTCGCAAAAGGGCGCAAAGACATCCGCGGGCAAATACGTTCTTTCGCTGGAAGACTATAGACTGGCTCCGGGCGATCTGGTCAGCATCTACGCCTCCGCGAAAGACGCGCGTAACACCACTAAGACCGACATCTACTTTATCCAGGCGGAGCCGTTCGAACGCAACTATTCGCAGGCCCAAGCCGGCGGCGGTGGTGGCGGAATGGGCGGCGGCGACGATCAACAGATCTCGCAACGGCAGAAGGATATGATTGCCGCCACTTGGAACGAATACAAGAACGGTTCCAAGGATCGGTCCGTCGCATCCGACGACGCCAAATTCCTGGCTGAGCAGGAAGGCAAGTTGGCCGGGCAAGCCAAGTCCCTCGCGGATCGCATGAAGGCGCGTGAACTCACCGACGCCAATCCACAGTTCCAGAGCTTCACCAAGGAAATGGAGGATGCCTCCAAGACGATGATCGAGTCCGCCGAGAAAATCAAGGCCCAGAAGTGGAACGATGCCATGCCGCTCGAGCAAAAGGCGCTGCAAGCGGCACAGCGCGCCGAGGCCACCTTCCGCGACATTCAAGTCGCCTACGGAACGCAAGGCGGCGGTGGTGGCGCGGGCGGCGCGGGTCGCGATCTGGAAAACCTGGCCGACCTCGAGCTGGACCGCGAAAAGAACCAGTACGAAACCGGACAGCAGTCCGCTTCCGACAGCCGCGCCCAGGAGATTGACAAGGCGCTGCAAAAGCTGGCCGAGCTCGCGCGCCGGCAACAGGAGCTGGCCGCGAAGAAGGATCAGCAGCAGCCGTTCCGCCAGCGTTGGGAGCAGGAGATGCTGCGGCGCGAAGCCGAGCAACTCCAGAAACAGATGGAGCAGCTCCAGCGCGGCGATTCGTCACAGCAGCAAGGCTCGAATCAACAGGGACAGAAGGGGCAACAGGGCCAGCAGTCCGGCCAACAGTCCGGCCAACAGTCCGGCCAACAATCGCCCCAGCAATCTGGACAGCAATCAGGACAATCAGGCAGCGCCGGCCGCGTTGGGTCGGTGGCCTCGCCGCAATTGCAACAGGCCCTGGACCGGCTGAAACAAGCCACCCAGGACATGCAGAACGCCGAACAGCAGCAGAACGGCAGTCCCGAACAGACCGCGGCTGGAGAGCGCCGCGCGGCCGACCGCTTGCAAGAAGCTCGCGACATCCTCAACGGGATGCAGCATCAGAATGCGTCGCAGCAACTCGACGATCTGGCGAAACAAGCCAACCAACTTACGCAACAGCAGGCCGATTTCCAGAATCGTCTTCGCAAGATGGTGGGCACTTCCGGCAGCGACAATCCGCGCTTCGGCGCACAGGCGCTCCAGAATCAGCAGGAGGCAGAACGCCTAGCCGGTGAAAAGTCGGAAATGGCCGACAAGCTCAAAAAGTTAGAGGGCGGAATATCGGACACCGCTCGTAGCCTCGCTGGCGCTCAGAATCCGGTGGGAAACAAGCTCCGCGAGGCGCTGGGTGAAGCCCAGCAAAATGACCTCGAGATGCACATGCGGCAGAGCGCGCAGTGGATCCGGCAAGGCTACGGTTCAACGGCCTGGGTGCGCGAGAACAACGTCACGGCCGGCCTGAACGCTCTGCGCGATCAATTACAGCAGGCCCAGGCAGCCATGCAGCAGTCCGGCAAGCCGGGACAAGGCCCAGGCGGCGACTCGAGCGATCTTGAAAAAGCTTTGGCTCGCGTCCAAGCCATGCGCGATCGAATGCAGCAGCTTGCGCAAAGCCAAGGCAAGGGTCAACCCGGCCAAGGCCGGCAGTCGAATCCACTGCAGCGCGGCAACCAGGACGGCAATGGCCAACAGGCCGGTCAGCAACCTGGACAGCAGCCCGGCCAGTCACAACAAGGGCAGAACGGGCAACAAGGACAGGGCCAGCAGGGACAAGGACAACAAGGCCAAGGACAACAGCCCGGCCAGAATGGCAATGGCTACGCGCCCTACGGAGGCGGCGGCCCCGTGACTCCCGGAAATGGCTACGCGGCCGACGGCCCTCTGCCGATCGAGCAGGCCTATCGCGAATCGCTTCGCGACCTGAACCAGCTTCGCGATTTCGTGCGCGCCAATCCCGACGTCGCGGGCGATTATTCGAACCTGTCGCGTGCCCTGAACCCCCAGTTCGCCACCAATGACGGCGAGCTGTCGCAACGCTTGAGCCACGAAGTTCTTCCCGAGATCGAGCGCCTGGAGCTGGAGCTTCGCCGCAAACTGGAGGACAAGAACTCCGATCAGGTCCGCAGCGCCGGCTCGGAAACTGTGCCGCCGGGATATTCGGACGCAGTCGCCGATTATTTCCGGAAGCTCAGCAAGGGAAAGTAGCGTCCCCGGTTACTGCTGAGTATCGGCGGCGATTTGCGACCCGAGCGCTTGCGAGACTACTTCCAGGCCGGTGGTAACCGTGATCCCGGCCGTCGCGATCGTGACGGCTGGGGAGACGACGGCGGTCAGACGCGTCGCGCTCAGAACGTTGACCTGGTTCACCTGCACATCGCTGGTCCCAAATCCCACCGTGGTCACACCTTCAGTGAAGTTCGTATTGATGCCTCGGACCTCCACCGTAACACTGCCGCCCGCTGGAATCACGCTCGGGCTCACCACCAGACTTGGGTTGGCTGGGACGGGGGACGCGGCGTACGTATAGGTGGGAGCTGTTGGATTCAGGAACAACGAACTCTGCCCGTCGATATTGAACGCCGCAACCGCGGCCGTGTAGCCAGCCGGCGCGGGTGGCGGCGTCACGATCAACAAATTGCTGGACTGCGATAGAATCACCGCGGGCAAGCCGTCAAACAAGATTTGCGTGGTCGGCGAGAACTGTTGGCCGGCTATTGCAACGGCCGCACTACCGTTCCCGGCCGGAGCAAGCCCACTCAGGATCGGTGGAGGGCTGTCCACGACGGTGAAGCCCGCAGGCAGCACATAGAGATTCCCGGGAGTGCTGAACAACAGATGCTTCGGACCAGGCCCGGCGAAGTTGCTCACCATTGCGTCCACAGCGATGTAATCCTGGTTGGGCGGCGGGTAAACTCTCAGCTTGGTGATTTGCGCAGCCGTGCCTAGCATGCTCACATTCAGGCCAGGCGTAAGAACGGTAGCACCCGTCGCAGTATTAGCCGGCTGCACCAGACCGTCCCCGTTGGCAGCGATGATGGTCGTCTCCGAAACCATCACCGGCGCGCCGACCACGTACGTGTGCGGCGCGCCGGTCACGTACGTGTTCTTAATGTAGCCGTAAGTGCGCACCGAAGAGACGCCCGGTGAGCTGGCGGGGGCCACGTTGAAGTCAATGCCCGGCGTTACGCTCCCGGCGGCTACCGTGATCACCTGCGACCCCGATTGGTTCTCATGAAACTGCGTTGCAAAACCCGTGTCCGGAGCCAGAAAAACACCATCGGAATTGTGCGGAAAAAAGATGTTGTCCGGGCTGCCTTCGCCTTCCAGCGGCGGCGGCAACGGATGCACGTAAACGTAGTATTCAATGCTGAAACCGCTCGGACCGGTCGGAATGCCGTTGAGCTGATACGTGCCATCCGGGTTGGTGAGAGTGGCAATGGCTTGACTATTGGCCGCAATAGCAACCACGGAAGCCAGATTCACGCCGTTGCCGTGCAACGTGACCTTGCCGGAGATGCTGCCCACCGTCGACAAGTAGTTGGCGGAGGGATAGAGCAGGGAAATGCCCGCGATATCGTCGGCGCCGAGCGGGCTGGCCTTGGTCGCGGCGGTCGTATTATAGGTGGACATCACGCTCGATGCCAGCGTATGCTGCAGGCCCAGGGTATGGCCGAACTCGTGAACCAACGTCACGAAAAACTCTTCGCTGTAGCTGGGTCCGTTGAAGTACGTGCTCGATCCCAGATCGCTCGGCAGCGTCACCACCGAAAGGTACAACGGGATGAAGCTTCCGTTGGGCCCGGCCGTCAAATTCCCAAAGCTTTCGAGCGTCGTAAAGGCCAGCAGGCCAGGCGGAACATCATCCGAAAATTCGATCTGAACTCCGGGAGCCGATTCAGTTGTTCCCGGGCTGTACAAGCCCCCAAAGGCCAGCCGGATGCTGGATGTGCTGACGCCGTTCCAGATGTTGGCGGCGGCGCTGATCTGGCTGATGATCGCCTGGAACGAATCGCCCGCATACATCGTTGACGGGCCCGCTCCGGAAACGAAGAAGGGAACCGTATTGTTGGTCAGTGTGTTCAGATCGAACCGGGCTGGGATGGGTGTGTAGGGCGAGGACGAGCTGTTGAAGTAGGTGAAGTAGTAATACGCCACGCCAGTGCTCGAAAACAGAAAGCCGGCCGCCACCAGCGCGGCCACGCGAGTCATCCAACGCCTTCTCATTGTCCGGAGCCTCCAGCCAGCACAGTCTGAATGCGGCTGCTCATTTGCGCCAGCGTCATCTGAATGGTGGAAACGGTCATGATCTGGCCGGAGGCATTCAGCATCGTCTCGCTGGTGGCCCCGCGCGAGACCATCAACTGGCCCGAGGAATTGCTACTCACATTGAACAAACCTTGCGACAGCCCGATCACTTGCGTCAGCCCGGTCTTGCTGGTCCACAGAAACAAAAGGTAGTCCTTACCGGCTGTCAGCATCGGCGCGCCCGCGACCGCCTGCTGGACTCGGTTCACCACGCCACCCGGCACGGCCACATCCCAATTCCGCACGGGTGCGCCCTTGTAAGTGTTCGTGACCTGGACTTGATAGTGCGTGTAAATCATTGCGCCGCGAAAAGCCGCCGACGTGGGCTGCAAGGAACCACGAACAATAGCCGTCGACTTTTGGATCATGTCGTCCAAGCTGAGGTTGAGGAGAGTAGCACCCGGCAATGGAGCCAGGCACGCGGCAACAAGGGCCGATAGGATCAATCTATGCATGCTGTAATCCAACAGACTGCACCTGGCTTACCAATCCAGGTGATGAAAAACAAAGAAGATCTGCCTCGGATCTGGGCTCGTTGTGTATCCCTTCGACACACCGCAAGACACAACGGCCACCGGCTACTTGCCGCCGCGAACCACCAGCAGAGGCACTTTTATTTTGTGACGTACAGCATTAATTGTAGTCCCGAACACTATGTCTTTCAAGCCCCTATGACCATGCGCTCCCATGACCACGAGATCCGGCTGCAACTCCTCGGCATACCGCACGATCTCCTTCTTCGGGACCCGGGCGTGCCGGACCACCATTTCAACCGCCACTTGCTGGTGCTCCAGTTCCCGAACGATCCGATGCAAGTACTGGTCGCCAGCTTCCACCTCGGCGGTGGAAGCAAGGGGGCCGTATACGAGACTGGTAACGCCTTCTTCCACGTGCAGCAGATACAGCCTGGCGCCGTGCTGCTTGGCGATCGCGGCGGCATGCGCGATGGCATCCCGGTCGCGGCTGGTGTGATCCAGGGGAACCAGGATCTTGCGGTAAATGGGGCTCGGCAGATCCTCGGCGACGGCTTCGGGAAGCTCGATCGGCGCCTGGCCGAGATGACGAATCCAGCGCGGAAGCACCGGCTCAAAAGTCACCCAAAGGAGCAACATTGCCACGCCGGTGAGGACCGGTATCATGCCGAGCTCCAGGCGCCCTCGCCAACTGCCAGCGTCGTTGAGCCAGTCGCGCGTTGAAAGAATCACCAGCCAGATGTTCAGTGCCAGAATCAGCGCGGCGGCCATCCACGCCAGCGTCTTCAGCCAGGCCCGATTGGCGAATGCGCCCATGCGCTGCTTGTCGTTGGTGAAATGGATGAGGGGTATCACCGCAAATGGCAACTGCATGCTGAGGATGATCTGGCTTAGGATCAGCAGTTTATATGTCCCATTCTCACCTGCGAGATAAACCGTGAACGCCGCCGGAATAATGGCCAGGGTGCGTGTCATTAACCTTCGCAGCCATGGTTGTACGCGGATGTTCAGAAAGCCTTCCATTACGATTTGACCCGCCATAGTACCAGTCAGCGTTGAGGATTGACCTGAACAAAGCAAGGCTATCGCAAACAAAAAGCTAGCCGCAGTCGTTCCGAGCAGCGGCGATAAGAGCTGGCTCGCCTGCTGGATTTCGGTGACCACAATCCCGCGGCGGAAGAACACCATCGCGGCCAGAACAAGAATCGCCGCATTCACCAAAAGCGCGCCGTTCAGCGCAATGGTGGAGTCGATCAGATTGAAGCGGCACGCAGTGCGCTTCTCAGGCTCGGTTTTGCCGATGCGCCGCGTCTGCACCAGCGCCGAGTGCAGATACAGATTGTGCGGCATCACGGTTGCGCCCAGGATGCCGATGGCGATATAGAGCGTCCGCGCGGACAAATGCGGCACCACGCCGCGCGCCAGATCGCCAAACATCGGGGAGCCAGCCCACAGGATTTCGATCGCGAAGCAGCCTGCAATCATGGCAATCAGCGACAGCACAAATCCTTCGATCACCCGAATTCCGAGCCGCGTGAACCACAGCAGCAGCAGCGTGTCGGCGGCCGTCAACAACACGCCAGCGAGCAGCGGAAGGTGGAACAGCAGGTTCAAAGCGATGGCCGCGCCCAGCACCTCCGCCAAATCGCAGGCGGCGATTGCGATCTCGCACAGGAACCACAACGCGTAGGAGATTGAGCGGGGGTAAGTTTCGCGGCAGGCTTGCGCCAGATCGCGCTGCGCCACAATTCCGAGGCGTGCGCTCAAGGTCTGCAGCAGGATCGCCAGCAGGTTTGAAAGCACCAGCACCCACAGGAGCTGATAGCCGAAGCGCGCGCCGCCCTCCAGGTCGGTGGCCCAATTGCCGGGATCCATATAGCCGACGCTGACCAGGTAGGCAGGCCCGGCGAAAGCGAACATGCGGCGCCATAGAGACGGATGTGTAGTGGGAACGCTCGAATGGACTTCGGGCAGGGAATTATTGACTGTAGTTGACGCCCACAAATTAACTATAGTTTACTCGACCCGGCAGGGCGATACAAGAGGCGTGATATCGTCCCGCTTACTCACGTGCGCGGTTCAGTAGATTCCGCGCGTTACTGAGCCGCGCGCGTCAGCAAGCGGCCCTCTCCAACTTCTGCCGTCGGCATCAGCGCGAATACGCTGATTTTCAGTATGGTCAACGCTCTGCTGCTTCGGCCGTTGCCGGTTTCGCATCCGGAGAACCTGGTTCGATTGGTGGAGGTTCATCCGAATGACTTTGTCACCTGGGACCTACCCTACAATTTCTTCGATCGCGCGGCTGCTGGGGACGCGGACTTCTCCGAAGGGGGGCACAGCCGGCGCGCATCGTCGGCTTATTTTCGCGTGAGGCGCTGCTGCTAACCGCGAGCGGCATCGGTCTGGGACTGTGCGCGTACGCGGCTGCAACCGTGGTTTTCACCTTGTGGATCAGCCGGATCTTGTACGACCTTCGCCCCTGGGATCCGGCGGCCTATCGAATCTTCCACTCGATGCCGACCAGTATGTCCACCTGGTTTTGCGTCGATTGCCACGACGGGCCATTGCCGAAGGTCCCCGTGATGGGCGTGTTGTTCCAATGCGTGTAGCGGACACCGGGCGACAGGCGCAGGCGGCCGATCCCGACCTGTACGCCTCCACCAATGACCAACCCTTGACTATCGGGCAACTGCTCGCTAGAGATCGAGGTCGAGGGCGGTGAAACGAAATAGGTCGTCATCGATCCATCCATCACACGGGGCGCATAGCCCACCTCCGCAAACGGCTTGACGAGCGGAACCGGCAGCCTGTACTTGAGCAGCATCGGGAATTCCCACGAATTCGCGCGCTCTCCAAAAAAGCCGCTGTTGAAGACCCCTTGAAATCCTTCGCGCTGATAGAGCGCATCCACTTCAACTCCGAAGCCGAGTGGCAGGCCGATATCCAATGCCGGTCCGACGACGTAGCGTTTGGACACACTGGTGGCTCCTCCGCCGGACAAATCATCGCTGACCCGAGCACCGCCGACAACGCCGAACGAAATCGACTGCCCGAAGCAAACACTGCCGGTTAAGATGACGGCGGTCATCCAAAGGCAAAGGCGCATGATGATTGAGCTTCCTCTTTCCGGTGTCACGATAGGCACGTCCATAACCACGCGCGCCGCTGAGTTGACTGAGGTAAAACAGGCTCATTCCAAGCACCGCTGGTGGTTTTCGGCCAGGAGGCTCCTTTAGCTTTAGCCGGTTAAGTTACTGGATTTACAAACATTAACGGTTGGCCAGCGGATTGCCAATACAGCCTCGACAGGTATGAAACGCGTTCTCTTATCGTTGCTCATGCTGGCAGGCTTCAACGCCCTCCAGGCGCAAGATAGCGGAAACGCCAACGCAAACGCCAATCCCGATCCCGACGGCCAATACGAACCCGGCCGCGCGGTGGCGCGCATCAGCATCTTGAACGGCGACGTTTCACTGCGGCGCGGAGACTCGGGCGACGTCATCGCCGCTGCGGTGAATGGCCCGCTGATGGCGGACGACCGGTTGCTCACCAGTTCCAATGGGCGCGCCGAAGTCCAGCTCGATTCCGCGAACATGATTCGGATCGGCCCGAGTTCGGAAGTTCGCTTCACCGGCATGGACGTAAGAAGCTTTCAGATCCAGGTGGCGATGGGCACGGTGACGTTTCGCACGCTGCGGCCCAGCCAGGCGCAGGTGGAAGTGGATACGCCCAGCGTCGCGGTTCGCCCATTGCGGCCCGGCGCGTATCGCGTGACGGTCCATGAAGACGGCACTTCTGAGATTACCGTTCGATCCGGCGAGGCCGAAATCGACAGCCAGCGGGGCGGAGAACATCTGCAGGCCGGGCAAACCATGGACGCTCGCGGGCCGGCCGCTGACGCCGAGTTCCAGGTTGTGCAGCCCGTTCCCTTCGACGCGTTCGACCGCTGGAATGACGAGCGCGACCGGTTTATTCTGAGCTCGCAAAGCTATCGGCACGTCAGCCCCGCCATTGGCGGCGCCGAGGATCTGGATCAAAACGGCCAGTGGGTGAACGATCCGAACTACGGTGCGGTTTGGCAGCCCACCAACGTCGGCCCGGATTGGGCGCCCTATCAAAACGGACGTTGGGTCTGGGAAGACTACTATGGCTGGACCTGGGTGAGCGCCGATCCTTGGGGTTGGGCGCCGTATCACTACGGCCGCTGGTTTATGGGCCCGGGTGGCTGGGCCTGGTATCCCGGACCGATCCTGGCGAGTCCGTTCTGGGCGCCGGCGTATGTCGGCTTCTTCGGATTCGGCCCGGGACTTGGAATTGGCGTTGGGTTTGGATTTGGAGGAGTAGGCTGGGTCGCGCTGGCGCCGTTTGAAGCGGTCCATCCATGGTGGGGACGCGGCTTCTACGGTGGATTCCGCAGCGGCGTCTTTGCCAACCACACCACCATCGTCAACAACGCGAGCGTCGCCGGTGCGTATCGTAATGCTCGCGTGACGGGCGGCGCCATCGGCGTGAATACCGCGGGATTCGGCCACGGCGGCCAAATCTCGAGTCTCAATCGTTCGCAAATCCAGTCGGCAGGCCTGGTGCATGGTGTTGTGCCGGTATCGCCGGACCGCTCGAGCTTGCGTATGTCCGATCGCTCGGTAAGCGGCCGGTACTCGCAATCCTCGGCGCAGAGTTTTGCCAGCCGCATGCAGACCCCGCGGGTGGAACACGCCAGTTTCGATCAGCAGCAGCGCGGAATGCAGCAGATGTCGCGCGGGAATTTCAGCTCGCCGGCAGGCCGCACGAGCGGGGGAGTCGGCGGGGGCGGTTCTGGATGGAACCGCTTCGGTGGAACAGCCGGCGGCGCATATGGCCGCAGCTCCTCGCCGTATGCGCGTGGCGGCCAGGCGGTGCGGATCAGCCCCTCGATCGTGGCGCCTCGCTCAAATGCCGCGCCGCGGACGAATCCGGCCCCGCGCAGCACAGGTAACGCGCATTCGTCTGGTGGTGGCAGCGGCCACTCAGGCGGAGGCGGTCATGGTGGAGGACACCACTAGCGCGCCCGCGTTCACGAATCAATTTCTTCCCTCGGCCCGGACCAGCTCCTCCCAGCGAAATCCGGGCCCTCTTTTTTGGCTCACGATCATTGGTGAGGATGATGGTCGCGCTGTTCACCGCGTTCACGTCCATCTCGGAGAGTGGATTCAGTGTGTAGCCTGCCAAGCTGATAGAGGCCATGGTCGGCGCTTCGTACGGGGATTCCGTCAGGAAGGCGCTGCCATTAGGCGGGGTGTTTTCATCGATCACCACGTGTTCACCGCCGCTGAGTCGAATGAGGTGTCTTACCATGCTCCGAGTTTAAGACCCGCTATTGGCCGCTTGATGATGCCCGAGTCCGCATCCGGTTGAGATGAGGGCTAATGTGATCACCAGGAGGTGGCACGTTGCGCCCGCGCTCGATACTTTACATAATATTCGTTATCGGAAGTCACTCAGGCGTGCCCGCCTTCCTCGTCTCCGTCACGATCCGCACCACCTCAGGCACCACTGCCCTGACAACCACAGGAACCACCAACCACGCCACGTAGGCTCCAAGCGCCAGGATAGCCGCGCCGATCAGGATCATCACCAACATGAGCACACCTCCATTGTTTATCCAATACGAGGCTGGAAGCTGGCCGGTTCCAGTGCTGCGTCGAATTTAAACCTTGCACCAGCCATGCAATTCGGTTAAGATCGCTGGGACAAGGTGCCCTATGTGCCCTGTTTTCTGGGGGTTGCGCGTACTAGGACGCCTAGTTGTTCCAAATTCTGAAGGAACCAAAAGGAGATTCGTGTGCCAAGGACTACATTTCGTCTTTCATGCAACCTACTGACTGGTCTGTGTTTGGCTCTTTCAGCGAACGCAGCTGCGCCGAACGCCATTGATCGCGGCGCGCTGGATGCGCAGGCGGCAAGAACGCCGATTTCGGTGACCGTCGCGCTTGCACTGCCCGCGCTAAACGAAGCAGAAAAGCTGCAGGAGTCGCTCTACACCCCCGGCGACCCACAGTTTCACAAGTTCCTAACCGCCGAGCAGTTCGTCGCGCGCTTTGCGCCCACTGACGCCGACATTGCGAAAGTTACAGCAGCTCTTGCCAAGTACGGGCTGACGGCTGAAAAGACCACCGCAACCACGCTCAAAGTGACGGGCCTCCCGGCCAACATGGAGCGCGCCTTCTCGGTGGTCCTGCACAGCTACGAAGTTCCGGCTCACAACAACGTCGCGGCCTACACCTATCACGCCCCCACGAGTCGCGTCACGGTTCCCGCGGAAATTTCCGCTGCTGTGACAGCAGTCGTCGGTCTCGACAGCAGCATCGCTCTGAGACCCCTCTACAAAACCGCGCCTCCGGCGATAAAGTCCCCACTGGCGTCCGCGCCGTCGACCTCCACAACCGATCCCTTCGGATCCTTGACCGTGACCGACTTCGCCAAACTTTACGATGTCGAGCCGCTGTATAAACAGGGCTTGACAGGAGCCGGCCGCACCATCGGAATCCTGACATTTGCGGCCATCACGCCCAGCGATGCTTTCGCCTACTGGGCAGCCCTCGGCCTGAAGGTTAATCCGAACCGTCTCCAGATTGTCAACGTGGATGGCGGACCCGGCGCACCCAGCGACTCATCCGGTTCCATCGAAACCACCATTGATGTCGAGCAGTCCGGCGGAATCGCTCCCGGCGCGAACATCATCGTCTACCAGGGATCCAGTTTCTACGTCGACCTGGTCAACGTTTTTGCCGCGGCGATCGATGCTAACAAAGCAGACTCGCTTTCCATCAGTTGGGGTATTTGGGAGTGGCTGACTAATCTCGAGAACTACCCCGTACCCGATCCCACTACCGGAAAAACGGTAGGCGCTTCCCAGGCCATCCACGAACTTCTGCTGCGCGCCTCTATTCAGGGCCAGTCGGTGTACGCGGCGTCGGGCGACGGCGGCGCATACGATGTAAATGACTTTTTTAGATGCGACGGACCCTACTCACCTTCGGTTCCAGGTAGCTGCAGCCTCACGCTGAGCGTGCTTTCTCCGGCCAGTGACCCGTATATTACCGCTGCGGGCGGTACAACGCTGCCGGGCCTGCAACAGTATTGCGACAATGCGGCATGCACTCCGCCTTATTACAACATCAACATCCAGCATGAGAGCGTGTGGGGCTGGGATTATCTCGACGGGTTGTGCAACGTTCTGGGCTACAATCCTTTCACTTGCGGAATCTTCCCAGTCGGAAGCGGTGGAGGAGTCAGCGTCTCCTTTTTCCAACCCTTATACCAGTTTGGAATTTGGGGCACCCAGTTGAGCCAGCCCGGCCAGAATTTCTATCTCCAAGGCTATGGGCTGCTGTATGCCCTGCCCGCATTTTATCCGGGCCGCAACATGCCGGACATTTCGTTCAACGCCGATCCGGATACCGGATACGTGGTCTACTACACTTCGAACTTATATGGATTCGCCGAGATTCCGGGCTATGGAGGCACCAGTTTTGTCGCGCCGCAACTGAATGGCGTGACGGCGCTGCTGGGGCAAGACTCGAACAGGCGGCTCGGATTGCTCAATCCCACCGTCTACGGGCTAGCTCTCGCCGGTCAAGCCTATATCGGCCGGAACCCTCCGTTCCACGCCATCGCCTACGGCGACAATTGGTTTTACCATGGCAGCGACGGCTACAATCTCGGGGCCGGTTTGGGCACCATGGACGTCGCCAATTTCGCCCAGACCCTGCACAGCTGGTTCTAATGAGTCAAGATAAAATAGGCCCTTGGGCCGATTCTACACTCGTGAACAACTGATCGCCGAGCGCGCCGAATGGTCGCGCGCCGGCAAGAAGGTAGTGTTCACCAACGGATGCTACGACGTTCTGCATCCGGGACACATCCGGCTGCTCGAAGCCGCGCGATCACTCGGCGACGTCCTGATCCTGGCGTTGAACACCGACTCGAGCGTCCAGCGCCTGAAAGGTCCCAACCGCCCGCTGATTTCTCAAGACCAGCGCGCCGAGCTTGCCGCGGCACTCGCAGCCGTGGACGCGGTCACCTTCTTCGATGAGGACACGCCGCGCGAGCTGATCGCCGCCGTCCTGCCGGATATCTTGATCAAGGGCGCCGACTGGGCGCATTTCATCGCCGGCCGCGAAGAGGTGGAGGCCGCGGGCGGCCAAGTGCTCGCGTTGCCGCTGGAACCCGGATATTCGACCACCGGGATTCTGGAACAGATACTGGGCTTTCAGCTCAGTTCGAGCGATTGAATCACCGGCTCGCTGCCATCGAAGCGCACCCCGCCGGCCGCCGGATGACGGCGCCACGCCAGGACCAGCGCGACAGCGGCTCCAGCAAAGAACAGGACCGCGACGGCCCAGTGGCGTTCCATCGCGCTCTCCAGGTCAGCCATGTGAAAGCTGTAGCCGGTAATACCGTAGACGTATAGGACGACGAGCAGCGCCAGGCTCTTTCTTCCGGGGAAATAGGAGCAGGTGAAGGGAACTTTATCGAAATTCCAAAAGAACAGCTCGACCAAAAGCCCCGCTGCTATGCATTGAACCGCCAGGTGTTCCAGAACAGCCGGCCAATTCCAGGCAGCTATTTCCAGGGGCAACGCGAGTAGCAACAACGGAACCAGACTGATCGAGAGCACCAGCTTCCTGGTGGCGCTTCGGGACACTTCCGTCCACCGCGCTTCGGTCATGCGAAAAAGCCAATTCGCGGCGAGCTCGGCGGGAAACTGGAACACCGCACGGAAACCGGAGATGGCAAAGAAGCCAAGGACGAACGCAACCGTACGCGCGCCACCCGGCGACAATGCGATCTTTCCATCGCGGATTGCCGCGCCAAAGAACAACGCAATCGCGAGGCCGGCGCTGAAGTACGTCGCGATAAAGAATTGGTGCTTCTGGCTGCGGGCCAGCGTCTTGCCGGCAAATCCGAACAGAGCTTGCTCTTCCGGAGACCGAACCAGCCAGTTGGGAACGGCCCAGGCTCGTGGGCGATGGGCCGCGTCTTCCGCCTCTAATGTCCGGCGGAAGTGACGCCGGAAACCGAATCCCCATGTAACGAGCATCGTCACCAGCGCGAGCGCCGTCATTTTAATTGACAGCATCCCGAGCGACGCCAGAAATTGGTTCTGCCCTCTGGTAAACAGCTCAAACAGGCCGCTGAACCAAACCGGCGGAAACAGGTACAGCCATAATTGTTTTTGCTCGACGGCGGGCCTCAGAAGCCCCGCAGAGAAAGGGAGACCTAGAATGCTCATCACCATCGCGCTCATTCCGAACATCTGAATCCAGGGCGAAATACGGCGGAAGATGCGGGCTGACGTCAGGCTGATCAAAATTCCCTGCCCGGCGGCGACGCCAAGAAACGCAAATGCCGATGCACCGAACGTAGCGGCGATCTGCGCGGCAGCCAGCCGTAGCCAGGCGCCAAGCGAATTTGTACCGAACATGCTCAACAACACCATGGAATCGGGAGTCACGTTCACCGCGCTTGCCAGCAGCAGCACGAAAAGCAGCAGAGCAGTGAACTTGGCTGCCACCAGCTGATGCAACGGGATTGGAAAAGGAGCCAGGATCAGGAAGTCGCGGCGGTCCGGAAATAGTGCGTCCCAGTAAAACAGCGCCGCGAAACCGGCCACTCCGAACGAGAAGGAGGGCAGAAGCAGCCGCAAACTTCGGACCATCCAGTCGGCTTCAACCGACCGTACCCCGTGCGAAAGGTCCGCTGACGTCACCACTGCGGAGTAACCGGCGAGCATGCCAATCGTGATCAGAATGCCCAACATATGATGGATGTTGGTTTGAAATCCGCCGCCCGGCGCTACAGAATCGTTTTCAAGAAATCGATCGCGAAAAAGCTTCAGCAGGAGTTGAAAAGGAGACTTCACTGCGTTATCACGGATGCGATCGCGCGTGCTCGCGATTCCAGATCGTCCTGATGGATCAGCTGCATGAAGATCCCCTCCAGGTTGGGCCGCTGCATCAGCGTTCTCAGCGTGCTCACCGAATCGTCGGCAACAATCCGTCCTTTGTGGATCACAACGATGTGATCGCAGACTTTTTCCACCAGTTCGAGCACGTGCGAGATGTACAGCACCGCTTTGCCGCGCGCCGCCAGTTCGCGCAGCAGATGCCGGAACAAAAGGCTATTCGTGATATCGAGCCCCGATTGCGCCTCGTCGAAAATCAGAACATCGGGATCGTGCAAAAGCGCGGCCGCGATCAACACGCGCTGCTTCATCCCCTTCGAATAATTCGAGAGGGGAACCCAACGGGCGTCATGCAGGTAAAGCAATTGGAGAAGCTGGTTGGCCCGCTCGGTTACCAAATGCTCCGGAAGGGCGCGCAGACCGCCGGCCAGCTGCAGGTATTCCAGTCCCGTCAGGTAGCCGTACAGGTTGGGCTCTTCGGGAACGTAACCCAGGCGTTGACGGAAGCCGATCGGGTCGTCATAGACATTTTGTCCTCGATAGAAGATGTGGCCCGAACTCGCGTGCAGCAAGCCGGTCAGTATTTTCACCGTGGTCGACTTGCCGGAACCGTTCGGGCCGAGATAGCCAGTGATTTCGCCAGGACGCACCGCAAAACTCACGTCATCCACCACCGGCGCTCCTCGAAACCGCTTGGTGAGATGGCGGATCTCGAGCATGGCGTTAGTCAAGCCGCAGCGTGATGAACGAGCAGCGAGCGTAAAAGCGAGTGACGACGAACGCCACAAACGCGTTCAAAAGGCTGGGCAAAAGCACCACCAACAGAATTTGTTCCGGGAGCATGGCCACGTCCGCGCGCGGGGCTTGATGAGTCCCGATCCATAGTTCGGCGCTCTGAGTTAACGCGCACAGGCCGAACGATAAGGCCGGGACCAGAACGGACCGATTCGACCTTTGGCCTGGTAGCGCGACCGTCAGCAGCTCACGCACCGCGCACCACCATACGCGGAGGTTGCCCATGTTCTGGACATCTTCCGCGAATGCCAGCGTCATCTCAGCGCCAAAGTCCCGGCGCAGATCCTGCGGGTAAAGCAGTAGAAACTTCTGATAGAGCCAGGCGTTCATGAAGACTCCGCCAACCGCAGCCGCATGGCTTTCGACTTTTTTACCATGGCCTCCATGCGCGCGAGCTCGGCAGTTAAAGCAGACTTTCCAGCGCCGGTCAGCCGATAGTACTTGCGCCGGCTGTCGCCATGCTCCGGACCTTGCACCTCGCGAATCCGGTCCGAGTCCAGCAGCCGCTGAATCGTCGTGTACAACGTGGCGGGCCCAATCTGGAAGGTTTGGTCGGAGAGTTTGCGCGCTTCCTGCATAATTGCATATCCGTGTTTATCCCCGGTCGCCAGTGCGAAGAGGATGAGGAAAGCCGCCGGGGCCAGCGGCGGATCGGCTTGCTCCACAGTCATGCGCTGCATAGTCACCTAAGGATATATCATGGATGGATATAGTTGTCAACAGGGTTTCACGCTAAAATAGAACCACCGCGTGATCTTCCTCGCCCCTCATTTGTGACGCACCCTGCGATCCGTGATCTGTTTCAGTCGCTCAGCCGCGACCCTGCCTTCCAGGATGCCGTCAGCCGTCTGCTTCGCGATCCGCACGCGCACCTCTCGCTTTCCGGACTCACCACCACAGCCAAAGCTTTGTACATCGTATTGCTGTGGCAGGCCACCGAGCGCAACCTGGTGGTGGTCGTCGACGGCAACAATCAAGCCGACGTGCTGACCGAGCTGGTGGACACGTTTTTCGACCTGCTGGTCACTTCCGATCTGCCGCGGCCGCAAACCATCCCGGCCTTGGACGTCCTCCCGGCGCAACGCATGTCGCCGCACAGCGAGATCAGCGAGCAGCGGGCCATCGGCCTGTGGCGCATGGCATCGCGCAAAACCAGCATCACGATTACTCCGGTGGCCTCCGCGCTGCTGCGCACCGAAGCGGCCGAATTTTACCGTCAGCTCGCGCTCACACTGCGCGTGGGCGAGGAGATTCCGCTGCAGGATCTGTTGGCCCACTTGGAAAGCATCGGGTACGAGAAGCGCGACCCGGTGGAAATGGTGGGCGAGTACTCCCTCCGCGGCGGCATCCTCGATATTTTCCCGGCCGAAGCCTCCAAGCCGATTCGCATCGAACTGTTCGGCGATCTGATCGAATCAATCCGAAGATTCGATGTGCAAACCCAGCGCTCGGTGCTGAAGATCTCGGAGACCACGCTCCTGCCGCTGGCCGAGTATCCCAAATCGCGCGAGCTGTTCGATGAGTTGGGCGAACCCGCTCCCGGCTGGGAATTCACGGTGCCGCTGGTTCGGCCGCGATCGCATTCGCTGTTTTCGCTTACCGATAATCCCGTGATTGTCGTCGATGAGCCGGAGCAGGCCGCGGCCGCCGCCGAGCGCTTCTGGAAGCGCTTGCTCGAAAAAACCGATCGGGAATTTCCCTGCCCGCCCGAGGCGAATTTCTACACCTGGCCCGAACTGCGCGAAACTCTCGAAGGAATCGCCGAACTCGCCCTCCGCGAACTCGACGTTGTCACCAATCCCCAATCCCTAATCCCCAATCCCGCATCAACGGCCTCCAGGCCATCGATGGCCTTCCACGGCAACATCCAAGCCGCCGTCGCCGAGGCGCGCAATCTGGTGGAGCAAGGCTATCGCGTCGTCTTCTTCGGGCGATCGAGCGGCGAACTGGAGCGGCTCGCGGACATTTTTCAGGAATACTCGGTGCCTTTCCAATTGGGCCTTGATCCTGCTGACGCCACTCGCCCGTACCTTGCCGAGCGTTCCTATGTCGCCGGCGCCTCCGCCAGCACCTTCCTCGTTAAGGGACTGATCCGCCGCGGTGTCGTGTTCCCCGCCGCGCGCATCGCTGTTTTCGGATCGGAAGACCTCTTCGATTCGTCCGACTTGGTCGCGAAGCCCGGCCCCTCCAAATCCCAACTCGCCGCCTTCACCGCCGACATGGCGGATCTCAAACCCGGCGACTACGTGGTGCACGAAGCCCACGGCATCGGCCGATTCCTGGGCACGCGCGAGATCGCGCAAGGCGACAACAAGGGCGATTTCATGCTGCTCGAATATGCGGGCGACGCCAAGCTCTACGTTCCCCTCGCGCGCCTGGATCTGATCCAGAAATATCGCGGCGCTGGCGAAGGCAGCACGCCCACGCTCGACCGGCTGGGCGGCGTCACGTGGGAACGCACCAAATCGCGCGTCAAAGCCAAAATGCGCGACATGGCCGACGAGCTTTTGAAGCTTTACGCGCAACGCCGCATGGCCGAGGGCTTTCGCTTTTCGCCCGACAGCAATTGGCAGCGCGAGTTTGAAGACTCCTTCGAATTCACCGAGACCAAGGACCAGCTCTCGGCCATCCAGCAGATCAAGAAAGACATGGAGAGCGGGCATCCCATGGACCGTCTGTTGTGCGGCGATGTCGGCTACGGCAAAACCGAAGTCGCCATGCGCGCGGCCTTCAAGGGACTCGGCGACGGTAAGCAAACCGCGGTGCTCGCACCCACCACCGTGCTCGCGTACCAGCATTTCGAGACCTTCAAGCGGCGTTTCGCAGCCTTTCCGGTGCGCATCGAAATGCTCAGCCGCTTTCGCGACAAGAAGGAAATCGCTGAAGTGTTGGAGGGCCTGGCCGAAGGTAAAGTGGACATCGTCATCGGAACGCACCGCATTCTTTCGAAGGACGTGGCCTTTCGCGATCTTGGACTGCTGGTGGTGGATGAAGAGCAGCGCTTCGGGGTGCGTCACAAGGAGCGCATCAAGCAACTGCAGCACAACGTGGATGTGCTCACGATGAGTGCGACGCCTATCCCACGCACGCTGCATATGTCCCTGGCCGGGTTGCGCGACATGTCGGTGATCGAGACCCCGCCCAAGGATCGGCTCGCAATCCACACCGTAGTCGCGCACTTTGGCAACGAGCTGATCAAGACCGCGATCGAACAGGAGATCGCCCGTGGCGGCCAAGTGTACTTCATCCACAATCGCGTGGACAGCATTTACATGCGCGCGGCGCAAATTCAGGAGCTGTTGCCGGGTGTGCGAGTGGGCGTCGGCCATGGGCAAATGGACGAAACCGAGTTGGAGCGCGTGCTACTGGGATTCATGCAGCACGAATTCGACGTGTTCGTGTGCACCACCATCGCCGAGAACGGGCTCGACATCCCGTTGGCCAACACGATGATCATCGAGAACGCCGAGCGGCACGGTCTGTCGGAGTTGTATCAGTTGCGGGGACGAGTGGGGCGGTCGAATCGCAGAGCTTATGCCTACTTGCTGGTCCCGGCCGACACGGAGCTGAGCGAAATCGCCCGCAAGCGTTTAGCCGCGCTCAAGGAGTTCAGCGATCTGGGCGCCGGGTTCAAGATCGCCGCGCTCGATCTCGAGCTGCGCGGTGCGGGCAATATTTTGGGAGGCGAACAGCACGGCCACATTGGCGCGGTTGGATTCGACATGTACATCCGCCTGCTGGAAGAAACGGTGCACGAGCTCAAGGGCGAAGAAGCGCCGCTGCAGGTTCACTCGACGCTCAACCTCGGGCTCGACATCCGCATTCCCTCCGAGTACATTTCCGACGAGCATCAACGCTTGCGCGCGTACAAACGCATCGCCGACGCCAGCACGGCCGAAGCCGCGTCGGAAGCTCTGGCCGAGCTCGAGGACCGCTATGGTCCGGCGCCCGCCCCGGTTCGCAGCCTGCTGAAATTCTCGGCGCTCAAAGGTTCGGCGCAGAGGCTCGGCATCGAAGCCATCGACCGCCGCGCCGGCGCGCTCAATGTGAAGTTCCACAAGGAAACCCACATCGATCCCAAGCGTCTGATGAGCCTGGTGACTCGCACCGAGGGCGCGCAGTTCACCCCCGCCGGAGTGCTGCGCCTGCCGCTGGATGGAGCCTCGGATGCCGAGAAGGTGCTGGAGCTGGTGGAGGCGCAATTGCACCAGCTCGAGCCAACTGAACCGCGCACGTAACCGAGCCGCGCAGCCGCTTCGCTAGTAAACGCCTAGTAAATGATGGTGCGCTTCGCTGCGTCCGCCGCTGTGGCCATATCCATAAGCGTGTCGAGGAACTCCTTCGACTGGCCAATGAACAGCCCGTCGGCGGTGAAGCTTGCGATCGCAGCCACTGCGCCTGCAAATTTATCGGTCAGCGGACGAATGACCGAGACATGGGGAAGGCTGGCGTCGATGAATTCGCAAGGGACAGGGAAGATTAGGCTGGGCTGAATCGACCGATTCAGAGGAGCGAAAAAATTGGGGAACGTCAGGTGGGAAATGGGATCCGTAAACGGCGCAACAGGGGCTTGCACTCCGTTCCCCGAAAAATCGACCCATTCCAGGAAGTGCGCTATCTCGTCTCCGCCGATGCCCAGGGTGACCTCAAGCACTTGCGGATCCGACACTTTTTGACTCATGGTCGCGTACAGACTCGATCCGCCTTGCTCGATGTACCCGAAGTGAAAGCCCGCAACATTCGCGATCGCCTGAACATGTTCGTTGCCGGGGAGGGTCCCGCCTTGAAGGGGCGCGCCGTTGAAATCGTTATTGTCTCGGGGAATCGCGGTGACGTTTTTGAGAACGATCGCCTGAGGGAAGGTGGCGCCGAAATCCGGATTGGTGGCGCTGCGGTAGCGAACGTACCAACTGGTATCGACGGTGAGATTCATGAGGTTAGTGAGGCGTTTGATACCCGACGATCCGGTCGCTGTGCTTCCATTCAAAGTGCGGAACTTATCGAAGTTGACGGGCCGGGCTCCTCGGTACTCGAGATAGGCATTGAGGAAGGTTGCGTGACTCACTTCATCCAGCGTGTTGCTGCTGATGTATTGCGGGCCGTCGGGATCGAGGTTCGAAAGGGCCAGCTGGTAGTTATTCAAGGGCGGGTTCGGGTTGGGATTTACCTCAATGGGCTGATCGTCGCCGATACCACCCAGTTCCGCATATTGCGTCCACAGGTCCGATTCGATCAGCTCGGCTGCTGCCAGAAACTGGAGAATGGCGACGTCTCCAGCGCTGATGGGCTCCGCCGGAGCCGCGAACAGTTTGCTCTCACTTAGCGCGCTGGCGCCCAGCACAGCCGCTCCCGTGGCGAGAGAGCCTCGCAAAAAAGACCGGCGGTTCTTAAATAACTTCGAGTTAGTGTCTTTCATATATCTCCTGAAAAAGTTAGTTCGCGCGTGTTGTGCGCTCCATTCCAGTGTGGGGCGTTGCGATTGTGGAGTTGTTGGAACTAAGTAAACAAGTTGCAAAATTGAATTGAACCGCGCACGTAGCTGAACCGCGCACGTGAGTAAGCGGTCCCCGAGCTACAATCACGATGTGCGCTCGCCCATCCCTGCCCGTTGGGTTGCGATCAGCGTTTTCATTCTGGCTTCGGTCCTGAATTACCTCGATCGCCAGATTTTGGCCACCATGGTCGACATCTGGCGCACGCGGCCGGAGTTTCCGTTTACCTATGACGATTACGGCTTGCTGTTGTCCGTGTTCTCCATCGCCTATGCGCTGAGCGCGCTGTTCGTCGGCTGGTTCATCGATCGCGTGGGACTGAATCGCGGCGCAATCGTCGCGGTAGCGGTCTGGGCCATCGCGAGCTTCGGCACCGGATCTTCCCATAGCGTCCGGGAGTTGCTGGTGTGGCGTGCTCTGCTGGGAATTTCCGAAGCCAGCGCGATTGTCGCCGTGACCAAGGCCGTCGCGATGTATCTGCTGCCTCCGGAACGCGCAGTCGGACAAGCCATGAGCCAACTGGGGTTGAGCCTCGGCGCCGGGATCGCTCCGGCGTTCGCGGTCTATTTTTCGTATCGCTACTCTTGGCACTGGTCGTTCTACGCCGCGGGATTGCTGAGTCTGGCTTGGATTCCAGCGTGGCTCGCGACCTCGCGCGCGATTCCGCCCGTCTCGTTGCCTGGCGCCGGCAAGGCCGCGCATTCCTTCGGCCTTCTGCGCGACCCCAAGCTGTGGGCGCTGATCGTCGCGAACATGCTCGGCATGACGGTTTACAGCCTGTGGGCGAATTGGGCGCCAACCTATCTGGTACGCGTCCATCACCTGACGCCGCCGCAAGCCGCGCACTACACTTGGGCCGTGCCCATCAGCGGCTACTTCGGCGCGCTCCTTGGAGGCGCAATCTCGTGGCGATTAGTCCTCTCCGGCCACACCCCCATCGCCGCGCGCAAACGCGCTTGTCTCATCTCCGCTCTGTTCTTGCTCGGAACCATGGCTGTGCCGCTCATGCCCACTCCGGCGCTCGCGACCCTGGGAATGTCGTTCAGCTTCTTCTGGGTGTGCGCCTGGAGCGCCAATCATTACACGCTGCCCATTGATCTCTACGGTGCAAGCCGCGCTGCGTTCGGTGGCGCATCGTTGGTGTTCGCGTATGGCGTGATGCAATCGATTATTTCGCGCCCTCTGGCGGACGTGATTGAAAACTTCGGCTTTGCGCCAGTCTGTTTTACTTTTGCCGTGCTCCCGATCGCGGGTTACTCCCTGGTGCATGTTCTGATTCGGAATGAATCGAGCACGGATCCCGCCGCCGATCAGTCACAAGTCATCGTAAAAATTACTAGTACTCGATAACGCGCCGGTACTGCGCAGCGCAAGTTCCAGCTTTATAAGGACTAACAAACAGTAACTTCGAGCGGATTCGGTCGATCTAATCTAATGAAGGGCGAAAAGGGAGGCGCAAAGTTTGCTTCAGAAGGATTTAATGGAAGTATGAGAGTTCAGTGCCCGTACCGCTGCGACTATTGCCTGAACCTAAAGGGCGAAACCAATCATTGGTGGCTGCGGCCTCAAGACGCGATCCAATTCCGGCTGATACGCTGGGATTACGCGATCGCCGATGTAGAGGGCTACGAACATATTTGCTCGGAATCTTGCGCGTCGAAGGCGCTCTCGCAATGGTTGGCGCAGGCCAGCGGCAACCTGGTGCGCCCCGCGTCGAAACCCGAATTATCCTTAAGAACCCAATAGGTCACTTTACCTCTCCCGCGGCGTGCGTCGAACCCGCGGCGCGCGTCAAACCCGGGCCGCGCGTCAAAGATGACGCGTGCGATTCGGCCGCGTCCTCGACGGCCGGCGGGCTCGTGAGAGTGACTGTTTGCGACGCCCATTGGAGCCGCCCCTTGCTGTTCGCAACTTCCTCGACGATTTTGGTGAACAGTTGAGTTTTCATGGCCGTTCGCTTCGTGTAGTCAACCACGTAGCTGAGTGAGAATTCGAGCGATCCGGCATTTACGACCAGCGAGACGGTCGGCTCCAACGACGGGCTTTCGATTCGAAAATTCTCGCTGATATATTTCCAGGAGATCCGCGCCTCCACCAGGTACTCGCCAATCGCACCGTCGGCTACTCGTAAAAGCATCTCCCTGGCGAGCTGGCAATCGCTCGTAACTGAAAACAGCACTTTGATCTCGTCCCAGACAAACCGGAATCCTTGCGAGTAATTGAAAACGGACACCTTCAGGACGGTGCTGTTGGGAATGCGAACCAACCGGCCGTTGTACACGTCCCGGCTGACCCAATTGCCGGTTTCCATCAAGGTGGTTCGCAGCAGCCCGATGTCGATCACGTCACCGAGCGTGTCGCCGATCTGAACCCTGTCGCCCACCCCGTAGAGCTTCGAAAAGCCGATGGAGAATGCGCCGGCAATGCTCGCCACTACGTCCTGCAGCGCCACTGCCACACCCGCGCCGATAACACCGATCGCGAAGCTGAGGCGGCCCAGGCGATCTTCAAAGAGAATGGTGAGGAAAAGAAGAATCGCGAAATATCCTGAAAAGAGGACGAACTTGCGAACCCTGTAGCGCGCATCGCCTTGGCCAAAGCGCCGTGGCAGGATTTGTTCGAGCACGCGGAATGCGGTGTGAATGACCAGGATTCCGACCACTGCGGCAATGCTCTTCTCGAGGAGCGAAAGTGAAACAGCGCGTTTTAAGAGATCATTCATCTGCGTTCTTCATTTTAAATAACTCAGCTCTTTTTGGGCAGCTGCCACGGTCCAGTGATGCCAGGGCGGTTGATGCATCGTGATTTTTTCAAAGCACGCCGCGGCCTCGCGGTAGCGCTTGCTGTTTTCCAGGTACTGGCCGTAGTAAAACCAGGCCGTCGGAAGAGAAGGATGCTCCCGGATGACAGCCGTCGCCAAGGCTTCGGTCTCGCGTAATCGGAGTTGCGCGAACAAGTAGAGCAGCGTGACGTCCGGTGTTGACTCCAGTTCGGGGAACTTGTCCAGGGCTTGGTGCACCAGCGCCATGCTGCCCTCGCGGTTGCCGTTATAGAGAGACTCGAGCGCAGCGTCGACCATGTAGTCGGCTCCAGCTGGGCCGCCCAGTATAGAGGGGTCTTGCAACAAACCCAACGCGATCTTGGAACGGAGTACGTTTCCATCCTGGAGACGCGCGGCCGTCAGATCCCCTGAAACCACCAGCGTGAGGTTCTTGATCGGGACTCGAACCAGCAGCACAGAAGGTCCGTACGACCAAAGTAGGCGCTCGCCCGCATACTCCTGAGTAAACCAGCCGAGCGTCCCGTGCTCCTCCGTCGCAAATTTCAAGGCGTTCGGAAGCGGCGCATGGCCCACAATCGGCGTCAGCGCATCGAAGAACGAGCGGTTATCCAAAACCTCTTCACCCGGCGTGCCGTCTGCCGTGTTCGCGAGTACTTGCCGAATCGTCGCGCCTGGCGGTGTTGGCGCGGCAGTGTCAAGCAGCGCTCTGGGGACGCGCTCGGCAATTACTGGCTCTTCCGGCGCTCGCGCTGTTATCTTTCCGTGTTGAACGACAATACGGCCCGACTTAATGACCGCTATATGTATCTTTGGATCGTAGTCATCAAGACGGACCTGACCCGCCAATGGCCAACACGCCAAGAGCGCGGCGAGCCAAACCCTCACTTCTTATATCCAATTTTCCGCAGAAACCCATGCCGCCACTCGGCGTCCGCTGCGGTTTCCACACCCTTGGGCGATGAGCCATCGATCACGCCGAGCACTCCCCTGCCCTGCTCCGTCTCGGCGACAATTACTTCCACCGGGTTCGCGGTGGCACAGAAAATCGTGCAGACCTCAGGCGTCTCGAAAATGCGGTTCTTCACGTTGATGGGAAATCCGCCGCGCAACGCGACCACAAACAAGTGCCCCGCTCCCACCGCGCTCGCGTTCCGGGTCGCGATAGTTTTCAACTCGTCGTCATTGCCATCCACGCGCGTCAGGCAGGCGCCCGACGCCTCGTTGAACGCGATCCCAAACTTCATCTGCGGAACAGCATTCACGATAGCTTCGTAGATGTCTTCAACGGTTTTGATGAAATGGCTTTGCCCCACGATGACATTGCCATCACTCGGAATCTCCAGCCGAATCGCGTGCAGGTCCATGCCATCCATTAACCCATGTTATAAGGCGCTCATGGTATAAGGCAGTGATGATCCGAACTAGTTGGAACCCCACCCTCGCCGGAGTCCTCGCGGCTCTGGTGTCAACCTCGTTGCTCACCGCACAAACGCCCCGCGCGCGCGATCTCGGAGTTCCCTTCTCCGGCACGCCCGCGAAGTTGAACGCGATTACCGATGTTCCCGGCCTCGAGGTGGGCTACAGCACGCTCATCTCCGGACAGGGCAAGCTGAACGTGGGCCAAGGTCCCGTTCGAACGGGCGTCACCGCCATCTGGCCCCGCGGCAAGCAATCTGTCGATTCCGCTTTTTCAGGATGGTACTCGCAGAACGGAAACGGCGAGATGACCGGCACAACCTGGATCGATGAGTCAGGCTTTTTGGACGGGCCGGTTCTAATCACCAACACCCATTCGGTCGGCGTGGCGCGCGATGCGTATATTGAGTGGCAGGTGCGGAACAAGCATCCATCGGGCACCAACAATCTTGGAGGAGAGGAGTTCTTTTCGCTGCCCGTGGTCGCCGAAACATTCGACGGCTTTCTCAACGACATCAACGGCTTTCACGTGAAACCCAGCCATGTCTTTCATGCCCTCGACACGGCCGCGTCTGGTCCCGTCGCCGAGGGAAATGTTGGCGGCGGCACTGGCATGATCTGTTACGGATTCAAGGGCGGATCGGGCACCTCGTCACGAGCGCTCGACGGGCCTTTGAAGGGCTACACCGTGGGCGTGTTTGTGCAGTGCAATTGTGGACGGCGCCCTCAACTCCAGATCGCTGGCGTGCCGGTGGGTCTGAAGATTCCTGAAGACGTCCCGTATGCCAAAGGATCAAGTTGGATTCAAGAAGACGTGGGATCGATTATCATCGTGGTCGCCACCGACGCGCCCATTCTTCCGCACCAGTTGAAGCGTCTCGCGCGCAGGGCCACCATGGGCTTGGCGCGCACCGGCTCGACATCGGGAAACGGCTCGGGCGATATTTTTGTTGCGTTCTCAACCGCGAATACTGAGGCGGCGAAATCCTCTGGGCTTCGCGATCTGAAGATGCTGCCGAACGACCAGATGAACCCGCTGTTTGAGGCTACCGTCCAGGCCACCGAAGAGGCCATCGTAAACGCGCTGGTCGCCGCGGAAACTATGACCGGCGTCGACGATCACCGCGTGATTGCACTTCCTCACAAGCGGTTGCAAGAGGTGCTCAAGGAGTACAACAAACTTCAGTAGCGCATGTTGAAATTCTGCCTGCTGTGTTATGATGGAAGTTCCAGACTAGCCTGAAAGCCACTGATTTTATTGCACTTATGTCGCACGCTGCGCCGAGTATCGCCCGTCTCATCGATCACACGCTGCTGCGTCCCGAAGCTACCCGCGCGGACATTTTGCAGCTCTGCCGCGAAGCGCGCGACTACAATTTCGCGAGCGTTTGCGTGAACCCATATTGGGTGCCGCTCGTCGCCGCGGAGCTTTCGGGATCGCAGCCGAAAGTCTGCACAGTGGTCGGGTTTCCGCTCGGCGCGACCTCGACTGAAGCGAAGGTTTCTGAGACCGAGGCCGCGCTCGCGGCCGGCGCGCAAGAGATCGACATGGTGCAAAATATCGGGGCTTTACGAGGAGGAGATCGCCAGGCCGTGCAGCAAGACATCGAGGCCGTGGTGAAGGTGGCGCATCGCCGCGACGCGATCGTCAAAGTGATTCTTGAAACGGCTTTGCTCGATGACGATCAAAAAACCGCCGCTTGTTTGCTCGCAAAAGCAGCCGGCGCCGACTTTGTAAAAACTTCAACCGGGTTCGGCCCATCCGGCGCGACCGTTCACGATGTCGAGCTGATGCGTCGTGCGGTTGGTCCGGCGATGGGCGTGAAGGCCTCGGGTGGAATTCGAACGCTCGATGACTTAAACAAGATGGTCGCCGCCGGAGCCACTCGCATTGGTGCGAGTGCCAGCGTCAAGATCGTAGAGGCCGCTCGGACCTGACATGGCCGCCACCGCCCCAAGAACCAAGGTGCGTTTTCAGGAACGCGCCGAACTGCTCGATTTTCTGCTGGAGGTTTCGGCCGCTACGTCCGAAACACTCGACCTCGATCGCATTTTGGCCAACGTCGCCGCCATCGTGAAGGATGTGATCCCGTACGATCTGTTCGCGATCCTGCTCCATAGCGAGCGGCAGCACGGCCTCGGCATCCGCTACGCCATCGGCCATCGTGAGGAAGTGGTGCGGAACCTGGTGATCCCGTTGGGTGAGGGCATCACGGGAATAGCGGCCGCGAACCGGCAGCCGGTTTTATCGGGCGACGTCCGCAACGATCCGCGTTATTTGACGGCGCTCGACGCAGTACAGTCGGAGCTGGCGGTGCCGATGCTCGCGCGCGGCAAGCTGGTGGGCGTCATCGATCTGCAATCCACGCGGCTCGGCGCGTATCGCGAACAAGATCGCGCGTTGTTGCAGTTGATCGCCTCCCGGGTGGCCGTGTCCATCGACAATGCGCGTCTCTATCGGCGCGTGGACCGGCAGAATCGCACACTGAAGACGCTTTCGCATCTCTCTCAGGAATTCAGCTCGATACTCGATCTGGACGAGCTGCTGCGGAAGATCGCAACCACCACGCATTCGCTGGTGGCTTTCGACGCATTCAGTATTCTGCTCCTCGACCCCGATCGCAAGGTGCTGCGTCACCGTTTCAGCGAGCGCTATGACGAGCGCGTGGATCTGGATAACATCCCGCTGGGCAAAGGGCTGACCGGCGCCGCCGCCGAATCGCGCGAAATCGTGCGCGTCGTGGATACGCGGGCCGATCCGCGCTACATCGCTTCGCATCCCGACATCCGCTCGGAAATCGCCGTGCCTCTCATCGTGCAGGATCGCGTGGTGGGCGTCATGGATTTGGAGAGCGAGCGTATGGGCTATTTCACCGAAGAGCACTCGCGCCTGCTGGCACTGCTCGCACCGCAGATTGCCAGTTCGGTCGAAAACGCGCGCCTGTATGAAGAAATTGCCCAGCGCGAGCAGTGGATGGATCGCGATCTGAAGGCCGCCCGCACAGTGCAGTCGGTCATGCTGCCCCGGGAAGCGCCCGAGATTGAAGGACTGGATGTCGCCATCCGCTCGCGTCCGGCGCGCGAAATCACGGGCGATGTGTACGACATCTTCGAACACAGTTCCGGCGAAATTGTCTTCATCTTCGGCGACGTCAGCGGCAAGGGCGCGGCGGCGGCCCTTTATGGCGCCATGGTGAGTGGCTTGCTCCGCACCCTCGCGCATCGGCTGCGCAGCCCGGCCGAGCTTCTCAAGCTGTTGAACAAAGTGCTGCGGGAGCGCATCGTCGGGACCCAGTATGTCGCGCTGCTGGTGCTGGTATGGGAAAATGCTCACCATCGTTTCGTCATGGCCAACGCTGGCGCCGAGCCGCCTATGATCGTTCGCCACGGTGAGATCATCAAGCCGAAAGTGGAAGGTGTTCCCGCCGGTTTGCTCGACAGCCGCGAGTACGATGAAGTGATCTTCAACGCCTTGCCCGGCGACTTGATCGTTCTGCATTCGGATGGCATCACCGACCAGCCCAATCCGAAGGGCGTCGAGTATGGGCCCACCCGCCTGGGCCGCAAGTTGCGCAAGCTGTGCGGCAAGTCTCCACAAGCGATTGCCACGGAGATTCTGGCCGGCCTGGATGTGTACAAGTCCGACGCGCCGACATTCGATGATCAGACGCTGGTCGTGATGAAAGTGCGATAACGCCGCCCATGGAATATCGCGATCACAGCCTGTACCTGGAAGACACTCCGCTGGCCGATATTGCACGCCGTGAGGGCACGCCTTGCTACGTGTACTCGCGCACCGCGATTCTCGATCGCTTCCAGGCCTACCACCAAGCCTTCGGCGATGTTCCGCACAAAGTTTGTTATGCCGTGAAAGCCAACGCCAATCTTGCGATTCTGAAGCTGCTCGCTGACGCGGGCGCCGGATTCGATATTGTCTCCGGCGGCGAATTGTTCCGCGTGTTGCAGGCGGGAGCGGATCCCGGGACCGTGATTTTCTCCGGTGTCGGCAAGACGTCCCAAGAGCTCGATTACGCACTCGATCACACGATTCGCAGCTTCAACTGCGAGTCCGAGCCAGAATTGGTATTGATAGACGCGTTGGCCTCGCGCCGCGGAGTCCAAGCCCGCGTGGCGTTGCGCGTGAACCCCGATGTTGACGCAGCCACCCATCCCTATATTTCCACCGGTCTGCGCGAGCATAAGTTCGGAATCGACATGGCGGAGGCGGAGGCCGTCTATGGGCGCGCACTGGCGCTCGGAAATTTGGTGCTGGACGGCGTGAGCTGCCACATCGGCTCGCAAATCGTCGACATCGCGCCCATGCTCGAGGTCTTCGACAAAATGATCGCGTTGGTGAAACGCCTGCGCGCTCGCGGTATTCCCATTCGCACTCTGGATCTGGGCGGCGGCCTGGGAGTCGCTTACAAACCCGGCGACCAAGCCCCGTCCATTTGCGAATTCATCCAGGCCATGTGCCAACGCACTGCCGGGCATGGCCTTGAGATCTTGATCGAGCCGGGCCGTTCCATCGTGGCCGAGGCCGGCCTGCTGCTGACGCGCGTGCTCTACCGCAAGACCAACGGCGATCGCCAATTTGTGATCGTGGACGCCGCTATGAACGATCTCATCCGCCCCGCGCTGTATCAGTCGCATCACGAGATTGTTCCCCTCCGCGAAAGTCAAGCAGGCGCCATCACGGCGGATGTTGTCGGCCCGGTGTGCGAATCGGGCGATTTTCTCGCGCGCGACCGCGAGATTGCCAACGTGATGCCTGGCGACCTGCTGGCTGTCTGCACCGCCGGCGCGTATGGATTCGTCTCGGCTTCCAACTATAACGGCCGTCCGCGCCCGCCCGAGATTCTGGTGGAGGGCGACCGTTTTCGCGTCATCCGCAAGCGCGAAAAATACGAAGACCTAATCCGCGGCGAATAGTGGGGCGGACCCCCAGGTCCGCAGCCGACGCCCTCGTCGGCTTGGCCTCGACCACCCGCGCACGTTTCTGAACCACGACCGTGAGGGAGTGGCTGCCGGTTCAACCGAACTCGGATTTCCGCCACATGCTGCGCGCTAAGCTACGCTACGCGAGTTAACCTAAGAAAGAGATCCGTGAACTTCACCGTCCAAATTCCTGACGATCTCGCCAAGCGGCTGACAGCCTCGGGCGGCGACTTGTCGCGCCGAGCTCTAGAGGCGCTGGCGGCCGAGGAGTACAAGCACGACCGCCTCACTAAGCCGGAATTGCAGCGCCTCTTAGGAATTGAGACCAGCTTCCAGCTCGACGAGTTCCTCAAGGCCCATGATGTATGGATTGAGTACACCAGGGAAGACGCGGAACGAGAACGCCGGAGCCTCGAACGCCTGACGATCAATCCTCGTGCGTAGAGCCCGTGGATTCGGACTACACTGTATGTAGGGCGCCATGAATAAGGGAAAGAGCAAAGAGCTGGAGCCCACGCCGCCGCAGGCTGCTGAGCCGCAGGGCCAAGAAAGACGGGCCAACGGCAAGACCTCCGGCAACGGCGTCCGCATCGCCTCAAAGCAACAGTTCGATAAGGCTCACCGCAAAACCAGCGCCCGGCACGCCCGGTTATTTCGCCGCTTGGCTACGTGATCCTCCTGCAGCAACGGTTGCCCGGCTGAGTACCTTGGAACAAGAGGCCGTTTTCCTGGCACGGCAAAGAATGTCTTATGAGCAACCAAAAGCTTCTTGGCTTTATGCCTTGGCTATGGCTAGCCAAGCCAGTCAGTGCCAACGGCTTCAATTTTGTTCCGTTCCTCGATAGCTCTGAAGCGGTGGCAGCGCCTCTCACCGGCTTAAAGGACGTCTTCCCGACAATCCTTTCAAGCTATTACGATGCTCAAGAAAAGCCACGACAAAACTGTGTAATTGTCACCGACGAAAGCGCACAACACCCCGATGAGCCATGGAATCTCTCTGAAGCAAGACTGGATGCCATTCGATGGGCCTCGTCGCTATTGTTCCTCGCCAGTTGGGCGGCAAACGAATACTTCACACCCATTGGCTCCTACGTAAACGACACTTCCTTTCAGCTCTACTTTCAGCGGTTCACCGAACCGGTCGACTTTGTCTCACTCAGTTATCGAAAGCGCGACGGCCGAGTCCTATATGGCGGCCCAAAACATGGAGAAATACATTTCACGATGCCCCTGCACTCCAGCTCTTGTCAGTTCCAGGTTGAGGTTGACTTCCTCGCGAGCCTCAACGCCGCCGACGCCGCCCGTTCACCCATCGTGGAGCGCCTGAAAGCCGTGCTGCCGCTCGTTCGTCTAGCGAATACTGACAACGATGTAATGACTCTCGACGCTGAAGCAGCGCTGATGGGGTTCGCCTTTGAGCAATACTTCCAAGTGGACAAAGCGAGAGATCTTGCAGCGAAGTTCGATGCCCTATTTAATGTTCACGGAAAGACCACGGCGCTGGCCGCTCAAGCCAATCGACCGGGCATCTACCCGGGTCCAGATCCGCGCTATACACAGGCTCAGCTCGGCTGGTTCGTCGCCAAAATATGGATGCTCGAGCTTCATCAATACCGCAGCGCCGTTGCCCACGGCGGATCTCTGTCCGGCCGCACCTGGGGATGGTCTCCCTTTGAGCATCTGGTGATGGCAGCCTTTGTTTTTCCGCTAGCGGTGAAACTCAGCCTTGCGAATGAAGGACTCTACTTGCTGTCACGTGAAGACAAGATCCGCTGTCGCTCAGTTGATGCTCTCCTATCGCAGACAGATTGGGCCAACGAGCAGGGCTCGAGTATGCATACCCACTGGCAGAGCATAATTAGAGAGCAGAAGAGAGAGGTCCGGCTCACAGAGTGGAAAAAACTATAGCGGCTCTTAAGGCCAAAGGAATCGACATCCCTTCTGAAACAGACACCTGAGCGCTTCGTGAATCCATACGGCACGGTCCAACGTCTTAGCTGACCTGCCCAGTCACCGCGTCGTCGCTTCTTTCTTCCCTCCCCTCCAACCACTTACCCGCCACTCACCATCCAGCGCCCGTCCCACGCCTGTATTCTGAACCTGGATGTTTCATCGGGCCCAACACTGCGTTTGTTGGCTTCGTTTCGCCAAATTTGAAAAAAAACCACGCGCACACACACAACGCACCCGCTTTTGCGCCACCCGTCTGAGGAACTCGCCCAAAACGGAGTGCCGCGCGAAGCAGTTCCTGGCCGGTCTTATGGTGCGCGCCGCACCCTTTGCGCTTCAAAAGGACTTAACGTTACTCACCAACAACCAGCCACCAACAACCAGCCACCAACGCATCCGGCTAGGCCGCCGCGCGACTCCCGCGCTACAATCAATTCATGCGCTTTGCCCTTCTCACAGCCCTCTGTCTGTGCCTGCTTCCCGCGATTCCCGCGCAAGAGAAGCCCAAGCCCGCTTCCGTATCCGCTCCCGTGTCCGCATTGGACAAGACTCAACTGGAGGTCTACGTCCGCCATCTGCTCGCGGTCATTCCCGAGGTTCAAATCAAGGTCGATGATCCCAAGCCCAGCTCCACGCCCGATCTTCTGCAAGTGGACGTTCACTTCACCTACCAAGGCCACTTGCAAGACGAAACGTTCTACGTCACCAAGAACGGCCAGCATGTCATTCGCGGCGTGGTGTACAAGTTCGGCGAGAATCCGTTCAAGGAAAATCTCGATGAACTGAAGACCAGCGGATCTCCGAGCTTCGGCGCGGCCGCCGCTCCCGTCACAATTGTCGAATTTGGCGACTTCGAATGTCCCAATTGCAAAGAGGAAGCGAAAACGCTGCGCGATAACGTGCCCACGCAATATCCGAGCCAAGTGCGGGTGGTCTTCAAGGATTTTCCGCTGGAGCAGATCCACCCCTGGGCCAAGGCGGCGTCCATCGCCGGCCGATGCATCTTTCACCAGAGCCCGGCTGCATTCTGGAAGTTTCACGACTGGATTTACGAACATCAGACCGACATCACCACCGAGAACTTGAAGACCCAGGTGTTGGATTTCGCCAAGAGCGTGGAGGATCTCGACAGCTTGCAGCTCGGCCGTTGCATCGACACCAAGGCGACCGAAGGCGAAGTCGACGCATCCATCGCGGAAGCTCGCGCACTCCATGTGGACGCCACCCCAACTATCTTTTTGAACGGCCGCCGGCTGGTTGGCAACTATCCTTGGCAGAATCTCAATCAGATCATTAGTGGCGAGCTGAACTATCAGAAGAACGCGCAAAACAATTCTCCTGCCGCGCCCAGCGGTGCCGCAGCTGGTAAAGATGACAAATGCTGTGAGGTCAAGATTCCCTCGCCGCTGAATAAGTAGCATGCGTCGCGCCGCATTGCTGATGTTGGTGGCTGGCTGCCTCATCGCCGCCAACGTGAGTAGCACCGAGTACCTGGACATCATCAAATATCTTGCCTCCCCCGAGATGCGCGGCCGTGCCACTGGGTCGCCAGAGCTTGAAAAAGCCGCGGCCTATATCCGCGACCAGTTCCGCGGCATGAACCTGAAGCCGCTCTCGGGCGTTAGCTATTACCAGGATTTCGACGTCACCACCAGCGCCCGCCTCGGCAAGCGCAACAGTCTGACCTACACCACCGGCGATAAGCCGCAATCGCTTCGAATCCAGGACGACTTTATCCCGCTGAATCTCTCCGGGGCCGGCGACGTCTCGGGAAGCATGGCCTTCGTGGGCTTCGGCATCACCGCGCCCGAGTACAATTACGACGACTACGCCGGACTCGACGTCCAGGGCAAGATCGTCGTGCTACTGCGTCACGAGCCTCAGGAGTTCGACGACAAGAGCGTGTTCGAAGGCAAGGTCTACACCGCCCACTCCCAGATCTCCAGCAAAGCAAGCAATGCTAAAATTCACGGCGCCAAGGCCGTGCTGATGGTGAACGACGTTGGCGCGCATTCCGGCGATGCCGATGATCTCGAAAAATTCGGAAGCACCGCCGGCCCCGACAACGCCGGCATCGAGTTCGTGCAACTAAAGGCCGCCGTCGTCAACAAGTGGCTCGCGCCCGCCGGCAAGAGTTTGCAAGGGATTGAAGCGGACATCGACAAGACCCTCCACCCGGAATCGTTCGCGCTGCCCCAGACATTGCGCCTCACCATGGATATCGATATCGGGCGCGAGGTGAAAACGGTCCACAACGTCGGCGCCTACCTGCCTGGCGAGACCAACGAATACGTCGTCATTGGCGCGCATTACGATCACCTCGGCTTGGGTGAGCAGTTCTCCATGGCGCCATCGCTCGCCGGAACCGTGCATCCCGGCGCCGATGATAACGCTTCCGGAACCGCGGGCGTCATCGAGCTGGCGCGCTGGTTTTCACACCAGCCCCGGCACAAACGAGGCATTCTGTTTCTCACCTTCGCCGGCGAAGAACTCGGCCTGCTGGGCTCCAGCTTCTACGTCAACCACCCGATTCTGCCGCTTCAAGACGCGGTCGCGATGATCAACATGGACATGATCGGCCGCATTCGCGATCGCAAAGTCTATGTCGGAGGCGTCGGAACCGGCACCACCTTCGCCGAGTTGCTCAAGCAGTTGACGTCCCAGCACGATTTCGAAGCCGACGTCACCGAGCGCGCCGGCTACGGCTCCAGCGATCACACCTCGTTCACCACCAAACAGGTGCCGGTGCTGTTCTTCTTCTCTGGACTCCACGCCGATTATCACAAGCCCAGCGATACCTGGGACAAGATCGATGCTCCCAACGCGGTTCGCTTGCTCGACCTGGTGGCCGACGTCGCCGATCACCTCACCGACGGCTCTCCCCGGCCGCAATTCGTCCGCGTCGCCGAGACCCAAGCGCCCGGAGAAGTCGCCAACCCGCACGCTGGAAAGGTATCCGGCGGCTACGGCCCGGATTTCGGCAGCATCCCGGATTTCACTGAGCTACCCAATGGAGTAAGGTTCGCCGATGTTCGCCCCGGTTCACCGGCGGCCAAAGCGGGCCTTAAGGCTGGCGACATCCTCACCGAATTCGACGGAAAGCCCATCCAGAACCTGTACGACTTCACGTACGCGCTACGGGCCAGTCATCCTGGACAAGAAGTACTTGTTAAGGTGCTTCGAGGTACCGGAACAATTGAAGCCAAGGTACTACTGACCGAGCGGAAGTAAGTCCGCATACTTAGGTCAGATTATGGCACCCGAATCATCGTTTGGAACCGCACCCGCGCTGGAACGCAGTCTCGTACTCCGAATGCTTCCTCCGCTTATACTTCATCCCTTCGCCGACGCCGGCGGCCCCGGCAAACTGGTGGAGAGTTCGCGTGCGAATCTCAAGCTGCAAGGCTTATTGCCACAAGGTGAAGCCACGCGCGAGGACCTGGACCGGGCCCTGCTCGACGGACGCTATTCCGAACTGCGAATGCTCTACTACGTGGGAAAAGATCTGGCGCGCTGGATCGGGCAGTGTCTCGAATTCGCCGAGCGCAGCCAGGATGCACTTCCTCACGGCATTTGTTACCAAAGCTTCGCCGCGCTCCTGATTCAGGACGCGCCTCTGGAGGTGCAGGCAAAACTGCGCAAATGGGGAGTGGCCGACTACAAATCGATCTTTAGCCGCGCGCTCGGTCTGCACACCATGTTCGCCGCCGCGCCGCCGCGAGAAATGCTGTCCGATGAGTTCGTTCGCGCCTATTTCCGCTACGCCGACCAGATCTTTCTGACCAAGCAAGGCGAGTGCGACTTCGCGCCGGTCAACTCACGCGAATTCGATTTTGAGCTCTATTCATCCGGCGAATACGCGCGCATGCTCGAGCGTTCTTGGGGCGAGTGATCGTCTTCGAATTCCGCCAGCGTCGCCAAGAATCCGGATGCAGCGTTCAAGTTGTAACCAGCGTCCGGTCGATACTTCTTCGATAGCCAGATCCCCAGCGCGAGGACCGCGAATCCGAACGCCACGTTGGTCACGATCCAAGATGTTGCGAAGAGACGATATACATCCGCGTCAAAGAACCCTTTCATAGCGACGACGAACAAGGGCATCCACAGAAGCGCCGCGCTGACAAGGATCGCCTGGATATAGCGGATGCGGAATTTTCGCAGGGTCTCCAGTCGCTTCTGAATCGTGGCGACCGGTTGATCGTAGTCCATCTTCAATGCCATTCCGATCTGCGCATTCAACGCCGCCAGCGCCGCAATGGCCGCTATGTCCAAGAACATCGCCGGTATCGTAAACTTCGGCGTCGGCCAGTTCTTGGCGGTAAAGGCGCCCAGCGAAACGATCACCACCAGCAGTGCAATCGATCCCAGTGCCAGCATTGACGCCAACCGCCACAGCGCGGACTTGGCCCGCCTGGTATAGGTATCCCGCATCAACTGCTGGTTCAGGCGAATGCTCAGATCGAGCTTTTTGTCGTGCTCGGTCCATTTTTCCTTCAGTTCATCGAGTTCCATTTTGTTTCACTCCCACTTCCTGACGCAGAGTCTGTTTCAACCGGCTGATTTTCGTTGCCACGTTGGTCTCGCTGATTCCCAACACCAGAGCGATCTCCTGATAATTGTTCCCATCCAGATAAAGGATGACGAGCGCTTTGTTCAGCGGGTCCAACCCATCGATCCACTGATAAAGAAGCTGTACCTCGTCTGACCGGCTCGCGGTTTCATCCACTACTTCCAGCAGTTGGTCGTCTCCGGAGATGACATGCCGCGACCGAACGCTCTCACGGCGATAGAACGAGATGGCGACGTTCAAGGCGATGCGATACATCCAGGTGGAAAAACGCACGCGCTCGTCGAATGCGCCAAAGGATCGCCAGAGCTGGACGATGATCTCTTGCGCCAGGTCGTCCCGGTCTCCTGGATTCTTGCAATAGGAGTTGCAGACCTTGTAGAGGATCTTCTTATGCTCCTCCACCAGGTTCTGAAACCGATCCTGAAGCGCTTCCGTCGTCACTACCCTATTATTCGCGGGAGCGCCCCAAAAATCACACCCGAAGTTAATGCGGCAACGATTTTAGGTAAGCCAGCACAGCTTCGGCGTCCGCGCGTGTCATCCGAAAAGGCGGCATGGGTGGGTTCGGAGGACTGCCGGTACGCGAGATCCCCGTGGTCAGCAGCTTGATGAAATCGGCATCGGTGCCCGGAGGCCCGCCGCCAATCTTGGGCTCGACGAGCGCCCAGTACGGTGAAGGATATGAGGGCCTCAATTGCGCGGGACCACCTTGCAGCCAGCGGCCTTTGTCGGGGTTGCCATGCTCATCGCGCGGCGTGTGGCACAGTTCGCACATCGCGACGTTCTCCACGATGTATCTGCCGCGTTCGACCAGCGTCTGGTTGCCCGCTGTATTGCCGCTTGGCTTCACTTGTGCCGCCGCGGGAAGCCATCCGACCGTGAGCCCCAGGAAAGACAGCAAGAAAATTCTAATCAGTTTAGTCATAGCCACATCCATGATAAGATATCGCCCATGCGATGGCTCTGTCTGCTCGCGGCCACGACCGCCTGTCTATTCGCTCAACTCGCGCCGCCGAATGACGCGGGGGTCTCGATGGGGCACATTCATCTGACCGTGCTGGATCCGGAAGCGCAGATCAAGGTCTGGGTGGACGTGCTCGGCGCGACGGCATCCAAAGATGGACCGTTGAATCTCGTCAAGCTGCCCGGGATCTTCATCATCGTCACCAAAGCCAACGCGACCGAGGGCTCCAACGGTTCCACTGCCAATCACATCGGCTTCCTGGTGAAGGATTACGCGGCTCTCGAGACCAAGCTCGCCGCAGCCAACATCCCGGTGGTCTTCGACAACAAGAAGGACCAGATGATCGTGACCTTTCCCGACAGCGTGCGCATCGAGTTCACTGCAGACCCCTCCATCAACGCGCCGGTCATTTTCCATCACATCCACTTGATGACCACGGATCCTGCAGCTCTGCAGGCCTGGTATATAAAGACCTTCGGCGCCGAAGCGTCCACACGGCGCAACCTGCCAGCCGCCAAAATCCCCGGTGGTGAAGTGGACTTCCTGACAGCCAAGGAAGCTCCCGCGCCCACCAAGGGCCGCACACTCGATCACATCGGGTTCGAGATCAAGGATCTGGATGCGTTCTGCAAGAAACTGGACGCCGATGGAATGAAGTTCGACATGCCCTTTCGCGACGTGCCTGCGATCAAGCTCAAGATCGCCTTCATCATCGATCCCGTGGGAACGCGCATCGAGTTGACCCAGGGCCTAGAAGGCATGTAGCCAACCGCTTGCTCACGCGAGCGACTCAGTCCTTGAGCTCCACGCTGATCAGGTGGATCTCGGCCGGCCCGACGTTCTCCACCGAGTGCGGGGGTAGGCATTCAATGAAGTTCGCGGCCGATGCCGATAACATCCCCGGCACGCTGCGGCTGTCGAATAACACTTTGCCTTCGCCGTCGCGGCGCACGAAATCGCCAGGTGCGATGGTGTAGTAGATGGCGGGCCAGCGATGCGTATGGACCGGCACGATATCGCCAGCTGGAATTCGCGTATCCAGCACCCGCACACGCTCGTTTTCAAGCACCAGCCTGTGATACCGAGGCGCGGCGATCACCGCGTCCAACGAATCCGGCCAAGGCCACGGCTCGTGTTTCGCTGAAGCCATTCGAATGCGCCTACTTCAACTTGACATCGGCCTTGCCGCCTTTGTCCTTGGTGTAGTGCGTGACGTCTTCATTGCCTTCGACGCAGGCAAACTCCATCTGCTCGTACTTGGGATCGGTGTTCTTGTCCAGTTCGAACGCGATCTTGAACGGCTTTGTCAGCACCTTCGAATCTTCCACCGTAGCTTCGTAGTTGATGGTGTTGGTGTCCACCTCAGTGAAGCGCTCCACCACGTGCTCCACGTCGCTATGGAAGTTGCCCACCGTGTCGTACCAGGTGCGATCGTTCAGGTTCGTTGTATCCACCACCAGCGTGTCGCCTTCCCAGTGGCCAACCGAATCACCCTGGAACAGCTTGATGTCCGCGGGAATGTGCGGGCGCCCATCGGTGGGAATAATGCGGACCGCGTGCATGAACTCCCACGTCAGCACGACGTAGTTCGCCGGCTGGAAGATTTGAAATCCAAACTGGACGTACAACTGCTTCGGCACGCCCGACTCATAACAGTGCAGCTCGGGCTCTTCAGCTAGGTGGTTTTCAAAAGTGTCCTTGGCCTTCGCGGCAGCCCACAGCTGGTATGGAATGAACCCGTCGGCCGGATCTACAATGGCGCCTTTACCGGGCCCAAAGAAGGGCGCCCGGCCGGTGGGATGATTCTGTACTTCGAAAACTGCTCCGCCGTTATTGCCCGCGTTCCAAAATCCTTGCATGTCGGGATGGCCGTCGGAGAGATGTTGCACCGGGCCGCCGGGAACATGTCGGACGCCGCTGCCGAAAATCGCGGGGACGCCACCGTTGCCGGGTCCAGCTCCTTGGGCAGGCGCAGGAGGAGGCTGTGCCGATAGCGGCGCCAGCGTGAACCACAACATCGCCGCCAGGCCCGCCGCTGCGAACATCGATTTAAGAAGACGGCTGCTCATGGGCGAGGTCCTTTCGCTAGCGGCTGCTCTTGGCGGCTTCATCCGCGTACGCCTGGCACTCATATTCCAAGATCCGGAAATTCGGCTCGGTGTGCCGATACAAGGGCAAGCTGATTCTCCAGCCACGAGTGAACACCGCGGGATCTTCGATAGTGGCTTCATACCGCAGCGTGTCGGGGCCAGTGCGCGTATAGCGCTCCACCACGTGCAGCTTGTCGCTATGGAAGTCGCCTGCGGCGTCGAACCAGGTTTGGTCGTTGAAGTCCGTTACATCCACCACCAACGTATCGCCGTCCCAATGTCCACGCGGATCGCCCAGCCAGAAATCCAGACCGTCGATATGCGGACTCCCATTCGTGAAGATGGCGCGATAGATGTGAATGTACTCATAAGTGATCAGCGTGTACTTCGGTGTTTGGAAGATTTGAAACGGAAAATCAAGATACGTGATGCGCGGTACGCCCGGCATGTAGCATTTGTTCAATGTGTCAGCGGCCTGGCGATTCTTGAAGTTCTCCTGCCGCTTGGCCAGAGCTTCGGGCCGGTACGGAATCTTGCCGTCGGCCGGATCTACGATCACGCTTCTGCCCGGCGGAATCCCGAGCGCGCCCGCGTGGTCTTCCAGGTCAAAAGCGGCCGAGGTGTTCCGTACTTGCCAGATGCCCTGTAGATCGGGGGTGCCATCGGCGGTACGGGGCGCTTTGTAGGCGGCCTGCGCTTGCACGATCTCGGGCGCAGCACAAAGCAACGCCAGCGCGACGGCCGCAGCCAATATCGAACCTGACATCCTAATTTGCCTTTCTTATTTTTCAGGCGCCGGTGGCGCCCCCGGCGGCAAAGCGTCCGGTTTTCCGGCGAACAGGCGGCGTCCGTCGGCGGTCTTCACCGATCGCGACCAAGCATTGGCGGATCCGTCCTTGGCTTGAAAACCTTCAACCTCGATCTCTTCACCGGCCTTCAGCGAATCCTTCCGCCATCCTTGCCGGAATAAAACATTGGGCGGCAATGCTTCAAACGACCAAGTCGTCACTTTGCCGTCTGCATCCGTGACCTCGAGAAGGATATGAGAGTGCGGATTGACCCAGTCCATTCTGACAAACTTGCCCTTGAGCGTTATGGGCTTGCTGACGTCGAATTCAGCCGCGAATGAATGGTGGGCCAGGACGGGCAGCGCGGCCAGGAGCAAACCCGCGCCCGCACTGAGAACCGCAAACTTGAACTGCATGTTCGGAGACCTCCCACTACATTCTGTCAAAAGCCGCTGTTCGACGCCCGACGCCCACCCTACAAATCCTCGATGCGCAAATGCGTATCAGCGTGCTTCCAGCCCGCTTCAAATTCTTTACGCGCTGCGGATTCCTCGGCGGCGTTGCCCTGCGCGTGGAGACACTCGGCCAGACCGAAAAGCGCACGCGGATTCTTAGGATGGGCTTTCAGTTCCGCGCGGAACACGGTCTCTGCCTCTGCCGGACGACCGTCCAAAAACAGCACCGCGCCCAACGATTCACGGGGCGGCAAATGCCAGTCCGGCGGCTCGTCGTAATTTAACGCATCCTCGGCCTGGGCAGCTTTGGTTAATAGCGCCGCCGCAGCTTTGTAGTCGCGCTGGCCGCGCGCGATGCTGGCATCCAACATCCAAGTGGCGATGTCAAAGATCTGCGCCGCGGTGTTATATCCGAAAGCCTCTTTCGCGGGCAATGCCGTCACCTCGGCGGCGAAGGCCGCTCGTTCTGAGGCCGCCTGGTCTTTCTTCCCCTCGCTGCTGAAGGCCATCCCTCGCGCGAAGCGCCACAACGCGTGCGCCTGATCCAAGCTCTTGCCCGGCTCGGGAAGCTGTTCGATCTCGGCCCAGCGGCGGAAACGCACCAGGACAAGAGTTTGTGTCGGAAGGAACATTTGCAGCTCCGGGTGTTCTTTCACCATCGGCGTGAGACCCTTGGTGATTTGCGCCGCCACGCGATTGGAGTGTTCAAAATCGCCCTCCATGCTGCTGCTCACCGCGAGGAAATGCATGTTGTGCGTGTAGTACATCATCGAATACATTCCGTCCACGTGATACTTGTCGATGTAGCCGCGATCGGCACCCATAGCCTGCTCGTTCGAGACGGAGGACGCATGGTAATCCCCGGTGCGAATGTAGATGTGGGCGGGCATGTGAACCAAGTGCCCTGCTCCAGGAGCCAGGTCCGCCAGTTTCTGCGCGCTTGCCATAGCCTGTTCCGGATGCGGCGACGCTTCCACAACGTGGATGTAGAAGTGGTTGGCGCCGATATTATCGGGGTCGCGCTTCAGCACCGATTCCAACGCTTGCGCCGCTTCCATGGTTCCCTCTTCGGGCTTGCCGTCGGGCCTCCAAAGCTTCCAGGCGTGCAAATCCATGGCGGAATCGGCGAACAGCACGGCGGCATCCATGTCGTCGGGATATCGCCGCATCACTTCGCGCATCGCGTCCCGGTAACTCGCACCCAACTTTTTCTGATCGGCTTTGGGATCGGTGGAAAGACGCTTGGCCAGTGCGCGAATGTACGCCTGCTCCGCGGCGCTGGAACCGCCCGCCAGCGTCCCGGCTTTCTTCACCGCCTCCGCCGCGATCTTCTCACGGCCAGCGTCGATTTCCCACTCGTTGTAATTCGGCCCACGCGCCAGCGCGATGCCCCAATACGCCATCGCGCATTTCGGATCGAGCTTGGCTGCGTAGCTGAACGATCGTGCCGCTTCCTCGTGATTGAATGCGTACACCAGCGTCAAGCCCTGGTCGAAATAGCGCTGCGCCAAAGCATTTGAAGTGGTGATGGGATGATGCAAATGGCCGAGGCCAACGAGGAGCGGCGCGGGCGTCATGTTCTGCCCGGACTCCTGCGATGGCGCGCCATGATCGTGCTGCTGGCCCAGCACCGCGGACGCCACTGCCAGAAATAGTCCGGCGGAAACCAGCCCAGCGGTGGATTTTAGCATTTAATGATTCTAACTTAGACCAGTTCGCTGAGCACCGAGCGATTGAACGGCAGCAGCTCGTTCAGCGCGCCTTTGCGGACGATTCCCGGCCACGTCGGATTCACGATCAGCGACCGGCCGATCGCCACCAGATCAAACTCGTCCCGGTCCAGCCGCTCGAGCAAATTGTCGATCCCGCTCACGCCAGCGGTGATGGCCGTGCCAAACGACGTCATCATATCTTCGTTCAAAGTGACCGAACCAACCGTGACCGTTGGCTTGCCGGTGAGCTTCTTGGTCCAGCCAGCAAGATTCAAATCGCTCTCGGAAAATTCAGGCTCCCAAAAGCGGCGGGTCGAACAATGGAACGCGTCGACGCCAGCGTCCACAAAAGGCCGCAAGAACCGGTCCAATTCGTCGGGTGTTCGCGCCAGCTTAGCTTCGTAGTCCTGCAATTTCCATTGCGAGTAGCGCAGCACCACTGGAAAATCCGGACCAACGCGNNCCAGAAGAACTGGTCGATCAAATAGCCATGCGCGCCGTGCAACTCGACTCCGTCGAAGCCGAGCTCCTTCGCCGATTGCGCGCCCTTGGCATATGCTTCGATCACCGCGTCGATGTCCGCTTGGGTCATGCTCGCCGGACCGATCGGCTTCACTCCCGGCTTCGGTTCTTGCCCCGGCGAAACCAGCATGCCGACGTGCCAAAGCTGCGGGAAAATCCGCCCGCCGGCCGCATGGACTTGCTCGGCAACCCGCCGCCATCCGGCCAGGGACTGCGCACCGTAGAAGTTTGGAACGTCGGGATTGAAGCCCGCCACGGGATGATCGATCAACGTTCCCTCGGTGATGATCAGCGCGACGCCGCCTTCCGCGCGCCGGCGATAATAGGCGGCCACATTCGCGCCTGGCACGCCGTCGGGCGAGAGCGAACGCGTCATCGGCGCCATCACGATGCGATTCGGAAGCGTCAGGCCTTTCAGTTGAAACGGCCGGAATAAGGACTCGGTGGAACGGTTCAAAATCAGCGCCTGATCGGGCGGCGCGGCTATGCTCATGAGACTAGTGTACGCTGGCGTTCCCTCACGTTCCATACCTCTCCGCTGCCCGAGCCTTCGCCTTCGCCGCCTCCTCTTCCCGGTTCTTCGGCGCTGCGTTCGTTTCGAGCGAACGGAGCAGCCGAGCGGAGACCGCGGCTACTTCATCCACCGCGGCCAGGAACGAGCTATCGTTGGCCTTGGACGGCTTGGTAAATCCGCTGATCTTTCTCACGAACTGGAGCGAAGCCGCCCGAATCTCTTCCTCAGTCGTCGGAGGATCGAAGTTGAATAGCGGCCGGATGTTTCTGCACATGCCTGCAAGGTATCAAAAAAACGCTTGACAGGCCATCCGTCCCATTGTACATTTAACTCATCGGTTATGTAACCGACAGGTTAATAGCAGATGCAGCACGATCAACTCAGCTCCACCTTCGCCGCCCTCGCCGATCCTACACGGCGCGCGATCCTGGCCCGTCTTGCATCGGGCGAAGCCTCCGTGACCCAGCTGGCCGAGCCGTTCGAGATGAGTATGCCCGCCATTTCCAAGCATCTCAAGGTGCTGGAGCGTGCCCGCCTGATCACTCGCGGACGTGAAGCCCAATGGCGACCGTGCCGCCTCGAGGCAGCTCCACTCAAAGACATCGCCGAATGGATCGAGCACTACCGCCAGTTCTGGGAGCAGAGCTTCGATCGCCTCGACGACTATCTGCGCAAATTAAAAGCAAAGGACAAGAGACATGCCCGCAAGCCACGCAAAAACTAGCACCACCGCCAACCCGCTGGAGCGCGAACTCACTCTTACGCGCGTGTTCGATGCGCCGCGCGACCTAGTATTCCAAGCCTGGACCGATCCGGCACACCTCAAGCAATGGTGGGGTCCCAACGGCTTCACAACGCCCGCATGCGAAGTGGATCTCCGCGTGGGCGGAGCTTGGAAGATCGTGATGCGCTTCCCCGACGGCTCGAACGAGCACACAATGCAGGCCGTTTATCGCGAGATCTTACCGCCCGAACGGCTGGCCTTCACGAGTGTCGCACTGGACAAGGACTGTAATCGTTTGCTGGAGGGGCTCACAACCCTCACCTTCGCCGACCTGGGCGGCAAGACTAAGCTCACGTTGCAAACGCGCGTGACCGGCTTGGTGTCCTATGCCGGCCGAATGCTGGAAGGAATGGAGGCAGGCTGGTCGCAAAGCCTGGGGCGTCTCGCCGAAAAGCTCGCGAGCCCAACGACCACATCCGATCGCGAGATCGTGGCCACTCGCGTCTTCGATGCACCGCGTGAACTCGTGTTCCAAATGTGGACCGATCCGAAACACATCTCGAACTGGTGGGGGCCGCGAGATTTCACCACCACCACCTACGAAATGGACGTCAGGCCAGGCGGTGTTTGGCGCCACGTAATGCACGGCCCCGACGGCACGGACTATCAGAATGAGATCGTCTTTCTCGAAGTCGTTAAGCCCGAGCGCCTGGTCTACAATCACGTGTCGGAGCCGCCATTCCAAACGACGGTGACCTTCGCCGGCCAGGGCGGCAAGACCAAGGTCACCGCGCGGATGCTCTTCGAATCAGCTACGCTACGCAATAAGGTGGCCACCGAACACCATGCCGTCGAAGGGCTGCACCAGACGCTGGCGCGCCTCGGGGAGCAGTTGACTAGAATGGCGGGTCCCGCCGATCAGGAGTTCCTTTTCACGCGCGTTTTCGATGCGCCGCGCAGCCTCATCTGGAAGGCCTTTACCGAGTCTGAGCGCTTGATGCAATGGTGGGGGCCCAAAGGCTACACGATGCTGACCTGCACAGTGGACCTGCGCCCCGGAGGCGTCTTTCACTACTCGATGCGGTCCCCGGACGGCCGCGAGATGTGGGGCAAATGGGTCTATCGCGAAATCGTTCCGCCGGAACGGCTGGTCAGCGTCGTGTCGTTTACGGATGCGGAGGGGAATCTGTTGCGACACCCCATGAGCCCCACTTGGCCGCTCGAACTGCTCCACACGATGACGTTGTCTGAGCGTGAGGGCAAAACGACGCTCACCGTGACCGGAGTGCCCACGAACGCGACCGAAGAGGAGCGCAAAACCTTCCGCGCCGGGCGCAATTCGATGGAGGCTGGCTTTACCGGAACCTTGGACCAACTCGCCGCTTACTTGGCGAGTGGCCACGACGTAGACTGATTCCGTGAACCTCGCACTGTGGATCTTTCAGGGACTGCTCGCGCTTATCTTTCTGTTCGCCGGCGGATTGAAGCTCGTCCTTCCAATCGCGCAGATGACCAAGCAGATGGCTGTGCCGCTGCCGGGACTCTTCCTGCAGTTCATCGGCGTGTGCGAGGTGCTGGGCGCGATCGGTCTCATCTTGCCCCGGCTTCTGCGCGTTCGTCCCGGCTTGACACCGCTGGCGGCCGTCGGGCTGGTGATCATCATGATTGGCGCGACCGTGGTCACGCTGGCCGGCGGCAGTATCGCACAGGCGCTGAGTCCAGCAATTGTCGGACTCCTGGCAGCGTTCGTGGCCTACGGCCGCTGGCGCCTGTCGCCTTGAACGAACGGGCCGCGCGCGCTACGGCAGGGCAAAAACCATCAGCGCATCCGTCGCCATGATCGCCACGTACTGCTTGCCGTTCTTGGCTTGATACGTCATGGGATTCGCGTTCGCGACCTTCGCGAGCTTGGCGGCCCACAGCTCCTTGCCGGTCTTGGCGTCGAATGCACGGAAGCGGCGATCGTTGGTCGCGCCGATAAACACCAGGCCGCCGGCGGTCACCAATGGCCCCGCGCTGCCGCTCGATCCGGCGTTCTGCTTGCCTTCCGGCAGTCCCTCCACCAGACCTAATGGCGATTGCCACGCGATATCGCCCGTGTTCGCGTTCACCGCAATCAACCGCGCCCAGGGCGGTTTCTGGCACGGCCAAGTGCCGACGACCTTCCCGCTGGCGTCTTTCACGACCGCGCTGAAGCCGTGATACGGACCAGGGCCGTCCACGCTGCCCCGATCATAGGGCTGGTCCGAGCCTTCCGTGCCGCGGCCATAATTTCCGCCCGGCTTTTTCTTTTCGATCCACCCGGTCAAAGCACCATCGTGCGTGTTCAAGAAGACGTAGCCGGTTTTGGGATCGGCCGCAGTGCCGCCCCAGTTGATTCCTCCGCCTCCTCCCGGAAACTGAATGTTGCTCTTGGGTGGCGCGCCGTTTTCATGCAGACTCCACGGCGTGAATGGACCGGCATTAGAGAAGCCGCCGTTCTTTTCCCAGACTTCCTGGCAGGCTTTGGCGTGTTCGGGCGTGGTGTCGTCAGCGGTGACGATGTCTTCCGGCTTGAAACTCACTCGCGCAAGCGCCGGCGGTTTCAGCGGAAACGGTTGCGTGGGAGAATACCATTCGCCAGGCACATCGCCTTTTGGAACCGGCCGTTCTTCCACGCCGAACACCGGTTTGCCGTTGGTGCGATCGAGAATGAACATCCAACCGGCCTTCCCGATTTGGGCGAGCGCCGGAATCTTCTTGCCGTCTTTCACGATGTCGATCAGGCTCGGCGCGGGCGGCAAGTCGGAATCCCATAGGTCATGATGGATGGTTTGAAAATGCCACTTGTACTTGCCCGTGACCGCATCGACAGCAACCACCGAGTTACCGAACAGATTAGCGCCTGGCCGGTCGCCGCCCCAGTAGTTCGCCGCCGCGCTGCCGAACGTCATGTAAACCGTGCCGCGCTCTTCGTCCACGGTCATGTACCAACTCCAAACGTTGACGCCGGAGCGCCCTTTCCAACCGTCGTCGAGCCAACTCTCGTGTCCCACTTCGCCGGGCCGGGGCACGGAATGAAAATCCCAGAGCTTCGCGCCGGTGCGTGCGTCGTAAGCGCGCGAATCGCCGGCGGGGCCGACGGGCACTTCGCCGACGCTGGCTCCCAGCATTGCCACATTTTTGTATACCGTCGGCACGCCAGAGTATGGCACGCCGATGTCGACTTCGCCTTCGTTGCCGAAGCCTGGATCGAGCTTGCCGGTGTTGGCGTTGAGCGCCACCAGTTTGCTTTCAGTTGTAAACAGGATGTGCGGCGGATTCTGCTTATCGCCCGGCCAATAGGCCACGCCGCGTTGCGACGCGAACCCAGTCGGCAGCGCATAGCTCCAGATCTCGGCGCCGTTCACGGCATCCAGCGCGACCACGCGCTTGCCCGCGGGCAAGTACATCACACCGTTGACGACGATGGGCGTTGCGGCGGACGTTCCCAGGGGTGTCGCGGCGGGTAGTGCGCCGGGCTGGGCCGGCGGCGCCTCGGCTTTCACGCTGAAGGTCCACGCTGGAAGCAGCCTGGTAACGTTGGTGGAAGTGATTTGATCGAGAGGTGAATACTTGGTGCCCGCCAAATCGCGAGTGTAATTGGGCCAATCACCCGGTGCGATTTTCGACGACTGAGCAAAGACAGCCGGAAGCAGCCCAGTTCCGGCCAGAAGCAGAATCCATCGGGCACCCATGCAGGTGCAGTATATCAGGCGGCAAGCCGGGGGCTGGCCGCGACCTTTTCGATCGCGGCCAGACGGGAAACGAGGTGCTTAGAAAATGTACTTCAGCGCAAACTGGAGCACACGAGGGCTCACCGAGAGCTCATTGATCTGACCGAAACTAGCGGGCGCATTCACGTTCAATTCCCCGGGCAGCCCGCCGGGAGCCGGCGCCTGATTGCCAGGCGGCAGGAACTGCGGGTGGTTGAATGCGTTGAAGAACTCGGTCCGGAACTGCAACGATTGACGTTCGCTGATCCGGAAGTTCTTGAGCAACGAAATATCAAAATTAAACTGAGGTGGGCCGAGAATAATGCCCTGCCCGGAATTTCCGAAGAGTGTAACTTGGTTCGAGCCGGCGGGGGAGTTGGGAGCAGGGATGCCGGGGCAGAACGCACTTGCGTTGAAGTAACCAGGGCCGCCGTTGCCGCCGCCCAGACGCTGGTCGATGCCGCCTGGCGAGGCGATGTCGCCGTAGGTCTCGCCCGGACACATTTGCGCGCGGATGATTCCGAATCCGCCCGTTCCATAAGCCGTGCCGATGGCGGTATCGGCAATGGTCAAAGGAACGCCGTCCTGAACCGTCGTAACACCGGACACATTCCATGCATTGGCCAGCAACCCCAGCGCACCCGTATGGTGCCCAAACGGCAGATCGTAGCTATAGCTGATGACGAAGCGATTCGGGTGGCTGAAATATGCCGGGCCGTATTGCTGCGCCAAGTTGGACGGATCATTACTATCCGCGGAAATGTTGTTGAAGTTCGAAGACGTCAGGGTAGTGAGATCTTTGCTCCAGGTGTAGGAGGCCTGCATGGTCAAGCCATGCGAGAATCGCTTCCGCAGCGTAACTTGCAAGCTGTTGTAGTCGTAAATGCCGTCGAAGGCGGTGATTTGATAGCCGGTCGGCTGATAGCCGAGATACGGAACACGCAGCTGGACGTTGGACGCGAGGTTTTGCGTCTGGCCATTGATCGGAGCGCTAGGGCTGGCTAGTTGCGCTGCGTTGGCGTCATGGTAGGTATCCACCAGGTTGATTCCGCTCGCTCCGACGTACCCAGCTTCCAACACCCAGGTTGGAGCCAACTCGTACTGGAACGTCAGATTGAACTGCCGGACCAGCGGCGTATGCACAGACTCGTCGAGGGACGGAGTATTCAGGGCGGAATAAGCGCCCGTTTGGAGGTTTGCCCAGCGCGACGCGAATATGCCAGCGGGAGGCGTGGCCGGATAAGGATTCGCCAGACTGTTCGGATTCACGGCGCCATAGTCGATTGTTTCGCCATATGGGTTGCCTTGTTCCACGGAATGCACGAAACGGTCGCCGGCGATGCGGTCATAGAAAATTCCGAATCCGCCGCGAATCACGAATTTGCGGGTAGCCTGGAAGGCGAAACCAAGGCGTGGTCCGAAGTTGTCTTTGGGAGCGCCACCTTGGATAGGCAGGCTGAGCTTGGAAACCAAGACGCCGGCTGGCGGCTGCCCGTAATGTGAAATGTAGTTGTTGGGCACCACATTACCGGCCAGATACGCTGCGCCAGGGTTGAAGATGTTGGTGGGCGGAGCGCTTGGTACCGGCAAGCTTTGGAGTTGACTGGCCCAAATGTTGGTCAGGTTTCCGTACTTATCGCTGAAGACCCCGTCATACTCATAACGAAGGCCCATGTTGATGGTGAGCTTGGAGCTGACCTTCCAATCGTCCTGGAAGAAAGCGTCCTGATTGGGCAACCGGTAGCCGTGGATCAGGCCGCCGGGACCGCTGCGCGTGCAAAAGAGGCACTCCACGATCTCACCGTACGGAAAGCCGGTGGTGTTACCGGGGTTGGCGGGGCTGCATGTCGCATCGCCCGGTGCGCATCCGCCCTTACCAATCAGGAGATCGGCGAAGGTCGGAAAAACGATGAGGCCTCGCAATAAACCGCCGAACGTAATGTTCCACTGGGTCTCCTCATATTCATAGCCGGCGCGGAAGGTATGCCTGCCCTGCGACCAGGAAATCTGGTCGGCAACCTGCATCTGCGTGGTCGGGCTGTAGGACGGCGCCAAGGTACCGCCAATGGTCTCGCCTGTATTTCCGATGATGAACGGAGTCATTTCCGTTTCTGTCGGAATGATGGGCGTATATCCCAACGCCTGCGGCGTAGACGGCGTGGTGTCCGTCTCATGTTGGTAATTGCGCTGGAACGATGCGCGGGCTTCGTTCACCAGGGTGGGCGTGAGCAGCGTGGTAAGTTTCAATACAGCGTCCGTATTGGAGTAGAGGACGCTCGCCGGAGCACCGGGGAGACCGCCAGCCAGCGGCAGGGTCTGCGGATTATTTGTATACAGATACCGCATAGCCAGCGTGTTCTTGCTGTTGATCACATAGTCGCCATTCAGAATCAACTGGTGTTCCGCGTAAGTGGCGGGATCGGTGATTGTATCGGGCAGGAAATTCCCCGAGGTGTTGGTCGGAATGTAGTATTGGCCGTTCGGGAGCTTGATATTGAGGATGTTCATCGCGACCGGACTGATGTTGGACCCGTTACAAGCGACATTCGGAAATCCCGGTATGAAGCCAAGGTAGGTCTCATAGGCGGCCGCATTCGCGGGGTGGTTGGCGGGGCACAGCGCTGCGCCCAATTGGGCCTGATAACCGGGTGCGCTACGATCGCCGGCGGGAACCGGCGGCAGAATTACGGCTTCATAACCGATACCATTGACGGCTCCATTGTACTGGCGAGTCTCCTGATAGTTGGCGTAGAAGAACAGTTTGTCCTTCTTGATCGGTCCGCCGATCGATCCACCCACCTGGTTCTGCCGCAGGATCTGCTGCTGTCCGCCGTTATCGGCGTTCTCGAAAAAGTCCTTGGCATTCAGATCTTCGTTGCGGAAGAAATACCACACGCTGCCATGGAACGTATTGGATCCCGACTTGGTTATCACGTTGACATTGGCGCCCGGGTTGCGTCCGTAGCTGGCGTCGTAGGTCGAGGTCTGGATTTTGAATTCCTGGATGGCATCCGGATTTGGAATCGGGATTCCAGCGTAAATGCCGCAATCGCCGGAACTGCCGCCGTTTGCGATGTTATTGATGGCGACGCCGTCCATCTGGAAATTATTCTGCCCGGGATCGGCGCCATTGGTGCTGTAATTCGTGGTGGCCTTCCCAAAGGCAGTGGCGTTGCTGGCATTGGCGTTCGCACCGGCCGACATACCCAGGACCTGGGTGTAGTTGCGATTGCTTAAGGGGAGCGCCGTCACGGTGGCGCCTCCGACCGTGGTTCCTAGCGTGGAACTCTCGGTCTGGAGGGTTTCGGCGGATGCCTCGACCGTCACTTGCTCGGATTGCGCGCCAACCTCCAGCGCCCGATCGAGCGTTGAGCTTTCGGTCACGGCCAGATTCACGGCCCCGACTTCGGCGGTCTTGAATCCGTTCGCGGCAAAACGGATCTTATAGCTTCCTGGCGGGAGCAGGGAGAATTTATAGACACCGTCGGATCCGGTGGTAGCGGCGCGGCTTTGGGCAGTCTCGTTACTGGTGATAGTTACGGTAACGTTCGGGATGGCGGCGCTCGAGGGATCGGTAACGGTTCCGCTAAGGGCCGACGTTCCGGCCGATTGTGCCATTAACGAAGGCACGTAAATGGCAAACAACAGGGTCAAAACCACTACAAATGCGAGCTGCGAACGAAGCAGCGTCTTGGATCTCATAGTCCCGTTCTCCTTGTAAGTCCTCTACATTGAGTGCATTACTGCCACACACGCGCCTTCCAGCAGCGAGTGAAATGGTTTTTTCTGGGAATGGTTGGACGGACGGTACTTCGCCCACACTTGCATACAACCCCACCAAGTCCATTAGTCGGATTGTATATCCAGATTTGACCTCGCGAGCGTCAAAACAGCGTCAAATTTTGACTGTTACTTGCCGACCAGATGTTCGACGTCGCGGTTATTCTCCGCGCAAATGTACTCGAAGATCTCTTCTTGCGCCAGGTCGGCGATGCGTTTCTGGGTCCAAGGTTTGGCGAGAACCCCGGGGTCGTCGACCGTGATTTCGATTTCGAGATGGCCGAGATCGGGGCGATGGTAGCGCTCGATGATATGCAGTTGGTCCGAATGCGGATGAGACTCCACGTCGAGCCAGACTCGGTTGTCGAAGCCGACGCGATCGACGACCAACGTGTCGCCATCCCAACGGCCGATGGAATGCCCATACCAGGCCGGGTTCGGATCGGCGGGATGGGGGCGGCCGTCGAGATAAATCTGATGGAAGCCGGGGCTTTCGTCGTCTGAAATGTACACCAGGTAATCCTTGCTCTGGACGAATTCCCACAGCGGACCGTTGCGCAGCGGGGCAGATGGCAGGCAACGCGCCTGCGGACTGTCCTTGGAGTTGGCCTCGAGGCGCTGCTTTTGAATCGCAATCGCAGGGGGGAGAAACTCGGGTTTGCCTGGATCTACAGTGCGTGGAATCCACCAGACGCCGGAAAGATCGGGCTTGCCGTCGAAGGTGCGCGGCGCCGGACCGGACGGCGGAGCGTGGCGCTTCGTGTCGGCGGTGATCCTCAAGCGATCTTCGCCGAGCGTGTTGAGCTGCGTGGTGTCGCCCAGATGGATATCGAACTTGAGAGTCAGCGATGCTTTGACGATGACACCGCGCATCGCGAACGGCGCCAGGCCAGGCGCGGACGCGGCGACGAAATACTTGCCAGGCGGCAGGTCTAGCGTGTATTTTCCCTTGGCGGAAGTGGTGGCTTTGAAAACGCCGTGGGACTCCGCGTTCTCCGCCTGCACTTCGTTGTTAGCGATGGGATCGCCGATGGAATCGAAAAGAGTGCCGGCGATAGCGCCTTTGGGAGTGCTGGTTTGTGCGATTGCGGGAACTGTCAAGCAGAGGGCGAACGCAAGGTACTTCAACTTTTATTTTGCACCAAATTGTGCGGAGGTGGGGGAGTTGGCCGCGGCCGGTGGACCACGGCCAACCCGATTGCAAACTTAGAACATGAACTTCAGCGCAAATTGAATAATGCGGGGATTGACCGCGGTCGTCGTAATTACGCCAAACGTATTCGGCGTTTCCTGAGCTACCCCCGGAGGCGCAAACTGAGGATGATTCAAAATGTTGAAGAAGTCGGTTCGGAACTGGACGGTCGTTTTCTCCGTGATCTTGGTGGTCTTCAGGATCGAGGTGTCCCAGTTGACGTTACCCGGCCCATTGATGATGCCGAGCCCGGAGCTGCCAAACAGCGTGGCGCAGGTGGGACACGCGGCTTGGCTCGTTATTGTGGTTCCATCCGGCTCGATGGCGGGCTGAGCGCAAAAATCTGATTGATTGAAGTAGCCGTTTGCGCTATTGCTGCCGCCGAGGCGCGATGTCATGCCACCGCTCGTCAACAGGCCGTTATAGGTCACACCCGGGCACAACTGGGACCGGGCGGTGCCACCCTCACCTGACCCGGCGCCGCCGGTGCCGTAAGCCGATCCTCCGGCCGTGTTAGTGAACGTGAGCGGAGCGCCATCCTGGACAAGAACACTGCCGGTCATCATCCATCCCTCCGCCGCCTTCTTCAGGAAGCTGTTGCTGGGATGCCCGAACGGGATCTGATAGGCATACGACAGGATGAAGCGCTGCGGATGGGCGAAATAGGCCGGACCGTATTGCTGTCCCAGGAAGCTTGCGTCATTGCTGTTGGATTGTCCGTCGCCGTTCAGAGTAGTGAGATTCTTGCTCCAGGTGTAGGCGGCCTGCATGGTGAGCCCGTGCGAGAACTGTTTTCGCACTGTTGTCTGAAGACTGTTGTAATTGTAAATTCCGTCGTATCCGGTACCTTGCAAGCCGGCCGGGTCGTAACCCAGATATGGGACGCGGGCGTCGGTATTCGCCGTGGTCGTAGTGGTCTGGCCGTTGACCGGGTTGCTCGCACTGGCGAGAAAAGCCGTGTTGTAATTGTGATTGTAGTCGGCTTGATTGATCCCACTCGATCCTACGAAGCCCAGCTCCAAGACCCAACTAGGCGCGAAGTTGTATTGGATGCCGACATTGTACTGCCGGCTGAGAGGCGTGTGGACCTGCGAGTAGAAGGGTTGGTTAATATCGGAGGTGCACAACGCCAAAAAGATGCTGCAAGTGGAAGCGTAAGCCGGGTTGAAATAGCGCGGCGTGAACGCCAGCGGGGTGGACGGGAACGGATTTGACAAGCTATAAGGAGCAGCGGCAAACGGCCCCGCTTCATCGAGCGTGACCGCGTACGGATCGCCCTGTTCCACCGCGTGGACAAACTTGCTGCTACCTACGCGATCGTAGAATAGGCCAATGCCGCCTCGCACTACTAATTTGCCGTTCTTGATCGGCTGCCAGGCGAAACCAAAACGGGGTCCGAAGTTGTTCCACGGAGTACCGTTCTGGGTGGGCGCGGATGTATTCACCGTGGTCACACCGGCCGGAGGGGCTCCATAGTGCGCGGCGAAATTGTTGGGCACCACGTATCCAAGCAAGGCGTTGGTGGTCTGCATCGGTGTAGTAGGCGGCGTAACGCCTTGCATCAGGCTCGGCCAGATGTTGGTGAGGTTGCCATCATGATCGCCGAGCATTTCATCGTATTCCCAACGTACGCCAAGGTTGATCGTCAATTGAGAATTCACTTTCCAGTCGTCCTGTACAAAGCCGGCGAAATCCTTCTCTCGGTATTGATGAATGATGCCATTGGGTCCGCTGCGCACGCAGAACAGGCATTCCAGATAAGTCCCGACCGGTCCGCCAGTAGTATTTCCTGGGTTGGCGGGACTGCAACCACCCGCGACGTCGCAGCCTGCCAGGCCTGGCCGTCCAATGAGAAAATCGTCAAATGAATCGATGATGAGGAATCCGCGCAGCAGGGATTTGAACGAAAGATTCCATTGGTCAGCTTCAAACTCACCTCCGGCGCGAATGGTGTGCTTGCCGTGCGACCAGGAAACCTGGTCTCCAAAATTGACCTGGGTAGCCGGGCCGTAGAAGGGGGCCAGGGTTCCTCCAATACCGTAGGCATTGGCGATAATCATGACCGGCGGTTGGGTCTGCTGCGGGATGATGGGAGTGATGCCGACTGACTGCGGTGTGTACTGCGGCGTCTCGTCGTGACCATTCGCGATATTGCGCTGCACGGTGGCGTGCGCTTCGTTCACGAAGCTGTTGGTGACCAGTGTAGTAAGCCTCAGGACCGAGTTGGTGTTGGCGTAGTAGGTAAAGGAAGGCGTGCCTGGAATACTGGCAATACCAAAGGGAACCTCCTGCGGATCTTCGGTAAACAGGTATCGCATTGCCAGAGTGTTCTTGGAGTTGATCACGTAGTCGGCGTTGGCGATATATTGGTTGCCCGTGTATTTGGCTGGTATGCTGAACGTGGTCTGCTCATAATTTCCCGTGGTGGAACCCGGCATGTAATAGCTACCGTTCGGATTCTTGGCGTTCAGAAGGGCTATCGCGACGGGACTGATGTTGGAACCATCGCAGGCCACCTGCATGCCGCCGAACAGGCTTGAAAATGTAGAAAAATTCGGACTTCCCGGGTGATTGGCAGCGCAGTTGGCCGCGCCCAGAGCGGCCGCAAAGCCCGGGCCCGAACGATCGCCGCCGGGAATCGGCGGCAAGAAGACGCTCTCGCTGCTAGAGGCGGAAACGCCGTTGAGCTGGCGCGTACCCTGATAGCTTCCAAAGAAGAACAACTTATCTTTCTTGATGGGCCCGCCGAAAGTGCCGCCGAATTGGTTCTGGCGTAGGACTTGCTTGCCGGTGTTCTCGGCGTTCTCGAAGAAGCCGTTGGCATCCAGATCCTCGTTGCGGAAGAACTCGAACAACGTTCCATGGAACGCGTTGCTGCCCGACTTGGTGAGGATGTTGACGTTGGCTCCGGGATTGCGGCCGTAACTGGCGTCATAGGTGGAGGTTTGTATCTTAAATTCCTGAATCGCATCCGGGCTCGGGATCGCGATGCCGACGTAGATCCCGCAGTCTCTCGCGATGCCTGTGCCGAACGCGCTCACCACCGAGACGCCGTCCATCTGCCAATTATTCTGCTCCGGCATGGCTCCGTTTACGCTCATGTCATTGGTGCCCCTGCCCAACCCAGTCGCGTCGTTAGAACTGGAAGATACTCCCGCCGACAGGCTCAGAATTTGGGTGTAGTTCCGGGCCGCCAGCGGCGCGTCGTTGATGCTCTGTCCCGTGACTACCGTCCCCAGAGTAGAACTTTCCGTTTGGAGCACTTCGGCCGCTGCTTCCACCGTGATCTGTTCGGATTGGGCGCCGACCTCCATGACCCGATCCAACGAGGGCGTTTCCGTAACGTTCAAGGTAAAGGATGCTACTTCAGCCGTCTTGAAGCCGTTGGCTCCGAACCGAACCTTGTAGTCGCCAGGCGGCAGCAAGGAGAACTTGTAGGTGCCATCGGTGCCGGTGATGGCGGTGCGGACCGCGCCGGTGGCATTACTTGTGAGCGTGACGGTCACGTTGGGAATCGCGGCCCCGGAAGGGTCCGTGATCACTCCCGCCAAGCCGGATGTGCCGGAGGACTGCGCCATCACGAAAGGAACAAACAGCGTTAACAACAAGGTCAGTGCCAGGATGGCAGTGACTTGCGAACGAAGCAAAGTCGTAGTTTTCATAGTCTCCCTAAAACTTAGAGGTTGGAGGCGAGGCAGTACTCAGGCACAGCTGCATGCACACCCCACGAGCCATTATTGGGATTGTATTCGAAGGTTTCACGGAGATGAAGTCAAAACAGGGGCAATTCTTAGGGCACCTTTGCGCTTGCTTGGACTTTGTTGGCAACCCGTCTAAGAACAAGATTCGATGCCAGTGTTGCGGGCAGCCAGCTCGATTGGACCGGTACCAACACCCCTCCAAGCCTCCGCCGGCCCTTCAAGAATCTTCCGGGTGGAGGGATTGTGTGATATGATTCGCTAAACAGTCAAAAGCGCGTCAATTTTAGACGGGACGGTAACGGGAAGGCGCTTTATGGAACAGATTACGTTCGGGCCATTTCGGCTCGACACGACAACCAAGACGTTGTTGAGAGATGGCCGCGAGCTCGAGCTTCGCCCCCAGGCCTTTCAAGCCCTCAAGGCGCTGCTCCACAACCGCGGCCGGTATGTCGGCTATGCGCAGATGATCAATCAGGCCTGGGACGGCAATCTGGTGTCCAAGCACACGGTGGCCGTCACCATCGGCGAGGTCAAGAAGACCTTGGGCGAGTTTTTTTCCTGGATCACCTACCGGCCCAAGCTGGGATACCGCCTCGAGGTTCCGCACTCGGACGACTTGGTCAAGCAAGGCTGGCACTTCTGGAGCCGGCGGACACGCGAGGGCTTCGAAAAGGCCCTGGACTGCTTTCAGCAAGCGGCGATTGAGAATGCCTCGGATTTCCGGGCCTTCGAAGGCATCTCGCTGTGTTACCTGCTGCTCGGGACCTACGGAATGCGAATGCCGCGCGAGATGTACACCGGATTCCTGCAAGCCCACAAGCGCGCGGTGGAATTGTGCGGACTCACTCCGGAGCGCCGCGCCGATCGGGCGCATGGCTTGCATTTATTCGAGCATAAATTCGAAGAGGCCGAGGCGGAATTGTTGCAAGCGCAGCGGGAAAGTCCGGAATCGCCGGAGGTCTACGTCCGGCTGACGATGCTGTACCTTACGCAGAACCGCCTGGACGATGCTTTGAACATTTTACTGTCGGCGCGGAACACCCACTCGCTGTGGCCCACCGTTCCCGCCAACGAGATCTTGATCCGCTTTTGCCGGCGCGAATACGAGGCCGCCGTGGTGTGCGGAAAGAAGGCGGTCGAGCTGCACCCCTACCTCTATCTTGTGCGGCTCTTTTACGGCGAAGCGCTGGAATACGCCGGCAACGTTAGCGAGGGGATCGAGCAATACCGGCTGGCAACCATTATGTCGCCGGACCTGGGCTGGCTGCGCGCCTTCGAAGCCAAGTGTCTGGCGAAGCATGGACGCCGCAAAGAGGCCCAGAAGATCCTGGCGGAGTTAAACCAGACTCGCAAAACGCACTACGTGGACGCGTACTACATGGCGCTGCTGCTGGATGCGCTGGGCGATCGCGATCAGGCGTTCCAGGAGCTCGAACGCGCCTACCACGAAAAGTCCGCGGTCCTGTTCATGCTGGACGTCGATCCCAAACTGGACGCCTTGCGCAAGGATGGCCGGTTTGCTGTTTTGCGCAACAAGATTTTCGGGAGCAAGGACGCGGCACCACAAGCGGTCAGCGCGTAACGCCTACTATTAGCCCGACCGCAGCTCGTGCCGCTGAAAGGGCCAGCCATGCCCGCCCCTTCGCCAGCGCTCCAAATTTCCTAGCGGCTGCTGGTGGTCGGCGTCGCGCCGGGATAGTAGCTCAGATCCGCCTGATAGCGCCACACCGTCTCTTCAATACCCGCGGTCGCTTGACCTAACTTGTCGGTCAACTTGCGGGAAGCTTCCTCGCCCATGATCTTCGGCAAAGAAATCGGGCTGTCCAATTCGGTCCACTTTTCAAACCCCACAGCAAAAAAGAAATCGTTGGGGTTCCCTCCGAATACGGTGCGGCGGCCCAGAAGAACCTTTACTCCCGCCTTCTTGATGGCCGGAATAAGATCGGCCTTCGCCACGGCGCTGAAGCTGTCAGCGCTCCCCGGCTTCACGCGAACCCGGACGCCTTGCAACCAAGTAGGCGGAAACCGGGCGCCCGGCACGTTGATGGTCAAGTCGGCCAGCGGCCGGTCGATGCTGGTTTGCACGCTTTCCAGGTACTGAGACAGCCGCGCGGTGCGCGTCAAACGCTCTTCCTCGGTCGCCATCTTGGTGTAAGGATTCTCGCCGTCCCGGTCGGCAAATTTCGACAGAGGAGTGAACACGTCGAATTCAAATGTGTTGGCAACACTACCGCGGTAGATGATCCGAAATTGATCCGTTGACGCCGCCTTCTTGTACGAGCCGGCGATCTGTTTTTCTACTTCCAGAAATTCCTGGAGGTGATCCGCTTTCACTTGATAGTGGACTACGTTGAGCATCGTAGGAGCCGGCATTTGCGCGAACGACGGAATGGTGGTAGCTACCGTTGCGAACGCGGATCGGATTACAATGATGCTCACTCGCGCGTCAAATCTGGAGCAAATCTCTGGTGCAGCGGTTGGATGTATAGTCGAATGTATAGTAAGGATCATCCCCACCCAGCGGAGCGTAAGATAGGTCAATGACCACGGCGTCCCCAGCAGCGGGCATCAGCCCGGAGTTCATCGACCAAATCCGAGCCAAACTTGCCCGCACCACGGTCGGCCACTATATCGATAACCAATGGACCGAAGGGGCGCGCGGCGAAACCTTCGAAACGCTGGACCCTTCCACCAATCGCGTGCTTTCGCGCGTCTGGCGCGGACATGCGGAAGATATCGATCGCGCGGCCAAAGCGGCTCATGCGGCGTTTCAAAAGTGGGGATACGGCAAAGCCAAGGACCGCAAAAAGTATCTGCTCAAGATCGCCAGCCTGATCGAAAAACATGGCGACGAACTCGCCATCATCGAATGCCTGGATGCCGGCCAGGCGCTCAAGATCGTTCGCGCGCAAATCGCACGCACGGCCGAAAACTTCAGCTTCTACGCCGAGTACGCCGAGAAGGCCATGGATGGCCGCACGTACCCGGTCGATCACGAGTGGCTCAACTACAGCCTGCGCGTGCCCGTCGGCCCTTGCGGCATCATCACTCCGTGGAATGCGCCCATGATGCTCTCGACATGGCGCATCGCTCCGGCGCTGGCCACCGGCAACACCGTGATCTTGAAACCCGCCGAGTGGTCGCCACTGACGGCGTGGAAGCTCGCACAGATTTTCGAGGAGGCCGACCTGCCCCCTGGGGTGTTCAACGTCGTGCAAGGCTTCGGCGAAGAAGCGGGCGCGCCGCTGGTGACTCATCCGCTGGTGCCGCTCATCACGCTGACTGGCGAAACCACCACCGGCTCCATCGTGATGAAGGCAGCCGCCGATCAGTTGAAGCGCCTGTCGCTCGAGCTCGGCGGCAAATCGCCCGCCGTGATTTTCGCCGACGCCGATCTCGACCGCGCCCTGGACGCCACGGTCTTCCAGATCTACAGTTTTAATGGCGAGCGCTGCACCGCCAACTCGCGGGCGCTGATCGAAGAATCGATCTTCGACGAATTCACCGGCCGTTTGGCGGCGCGGGCTGCCAAGGTGAAGGTAGGCAGTCCGCTGGATCCTGACACCGAAGTCGGCCCACTGATCCATCCCGAGCATCGCGACCGCGTGCTGGGCTACATCGAAATCGGCAAACAGGAAGGCGCGAAGTTGCTGGTGGGCGGCAAGCGCGTGGGCTCGGAAGGCAACTACGTGTCCCCTGCCCTATTCACGGGCGAGAATCACATGCGCATCGCGCAGGAAGAAATCTTCGGTCCGGTGCTGACGGCGATTCCGTTCAAGAACGAAGCCGACGCGCTGGCCAAAGCCAACGACGTGAAGTACGGGCTGGCTTCCTATCTATGGACCTCGGACGTTACCCGCGCGCACCGCATGGCGCTGGCGCTCGAGGCCGGCATGACCTGGATCAACAGCCACAACGTGCGCCATCTACCGACGCCGTTCGGGGGCATCAAGTTCAGCGGCACGCATCGCGAGGGTGGGGAACATTCGTTCGAGTTCTACACTGAGCTCAAGCTCATCGCCGTGCCGCTGGGATCGCATGCCATTCCGAAGTTTGGGAAGGGATGAATTATGCCCTTTACTTTTCCTCGCGTGATTCGCGTTGGCCACGTCATATTGTCCGTGGGCGATTTGGCCGCATCGCGCCACTTCTACGTCGAACTTCTCGGCTTTAATGTTGTCCACGAAACCGATCGCGCGCTGTATCTCCGCGGCGTCGAAGATCGCGAGTGGAGCTTGAAACTGGAGCTCGGCGCCGAGCCGGGCGTCAGGCAACTGGCGTACAAGGCCGGATCGGAAGCGGCCTTGGATGAGATAGCAGCGATCGCCCAAGCAGAAGGCCTGCCGCATCGTTGGGAGAGCGATCTCGATCGGCCGCGCGTGCTGCGCTTGCAAGACCCGTTCGGATTCCCGATCGCGTTCTACTACGAATCGGTGAAGCATCCCTGGCTGTTGCAGCGCTTCGATCTGCACCGCGGCCCTGGCATCCAGCGCATCGATCATATTAATGTGCTGTCGCCGCAAGTGAAGCAACTCTCGGAGTGGTACCAGCGGCATTTGGATTTTCGTTTGACCGAATACACCGACGACGATGAAGGCCGCATCTGGGCCACCTGGATGCAGCGCAAAGGTCACGCGCACGATCTCGCCACCACCAACGGGGCCGGTCCGCGCCTGCATCACTTCGCTTATTGGCTGCCGGACGGCGCGCGCATTTCGCAATTGTGCGATATTCTGGCGGGCGCATTTGAGACCGATCGCATCGAGCGCGGCCCCGGCCGGCACGGAATCACCAACGCGTATTTCCTATACCTGCGCGACCCTGACGGCCATCGCATCGAGCTCTACACTTCCGACTACCTGAGCGTCGACCCGGATTTCGAGCCCATCCGCTGGCAATTGCACGATCCTCGGCGTCAAGCCCTGTGGGGCGGCCATGCGCCCAAGAGCTGGTTCCTGGAGGGCAGCGTGGTGGAGGCGTTCGAGGGCGGCTGGGTGAAGGTGGAGGAGTCGGAGTTGCAGGGTCTACCGGCCTACGTGCGTTAGCCTGAGAGTCGGCGGTCTGGCGGGAGCGTAAATCCTGAACGTCTATTTGGTCGACGGCACGTACGAACTGTTCCGTCATTACTACGCGCTTCCGTCCGCGCGCGATTCAGATGGCCACGAAGTGGGTGCAGTCCGAGGCGTACTCGCGTCGGTGCTGGGTATGATCAGCGGCGGCGCCACGCACATCGCCGTCGCGACCGATCACGTGATTGAATCGTTCCGCAACAGACTGTGGCCAGGATACAAAACCGGCGAGGGCATCGAGCCCGATTTGCTGGCCCAGTTTCCGTTGCTGGAAGAGACTCTGACGGCCGCCGGCGTGGTCGTCTGGCCGATGGTGGAGTTTGAGGCGGACGACGCTCTCGGCGCCGCGGCGGTTGCGGCCGATCGGGATCCACGAGTCGACCAAGTGATTATCTGCACGCCAGACAAGGACCTCGCGCAATGCGTGCGCGGTACGCGTATCGTCCAACTGAATCGGCGAACGCGGGTCACGTTCGACGAAGCCGGCGTAATCCAAAAATTCGGCGTTTCACCGGCGTCGATCCCCGACTACCTGGCGCTGGTCGGCGACGCTTCCGACGGCTACCCGGGCTTGGCGGGCTGGGGCGCGAAGTCAACGGCTGCGGTTCTCGCCAAGTTTGGCCACATCGAGTCCATACCGGACGACTGGCGCGAGTGGCACGTGAACGCCACCAACGCAAGCGCCCTGGCTTATACTCTCTCGCGCGAGCGCGGGCAAGCGCTGCTGTTCCGAACACTCGCCACGCTTCGCACCGAAATCAAGCTTTTTGAAGATGTGGACCAACTGCGCTGGGACGGCCCGTCACCTGGATTCGAGGCGATCGCGGCACGATTTGACGCGGCGATCGCGGGCAAGCGGCGATCTGGGGCGCGCTAAAGCATGCCGGACACGATATTTTGCGTCCTCGCAGCTCGCGTTCAACGTACTCTTCTATAGAAACATGGCGACGGCCTCAATGACGGAAGCGAACGCGGAGACCGCGCTGGAGATGACTTTCGCAGAAGTGCTGCGCGCGAATCAATCGATGGTTTTCAGCTTGGCGTATCACTTTCTGCGGGACCGAGCCGCTGCCGAAGAGATCGCGCAGGACGTGTTTTTGCGGCTCTATCGCAAGATGGATGAACTGGAGAGCGCGAAACACGTGACCTTCTGGCTGAGAAAGGTCACCAGCCATCGTTGTATCGACTATGTACGAAAGCGGCGATCGCAATCCACTATTTCGCTGGAAGACGTCGCGGAGCCTTCCATCCCAGCGCAGCACGGCGACCCGTTGCTCAACCGCCGGCTGCGGCAATTGATCGCGACGCTGCCCGAAAAGCCGCGTATCGTGATGGTGCTCCGCTATCAGGAAGACTTAACACCGGAGGAGATTTCCGAGGTGCTGGAAATACCGGTGGGGACGGTGAAGAGTCATTTGCAGCGGTCGCTCGGGATGCTGCGCGAAAAGATCGATCGGAGCATGGGAGACATTCGCTGATGGAAGATTTTGAACAGCTATTAAAGAGCGCGCTGGACCGCAAGGAACCATCCGCATCGTTCGAGGCCAAGGTCTTCGCCGCCGTGGCCGCGCGGCGATCTGGCCGGAGCATCTTCTGGCGCTGGGCAGCAGAGGTGGCGGCTGTGATCGTTATCGCTGGCGGATTCTGGGTACGGCATGAGGGCGAGGTCCGAGAGCGCGCTGCCGGCGAATCCGCGAAGGCCCGGTTGCAACTGGCTCTCAAGGTCACTGTGACGCAGTTGGCGAGAATTCAGAAAACGGTACGAACATCGACGGAGCAAGAGTGAAGGAGAAAGACTGATGTCTATCAAGATCGCACTCATCATGTGCATTGCGCTCGCGCCGTTAGGCGCACAAGAGCTGAAAATGCCGCCCAACCTGGATCGTCTGGCGGCGAAGGCCAGTGAAGTGGTGGATGTCACCCTGGACGCGAATCTGCTTCAGCTCGCCGGCCGGTTCCTCTCCGACAAAGACGCCGATGACGCCAAGGTCAAGAAGCTGGTCGCCGGTCTGAAAGGGATCTACGTCAAGAGCTTCGAGTTTGAGAAGGCCGGAGAATATCAGGATTCCGACGTTGAACCGCTCCGCGCGCAGCTTCGGTCTCCCGCCTGGTCGCGGATCGTCGGCGTGCGCAGCCAGAAATCCGGCCAGAATTCCGAAGTGTACATTAAAACGGAAAACGGCAAGATCGGCGGACTCGCAATCGTCTCAACGGAACCGAAGGAGCTGACCATCGTCAGCATCGAAGGCTCCATCGATCCGGATCAGTTGAGCGAACTCGGCGGACATTTCGGCATCCCCAAGATCGAGCCTGATTCCCAGCATAAGAACGGCAAGCCGAGTAAGGACGAATAACATGAAGACCGCGCTGATAGTCGCAGCCTCTTGGATGCTTTCCTGCGCGCTCCTTCAAGGCGCCGAGCGCGGGTTTGACGATATCGTTCGCGCCATCTCCGATGAGTTGCACACGCGCCCGGTGCACATTCCTTTCTTCGGCCTGGTGAATCTCGCTACGTCCGTGGCGCATCCGGCCGGCGTCAAACATCTTGATCTGGCCGTCTTTGAGGATTTGGATCTCGACGAGCGAGCTGCCAGGGATGTGGCGGAGGCAATTCGCAGAACGGCCAACGGCAGTTGGAAGCCGTTTATACAGGTTCGGTCCTGGAAACATGGTGACCAGGAAACGGTCATCGTCTACATGGCGGATGTTTCCAAGGGGGACGCCGAGCGCGACTGCAAGTTACTGGTAGTGACGCTGGAGCCGCACGAAGCGACCGTGGTGGGGCTGAAGCTGAATCCCGAGGGTCTGCAAGTTTGGCTGAACCATCCCGAGGACACGGCCCTGCATCATCACGATGGCCGGGAAGAAAGCCAGCCCAATTGAGCCCAATTGGCAAACCAGGTTTGGATCTTTTGTTGTAGCTCGGCCGGTTCGAACTCGGTGCCGGCGAGCGCGGAATCAAGTGCCTGACCAATTGACTGCCCTTCTCCGAAAGATTCAAGCAGACGGAATTCGTCAGCGTCTAATCTCCGGTAATATACCGTAAAGTCGACACGATGGACGGCCAGGAAAATCGGCTGTGGCTTCAGCCGGGCAAACCGGCGAACGATGTGGCGTCGCGCCGGCCGGCTGACGGCGTTACTGGCTGCGCCGTGTTCGTTCAGGTGCTGGTTGAGTTGCACGCGTAAATCGTCGACAGGATATCGGAGCGCAAGCAGTCGAACGTAGGGCTGAAGCGCAAGACGAAGTTCGGGGCCCAGCTCCAGCAGGTCTTCAGGTCCAAGCGCCTTCCGCTCGGCACTGTCAAACGCATCGATGTGCGCCCATTCCAGACGAATCATATCGATCGCCAGCGCGAAATGCTGGCCCGCGAACTCGGGATGCTCCGTTAACCACGTTGCCAGCCGTGAGCCGAGGTTCCGCAGCGTAAACGATTGCGATGGGCAGTCGGCAAGATACGCGCGGGATAGCCGCTCAAACGCTCGCTCGCCGAGGATCGAGCACAGGCCGGGAAAGTCTTCGTTGAACGAATCGAGAATGCGATACCAGTATTGGCGATGATAAATGTTGAGGCGCTCAGTGGAAGTGAGCCGGTCGTTGGGTTTGACAAGCTGGTTGGCCTCCGCGCTAATTGAGCGATTCAGCGGACTCATCACCGCGCCGGCAACGCGGCGCTGAAATTCCAGCAAATTCGTCATTGAGACACCACCACCGGAATTCCGATGAATTGTTCCGCCTTGCGCGCCTCGGCGTGCACTTCATCGAACGACGGAATGCGGTCGTCCCATTCGAGCAGCGTGGCGGTTGGGCCGACGCGGCGGATGGCGTGCTCGTACAATTTCCAGACTGGATCAAGCACCGGATGATCGTGCGTATCCAGAATGTACTTCTCGAATTTGGAATGCCCCGCGATGTGAATCTGCGCGACGCGTTCGGCGGGAACACCGTTCAAGTAATCGTACGGATCGAAACCGTGATTTTGCGACGAGACGTAGATGTTGTTCACGTCCAGGAGAATGCCGCAATCGGCGCCCTCAACCACTTCGTTCAGAAACTCCCACTCGGTCATCTCCGAGATGTGGAATTCGGCGTAGCTGCTGACGTTTTCCACCGCTATGGGTACTTCCAGGAAATCACGCGCTTCCCGCACTTTTCGCGCGGTGATCTCCGCCGCCTCGAAGGTGTAGGGCATCGGCAGCAGATCGTGCGTATAGCGCCCATCCACGCTGCCCCAGCAAAGATGGTCGGTCAGCCACGGCGTCTTGGTTCGCTTCACCAGCGCTTTGAGACGGCGCAGATGTTCGCGATTGAGCGGCTCGGCCGAGCCGAAATACATGGACACGCCATGCTGCACCACGCGGTACTGTTCCAGAATCCGATCGAGAATCGCGAGCGGACGCCCGCCGTCGAGCATGTAGTTTTCAGAAATAATCTCGAACCAGTCGACCACCGGCCGGCGTTCCAGAATGTGCTGGTAATGCGGAACGCGCAGCCCGATCCCGATGCCGAAGTCGGTCTGTCCATTGAAGCGATTGGCGGGCATGGATTCGCGCCCCGGACGGCGTCAATTACTTCCCGTCGGTGGCGCAGCCGCCTTTGCCCTTGCAAGAGTTCTTGCCTTTGCAGCCGTTATCGCTCGACTTGCAGCCGCCCTTGCCCTTGCAGGAATTGAGGCCCTTACAAGCGTGCTTTTCAACTGGGGCGTCCGCCGCTTGGCCCGCGATGGCGCTGATAGTGGAACTGGTGGAAGGGGCCGCGTTCGTGCGCGCCACCGTGCCGCCCAGCAGGCCGGTGAAGGCCGCCGTGAGTACCAGGGAACTCTTAGAAACTTTCATGACCTTGCTCTCCTTGTGTCCACTAGTTTAGCGGAAAAGTTATCCGAGCCTCCGGCTAACGCGGACCCATTTGAGGACCTGGAAAGCGCTTCCGATGATGCACAGCACGATGAACCCCACCATGATCCAGGTGGTTTCGGGCGCCCTTGCGATCCTCAGAATGTCGCGTCCGAACCGGATGGCCAACCAGCCGATAATGATGAATCGGGTGACGCGCGTGATGAAAACCAGGCCGAGGAGCCGCGGGCGCGGATAGGCAAACGCGCTGGCGCTCGCGATAACGAGGGTGAACGGAAACGGAGGCGGCGCCAGACAGGCGAGCCCGATGGCAATGGCGGCCTGGTTGCTCATGCGTCGCTTGAAGTAGCCGAGGCGCTTGGGCTTCATCATTCTCTTTAGACCTTCTTCGCCACCCTTGCGACAGACGGCATCCAGCAGCAAGACCCCAAGCGTCGATCCGATGGCCGCAGTCACGACATAGATTGGCAGGTGCGCGTGATTGCGGGCAACCAGGATAACAACCAGGAGGTCGTTTCCGAAAGGGAGGAAGAGGAACGAGGAATCGGCGATGCCGAGGATCAACGGTCCAAACAGCCCCAGGCTTAACAGCCATGTGAAGAGATGGCGGAGGACGCTGCTCACGCCCCGCTCCTCGCATCCACCACGCTAATTACTAATTGCGCGCGGCCTGTGCGCTCTGCCCGCTGAGTTGGGCACGAATAGCTTGCATCTGTTCGCGTGTAGCGGCGGAGCGTTTCCGGCCGTCCGGTGTGGCATCCACCAGTTTTTCCAGGTGCATCGCGAATTGCGGTCCAAAGGCCTTCCGAATTTCTCCGAGCAGCGGCTCAATCTTCGCGAAAGTGCCGATGTGCTCTCCGTTGGCGTCATTGAAAAGATCCAGACTGATGGCTCCGCGGTTGACCAGCGCCGCAGCCATGTCCCAATACGTGACTACCATGCGCACATGTCCGCTGTGCTCACCATAAATCGCGGCGCTAAACTCCGCCATCGATTGCGGATTGAACTCACGAAAATACCAGTCGCGAGCTTTGCGCATCGTCTCTTCACGGCGCAATTCATACAGTTTCAGAATGAGACCAGCTTCTTCTTGAATCGACATTTCGCTCCTTTGCGAATCCGGGCGCTACGGCGCGCCACTCGACACGAGTTTAGCAGACTAGGGTTTCATTCACGTTTCTGAATTTCGAGGTGAAGTAACGCTGCCGGCTAGAGCGTGCAGCAGCCGCTGGCCATCAGGACTTCCCAACCCCGTGCAGGCGTCCCAGCCAGGCTCGGCCGAGTACGCGCCGTTGTTGCCGACCGTGATGTCGCGCAACACACCGTTCCCGCATTTGGTGTAAAGCACCGGATTCAGGAAGCCGCACTTGGACCCCAGCCCCTGATTGAGACGCGCGATGAGAGACGCCCACAGCGGCGTCGAAGCGCTGGTGCCACCGATCTGCTCGAGCTGCTGTCCATCGATGTGCATGACGATCACGCCGGTCTCCGGGTCAGCCACCGCGGCAACATCCGGGACGCCGCGACCAATCCGATGGGGAGGGTTGACCGAGGGTGGAATCTTGGTGCAGTTTTGATACGACGGCTTGGTAAAAACGGCGCTGATGCCACCGCCGCCCGCACCCTCGTCTTGCATGAGTTCATTCCACACTGTCTCTTCGGCAATAGTAGGAGGCGCGCCGCTGGTGGCCACCAGCTTGGTTCCACCTACGCCCAACACGAATGGACTGGAGGCCGGGAAATCCACGTGAGCGCCCGAGCTCACGCCATCGCTCGATCCATCGTCACCGGACGCGCAGCAAATGGTGATGCCTTTCGCCATCGCGGCCTCGAACGCCTGGTTGACCACGCGCACGCCCATCCTCGACCACGCGCCTTGCGGATCATCCTCGGGATTGCCGTAACTGATGGAGATGACCGAAATCGCGTTGTTGTCGGTGATCGCCTGGTGCAAGGCGTCCAGCCAGCCTTGGCTCGTGAATTCGGTGAAATACATAAAGATGTGGGCGCCAGGAGCCACCGATCCAACCACGCACATGTCCAGCATCACTTCACCGGTGGAATCGCCCTGCTGGTCGGACGCCTGCGAGTCGGGCCCGGGATCGTTGCCGGGCCCTTGCACCACGACGTCCGTAATGGTGGGCATTTTACCTCCCAACACCTGCTCGAAATAAGTCCTCAGCGCGGCCGGGCTGTAGCCGCCGCGAGGATCTGGGCTCGGTGCGCCGTTGAATGCAAATATCGCGATGTTCTGTTTAGCGCCGTCCAGGTTGGCGGGGTAGCTGTACAACCGGGCCACCTGAGGCGGAAAGAACGAGCCCGGAAACGGATTACCGGCCTCAGTTTTAACCGAATCCAGCGAGACGCGTCGCAGTGTGCTGCGCCGTCGCCGCGGACGGCCGACCCGGCGTGTATCCAAGCCAAATACGCCGTCGACGATGCCGAACAACTCCGATGGAACGTGGACTTCGCCTTCGCGTCCGCGATACTGGCCGTCTTGCGGGTGTTGGTATTCGTTCAGCTCCAGGGAAAAGGCCCGCTCAATATCGTGAATGGTTCCCTGCACCTGAATTCGCCGCGTCGGCGCGCTGCTATCCAGTACGTCGAGCCGGTTCGCCTTGGCCCAGGCTGCGATCTTTTCCAAGTCCGCCGGATCGGCGCCATAGACGCAATTGAATTGTTCCATGGTCAGGTATCGCCGTTTGCCAGGCAGGTCGGTTTTCAATGCATCGAGTGAGCGGACCGTGGCCTCGGGCGGATTTGGATTCTGTCTTGCGTAGATGCTCAAGGTTATTTGTTGGGCGGGGTTCGATCTGCCCAGAAGCTTGGCCTCCGGAATGTAGGGCCGGCGGCTTCCAGGAATCGCGAACACGTCAGTTGAAGGGTTCATTGCAAGCTCCTTTTCGGATGCTGCAACATCGTATCGCCCGTCCAGGCGATTTCAAGGATTGTACGGCCAGTTAAAGCGATAATTGCGGACAATAAAAACATCCGCGCGGTGTGACTGTAAGAAATTGGCTGGCCCGTTCTTCGCGGATCAACGCCGATTCAGAGCGGGCTTCGATATGCTATATAGTATTCTCCAATGTCCAACGAACAGTACACTGCGGTAATCTATTGCGCCTGCTTAATTGCGTGGCTGGCAACGCTATTGCCATCGATTGTATTTTTATTGACATCCTGGAAAGAACGCCGCGATGAATTGTTTTCCATCATGACAGATGGAGTTTTGGAATCATATTACAAACAGTTTCTTCCCTCGGCTCTCAAGGAAGGCAAGAACGGCCCGGCACTACGCTCGGCTTTTCAGGGATCATTCAGCCGGCAGTATGGCAGACGGCTTTATGTCCCGCCCCTGCTGCTTTTGGGCGGATTGTCGGCCATTGGACTTTGGGGAGTTGTCGGAACACTGCGCGTGTGGGGCGGCCTCACCGGGGCGGATCAAAGCTTCTCGTGGAGCGACGTCACCACCGCCGCTCTCATCGGAGGATTCACCTGGATAATCTCGGATCAGCTCACCAGATTCCGAACGCGTGATTTCACCAGTTATGACGTCTATAATTGTGTGTTCCGCCTGTTAATCGCGATCCCGGTGGGCTACAGCATCGCGGCTTTCGTAGAGAAGAAACTTCAAGTGCCGATCGCATTTCTTCTCGGCACATTTCCCACTTCGAGCCTGTTCACGATTGCACGGCGCTTGGGCAGTAAAACGTTGAAGATCGACGATGACGCGGTCAACGGCTCTTCCGAGCTCGAGCAACTCCCAAGCGTCGGGAAGGCATTCGCTGAGCGTCTGAAAGACGAGGGGATCGTTAGTGTCGTGGAACTAGCATACGCGGATCCTGTCAACTTGACTATCCGCACCAACAAGCAATTCGCTTACCTCACCGATTGCATCAGTCAGGCGCTCCTGTGGATCTACATTCAAGACGGCCTTAAGAAAATCAGCGCCCTATCGTTGCGTGGCGCCCAGGAAGTCAAGAGCTTTATGCACGACTTAAACTCGGGCACTGCGGACGAAAAGGCAGCGGCCCAAAACACGTTGCAGGCTGCAGCAGATGCCCTAAAAATCGGCAAGGACGAACTCTTGGAAACGCTGGGGCAAGTCGCGGACGATCCATATACTTTGTTTCTCGTCAAGATTTGGGCTGGATCCTAGGAATGCTCGCGGTTTCGGTCGCTTCTTTACATGCCGAGCAGATTCGTCTCTAGCTTCGCGTAGTCGTGCTCATCGGCCCAGATGTTCAACGCGACCGTCGCGATTTCATCCACGGCTGGAATCGCGTGGCCGTCCTTGGTGAGGTCGATCGATTTGAGATAGGTCTGGCAGGTGTCGCAGGCATCCACGCGGGCGGCTGGGAATTCGGCGGCGGTGTAGATCGGGAGCTTGTCCTTATTCTCCTCGCCGCAACCGGGGCACAGCACGCGCCGGAACTGCCACTCGGTGGAACAGAGCGAGCACAGCAGCCAGCGCTTGCCGCCATCGCCCTCGCTGCGCAGCACTCCGGCCACCGGCCGGGCATTACAAAATGGACAGGTGGGACCAGCGCCGCTCGGTTGGATGTCGCCGCGCGAAGCCAAATATTCGGCGAAGGGTTGCAACAGCACTCGCGCGTAGAAGCGGCCCGCGGGATCGAAGGCCACAACCGCTTCCCCGCCCTCCCAGACCGCCGACAGCAATTCAAGCTGCGCGTCCGTTCCGTGGAGATTTTCGGCGGCGAAATTGGCCAATAGTTCGGTGCCTGAGCGCGACACCAGTTTGATCAAAGCAGGAAAATGGCACACCAGCGCGCGCAGATGTGTTTCGCTTTTTGACTGGAGTTCGGCGAAGACTGGTTTCTGGAAGCGGGCGAGTTCAGCGTAGAAATTGAGCAGCGGTGCGGCGCTCGGATGGTTGGCAGCTAGTTGCGCGGCTCGTGTGATGCGAGCATCGTGCGTCGTCATTCCTTCTGGCCGGTCACTCGGAGGTACCACAGCCGATGGTATGTCCTGGCCCAGCCGCGGTTGACGTAACCGGTCGTCATCGCGGTCACGCTGGCAGGCTCCATGAACACGCTCATATAAATGTGGATGATGAATCCGCCGATGGTGACAAGCGCGGCGACTTCATGCACCAGGATCATCACGCGGCGCACCCACGCGGCTTGGCGCGGGACGTATTCGGGAAACCAAAGGAAGATTCCGGAGAACAGCAGGAAAAGTGCGCCATAGACCATCAGCCAGTAATACAACTTTTGTCCGGCGTTGAAGCGATCGGCGAGCGGAAGCTGCTCGTCGTGATTGGTGATGTAGGCCTGTATCCCGTCCAGCCAGCGCTTGTCGCCCTCCGTCATCTCCATGTCCCGACTCCACAGGACGTGCATCCACACCGTGCCCAGCACGAAGACGATAGCGACGATGGGATGCCAAAATCGCGACGTGGGAGCGCCGCCCAGCACGTACGCGATCCAAAACAGATGCGGCGAATAGAACGCCAGGCCGGTCCCGAGGCAATAAAGATACGTGAAGCCCGAGAGCCAGTGCATCAGGCGCTCGGCAAATGTGTAGCGCTCGATCTCGCCGGCGTGCTGGGTCTGTGGAACGGCTACCGTGGCGCTCATTTCTTGGATTCCTCCGGTTCCGCCTCCGCTTTGGGCCCGAAGCGCATATAATGCGCCGCCACGCCGATGATCCCGGCAACCATCCCGAAGTTCCCGATCCACTTCAGCGGGCCTTTCCACAAGCGGACCATCCACGGCACGCGCGGATCCTTGGGCAAGCCGCCATAGCGCTCCGGGTTGTTGATGTCGTGCAGCACGTAGATCACGTGCGTGCCGCTGACGCCGGGCGGATCGTAGACGCCCGCGTCCTTATGCGAAGTGTGCTCGCGAAGCTGCGCGGCGCGCGTCTCGGCCAAGTCCTTCATGTCATCTTTGGTCCCGAAATGCAAACAGCCCGTCGGGCACGCCTTGATACAAGCCGGCTCCAGCCCCGCGCCCACGCGATCCGAGCACAACGTACACTTGTGAACTTTCTTGGTGGTGGGATTGAACTTCGGAATATTGAACGGGCAGCCAGTCACGCAATACTGGCATCCGATGCAATTCTCCTGCTGGAAATCGACGATGCCGTTAGTATATTGCACGATCGCGCCGTCGGCCGGGCACGCGCGCAAGCAGCCCGGATCGGCGCAGTGCATGCACTGATCCTTGCGCATCAGCCAGCTCAGAGTGCCATCTTCATTTACATGCTCGTTGAAGCGGATCAGATTGTAATAGTTCCACGCCGTGTCCGGCATGGTCTGGTAGGTGTTGTCGAAAACCGTTTCGCGGAACGGATAGCCGTTCCATTCCAGGCACGCCACTTCGCAAGCTTTGCAACCGATGCAGGTGGTGACGTCGATCAGCTTGCAGACGTCGTAATCGCGCGAGGTGTTCTTGCCGGGAACAGTTCCAGCGTGTCCCGAGATAGCTTTGATTTGAAGGGTTCCGTTGGCCATGGGTCAGGCTTTCTCTAGCTTCACCAAAAAACCCTTAAATTCGGGCGTGTGGGCGTTTGGATCGGTCACAGTGGGCGTAAGAGAGTTGGTCAGAGAGCGCGCCGTCCTTCCGGCGTCCTCCTGAATGCCTCGGTAGCCATAATGAATGGGAATGCCGATCTGATAGACCTTCTTGCCGTCGATAGTCATGGGCTTGATGCGATGCGTGACCATCGCCTTGGCCTGATAACTGGCGCGCGCACTGGTGACCTTCACTTTGTCGCCGCCTTTGATGCCGAGATCGGCAGCTAGTTCCATGGGGATTTCCACGAAAGGCTCGGGCACCAGTTGCACGTTCATCGGATTATTCTTGGTCCAGTAATGATAATGCTCAGTTAGGCGATAGGTGGTGCAGACGATGGTGAACCCTTCCTCCGGCGTGCCGTATTTATCCATCGCAGTGCGAAAACGCTCGGCAACTGGATTTTTAGAGCGCTTCGGATGTAGAGCATTTTCGACCGGGCTTTCGGTGGGCTCGTAGAATTCAGGAAACGGGCCATCGGCGAACGCCGCGAGCGGAGCGAAGATGCGGCCGACGCCTTCCGCGTTCATGATGAACGGTCCCATGTGATCCTTGGGAGGCGAGTCGGGCTTGAAATCCACCACATCGTTGCCGACCCATTTCTTTTGCTCCTCGTTCCACCAAATCAGAGCGCGGGACGGGTCCCAAGGCTTGCCGGACACATCACAGGAAGCGCGATTGTAGAGGACGCGGCGGTTCATGGGCCACGACCATCCCCAATTCGGGTGCAGTCCGAGCCCGGAGGGATCTGCGGGGTCGCGGCGCTGCATCATGGCGCCGGCTTCGGTCCAGGAGCCGCACCAGATCCAGTTGCCGCAAGATGTCGAGCCGTCGTCTTTCAGCGCGGCAAAGCCCGGCAGCTGCTGGCCGGTGTCCAGCGCGCGTCCGTTCAATTCCCTGGCGACCTCTGAAAGAGAGGGATTCTCGGCAATCGAGTAGTTCCAGCTCAGGTTCAGAATCGGATCGGGGAAGGCTCCGCCTTCTTTCCTGTACAGCTCGCGGACCTTCAAGAAGATGCGCGAAAGAATTTCCTGGTCGAGCTTGGCGTCGCCGGGCGGGGGGACCGCAGCCCATTTCCATTGCAGCCAGCGCGCCGAATTAACGAAGGTTCCGTCCTTCTCGGCGAACCCAGCGCCGGGCAGGCGGTACACTTCGGTCTGGATTGCCTTGGTTTCTTCGGGCGTGATGCCGGGGGCCCGCCAGAAATCGCTGGTTTCTTCAGGATAAATGTCGCAGACCACCAGGAACTTGGCTTTCTTCAGCGCATCGATGTTCTTTTGCGAATTCGGGCCGATGGCGACCGCGTTCATGCCGAACGCCATCAGACCTTTCACCTTCCCCTCGTACATTTCGTTGAAAATGTGGGTCCAGGAATATTCGCGATCGATTTTCGGAAGGTAATCGAACGCCCAATTATTTTCCTTCCTGGCCGCGGGGCCGTACAGCGCTTTGAGAAGCGAAACGGCAAACTTCGAGGTATTCGAGTAGTAATTCCACGAGTCCCAATCGGCGGGCTTCGATGAGGTGGGAGTGGTCCGCTTGATCCAGGAATCGAAATCTTTATCGTCGACGCTGGGAATCTTCAAATAACCCGGTAAGCTGTCAAAGAGTCCAGCCATGTCGGTGGCGCCCTGAATGTTGGAATGCCCGCGCAGCGCGTTGACGCCGCCGCCCGCGCGGCCGACGTTGCCGAGCAGCAGTTGAAGCATCGCGGCGGTGCGGATAATCTGCGTCCCGAAGCTGTGCTGGGTCCAGCCGACGGCGTAAATGATGGTTGCGACATTTTTCATGTCGCCGTCTTTGCGGATCGACGTGAACAGATCGGCAGCCTTCAAGAACTGCTCCTTCGGCACGCCCGTAATGCGTTCCACCATCTCCGGGGTGTAGCGGGAATACTGCCGCTTCAGCTGTTGATACACGCAGCGGGGATGTTCCAGCGTCAGGTCGGCGGCCACATTTCCCGGGAGCGCGTTCGGCGTTGCCCGGCCGTCCCCGGATTCGTAATTCCAACTGGAGCGGTCGTAGGTTTTCGACTCTTCGTCGAAGCCCGAATAAAGGCCGTCTTCGGGAAGCTTAAAACCTTCCTGCACCAGAAACGCCGCGTTGGTGAAATTCACCAGGTACTCTTTGGCGATGCGCTGATTTTCTATGGCGTAGCGAATCAGGCCGCCGAGGAACGCAATATCGGCACCGGCTCGGATCTGGACGTACATGTCGGAAACGGCGGCGGTGCGGGTGTGCCGCGGATCGACGACGATCATTTTGGCATTGCGCTCGCGCTTGGCCTCAATCGCCCATTTGAAACCGCACGGATGGTTTTCGGCCGGATTGCCTCCCATGATCAACATCATGTCGGTATTCTTGATGTCGACCCAGCCATTGGTCATGGCCCCTCTTCCGAACGTTGGCCCCAAACTGGAGACCGTGGGACCGTGTCAAACCCTGGCCTGATTTTCTATATACGTCACTCCCATGCCGCGCATGGTTTTGACGACCAGGTAATTAAACTCGTTCGTATCCGTGCAGCCGCCAATAAAGGCCATGTTCTCGAAACGATTGACCGTGCGGCCCTGCGCATCGGTGGCGACGAACGATTCGTCGCGGGCGCTCTTGATATGGCGTCCGATTTCTTCAAACGCCCGATCCCACGGGATGGGCTCCCAGCGATCGGATCCGGCGCGACGGACCTCAGGCCTCAGCAGGCGGCGGTCGTTGAGAATGTCGTGATAGAGAGACGATCCCTTGGGACAAAGCGTGCCGCGATTGGTAGGGCAGTCGGGATCGCCTTCCACGTGAACCACCTGTGCGGTGACGTTTTTGGCTTTGTCGCCCAGCGTGTGAATGATCACGCCGCAGGCCACGGCACAGTAGGGGCAGGTGGAGCGGGTCTCGGTGGTCTTCGAGATCTTCAATTCCTGGGCTTGCGCGTAAGCCGTCTTGACGTCGAAACCAAGAACCGAAGCGACCACAGCGCCGGTTCCGGCCTTCAAAAATCCTCTACGAGTAGGATGCACGAGGACCACCTCTCAAAGAACCAGGTTGAATATCCGGCAGCGATTATATCATCGCTGTATTACAAACAGGTAACTCCAAAACACTCCAAGAACCGCTCAAAAACCATGCTCCCGGTAATGAGACGCTGATTCTGTAACGGAAGATTCGCGAAAAGTTTTGGCAGCAACGTAGCTTTTGCGATAAACTTCCCGAGTACCCCGCGCAAAGACGCAAAACTCATGGCCACCCAGCAAACACGACTGACTCCTTCGCAGCCCGCCACATCCTTCAGCCGCTGGCTAATTCCAGTAGCTGCGGTCCTGGTTCACATCTGCATCGGATCAGTATACGCCTGGAGCACCTTTAACCGGCCCATACACGCGCTGTTTCCCAACGATCCATGGTGGTTTAGCCCTCCCTACACTACGTTCAGTACAGCTCTAGTTCTGTTGGGACTGAGCGCGGCTTTTGGTGGGCCATGGGTGGAGCGCAGGGGACCGCGCGCGGCCGCAACGGCTGCCGCCGTGCTGTTTGGGACAGGCCTGATCATCGGCGGAATCGGCCTGGCTGTGAAGCAGTCCGTGCTGGTTTTCCTGGGCATGGGAGTCATCGGCGGGATGGGCGCCGGACTCGGTTACATTGCGCCCGTCAGCACTCTCGTGAAATGGTTTCCGGACCGCCGTGGCATGGCCACCGGCATGGCCATCATGGGATTCGGCGGTGGCGCATTCCTGGCCGGATATTTGAACGTGTATTTCATGAACTTGTTCGGCGTCGCCAGGACCATCATCGCTTTGGGCGCCGTTTACTTCGTCATTATGATGCTTGGCGCGCGTCTCATCCGCCGGCCACCGGATGGTTGGCGGCCGGAAGGCTGGGTTCCACCAGTGAAACAGAACAAGATGATCACCAATCTCCACTTCACGCGGAACGAAGCGATCCAAACAGTGCAGTTCTACTTGCTCTGGGGCATTTTGTTTATCAACGTGACGGCCGGCATCGGCATTCTCGCGCAAGCCTCTCCGATGATGCAGGACATGTTCGGGAAAACTCCGCTCCAAGCCGCCGCTGTGGTTTCGCTCATCAGTCTGTTCAACGCGGGCGGGCGATTCATCTGGGCATCCTTTTCGGACTATATTGGCCGCCGCAATACTTACCTTACTTTTTTCGTCACGCAAGTGATCCTCTTTCTGCTGATCCCCGGTTTGGCCGGCCGAGGCGAATGGGGCATCTTCGAAGCGGCTTTGTTCGTGGTCTTCACCATGTATGGTGGCGGCTTCGCGACCATCCCAGCGTTCCTTGCGGATATGTTCGGAGCGGAAAACGTCGGCGCGATTCACGGCGTTTTGCTCACCGCGTGGAGCGCCGCCGCCATCGCCGGTCCAGTGATCATCACTGAACTCTCGAGCCGCGCCAAAGCCAGCCTGGCCCCCGGCGCGAGCAAGATTCATATCTATGACCAGCCGCTCGAGGTGCTGGCGGCGATGCTGGCGGTGGGGTTCGTTCTCACGATGTTGGTGCGGCCGACATCCAGCGCTAAAATTGCGCAGACACGCTAGCCAGACACCTTGTCACAGTGTCGTCTTAACATGCTATTGTCTATGACACAAGACAACCATGCCGAGACTCGACCTTAACAAATATGCCCCCAGCGCTGCGACGCTGATCCTCATCGCGGCCACTGCCTACGCCGCGCAACCCATCACCGAGATCACGCTCCCCGGAACGCGCATTTTTCCGGAAAGCATTAGTTCCACGCCGGACGGGACCCTGATTGTCGGCAGCTTGGGGCACGGCAACGTGAGCCGCATCGCGCTCGGAACCGCTCAGGTCGAAGAGTGGATCAAGGCCGGTACCGGCGGTCTGAATCAGGTGCTGGGTGTTTACGCGGACCCAAAGGGCAAAACGTTGTGGGTCTGTTCCAATAATCTGCAGAACAAGGGCGAGGCAACCGCTGCGATGGCACCGCCTACGTCACCGACACCCGCCAAGGCAGCGTGGACATGCTGAAGCCCGGCGCCAAGGTTTTGGAGATCGCCGCTAAGGATCCGCTGCTCGCGCGCGCCGACGGTCTGGCTTTCGGCGAAAAAACAATCCTCTATGTCAACAGCGTCACCGCGGGCAAGCTGCTGCGCCTGGATTTGGGGCCGGACGGGAAATCGAAGAGCGTTGTCGACCTCAAGCTTTCGCGCCCGCTCGACCGGCCGGACGGCATGCGTGCGATTGGCAGGAACCGGCTGCTGTTGGCCGAGAACTCGGGCAAAATGGACATGGTGACGTTCGAAGGTGCGGGCCTGCGGAACGCAGTGGTCAAGACCATCAAAGAGGGACTTGAAATGACGCCTGCGGTAACTGCGACACGCGGCATGGCCTGGATCGTTGAGGGAAAGTTGCCTTATATGAACGATGCGGCATTCAAGGACAAAGATCCCGGGCTGTTCAAAATGTACGCCGTCCTGCTACCCAAGAACTAAGGGCAATTCCAGCACGATAGCAAGCGGTTCTTCCTCTGACGCCGTCCGTGGGCCAGTGACGGGAGCGCGAAAAATTTGGCTCGAAAATTGTGCATGGAGCGGCGCTGGCAATTCTTAGTTTTGCGGCAAATTTGGTTGACGAGAGCGCCGCAACGGTGGTATAAAAAATCCTACCCCTGTCGGTAGCGAATCTTAGTCAGGAGGCAGTATGTCCGCCGCCACCAGTGCAGCGAGAGCCGCCAGTCGAGCGAAGACGGTCTTAACCGAACAGCGTTCTCACCAGCGATACCCGATTGAGCTGGACGTGGAATACCGGCTGTTGGCTAAAGGCCAGTCCGAGCTCATCGGGTCCGGCAAGACGCGCAACATCAGCAGCGGCGGTATGCTTTTTGAAGCCTTGGGGTCACGGCCGGCGACCGGCTCGATCGAGGTGATGCTGACTTGGCCTTTCCTGCTGGAGGGCGTTTGTCCTCTGAAGTTGGTTATGAAGGGCCGCATCGTTCGAAGCGACCTCCGTGGTGTCGCCATCCAATCCAGTTACCACGAGTTCCGCACTGCCGGTTCGCGCATGCCAAAGGACCGGCCTTTCAATTTCGTCGTGCGCGCCAAGTGAACGCCGAAACCGGCTCTCCCACGGCGCTCATCGTGGACGATGACGTCGGCTTTATTCTTTGGCTGGGTGAAATGGTCACCGCAAGCGGATATCAGGCTATCCCGGCGTTGGAGTGCCGGCAAGCTCTTACGCTGGTGAAGAAGTTGGCCTTGCGGATTGACGTGCTGGTGGTGAATCCTCAATTGCGCGGCGCCGCGCGGGCCATGAAGGTGCTTGCCAGCGAGCACCCCAGGCTGCGGGTGGTCCTGATTCGCGATCCAGCGGCGCCCGGTCCAGTGCCGGATTCAACTCACGCCACGTTAGAGCGGCCTTCGGCTTGGGAGCCCATCTCCCGGCCCCAGTGGGTCGTCAAGGTTCGGAAAGTACTGCTGCGCCCGTCCGCCGTGAAGTAGCGGCGCGACGCGGCATCCGGGCCATCGCGAAACCGAATAACCGCGAAACCAGGTCAGTGGGATAGGCGACGAATACCGAGCCCAGGATCTTGCTCCATTCCGAAAAAAACAGCTGCCGGGAACTATCGTCATTCCACCATTTGACGATGTGATAGTGAGGATCTGTCGCTGGAACGGAAATGAACTGCACCCCGGGGCAAAACAGCGTCAACACGATGGTGGCGCGGCGGGAGTGGTAGGAGCTGGTGACCAGAAGCACGCGCTTCACATGCCGGCGGGCCAGTTCGCCGCGAAGAGCCTTCGCTTCACCGATGGTAGAGCCCGTATGGAGAGCAAGGACCTGGAACAGTTCTCTGGGGTAGCCCTTTTGCACCAGGAAGTCAACCGCAAACTCGCCTTCGGGCCGCCCCTGATAGGGCGGGCCGCTAATCAGCGCAATAGGTGCGTAGCGAAGCCTGGCGAGCTCGGCGCCGACGAGTACCCGAGGGCCCCAAAAGTCCCCGCCCAGGACCACGATAAGGTCGGCTTGATGCGGCGGTTGGGAATCAACCAGGAAGCTGCCCAGGGATGTGAGTGTCGCTTGCCAGCGAAGGGCCAAGATCGCCGTCAGGATCAACGCCAAGATCAACAGGAGCATGTGACCAAAGGTGAGCGAAAACGGGCGATCGTTCAACGTACTAGTACCCAACCGAGGCCTCGAATCATTTCCGTCTCTTCCATTATCGGGGGAACGCGGCAAAATGGAACAAGGACTATCATAAAGACATATAGCTTGAGACCAAACCTGGCTCGATCCGCGCCAACTCGGCGCGCGGATTCCGAGGCTCGCCACGATGCAATGCCGGAGGAGTGAAACATGAAAAAAACAGTTGGAACGTTTATGGTGCTGCTCGCGCTCACTGCTTGCACCACCAAGCGCGGCTACGTTGAGAAAGGCAACGCCTTTTTTCAGCACGGCAAATATCAGGATGCTGAGATCAGCTACCAGAAGGCGATCCAGAAAGATCGTAATTACGGCGAAGCATACTATCGCCTCGGGCTCGTCGCGCTTCAACAAAACAATGCCGTGGAAGCCTACAACGCTCTGTTCCGAGCGTCCCAACTGCTCCCAACAAACATGGATGTCCAGGAGAAATTCGGGGGACTCTGTCTGGATGAATATCTGAAAGACCCCAAGCGGCCCCAAAAGCTCTACCAGCAGGTTCAGCAATCGGCCTCGGAGCTTCTCTCGCAGAATCCCAACTCGTTTGAAGGTCTGCGGCTCAAGGGATTTTTGGCGCATGAAGACCGAAAGTCCGAGGATGCCATTTCCTACTTCCAGAAGGCGCTGCAAGTGCAGCCCGGGAATGCGCCGGTGACCACGGCATTGGTTGCGGCCCTGGCGGAAAATGGCCGATCTCCGGAAGCCGAAAAACTCGCGCTGGATCTGCGCGCGCGGCGGAAGGACTACGGTCCGATCTACGATGCGTTGTACAGGATCTACTTGAATTCAAATCGCCCGGCCGACGCGGAGCAGGCTCTCCAGAGCAAAGTAGACAACAATCCGAAAAATGCCGACTACATCGTGCAACTGGCCGCGCACTACGCGCTGGGCGGCAAAACCGCGGAGATGAAAAGCGCTCTGCAGCGGATGCTGGACGATCCGAAGCTCTTCCCCAACGCGCAGTTCAGGGTGGGAGACTTCTATGTTCAACAGAAGAACTACCTGGATGCGATTCCTTACTACGAACAAGGCGCCCGTGCTCATCCGAACGAGAAAATGGCGTACCAAAAGAGAACCGTGGCCGCGTTGTTGGCCAGCGGAAAATATGACGATGCCGGGCGCTTGGTTCAGCAGATACTCAAGGAGAGTCCCAAGGACGACGTGGCGCTGCGCGTTCGGGCGGACCTTTTGATCACCGCGGGCGGGGCCGAAAACGGGACCGCTGCGCTGGCCATCCTACAGGGTCAGTTGAATGACCACCCGAACGACATCAATCCGGCGTTGCGATTACAATTGGGCCGCGCGTACCGGCTAAAAGGCGATCTTGACTCCGCGTTCGCGCAATTCTCAGAGGCCCTTCGAATGCATCGCAACTACCTGCCGGCGCAATACGAACTGGCCGAGATCAGCTTGCTGCTACGACGTCCGGCGGAGGCGCTGGCCCAAACCAACGCGATCCTGGCTCTTACTCCTAAGGACCAGCGGGCGCGGCTCTTACACGCCCGCAGCTTGGCGGCTAGCGGGGATCCGGGGGGCGCGCGCACCGAGCTGACCCAGTTACTCAAGGATTCCCCGCAGGACGTCGAAGCACGCTTGGAACTCGGGTCCTTGGCACTCGAGCAGCGGAAATACCAGGAGGCCATCGCCACATTAAGCGAGCTCAAGAACAGCGGCGATCCTCGAGTTTTCGCCGGCTTGGTCGCGGCCTACGCCCGCCTGGGGCAAATGGACAAAGCCGTGGAAGCGGCCAATGAGGGATGGAAACGGTTGCCCGATTCGACGCTGATTCGAGAGCAACTTGCTGAATCCGCCGCCGTGGGAGGAAAGTACGATCTGGCAATCCCGGAATTCCAGAAGCTGATTGCCGCCAACCCTAAGTCGCTGCAGACCTATGTGCGCCTGGGGGTGGTCTACGACATGAAAGGCGATTCCGCGGATGCGATCCGGCTGTTTCAGCAGGCCCATGATCTGGCGCCCAACGAACTGGGGCCGGCCTTGACGCTGGCCCAAGCCCTGTCCCAGGCCGGCCGCCGAGCCGAAGCCACGGCGGCCTATCAAACCATTCTAAAAGTGCATCCCAACGATGCCACCGCCCAGAATAACGCGGCATACTTTCTGTCCGACAACGGTGGCGACTTGGATCAGGCGCTCAAGCTTGCGCAGAGCGCAGTTAAGCGGGCGCCCGATCAACCCAGCTTCGCCGATACCCTGGGTTATGTATACCTGAAGAAAGGGCTGCGCGACAGCGCCATCCAAACTTTCAGCGGCCTGGTGCGCAAGTATCCCAAGTACGCCACCTACCACTATCACTTAGGCCTGGCTCTGTATGAAACGGGCGACAAGACCAGAGCCAAGAAGGAACTTCGCGACGCCCTTGCCGCGCATCCGTCCCGCAAGGACGCCGTGCGAATCAACGAACTCCTGGCCCGAGCCGGTTAAGGAGCAGCTGGCGCCCTGAGGCGCGCGGGGGTGGAAGCGGGGCTGAGGCTTCCCCTCCCTTTCAGCCGTGCGCCTTGGCGGCCAGGATCGGACCTCACGACCCGTTGTCTCATCGCATGGACAGAGTGGAGGAGTTCGCCGCTCCCTACCGCGTCAGAGAGCAAGACCAGGTTGGAAAAACAGGAAGGAACCGAACGTATCAAACAAAAAACGCGGGCCTGGATTTCTCCAGGCCCGCGTCAAGAACTAACCGGCAACCAAGGAAAAGAACTTAGCTCTTAGCCGACAGCTTCTTCTTCAAGGCAATACCCGCAGCCAAACCGAAGCCAAGCAGCAACGGCAAGGAACTCGGCTCAGGAATTGTCGAGAAAAGGTCCTGCACCGTGGAAACGGTAGCATACGAGTTCGCGCCGCTTCCGTCCTGAGCAACGATGTCCTTGCTCACCGAAATTTCACCGGTCGGCGAGTAAATCACACCGGCTTCACCTATAGTGTCGTTGGAAGTGTACGCCGTAAGCAAAGCCCATTGCTGCGAACAACTGGCGGGCGGCGCTGGATTGCTGCAACCAAATTCCCCGACCGAGGCGCTCGAGCCCGTGCCGATTATTCCGCCAGTCTCGATTAAGGCTGCGTCGTCGAGGGTAGCTGAACCTCCGCCGACTATGCTCACGGTAAAGCCGATGTCCCCATCGCTGAAGTTGTTGGCGCCCGACGCGGTCCAAGATGAGTCAAAAGTAAAACCAATCCCCGACGCACTGTTGTCCGCAAAGACCGAAACTGAGGTAGCAGGAGTTGGCGCAGGCGGGTTACTGGACCCGTTCGTGTACGAGAAATTCGCGAAATCCAAATCGCCAATATAGCAGGAATAGCCCGCCGTCAAGTATGTCGATAGCAAAGCGTCTGCGGGACACGCGCTGTCAGCGAGGGCGGGCAGAGCCGAAAGGCCCAGCGCACTGATCGCTAAAATCATATATCGTGAAAATTTGTGAGTCACTCACAACCTCCTAAAAAGTATCCGAAAAGCTGTTTCAGTTGAAACCTTCACCATCGTAGGGTGAATCCTGAGCGATTGCAAGTACTTCAACTTAGGAATTGTACTAGTACGAATAACCCCCTGGCGCTCTGAGCCACGTCACTATCGGACCGGAAGTGATAGGAAACACTAGATTTTAGTAACATAGATTACCCTCTACTGCACGGGGGCTGACTGCGGGGGGGTGGATGTCCCGATGCTATTGCTGACAGTGGCAGTCACGGAAGCGATGCTTTCGATCAACTCCTGGCCGACCTTGACGGTGCCTTGCAGAGTGAATGGCATCGTAATCGAAAACAGCCCACCCAACCCTTCAGACGCCGTACTCGCGAACCAAGCCGCGGAAGCCTGGCTTATATCGAACGTGAATGCGGCTGTGCCGATATTGAATCCAGTCGCCGGAGTGAATGTCACGTTTAGCGAGTTCAGACTGCGCGTGGTTGAGTACCCGGTGAGCACCAGTGAAAAGCTGTTGGTGGTTTCGCCGGTAACCAGCGCGTACTCCAAGACCGGCGCTTCGGAAGGAATGGTGAACTGCAGCGTGGGGGGTGAGGACGGCGTTACATCCGCCCCGCCCGCCGTTGTGAACGTGGGCGTCAAGGTGACGGTCTCGGCGACTGTTCCGGTTTGCAGGGGAATCTCGGATCCCGTTCCGGCGAAGTTGGCACTGGTGGTATTAGCGGGGATGGTGAAATCCGCGGTCCGGTTGCCGGCTACGCTGCCGACTGCGAACTGGACGGCGGGATCGGTCCCGAAGCTTCCCTCGGTCGTGATCGTGAGTGTTCCTGTAAGGTCCAACGAGTATCCTTTTGACAATGTCAGGCTGATGTTGGACTGCGTGGCGGGCTGGGCGGTCCCGCTGGGACCTGAAATCGTGTAAGACGGCAACGCGGTCGGCGCCGTTGCGTTGCCATCCAACGCGATCGCGGTCGTATTCACCATGAGAGTCCCGTTGGAAAGACCCGTCACGGTTGGCGTGAAGGTGATCGGAAAGGAAAGCGTCTTGCTCGCCGCCAGAGTCTGCGCGGGAAGCGCCGGCACCGTAAATTGACCGTTCGCGGAGTTCGTCCCTATTAGCGAAATCGTCGCCGGAGAGGTACCCGAATTGGTGATGGTGAAGGTTACCTTCTCGGATTGGCCCACCGGGATCGAGCCGAACAATACCGCGGCGCCCGCGGTATTGGGATCCACTGTGGTGGTAACACCGCCGGATGTATAAGAGTACGTCAGATCCGATCCCAAGCCTTGCCCCGACAAGTTAAAGAAGGCGTTACCAATAAACAATTCCCCAGTTTGGGCTCCCACCTCGGTCGGTGTATAGGTGATTGGCACGCTGAAGCTTTCGCCAGGCGTTAACGTCGCCGGCGTAACCACCGGATTAGTGAGCGTGAATGGAGGGCCCGACGTGCTAACCGAGCTGATGGTGCCAGTCGCGGTTCCTGTATTGGTAACCTGCACGATCAGGCCGTTGCTGCTTCCGACATTCCCCCGCGGAAATGTGATCGTACCGTTCGCTGTGACCGTCGTGGCGGGCTTTCCTGGTATGAGGACCTTATAGGTAAAGGTGGATGTAATCCCGTTGCCCGAAAAGTTAACCGTTTCGGTGACGCCGCCTTGGAAGGTGATTTGAATTGAGGCGGTATCCTGTTCCACAGCCGTCGGGCTGTACGTCACCAGCAACGTCAAGTTCATTTCAGAAGCCAGTCCGTAGGGGAGCTGAGGTATACCCGCGACCTGAAATGGGGATCCCGCCGGAGGCTGAGTAATCCCTGTGATTACGCCCTCGCCACTGCCCAGATTGTCAATCACCAGATCCGCGGCCGCCACGGTGTTAACTTGAGTGGCGCCGAAGGGAATCGTCCCGCCCGACGAAATCGAGACGAAATTCTTCGTAGTCTCCAAGATGTAGCCCAGCGTGAAGGACGGCGAGAAGCCTTCCAGGTCGAGCACAATGGAGTTTTGCACTGGCGCACCAGTCGTGCTGGTACTCGGTTCCGTGTAGTTCACGGTGATCACACCGCCGGCTTCGCTTGCGCTGGTGGGAGCATACGTGATTGTGATTGTGAAGCTCTCGCCCGGGGTGAACACTTCCGGCAGCGCTGTCAAATTGGAAGTTACCGTGAACTCAGTAGAGCCGATCGGCTGGAGCTGAGTAACGGTCGCCTGGCTGGTTCCGATGTACGTAGCTATGACGGTAGCCGTCTCTTGCGTGCCTACGGCGGTTACGAAGGGCAAAATGGAACCGTTCGCGAGGAGGGCAGACTGTCCGTTTTCGGTGGCCACCAGGCGAAAGTCGATCGTTTGCGCCGAAGCCGCGCCGGCCGCCAGCACGGCCACCAACACAGCGGGGATCAAACCGCAAAGGACCAGACGGGACAGCGTCACCACGCGGGACAGCATCTAGCGCGCGCCCCCCAGAACTTCAGCGTGGCGCCGGTCCGGATGAGGCAACTGAATGGCGGGGACGAAATAGGCTCCCGGCTGTGGCGTGCTTGTAAACAGCCACAGGGGATTCCCCGCCTGCGCGCGCGCGGCCACGACGAAGCTGTTGCTGCCAAATTGATCCAGGCTGGTAGCCTGAAAACTGAGCGGAACGTCGGTCACGACTTGCTGGCTTTGAACGTCCAGGATTCTGATCACGCTCGCGGCCACCCCGTTCGCGGCAGCCCCGTTCGCAGCAATGTAGAGCTGTTGGCTGTTTTGTGAACTCTCCACCGCCTGAATGGCCACGGGATTCGCGAGCCCCGCGAGCGGAATGCTCTGATATCCGTGAGTGCTCACATTGATGGCGACCACTTGGGGGACACTGCCATCCAGCACGTACAATGTACCCGCGTCGCTCGAGAACGCCAGCGCGATAGGCTTCGTAACCGCCTTGAGACTGGTAAAGGTCTCCCCGTCGGAACTCTGGTACACTGCACCGGCATCTCCCGTGACACCAGCAGCAATCTGCTTACCTTGCGCATCGGCTGCCACCGACGCGAGCACACCGCCCAGCCCGCCTCCCAACGCCGATCCGTCCACGCGTTTTCCCACGGCTGGAGCGCTGGGAAGTCCGGATATAGTCTGCAGCCAGTTTCCGGTAAGGGAATAGAGGATCGCGAGCGATCCATCGCCGGACCAGGCAATTCCCTCTGGCTGTGCTTCCACGTCCGATAGCACGCGGGTCGATAACGCGGAAGAACCCAAACCGGAGATCAGCAGGCTCTGGCCCCTTTGAAATCCAATGCCATAGGTCTGGCGCGGCGCGACAGAAGCGAACTCAAGGCTGCCCCGCAGCGGGGGGCTAAAGGATGCGGCGCCGGGAAAACCAAATACAGCGCGCAGACTCCGCGTCGGCGCGTCAAAGGTGTAAGCCTCCACCGGACCGGTAAGGGATGGTTGCGCCTCCAAACAGGCTGCGTAGATAAATCCGAGAATCAGGAAAAGTGCTGGACGCATGCGGTTAGGGGGCTCCCACAGTCGGCGATCCAGGAGTAACGCCAATGGTGGTACCGCTCGAACTCTTGGATCCGCCGCGAGTGGCCAGGAACACGCCGATACCAATAGCTGCGGCAGCGCCGCCGATGACTGCGATCTTCACCCATCGATGAGACCACCAACTGGCGGCTTGGCTCTTTGGCTTCTCTTCGACCACCCGTGTGACGTTGATCATGGTGAGCGTGGTTTCGCCAACTTGGTTGCCATAGGTGGCGGTCACGTGAACCTGGAATTTACCCACCTGACCATTGGCCATCCAGTTGAGAGCGGACGCTTGCCCTTCGCTATTGGTCCGAACCGTTTGCGACGTCCTTCCGCCGGCGAAGGCGGATCCAGGGCCACTCACCGGAAAGCGAAACACAACTTCGGCCGTTTCCACGGGACGCTCATCGCGGTCGGTAACTTGAACCACCAGCGGGGCCATGACCCTGCGCTCCAGGTCGTTCATTTCGTTGTTGCCGGCCAGCACTCGGATAGTGAGGCTCTGCTCGACGGGTAGCTGTGCCAACGGCTGAACCGGCGCCGCTGGCGCCACCGGAGGCGGGGGCTGAGCCGGGGCGGCTTGCACTGGTGCGGCTTGCACTGGCGCGGCCTGAGGTGGCGCCGCCTGAGGTGACACGGCTCCTTGTTCGGCTGCCTGAGTCTGCGTAATGGTGAGCAGGCCAGCTAAAGCTATGGGCAAGTAGCGATTGGCTAGCCCTCGAGTTCCAGAATAGGACATTAATAAAGGCTCAGTGTACCAAAGTGTTCTATTGCGCGACCAGGAAAATGATGTACGGCAGCATCGGCAACGCGAGGCTACTGAACGTTGTCCAAAACAGCCGGGAATACGAGCGGGGGACATAGACTATATCGTTTGGGAACAAAGGTACGTCGATTCCCTTCCCCTCAAACAGCTCCTTCGCGTTGACATAAATCACCGTGCGGCGATTGGTCCCCTCAATGGGGCGGAGAATCCGCACTTTGTCTTTCATCGCGTCACGGGTGAACCCTCCAGACTGGCTGAGCGCTTGGAGGATGGAAATCGAATCGCGTTCACCGAGTTCGATGCCGGCAATCCTTAGGACCTCTCCGTTCACGTAAACGTTCTCGGCGCGGCCGACCGTTATGACGTCGTAGGGCTGCAGCAGAATATTTTCCGCGGGATTGATGTTCTGACGGAGGCTTCCCAAGCTGATCTCGACAGTGCTGACCTTTTTCTCCGGATCGACCACCGCGGTTGGTAGCGGGATCGGGCCATACTCTTCGTGGCGCGTGATGGTGATGTGCCGCGAAGCGTTGGGCAGCATGCCGCCCACGCTGGTCAGCATCTCCGTCAAAGTGCGGTTGCCCTGCAAAGGGTAAATCCCGGGGCGCGCGAAGAGCCCGACAAAGTACACGGGCGCGCTGCGGAACTGAACGACATCCACGAACACTTGCGGCTCGCGGATGTATTCCTTCAGCCGCTGGACCAGGTTGGCTTCCAGTTCCTGCAGCGTCATGCCGCTGGCGTGAATGCGGCCCACCAAAGGCAGGTTGATGTTGCCGTCGCCATCAACGCGAAAAGGCTTTTGATTGATTTCCTCGGCATCGGGCGCTCGAATGAGGATCTGATCGTTCGGTCCCAATACGTAATTAGGACGCACCGTATCTTGCGGGAGCTGCTGCACGGGCTGAGTGGGCTGACCGGGTTGCGCTGGATTGCCATTGTCAAGCGGCGGCTGCCCCGCGCCAGCCGCAGGCTGTGCCGGTTGCTGTTGTGCGAGTACTGGCACGGCGGCGAGTACCAACAAGAGCGTAACAAGCCAATTCCGAAGTGCAGGCATACTACATTACTTTACCGGATTTGCCGGAATCCCGGTAGTGGGTCAGTTTGAAATTACTGAACCGTTTTAGTTGGCGTTACCGGAAGCGGGCGATTTTGCGGAGATTCAAAAAGACGCTGTAATGCAAGCTCTAGTCCCGCAACCGCAGTCGAGGACAGATCACCCATCTTTGGGATTGTGAGGCGGTTAATGTCGAGCACCCGAATATGGTCAACCAGAGCGATGCTGGTTTCTAGTTGGCGGCGCACTGATCCATTTGGCCATGTTGTAGTAGGCCATACTGGGTTAGGGACCATTAGTGGCAGCGGTATTTGCACCCTATACCCGCCGCCCGCAGTCAGTACCGAGGTAAGGGGAACCCCAACGACGTTTCGTCCAAGGACGTTAATGCTAGATCGGGAGACGATTACGTACGGTCGATTTTTCTTTTGCTCAGATCCTTGGATATCTAGGTCCTTCGCGCGAACCCAGTAGATCTCCCCTTGCAGGATCAGCATTGAGGTTTAGTACTCTTCTAATTCCTCTGATTCCATATCTTGCATGGAAGAAGCTAGAAGTTCTTCGTCTTCTTCGTCCCAAGCGTAGGGGACAAGAACTTCTTCAGCAGCAGGTGGGAGATAAAGGTCGATCATTTGCTTGGTGATAGCATAGGCATTCACCTCCGTGCGAAGACCTTCCACTATGGCTGGCACCACATCTGGATAAATAGCTCTCTTCAAACGCATTGCTGTGGTCAAGCAATCAAGATGGAACTGAGACCATGCGGCCGCCAAGGCAAACTCAGCGTATAGCTTTTTACCGAGCTTAAGAGCTTCTGGAGAAGGAGTGTGGTTTATAGCCTGTGAGTCAAAAAGCTTCCACACTAAAGCGACTGTTTTGCGGCGCGTCCAAATGGTGAACTCGGCCTGTTCTGTTAGGGCAGGTCCAAATTGTTTCGCTCCATAATCTTTGAAGTCGAACTCTAGTGCATTGAGGCTACGATTCACAATCTGTGCGGTGGCCTGCAAATCGTTCTTGAGGATCACATGAAGAAAATCTGATTTGACGCGCAGCGCTCGCACGTAGCTGTTAAACAACTTGATAGCTGTAGACGTGAAGTCCGATGCCGTGCGCTTTTCGATTGTGGCCAAGATCAGAGATTCCGTGATCTGAGAAAGTTGCTTGAGTAACTCATTGAGTTGGGATGAAAGATCAACGTCTTCCTTGTCGGCAACCCCCACGTAGGGGCGCAACTCCGCAATGCTTCGCGGCAGCAAGTCTGGATCGATAGAACGCTGCGTCGGAGTCAATAGTTGAACGTCATTCATAAAGTTTCGAGGTCTGTCTTCCAGCGGGCCTTGTTTGCCTTAATCGCGATCTCTTTTCGGCGTTCTGGCGTAAGCTTTCTAGCACGTGCTGGACCACCAACGCTGCCCCCGGCGCGGGCGGCAGATGATCTCTTATCGTCCTTGGTTTCGGTAGTAAGGGTTTTGACGATACGGAAGGCGCTAACGTTCAGGTCCATGGCGGGACCTCTCGCAAAGTTCGATGCGCCGCAGTTCGCACTGGTGACAAGTATTTCACGCCGACATCTCGCTGACAAGAGAAGATTCGGCATTTTACTCCCAGAAAGTATGGTAAGCAAGCGGCCAAGTTTTATTTGACCAAATTGCTTGACGTAAGTCAAGCGGTCAAGTATAATGGTCAGTATGAATCGCCTTGATACTGAGACCAGATGCCGGATCATCGCCGCCCTTGTTGAGGGTAACAGTATTCGGGCAACCGTGCGCATGACTGGTGCGGCTAAGAACACGATTCAAAAGCTACTTCTAGAAATCGGAGAGAGGGGACTGGACTATCAGGACCGTGCAATGCGGAATCTTCCATGCAAGCGGATTCAGGTAGACGAGTGCTGGGCATTTTGCTACGCCAAGGCCAAGAACGTGACACCGGAGATCGCTGCCAAGAACCCGTTTGCTGGCGATGTCTGGACTTGGGCGGCGATTGACGCTGACACGAAGCTCATTCCATCCTGGATCATCGGACCGCGTGATGGCGTCACGGCTCGCATCTTCGTTAACGACCTTGCGGATCGGCTGGCGGATCGCGTCCAGCTTACGAGCGATGGATTGCGGGTTTACCTGGAAGCTGTCGAGCGCGCGTTTCGTGGCAACGTTGACTATGCCCAGCTCGTCAAGGTCTACAGCAACCCAACCGAAGGCCAGAAGCGCTACAGTCCCGCTGATTGCATCGCCTGCGAGAAGCACGCGGTAACTGGCAACCCTGATCCCGACCACGTGAGCACGAGCTACATCGAGCGTGCGAACCTCACCATGAGAATGGGCATGCGCCGATTCACACGCCTCACGAATGCGTTCTCAAAAAAGATCGAGAATCACTCCGCTGCCGTCGCGCTTCACATGCTCCACTATAATTTCGTGAGAATCCATCAGACATTGAAGGTGACTCCGGCGATGGCGGCGGGCGTGTCAGACCGGCTCTGGGAAATTCGGGATATAGTGGCGCTGCTGGATCAGGAAATTTCAAACTGACCCACTACCGGAATCCCTGCTACCGGACATCGCCAGAGCATGCACCGGACGAACCGAGCGGCGGTCCACCTCGGCCGACACTGACCGCTGTAAGAGGTTGATTGAAACCACCAGCCGGTGTTTTGCCTTCATCTCCACCAGAATTCCTTCCAGGCCGGTGAGCGGGCCGTGTTCGATCAGTACTGCCTGGCCAATATTCAAGAAAGGATAAGGCGTGACCAGGAGCCCGGATTCAACCATCTTGCGGACCCGATCGATCTCCTGGTCGGGGATAGGCTCGGGTGTTCTTCCGAATCCGACCAAATCCACCACTCCCGGTGCGGTCAGTACCGCCAGTCGCTGCCCCGGATCAAACCGGCAGAACACGTAGCCGGGAAACAGGTATTGATCAATCTCTTTCTTCCGGTCCGACCAGCGCCTCTCGGACTTGTAGGAAGGAGCAAATTGCTCGTATCCACGTTCCCGGAGGTGCGCGACCGCAGTCCGTTCCTGGTTGGAACGAACTCGAACCGCAAACCAGTGGTGGGCCTCGCAATTCTCAATCAGGGAGGACTCGAACCGCTGAGGAAGCATGCTCTTACGACAGCTTGACCGATTCGTTTGACAGTTGTCAATGGACGAACGCTCTAGTACCCATGTGCTATTCTGAGCCGCGACCCCAAGGCAAGCGGGTGTTATCGAGTTTTTCCGCGACCTGCTCATTGCCGGGACCCTGGCGATGGAGGCGAAACACATGACGGCTAAGATAATTCGTTGAACTGGTCATAGTACTTATAGTACGAAAGCTCAACTTCAGGAAACAGCTTTTGCGGTTACAATTTGAACAAATGCAAACGCCTGGCCGCGTATTTTGGATCACAGGGCTGTCGGCTGCGGGAAAGACCAGCATTGGCAGTGCGTTGGCGTCGCACTTGCGTGCTTCCGGCTGCCCGGTAGTTTTCCTGGATGGAGACACCCTCCGGGCGGTCTCGAATGATTTGGGCTATAGTGCCGAGAACCGGCGATCGGCTGCGATGCGGAACGGCATGCTTTGCCGGATGCTGGCCCAGCAAGGGTTCGATATTGTTTGCTCCACGATTTCTCTGTTTCACGACGTGCAACGTTGGAATCGACAAAATATTCCCCGGTACCACGAGATTTTCGTTCGGGTCCCTTTGGAAGAACTCAGGCGTCGCGATACTAAGGGAGTATATACGGCGCCCAGTGACGGCCAGGCGGCAAATATTGTCGGGGTCGACATTCCGGCTGAGACTCCGGAAGCGCCCGACCTGATCCTGGACAATGACAGCTCGCTGAAGCCCGAGGAGGCAGTGCGGCTGATTCTGGAACGGGCAGCCGGATTGGAGAGCCAGCACTCGTCCGCGAACCACAGCGTGGTCCGATTCGGCACCAAGGCTGAAACACTGGAGCGGCTCGCTCCCTTATTGCGCAGTGCGGCAATCCTGCCTCAGGTCCGCTTTACCGTGGCCGATTGGCACGGCGATCAGCAAGGCGTATTGAAGCGCATCAGCGCGGCTCCCTGGGCGCCGGAAACGCTAATCGTCCGTAGCAGCGCCAAGAGCGAGGATTCAAGCTCCGAGTCGCAGGCTGGAAAGTTTACATCGGTAGCCGGTGTTGAAGGCGTCGCAGCCATCTCGCCCGCTATTGAACGTGTGATAGCGTCCTACGAGGGCAACGATTGCCAGCAGGATCAGGTTTTCGTGCAGCCCATGTTGAACGACGTGGCGATCGCCGGTGTGGCCGTTACCCGCGAACCAAGCGGCGGCGGACCCTATTTCGTCCTCAACTATGACGATAACTCCGGCCGCGCCGATGTTGTCACCTCGGGAGCCGCTGGACAGCTCAAGACTTTTATCTGTCTCAAGTCCCGCCAGGACAGGATTCCCGGCCACCTGGTTCCCATTCTGGGTCTATTGCGAGAACTCGAGTCTCTCTTGGACTGCGACGCGATCGACGTGGAATTCGCAGTTGACAAGCACGGCGCTCTCTATCTTTTGCAGGTGCGCCCGCTCGCGAATCGCCAACCCTTAACGGATGCCGAAGCGACTTCCGCCGCCGCTACGGAGATAGCGCAGAAGGTGGCGCTGCTAACCAAGCCGCATCCCTACCTGCATGGCAATCGATCGGTGTATGGGGTCATGCCCGACTGGAATCCCGCCGAAATAGTTGGGCTGAAGCCGCGGCCTTTAGCGCTCTCGCTGTATAGAGAACTGATCACCGATTCCATCTGGGCTTATCAGCGCGACAATTACGGATACAAGAACCTGCGCAGCTTTCCTCTGCTGGTGAGCCTGCACGGGCTGCCCTACATCGATGTCCGGGTGAGCTTCAATTCATTCATCCCCCGCGACATGAAACCGGATTTGGCGGAGCGGCTGGTCAACTATTACATTGAGCGGTTGGTGGCGCAGCCCACCTTGCACGATAAGGTCGAATTCGAGATTATTTTTTCGTGCTACACCCTGGATCTTCCAGAGCGGCTTTTGGCGCTCAGCAAGCACGGCTTTTCGCGCGATGATATCTCCGACATCACCGGTTTGCTCCGCAACCTGACCAACAAGATCATTAACAATGAGGATGGCCTCTGGGTTCACGATCGCGAAAAGGTCGATCAGTTGGTGGATCGCCTGCCGCAGATCCGGGACGCTTCCATCGACAAGATCTCGCGCGTCTATTGGCTGCTGGAAGACTGTAAGCGCTATGGGACTCTTCCGTTCGCCGGATTGGCGCGCGCGGGCTTTATCGCCAACCAGTTTCTGAATTCGCTGGTAGCGACGGGCGTATTAGACCGGGCCGGGCACGCCGCGTTCATGTCGGATCTGGAAACTGTCGGCTCGCAGATCGGCCGGGATTTCGCCGGTTTAACCAAGGACGAATTCTTGGGCCGCTACGGGCATCTTCGTCCCGGAACATACGATATTCTCTCCCCCCGTTATGACGAGGCGCCCGATCTGTACTTCGATTGGTCAAATCGCCGTAAGCATCACTCCAGCGCGCCGCACTTTTTGTTGTCCGTCAGCCAATTGCGTTTGATTGAGCGTTTGCTGAAAGAACACGGCATCGAGCACGATATCCTCAGCCTCATTCACTTTATCAAGGGTGGAATCGAGGGGCGCGAATACGCCAAGTTCGTCTTTACCCGGAGCCTCAGCGATGCTCTCTCCCTGGTCAAGCAGATCGGAGAGGAGAATGGACTTTCCACCGAGGACTGCTCTTTCCTCGACATCAACGACGTTCGCGCGCTCTATTCCGAGAGTGGCAGCGTGCCGGCGCGGCTGAAAGCGAGCGTCGCGGAAGGCAAACGCCGTTATAACCTCACGCGCCGGATCGTGCTGCCGCCCCTGATCTCTTCGCCCGACGATGCCTTCGCATTCCACCTGCCGTCCATCCATCCCAATTTCATAACGAAACAGTGCGTGACCGCGCCAGTCAGTACCATCGACGATTCGCCGGAAGAGCTCAAGGATACGATTTTATTTGTACCCAGCGCCGATCCCGGGTTCGATTGGATCTTCAGCCGCGGCATTGCCGGATTTGTCACCCAATTCGGCGGCGTTAATTCTCATATGGCGATCCGCGCCAATGAGCTAGCCATGCCGGCCGTTATCGGCGCCGGAGAAACGTTATTCGGGCACTGGAAAAGGGCGGACAAGATCTGCCTCGACTGCGGCAACCAGCAGGTCCAGGTCGTATCGTGAGGACCGTTGCCGTCACCCAACGAGTCACCGTCGACCCCCCGCACGGCACGCGTCGCGATTGCCTGGATCAGGTCTGGGTAAAATTCCTCCTGCGGTGCGAGCTGCTTCCTATTCCGATCCCTAATTCCGTGGACGCCGCATTGACGATCTGCAAGAACGTTGACGGCATCGTCCTTACCGGCGGCAACGATTTGACGGCCTATGGAGGCGATGCTCCCGAGCGCGACGAAACCGAGACTGCGCTTCTCGACCTGGCCGAGCAGCGGGACTTGCCCGTTCTGGGCGTTTGCCGGGGAATGCAAATGATTCAACACCGCTTTGGTACCCGGCTCGAACGGGTTACCGGTCATGTGGCTCCCCGGCAGTGTATTTCAATCGACGGCCGTAACGTGGAAGTGAACAGCTTTCATAACTTCGGAGCCAGCGAGGTCCACCCCCCACTAATGACTTGGGCCATTGCCGACGATGGAGTGATCAAGGCTGTCAAGCACGCAAAGTGTCGTATGATCGGCGTGATGTGGCATCCCGAACGTCTGGACCCGTTTACCGCGGATGACGTTGCCCTGTTTTCCGGATTTTTTGGAGCCTGAACAATGCGTGCCGTCATTCTCGCCGCCGGACGCGGTAGCCGCCTGGGTCCTCATACCGAGGATCGGCCGAAATGCCTGGTCGAGCTCGCCGACAAGCCGCTCATCAGCCGTCAAATCGCGGCGCTGCGCGGCGGTGGCGTTTCCAGCATCGGGATCGTACGCGGTTATCTTCCACATAAGATCAACATCCCGGACGTCACGTATTTCGAAAACCCGCGCTGGGCCGAAACGAATATGGTGATGTCGCTGGTAGCGGCTGGAGCCTGGTTACGATCCGGCCCGGTGGTCATCAGCTATGCCGACATTTTTTATGGGCGCGACATCGTACGGGACCTGGCCGCGTCATCCGGTGATCTGGTGGTAGCCTACGATCCCAGTTGGCTAAGCTTGTGGAGCCGGCGGTTTGCCGATCCGCTGAGCGACGCGGAAACATTTCGAACGGATGCCCGCGGGAACCTGATCGATATTGGAAGACGTACAACCCAAATCGACGATATCGAAGGGCAGTATATGGGACTGCTCAAATTCACTCCAGAGGGATGGCGCGCGGTGGAAGCGGTGCTCGCCGCCGTGGATCAAAAGACTCGCGACGCCATGGACATGACCACGCTTCTCCGCCGATTGCTGGACTCGGGCTTTCCTATCAGCACCGTGAGTATTGCCGGGCAATGGGGCGAGATTGACAGTTCGGGCGACTTGGAACTCTACGAGCAAATGATCCGGGAGGGCGACCTTTGCCTGGAAAACTGAACTCCACGGAGCCTCGCAAAATAAATTCAAACGGAGCCTCACAAAATGACTGAAACCAAAACGACTGAAACAGTACTCAAGCACGGTAATTTCGACAGCCTCGCCGGTGACTATGCCCAGTATCGTCCCGGCTATGCTCCCAGCATCGTTACAGCGGTTCTGGCGCTGGTCGGGCGGCCGGCCGGCGAAGTGGATGCGGCCGACGTCGGTGCTGGAACCGGCATCTGGACCAGGATGCTGGCTGCGCGAAACCTCCATTCCGTTACGGCCGTCGAGCCCAGCGATGAGATGCGGCGCAATGGCATGCTGACGCCGGAAAACAGAATCTCCTGGCGCCGTGGTTCCGCCGAGGAAACCGGCCTGGATGCGAGAGCTTACGATCTTGTCAGCATGGCCTCGTCTTTTCATTGGACCGACTTCGACAAGGCCTGCGCGGAGTTCCAGCGAATCTTGCGGCCCGGCGGACGTTTCGTGGCCCTGTGGAATCCACGCATGGTCGAGCTCAACCCTTTGCTGGTCGAAATCGAACAGGAAATCACGCGGCTGAACCCGGCCGTGAAACGGGTTTCCTCGGGACGCTCCGGCCTTCCCGAAAGACTGACCGGCCTGTTGTGGGCCAAGCAGGGCTTCGACGACGTGGTCTATCTTGAAGGGCGGCATTCAGCCACTCAAACCCCCGCGCAATATATGGGCGCCTGGCGCTCGGTTAACGATTTGCGGGTACAGCTTGGGTCGGATCTGTTCGACAAGTTTCTCGCGTTTGTGGAACGCAAGACCGCCGGTCTCGCCGAAATCAAGACCACGTATCTGACGCGCGCTTGGGCGGCGCGGCGCACCTAAGCATCGCGATCGTGGAATGGAGACCAGCGCCGTGACCTCCAACCCGGAAGAAATCCGGCAGCGCGCCAAGGCTTTATTTTGCGCGGAACAGTCTGCGGATTTGCGCGGCGTCATTGCGGAGAAAATCGAGGACCTTCGGCACTACGATGTCCTGGCGATGGACAGAGTCGTGGCGATTCTGAGTTGGGGCAGAAGTGGGTCGCTGCTTCTGTCCAGCTATCTGGACGGACATGACGACGTCATGCTCCTTCCTGAACTTTGCGGCTGGAGACTGCACGAATTCTTTGAGCGCTACCCGGCGTTGGCCTGGCGTGATAAATTACTCGCATACGCGGCCTTTGAGCCGGACTATCCTCGGTTTTTCGAAGGCCAGTTCGCGATCTCGCCTGCCCAGTATTATGCCGCGGTACAAGCTATTCTTGAGTTCTACGCTGAATGGCCACCGGAATTCCTGGAGTCGCGCCGGGCGTTCTTTCTATTCGTCCATATCGCCTACAATCTGGCGCTGGGCCGGCGGCCGGTAAGCTCGCAGCCATGGATAGTGTACGCGCAACACGCGTGGGGTAACGTAGCGGCAAGGCAATTGGTTGAGGACTTTCCGCAGACCAGATTCGTCCACACCGTTCGCGACCCAATCTCTTCCTGTAACGGGATGTTTCATTTCCTGTTGGATGCCTTACCCGAACCTTTGCCGCGAACTTACATCCGAGCCCCCTATTCGGCGCTCGCTTGTCTGAATAATACCGATCGGCCTCATTTCGGGATGGAATCCCGGACGCGGACCATACGCTTCGAAGACCTGCACCGTGATCTTGCCGAAACTATGCGCGATCTCACTGACTGGCTTGGTCTCCCCTATCAGGCGAGCTTACTCGACAGCACCTTCAACGGAGTTCCATGGGTCGTCGCGCGGGACGGAAAAGCCTGGTCGGGCCGGCGTTCGGAGCAGATCCAGCGGCACTCCGGGGATCTTTCACCTAAGGATCGAGCGCTCCTGTTCGCATTGTTCTATGAGAACTTCGTGGCCTGGAACTATCCCTGTCCAAAGACCTTTGGAAATCCAATGGTCCGTTGCATGGTGTTTGTTTCGCTCTTTCTTGTTCCGATGAAAATGGAGATCACTGCCGCGCGGGTCATGTTCAAGCGCAGAATCCTGCCAGCGCTACGGCACGGAAACATATCGTCTGTGATAAGGTGCTTACTTGGAATCGGCTTGTGCCGCCTGAAGATCATTGGGATCTTGGTGTCTGTGTTTTTTCGGCGACGTGCCTCCGGAACGACATTGTTGCAGGTCGGCCATGGCCGTCATTCATACGGAGCTTCGCAAAATGAGTTCGAACGGAGCCTCGTAAAATGACTGAATCATCGATCCAGCACTGGAGGAATAACGCTCAGTGCGCTTCCCGTTCGTAAAAGGACGAGCCAGGCCGCCGGAGCCGGCTTCCAACCCGGAAGAAATGCTGCTGCGCGCCCGTGCGTTATTTCGCACAGAAGAGTCTCAGGACCTGCGGGGCGTCATTGCGGAGAAAATCGAGGACCTTGGGCACTACGATGTCCTGGCGATGGACCGAGTCGCGGCGATCTTGATGTGGGGTAGAAGTGGTTCGTTGCTTCTCTCCAGTTATCTCGACGGACACGCGGACGTCATGCTGCTTCCTCAAAGTTGCGGCCAGAGACTGTACGAATTCTTTGAGCGCTACCAGTCCTTGCCCTTGCGTGATAAATTGATCGGTTACGCGGCCTTTGAGCCGGACTATCCTGGGTTCTTCGACGGCGACTTCGCGATCTCGCCTGACCAGTATTATGCCGCGGTGCAAGCTATTCTTGAATTCTCTGCTAAATGGCCTGCGGAATTCCTGGAGTCGCGACGGGCTTTCTTTCTGTTCGTGCATATCGCGTACAATCTGGCGCTGGGCCGGCGGCCGCCAAGCTCGCCTCCCTTGATAGTTTACTGTCAGCACGTGTGGGACAATGCAGCCGCCAGGAAGTTAGTTGAGGATTTTCCACAGGCCAAATTCGTCCACACCATTCGCGATCCGATCTCTTCATGCGACGGGATCTTTCGTCACCATTTTAAGTGGGTGCAAACCCATATCATGCTCCCCTATTCGACGCTCTTTCTTCTGATCAATAAAGACCGGCCTCAGTTCGGGATGGAATCCCGAACGCGCACCATACGCTTCGAAGATCTGCACTCTGATACCGCCGAAACCATGCGCGATATCTCCGATTGGCTTGGTCTCCCTTATCAGGCGACCCTGCTCGACAGCACCTTCAACGGAGTTCCATGGGTCGTCGCGCGGGACGGAAAAGCCTGGTCGGGCCGGCGCTTGGAGCAGGTTCAGCGACGCTCGGAGGATCTCTCAGGCAAGGATCGGGCACTCCTGTTCGCAATGTTGTATGAAAACTTCGTGGAGTGGAACTATCCGTGTCCCAAGATCTTTGGAAATCCAATGGTCCGCTGGGTCGTGTTTCTTTCGCTGTTTCTCGTTCCAATGAAAATGGAAATCGTTGCCGCACGGGCCGTCTTCAAGGAGCGGACCCTGCCATCGCTTCGGAAGGGAAACATTTGGGCGATGATCAAGTTCTTGTCTAGAATCGCGCTGTGCCGCGTGGTGATTATTGGGCTGTTGGCGCCTGCTTTTTTTCGGCGATGCGCCTTCGGGACGACACTGTTACGGATCGACCATAAGAGGCGGCCACTGGAGCGGCGCGAGGATGGCGCGAGGGCTGCAAGAAACGAAACGGAGCTCGAATGACACTCCGCCGCAGGCAAAGCCCGGTCCTTAAGAGTTCCGGCTAGGCTACAACTGAAGTTTGTACCAGTACTCTCAAGGAATAGCCACTCCACACGCTAGATTCGTAATCCACAGTACTGTTCTGAGCGTCGGTCTATGGAAAAGCGTAACTTTTTTCCAAAGTTAAGCAATTTTTAGGTTGACGGATGGTCCAGGATTTGGCAATATGCACCTTGACCCAGTCAGAAAGTTCTAAAACCACCACTACTTTAGTACTATCTTTCCTGTCGCGGACACACTTTGGTACTGGTAGTACCAAAGGAACTACGTTGTTAGTACCGCAACCCAGGCGGAAGATGGTCTAGCCTACGTGCAAACCCGAGTACTAATTAGGGGGAACTCGTGATGGCCATAAACGCAGTCAGGTACTACTTTGGTCTTATAGAAACCGAAACATGTCATACAAACCAATATTCCTCTTCCTATCAATAGCTTTTCTGTGGGCGAGCTCAACGGCGCAAGCCCAAATCAGTCCAGCTATGGCTACACTCGGCCCGTCCCAGCAACAGCAGTTTTCGGTGCAACAGTCTTTGGGCGGTACGCCGACCTGGATGGTGATGCCATCGCAATACGGCACGATTACGTCAGCCGGGCTTTTTACCGCTGCCGCGACGATCTCCACACACACCACCGTCTATGTGTACGCCCAATCCGGTACGTTGCTCTACCAGGCGCAAGTGCAGCTGTCTCCAACACCGGTCGGCTCAACGGGCACCATTCCTGACCCTCCGCCCCCCCCTCCGGTCCCAGTCACCATTTCGGTATCGCCGTCCTTCGCTTATCTGTACGGGGGGCAATCCCAGCAATTCATAGCATCTGTTGGCGGCAGCGCCAACCAACAGGTGACCTGGTCGGTCACGCAGGGCGTGGGTACCATATCGACGAATGGGGTATTTTCTGCCCCTGGTTCAGTCGGCGTTGACACTCTGGTGACGATCTCGGCGACCAGCTTGGCCGATCCCGTCAAGGCCGCCAGCGCGACCATTTTGATAGGACCGCCGACCCCCACTCCGCCGCCCAGTTCGACGGCCACCAGTGTCAGTCCCACGACGGCATCCGTAGCGCCTTCGGGAACGCAGCAGTTTTCTGTTCTCAACCTGCCCTTTAGCACCAGTGTCACTTGGTCGCTTAGCCCGCCGGTCGGAAGCATCACGCAGAGCGGCGTTTACATGGCGCCGGGCAGCGTCGCGGCTCAGACAACTATTACTGTCACGGCCACGAACTCTTCCACAAATTCCGTCCTTGGGACCGCCAGTTTGACTCTCCGGGCCTCTCCGCCGCCGTCCAGCGTCAGCCCAGCGACGGCAACCATAGCGCCTGCGGCAACGCAGCAGTTTTCCGTTCTAAACCTGCCCTCTGGCGTCACCGCCACTTGGTCGGTTAGCCCCCTGAACGGAAGCATCAACTCGGCCGGCTTATACACCGCGCCGGGCAACGTCGCGGCTCAGACCACGATTACTGTCACGGCTACGAACTCTTCCACGTTGGCTGTCCTGGGGACTGCCAGCTTGACGCTGCAGGCATCGCCAACGCCCAGCGTCACTCCCGCGACGGCAACCATAGCCCCTTCGGGAACACAGCAGTTTTCGGTTCTAAACCTGCCCTCCGGCGCCACCATCACTTGGTCCATTAGCCAGGCGACCGGAAGCATCAACAAGAAGGACGGTTTATACAAGGCGCCGGGCAGCGTCGCAGCTCAGACAACCATTACCATCACTGCGACGAACTCTTCCACAAATGCCACTCTTGGGACTGCCAGCTTGACTCTCCAGGCATCGCCCACGCCCAGCGTCAGTCCCACGACTGCAACCGTAGCGCCTTCGGGAACGCAGCAGTTTTCCGTTCAAAACCCACCTTCCGGCGATACCATCGCTTGGTCGATTAGCCCCGTGACCGGAAGCATCGACAAGAAGGACGGTTTATACAAGGCGCCGGGCAGCGTCGCGGCTCAGACAACAGTTACCGTCACTGCGACGGACTCTTCCACAAAATCCGTCCTGGGGACGGCCAGCTTGACTCTCCAGGCATC
>PMUP01000090.1:0-43102 GCA_003166865.1 Bryobacterales bacterium
GACCATCCCAAGATCCAATACGATTGGGAAACACAGCACAAATAGCGGCGCGAGGCGACAATTTCGAGTCCCGATATCAACTGCGCTTCGTTGCGAGAATGTACTGACCCGCCCCAAACAATCGTGTGTGCAATAGTGGCCAAAGCAACCGCTTTGCCGTGCGTTTTGCCCACGACTGGGAATCGTAAATCCCGCACGGCAGGAAGCGCGTAGTCAAAACGGTTAGGCCGGCCGACTCCAGCAGCCCACGCAGTTCGGCGGGGCTGTATTCGTGATAGTGAATCTCGCCAATCGAAATCACCTTGCCGTCTTTCAACTTTGGCTCGTGGATGAAATGGTGAGTTCCCCAAAGGCTGTATTTATTCGTAATCATCCGCCAGCCATTCCAGAGCGTGCAGGCGTTCGGCGTATCCACGATCATCAGGCCTCCCGGACGGAGCAGTTCGGCGAGCCGCTTCACCAGACCAAATGGGTGGTTCAGAATGTGCTCGATCACTTCGCCCAGGACAATAACGTCGAAGCTATGCGGCGCAAGTTCTGGAAACAGTTCCAAATCATTGAGATTGGATGGCAAGAACCGCACGCCGGCCCGCTCAAAGAGTGCATTCCGTTCTGGCGGGCGCGAAGCGTCAGTTGCGCTGACACGGTAACCGCAACGGCCGAGCAGGTAAGCAATATGACCCACTCCGCACCCAACTTCGAAGGCAGTACCGCCCGGGGCGTGAGCATTGGCGTCTCGGATAATCATTGCCATTCGCTCTTCGTTCATGGGCCAGTATTCGTGGATGAACCAAGGGTTCGCAGAAAATGACTTCAGGAGTTCCTGAACGGCTTCGGAATAAGTTACAGGCTCGTTGGCTATCTTCACACCAAGCTTAGGTCTCAACTGCATGTCTCCTCACGCAGTGGAACGTACAATTTCCGGTCCATAAGGCCGATCTGGGAGGATTGGGACAGGGGATCAGGGACGCTAACCGGGAAACCGCCGCGGCGACGGCTAGCCACAGCAGCACGTGTGGGTCGATCGTAGAAATCAGCGCACCGGTGCCGGTAGTGTCGAATGCCATCGTCGAGTGTCATCAACGTGTCGTCTCGGCGTCCAGTTAGCAGTGGAGCCACGAACTTAACTCCATTAGTGTGGCACAACGCGAGAGGTTTCGGAAGATGGTTCTAGTACGGGTAGGGCTACGGGTTAGGGGTGCGGCCCTGCTAGACAAGGCGAGAATCTAAAAACGGATTGTGACTCGCGCCTAGGCGCCCAACTTATAGCCGATCTTCTCAATCCGTCTTTTTGTCTCCGCATCCAGCTCATTGATAAAGTTTCTGAATTGAGGGACTTTGTTTTGAACAGCCAAAAAGCCATATGGCTTGGTTCTGGGAGGGGCGACCTGTATTCTGCTCAAATCAAGATCATCCGACAGGACCTCAACAATCTTGGAAAACTCCTTGAGCGGATCGATCACGAAGTCCTCCAGCCGCAACGCTACTGTGGCGGATTGGAGATACAGCTCAGTTTCCTCGACAAATTCCGAAAAAGACAAAAACCGCGGGCCTGGAGCAGCAGCGAAAAAAGCAGGGTCACCGTCGGCAAAGGCCTTAAAGTCAGAAAAATTCTGTTCCAAATTGGCACAGAGCTCGTCGGTGTTCTTATAAACGTTGGAAGTACCCGTAATCATGATCTCATCGCGAATAAATTTCCGCCACCAAACCCAATTTGTCAGCAACGCATCCAGGGGATGACGATAAATAAAAATTAAATCGGCTAATCGCGATCTGGCCGCTTCCACTACACGGCTCGTTACCTCCGGTAACTCATGATAGCGAGAAACATGCTTGATAGAGGCATGCCCGCTGTAGAGCATCGATGTCCGAAGTCCACGGAAGCGCATCCCTTGCCTAAAATATTTCGCTCTTTCTCCAAAGTGCTCCAGCACCAGCTCAATGATATAGTTCCGTCCCGAGCCGAAAGGCGCAGTAACATAAAGTGTCCTGTCGTTCCCCGGACTATGGACTTTCCAATACCAATCCGTCTCCCCCAATCTGGAGCGGAGGCTCGACCATTGTTCGCCAGGGGGTTTTCGCGCGAATCGGACGATCTGTTGAAGTACCTGCATCTGGCTGCACTGATCGAAAAATGAAGTAGCGGTCCCGGTCAATACAGTATACTTCCAACGCGCCCCAGTCGCGGCCGAATTTCCGGGCCGCATTGCGGGAGAGTTGTACCAGTACCTGTGAGAATTGGGCGGTGCCCCTTCCTGTCAGCGTCTCAGTACCATCCCCCTCCTAAAGCGTGTGTATTAAGCCGGGAGGCGTCAGTATCCGTCCGCTGCTATCGAGGTACACCAAACGATAATAGATCGGTCCAATGTTCCTGTCCCAGGGTGGCGTGCATGTCCCAGTGCCGCAATCGAACGTCTGATAGAGCATTTGTCCGGCCACCGACGGGCTAGTGAAGGCGAGCGGTGAGTAGCTGTACTGGATAACAATGTCGGTAGCATTGGGCACGTCGGCGAGACGCGCGGAGATGGGCGGCTGCTTGAGTTCCGCCGCTGCGTTGTTGGGGAAAAGGTAGGCGCGAAACTCACCGGGCGCGCACATTTTAGAATCAGTTGTGGTCCCCGCCGCGATTACATCTACTGGCTGGATCGAGTCCCAGGTCATCGAGAAGCGGATAATGGGCTGGCCGGAGATCAAGTAAGGAGCGAGGTTCGCCGTGCAAGTGATGGAAGCGTCCACGAAGCTCTGGATCATCAGCAAATTGCCATAGACTCCCGTTCGGGCGGCCGCCTCGAACTGCTGTCCGTAGTCGGGCGAGTTGAGCCGGGTCTGATATTCATATTTGAGGATGCGCTCGTGAATGAGATTCGGGTTAGTGTGTGCCATCGCGGCTTCTTGAGACCGGCCAAAGTCCGTGACTGGATTTATACCCGACAGGTTCGCTTCGTCCAGAAGGTCGGTCCCACCGAACACCAAGCCTTTTCCTTCCACGGTCGCGCTCATCGCCGAATTGACGCCAACCATCGTTAGATCGGAATAGTCTGGATCGTAAGCAATCTGATAAGCGCGGTGGCCGGAGCCGCCTTCAATTGCGAGCTCGTTTATGCTGGCAAACATCACGCGCGGGCTGGTGTCGCTGTTTAAGACCCAATTGATTCCGCGCCGGTACGCGCCGTCTGGAATGATGTAGGCCGTTCCGCCAGTCGAGGACAAATTCGGTACTTGCCTCCACCAGCTTGCACCGCCCGCCCCAGGCGCTTCACAAACGTTCAGTGTGTATCCGTTGTCAAACCAACCAGTCATCGCGTTCACGTTGCTCGACGATGACCCCGAGACCGTAAACATCTGGCCTCGGTTATTCTTCCAGTTGTTCGGGCAAGTGTTGTTGACGGTGCTGTTGAAACTTCCAGGGGTGTTGCGCGAATTTGACGCGAAGATGGTTGCAAGCGTATACGTGTTGCCATTCGCAAACGTGATCGTGCCGCCGGTCGCCGAGCCGGAAAAGGTCGAGTTCGCCAGAACCACGCTGAGCTTTGTCGCCGTGGGCGCTGCGATCACATAGTAGTTCCCATCACAGGCCGCGTTGCCTGAGCCGTGGACGGTGAGTTTGGTCTGCTCCGGGGTCACATGGTAAATGAGATGCGGGGTGGCCGTCGTGATGGTATTGCCGCTGCAAGAAGTCACGGCGATCTGATAGCCGGACGGATAGGGGCCAATGCTGTAATTCATGACAGTGCCGGCGGTCTCTCCGATCAATGGCGTGGCGCGGTCCATGTAGTTCAAACTGTTCCGCGACAAGTCGCCGATCTGAGAGATCAATGGCGACATCGCGGTACCGGACGGGAGGTAAGGCGTGCCGACGGTGCTTACATACTGCTCCCAATAGTCTCCGACCTTGACGCCGCCCACCGAAGTCGCGCCGGACCAGTTGGAAATCCCGTAGGTGCAGCAGGAACCCTGGAGCGGCCACGCGATGGGCGTGAAATTGGGGACGCTGGTGAGCCAGGAGCGAATGGTTGAAAACATGTTGTACGGAAGGTATCGCGTGCAGGGGCCAGAGCTTGATCCGCCTGGAGGACAGGCTTTCCCCGAACGGTCGAAGGTGGTGTAGACATAGGTGTGAAGCTGCGTGGCGCCGCTCGTGAGCCTGCCGGAATAACTACAGGGGAAGGTGATGCCAGTGGAGGTTCGGGAGCTGTAGACGAACCTCGGACCATTGGTGCTGGAGCTGTAATCCAGCGCGGTCCCGGAGCCGGTGATAATGAAGCTGCGCGCTCCGGTGAAACGGTCGTTATTAGGCGCCGGCCAGGCCACGGTGCAAGTGGTTCCGTCGCCCGACAATGCGGTAAAGCCATTGGTGCCGATGATGATCCCGCCTGTATCGGTGCCTTCCAGCGGATTGCCTCCCCACGAGCCGCCGACTTCATCGACAGCCATCATTTGTTGCACCATCCCGGAATTCACCCATTGCTGGACGACGTATTTGAAGGGGTTTATGGTCCAGCCCGCCGAGCCCCCGGGAGACGCGGGCCCGAGCATCGTTTCATACATCGTATCGGTGGTTTGAAACCAACTGCTGCTATTCAGGTAGACCCACTTGAGTTTGCCCTGACCATAGGTGGAGAGATTGGCGCCGATCACTGAGATTTCGCGGGCCACCGCGGACTCAAACGATCTTTGAACTGGTCCACGAGGCACTTCAGTACCGCACTCGATGGTGTTGAAACCGGCTTGGGCCAATCCAGGTCCCCAGCTGGCTGCCAAGTTCACTGCTGAAGTTACGCCTACGAGAAGCGGCATGAAAGGATCGCAACTGACGAACGACGAGGCCCGCCAGATGGAATTGGAAACATAGCCGGAATGGATCTGACCATCAGCGCCGAAGTTCGGGATTGCGCGCTCGCCGGGATTGAGCACGAAGGGCCAGAATACGCGGGTCAGACCGTTGGAATCAGTCGCTGTCACGAAGTCGATCCCGGTGGCCGAAGTCGGCTTGACGGTGCAGACGCCGGTGATGGTGAAGTGAGTGGTGCTATTTGGCACGCAACGCGTAAGCCTGGCGGTGGTAGTGGAGCCGTTCGCGTTCAAATCCGTCGCCGTCATTGTGACCGAAGGTCCGCCGGCGGTCAGCATCACTTCGCGAGCGCTCAGTAGAAGTTGACTCGGCACGACAGCGTTCGTGAAAGTCTGTGTCTGCTCCCAGCCGCCCATATCGGACCACACTCCGTTGCGGCATCCCGGGCAGTTGCCGCCATCCACGCGTATCAGCATCTGGTGAGGAGCATTGAGAAATTGGGCCGTGTTGACGATGATGTCCTTTGTCGCGGCGATGGTCTCGGAGCTAGCTGCCTCAAGCCCATCCACGAAAGCCTTGAAGGTCTTGTTGATCCCGGAGTTCGGGCCGTTGACCGTGACTGCGAATTGTTCGCTGCCGAAGATCGCGCCGGAAGGCTGGATGGCCTCCACCGCAAGCGAGTTGTTCTCATTCCAGATGTTCGTCCATCCAGGGCCATGGGTAGCGGTGACCAACCCGCCCCATGTGCTGCCCGCCAAGATGATTTCATTTTTAGCGGAATGCCCCAGGGCAAAACCTGGCGTAATCGTTATCGAACCACCACCGGTCCCGGCCACGTTCACATCCAGCGGGTTGGTGGTGACCGTGCCTGAGATCTCAAACCCGATGGAGCCAAGGAAGCTGGCGCTGGCCGAGTTCCTGCAGGTCAGCGTGGTCCCGCGACCCCCGCGGATGTCGTAAGCGTAAACCCACTGGCCCGCGGATGTTCCGATTGGTCCGCCTTTGGCAATGGTTCCATAAGCGACCGTGCCGCCGTTGTTCGTGGTGCAGGTCAGAGTCGCGGAACTGGATTGCCAACGCGTGTACATGGCGAGCGTGTGGCCCGCGGCCGTGGCGCCGCAGTCGACTGTGCCGGATGTGCTCCGGCCGCACGGTGCGCCGCCGACGATGGCCGGAGTGCCGCGCGCGGAGTAGAAGCTGACCGCGTTGGTGAGGTAGCCGAGGGCCGAGCCCAGGTTGATTTCGGCGACCAGTTCAGGAACGACGGTTATGTCGGTGCAAGTTGTCGAGCAGGTGTTTTGGGGCAGGTTGTTTTCAACTTTGAAACGAACCGCCGGGCTGGTGGCAAGGACGGTGTTCGTGAGGCCGAGATAATCCACATAGACCGTGTGCAGGCCATTCCCGGCATAATAGGCGTTCCAGTTGAACGAGTACGGCGGCGTGCGCGAGACGCCCAGCAGTTCGCCCGAGCCAGGGATGCTGGCCGAGCCATCCAAATAGTAAGCGGCGGCGGCGATGTTCCCACAGGCCGAGCACGTGCTGGCGAGGGCGTAGTTGATCTGGCCGGCGTCAGCGTTGAGGGTGGGAGTGCCGGAGCCGGGATTCGTGACGGCAGCCATCTGGGCGAACGCGCTGGCGCCGAAAATGAGGAACAAGAGAAGGCGCTTCACCCATTCAATTATAAAGTCTGAACATCCGAGGTGGCCAGGACTCTTCCGCTTGAGTTCAAATAAACTAGCTCATAGTAGATCGTGCCAATCTGTTTATCGACCGGAAGCTGACAGCTTCCAGTTCCGCAGTTGTACACCTGGTACAGCGTCTGCGCTGCCACCGATGGACTTCTGAACGAAAGCGGCGAATAGGAATAGCGGACAAGAATGGATGCTGCATTGGTCACATCCGACAGCTTCGCCGAGATAGCCGGTTGATTCAGCTCCGCCGCTGCATTGTTCGGGAAAAGGTAGGCGCGAAACTCACCCGGCGCGCACGTCTTGGAATCCGTTGTGGCCCCCGCCGCGATTACATCCACTGCCTGGATGGAGTCCCAGGTCATCGCGAAGCGGATGATGGGCTGGCCGCTGATCAAGTAAGGCGCGAGGTTCGCCGTGCAAGTGATCGAATCATCCACGAAGCTCTGGATCATCAGAATATTGCCGTAGGAACCCGTGCGGGCGGCCGCCTCGAAAAATGGGCCGTAGTCGGGCGAGTTGAGCCGGGTTTGATATTCGTACTTCATCAGGCGCGCGTGCAGCAGATTCGGGTTGGTGTGGCCTTGAGTCGCCTCAGCCGAGCGCGCGAAGTCGTTTACCGAGTTGAGCCCTGCCTGAACTGCATTGTTAAAGTCCAAATTCCTGAACTGCTGGACGTTGCCGAGCGTGTCCGGGCCGACCCACGCGGAGCCCGGGCCGATCAGGGTAAGATCGGAACCTTGCGGATCGGTCTGCCAGGTGTACGCCCGATGCCCGGAGCCGCCTTCGATCGCGATTTCGTTCACACTGGCAAACATTTGGACCGGGCCGGAATCGCTGTTGGTCGGCCAACTGATTCCCCGGTGATACCACAGATCGGGGACGATGGTCGCCGTTCCACCGCTGGAGGACAGATTCGGGATCTGCCGCCACCACTGATAAGCGCCCACGACATTAGCCTCACACGCATTCGTCGTGTAACCGCTATCAAACCAGCCGGCCATGGCGTTGATGCTGGCATTCGATGAGCCGGAAACAGTGAAGGCCAGGCCGCGATTGTTCTTCACGGTATTCGGACATGCGCCGTAAAGGGTGTCCGCGAATAGGCCGGGCTTGTTGCCGGAAGTCTGCGCCGAGAAAGTCGTGACTGTGTAGCTAGCCCCGCTACAGGGCGATGTTGGGTACTGAGCGTTCGGGCAAAACGTGATGGTCCCGCCGACGTTCGTGCTGGCGAGAGCAAAGCTCGCGTTCGCTTGAACCACGAGCAGCGTGTACGCGGTAGGCGCGGCGACGATGTAATAGTTGCCGTCGCAGGCAGAACCGGAGGAGCCGCTGATCCATACCTTGGTCGCATCGGGGATGACGTTCTGGACCAAATGCGGCGTGGCCGTCGTGACCGTGTTGCCTTCGCAACTGGTGACCGCGATTTTATAGCCCTGGAACAAATAATCGACCATGGTCCCGGATGACTCTGAGATCACCGGGGTGGTGCGCTGCATCGTATTGAAACTCTCCCGCAGCGTGTCGCCCAAAGCGGCGATCATGAATGAGAGCGCGTGGTGGATGGGCAGGTAAAGGCCGCCCGGGGTCCAATACGGCTCCCAAAAATTTCCGATCCTCACACCGCCCACGGCGACTTGCCCGGAATAATTTGTGCGACCGTAGGGAGCGCCGTTATTGGCCAGCGACCAGGATATCGGCGGGTAATTGGTGACGTTGGTGATCCAGGTGTGAACCTGGAGCAGGGCATTGTATTCAATCCATTGCGTGCAGGGTGGATCTGGCGGTATCACGCCCGAGGTGGAAGAGCAAGGCGTCTCAGCCGGAAGAGCCGTGAACGTGTTGGCCACGTAGGGGTTGATTTGAGCCGTCCCGCTGGTAATCGTACCGGTGTAGCTGCAAGAAAATGTAATCACTCCTCCTGTAATGGAGCCGCTGTAAAGGAAGACCGGGCTGTTGGTCGCTCCATTGTAATCGAGCGCTGTCCCAGTTCCAGTGAGGATGAACCTGTCCGCCCCGGTGAACATATCGCTGAGCGGATAAGTCCAGTCGATCAGGCAAGTGGTTCCGTTGCCGGTGATTTGTGTGAACCCGTTGGTACCGATCAGAATTCCGTTGGTGTTGGTGCCTTCCAGCGGGTTGCTTCCCCAATTGCATTCGTCGCATTGATTCGATCCGATAACCAGCCCGGAATTGACCCAGAGTTGTGTAGCGTTCTGCAGCGCCGGCGGGGTCCAACTGGCTGCAGCGCCGTAGACCGTTGAGAAGAGGTCCGGCGTCCCGGCGACGTAGCTGGTCTCGATCAGGTGGACATACTTAAGTCTCCCGGCCCCGTAGGTGCTGAGGTTGCCGCCAACCGTCATAATGTCGGTGGCGATGTTGGCCTGGAACGTAGATTGCGAACTGCCGGGAACTTCCAAACCCCACTCCACTCCTGTGAATCCGGCCGCCGCGAATGAAGCCGCAACCAGAGCCGTTCGATTTGCGGATGAGGTAGTAAAAGATCCGCTGCCTCCAGGCGGTCCTAATGGATCGCCACTGTAAAACTGAGTCGCCAGCCAGATCGCGTTAGCGACATAACCCTGGTGAATTTGGCCGTCCGAGCCAAATTCCGCGATCAAGCTCTCGCCGGAGTTGAGCACGTAGGGCCAAAAGACGCGGCTCATGCCATAGGCGTCGGTCGCGGTCGCGAAGTCGATCCCGGCCGAAGACGTCGGCGTGATGATACAATTGCCGCCGCTATTGGCGACCGTGAAATAAGAAACGCCGAGCGGGGGACTCGGGTCCGCTACGCAGGTGATGGCCGCCGGTGCGGTTGTCACGCCATCGGTGTATAGATGGGTCCCGGTGACTGTCACCGGAGCCCCATTAACGGCCATGATGATTTCGCGTCCCGACACCAGAAGCTGGCTCGGCACGACGGCGTTCGCAAAGGTTTGGGTTTGCTCCCAGCCGCCCATGTCGGTCCAAGAGGCATTCATACAGCCCGGGCAGTTATTGCCGTCGGCGCGCACAACCACCAGGCGTGGGCCGCTGAGAAATTGCGTCAGGTTGACAATGAAGCTCGCGGTCGCCGCGGTGGAAGCGCTGGTCTGGTTTATTTCGGTGCCGTCCACGAAAGCCGTGAAAGTCTTACTGACCGCCGAGTGCCCGCCGTTGGCCGTAGCCACCAGTTGCTCGGCCCCGAAGAACGCGCCCGGCGGATTGATCTCTTCCACCGCCATGCCGTTGTTTTCGTTCCAGATGTTGGTCCAGCCTGGACCCGGTGTGGCCGTGAGCGTACCGCCGTAAGCGCCCCCGGCGAACAGGATTTCGTTCGCGGTCGGATAACCGAACGCAATCGGCGACGAAATAATTGGATTGGAATTTCCTACCGGGCACGTGGTCTGGGTGCATACCACATTCACGTCCAGCGGATTTGTGGTGACAACGCCGGAGATCTCGAACGCAATCGAGCCCTTGAAGGTGCTGCCGGTTGAGTTCGTGCAGGTCAGAGTGGTGGATGTTCCGCCGCCGATATCGTACACGTAAACCCACTGCCCGGTGAAGCCTCCCGCTGTGTTTTGCGCGGCCGTTCCGTAAGCCACCGTGCCGCCGTTGGTGACCGTGCAGCTCAGCGTCCCGGTAGCCGATTGCCAGCGTTCGTAGCTTGCGATGGTATGGCCGGCGGTGGTGCTGCCGCAGTTGACTGAACCCGTCGCCGTCTGGTTGCACGGTCCGCCGCCGACCATGGCCGGAGTGCCGCTGGTGGAGTAGAAGGAGATGACGTTCATCGAGTAGTCAAGGTCGGTACCGGTGCCCATCTCCACCACCAGACCCGGTGCTACGCTGATGTCCGAGCAAGCGGAACCGTTGGGCGGGCAGGTGTTCTGAGGGAGATTATTCTCCACGTAAAAGCTGACCGCCGGACTGGTGGCAACGACGTTGTTCGTCTGGCCGAGATAATCCACATAGACCGAGTGCAGGCCATTCCCGACATAATAGGGATTCCAGTTGAACGAGTACGGCGGCCTGCGCGAGATCCCCAGCAGCTCGCCCGAGCCAGGGAACGAGGCCGAGCCATCCAGATAGTAAACGGCGGCGGCGATGTTCCCACAGGACGAGCACGTGCTGATGAGCGAGTAATTGATCTGGCCGGCGTCAGCGTTGAGCGTGGGAGTGCCGGAACCCGGCGAAGTGATCGCGGCGCTGGGAGTCTGCGCGAACGCGCTCCCGATTCCAAGCGCCAACGCAAGATATCTCATGTGGTGCATTCCCCCTCCTACCGAACTGCCCCACATGTATCACCCGGCTCTTGACCCTACATGGGAGGGGTTGTTCTAAGCGGATGAGAATGCTGCGAAGATTCGCCAAGAGCGGCTGTGAACACAGACAGCCGACGCTGAGCCGCTACCACGCTAGCGCTTGGACTCTTGCGACCGCAGCCGGTTTCGCCGCTGCTGGAATGCGGCGGTCACCGCAGCCATATCAGGGCCCGTCAATAGGGAAGGATCGCAGGACGGACGTCCTCGCTTACACGCCTCGACGTTACGACTTTGAAAAGCCGAGCGGGCGGCATCCAGGTCGACGTCTTTTAGCTCCATGGGCTGGCAACTGGCCAATCCCTGTTGGCAGGTGGACAGGTTTCGCCTTTGTGCTGCTACGCGGACCGACTTGGCCTCGGTCTCCGACAGGTCCACAGGGTCGCAAGTCGAAAGGCCATCCAGGCAGCGGTCCAGGTTGCGGCGCAGAGCCGAGGCCCTTACTCCCGTAGTCTCGTTGGCCGTCAACCGAAGAGGATCGCAGCTGGGCGAGCCTGCCATGCAACGATCCAAATTGCGGCGCGCGTCAGCCGATTGTACGGCCTTGCTCTGCCCAGCCGAGAGCCGGCCAGGATCGCAAGTCGCGGAGCCTTCCAGGCACTTGTCGTAGTTTCGTTGGGCGGCCGCGGCATGTGCGGACGCCGCGTCCTTCGCCTCCATAAGGAGCGGGTTGCAGGTGGGGGACCCATTCAGGCACTTATCCAAGTTCCGCCGATAACGAGCCGACTGGGCGGCGTTGGCCTCCGCCGTCGCTAGGCGAGTGGGATCGCAGAGCGTGCTCCCGTCCATGCAGTAATCTACATTACGTTTCCTGGAAGCGCTCGCCACCTCCTTGATCTCGTCGGGAGTAAGCACCGAGATATCGCAACCCGACAGGCCTTTGACGCAATTGAGAACGTTGGTCTGATCCGGAGCGGCGGCCTTCGCGGGCTTCGGTTTCTGCTGGGCGACAAGCGCAACGCCACTGAGCCCAAGCAGTGCGAGCGCGAGAGTAGCGGGATTGTCCATGGACCCAGTTTCGCTTAATCCTCATATAGATTACCAGTACTGGTACTGTGAAAGAACGGCTGAACCGGGAAGTTCATTGACACTTGTCATGGCCATCCGCCATACTCCAGGAAGCGCACGGTACATTTGTAAATCAGAGAGATGTTTCGGAGCCATTGGGACAGCCAGGGTGCGGAAGTTCTGTCAGGACCTACGGATGGGACTGAAAGGGCGGTAGCTTGTCCGGAATCATTGGGATACGTCAGTGACCAGCGCTTAAGCCAAGTTAGAGAGGCAGGAGGATACTGTGGCGGTATTCAAACCCAGGGAACGCTTAGTTTATTTCCGGATTTCGGAAGACGAGTTCCGTCAATTTAGCAGCGTGTGTGAGCAGGGCGGCGCGCGCAGTGTCTCCGACCTTGCCCGAAATGCCGTACAGCGGCTCATCGCGGAAGGTGACCGGCACAGAGAAGGCCAGGAGTTGGAAGAAAAGATGCGGGTTCTTGAGAGTCTCATCGCAGCCGTAACCGAGCAATTGCATTTGTTGGCGACCAGCCAAGTTCGCCCGGGCGCTGCCGCCGGCGCGGACGGCTTTCACGCCGCGGCCGAGCCGGCTCCTGCGGGCCAAACCGCGGGGAGAGGAGAATAACCATGCAATTCCTTTCTGGCGGTCCAGACGACCCGAACCCAAGCTTGAACCAGGGCTTGATCCCAGCCGAGAACTCACTGTTCCCCGAGCCCGCGCGCCAACCGTATGTGATGGTGAATCCAGCCGACGAAGAGACCGATAATAAAATCAATCCTGGCCGCCTCTTGCGGAAATACTGGCTGCTGCTGGCGGCTTTGTTGCTGCTGGGCGCCGGAGCCGGATTCATTTCGGTGGTCTTGAGCCCCGAGATGTACCGCGGCCGGCTGTTGATGGAGGTTCAGAACTCCAGCGGCAATTTACCAAGGGTGGGTGGGGGTGCTTCCGACGGCGGAGGCAGTACGGCCGACAACGAAGTAACCATTCAAACCCAGATCAGCATCATGCACGGCGGAAGCTTTCTGAAAAAAGGCGCCGAACGCATGCAGTCCGAGACGGTGCCGCTGGCTCCCACCGGACGGGATATCTTTTCGCGATTGCGCCAGCGCATTCATCCCGCCACCCAAGATCCTCTGGAGGCCGCGCGGGTGGGACTCAGCGTTGCGATGACGACCTTCGATGCACGGCCCGTCATCCGCACCAGGCTCATCGAGCTGAGTTGTGAATCCACCAGCCCGGACGTGGCCGCGCAATACCTGAATTCCATGGCCGCTGAATTCTCCGACGACAGTTCGCGGTCTCGCATGCAGACTGCGCAACGAACCAGCGAATGGCTGGCCGCCCAGATTGAAGAGACCAAGACGAAAGTGCAAGAAGCCGAGGAGCACCTCCAAGACTACGTGCGATCGTCCGGCAATGTTTTCGCCGGGCAAGACGCCACGCTGGAGGACACCAAGCTCAACCAACTGAAGGCCGAGCTGGCAAAAATCCAATCCGAACGGATCGCCAAGCAGACTCGCTACGAACTAACGCTGCATAACGCTCCGGAATCATTGGGGGAAATCCTGGACGACGGAGTTTTGCGAGGTTACCAGTCCAACCTGGAGGGTCTGAAGCGCGATAAAGCGGCGCTCGAAACCACCTACACTTCCAGGCACGAGAAGGTGCAGAAGATAGACGCGCAGATCGCTTCGGTCCAGAAGTCTTACGAAAATGAGGTCACTAGCGTCGTCCACCGCATCAAGAACGACTACGAGGCGTCGGCCCGGCAGGAGAAGCTGTTGAACGCGGCCTATGAAGGACAGTCGCAGCGGGTGGGATCGGAAGGCGGCAAAGCCGCGCAATACAACGCTTTCAAGCGCGAGGTGGAGACGCAGCGCGCCATGTATCAAAACCTGCTGGTGCAGCAGAACGAAGCCAACATGAGCAGTTCCGTGCCCGTCAATCCGATCCGGGTTGTGGAAGCCGCCACGACTCCCGAGCTTCCCTACGCGCCGCGGCCGGTTTTGAATATTTCCTTTGGAACGATGTTTGGCATCGCACTGGCCGGCGGACTGGTTTTTCTGAGAGAGCGGATGGACCGCAGCATCAAGGCGCCCGGCGCTTCCCGGCGGCTGTTCAACGCGCCGGAGTTGGGCGTGATTCCAAACCTGGGCCAGAACGGCAACGCGCTCACGAAAACAACTTGGCGCGGGGGCGCAAAATCTGGCGCGCTCAATGGGGTGCACAAGGATCCTGCGACCGCCCTGGCTACCTGGCAAAGCGGTCCCGCGTTCATCGCCGAGTCTTTTCGAGGTACTCTCGCTTCCATCCTGAGGAACCAGGCTACGGGCAAGACCCAAAAGGTAATCATGATTACCAGCCCGGGACCCGCGGAAGGCAAAACCACGGTGGTGCAAAACCTGGGGATCGCTTTGGCCGAGACCGGCCGGAGAGTCCTGCTGGTGGACGCCGACTTCCGGCGTCCTCACCTGCATCGCGAATTCAGCCTCCCCAACGAGTGGGGACTGATCGACCTGCTGCTGGAGGATCAGCCGCTCAGCGAATACCCGCCAGAACGTCTGGGATCGTTCACCGGTCTACCCGGCCTGTCGATTCTTCCCAACCGAGTTACGCAAAACAATGTGTCCAAGGCGCTGTATTCGCCGCGCTTGCGAACCATCCTGGAGACCCTGACCAAGCGCTACGACATGGTGCTGGTGGACGCTCCGCCGCTGCTCAGCGTGGCTGACGCGCGCATCATCGCGCCTTTGACCGACGCGCTGATCCTGGTGCTGAGAGCCGGTGTTACCAACCGGGAAAGCGCTATGGAAGCCTATCAAAGAATCCAGGAAGACGGGCTGACGCTGCTCGGAACGGTGCTGACCGACTACAATCTCAGCGGCGATCGCAAGCGGCAGTATTACTACGACTATGGAAACCCGAGCCGAGCCTGAGCGGACTGAGCGAATGGATACGCCCATATCCTCCGGCGCCAAGCGCCTGACCCTCCCTTTCGCCGGAATGGCGGAGACCGCGGTGTTGGGCGTGTTGCTGATCATCGCCTTTTGGCCGATCCTCATCAGCATGTATGGCAGTTGGTTCGATACCGGCGCCTACATGGAGCACGGGATTCTGGTGGTGCCGGCGGCGGCCTACATGGCGTGGGACAAAAGAGAGATTCTCGGCAGAATCCCGCGCCAACCTTCGGCGGCCGGGCTGCTCCTGCTGGGGTGGGGCGCCTTGCAAGCCATGCTCGGGATTGCGGCGCAATGGGTGTGGGTCGGCCGCATGGCTTTTCTGATTTCGTTGGTGGGTTTCATTGCAGCCGTGTTCGGCTGGCGGACCGTCCGGGAATTGAAGTATCCACTTTGTACGCTGATTCTCATGGTCGCGCCGCCTACGTTTATCTTTGAGCGCCTCACCCTGTCCTTGCAGGTACTGGCCAGCCGCTTGGGCGAGGTCTGCCTGGAGGCGCTGGGCTACTCGGTTTTGCGCGAAGGGAACATTCTGGAAATGGTCGGCATCAAGCTGTCGGTGGAGGAGGCCTGTAGCGGCATCCGTTCTTTGCTGGCGATCTTTTTCATGTGCGTGTTGTATAACTACTTTTTCGTGCAAGGCTGGGCCATGAAGGCCGTGCTGCTGGCGATGGCGATACCAGTGGCGATTCTTGGAAACGCGGTGCGCATCGTGGCAACCGGCGTGGCCGGTCAGTATAATCCGGCCTTGGTCAGCGGCGCGGCGCATGAAGCTTTCGGCTATATCAGTGTCGTCGCCGCGGCCCTGGGTGTGGTCGCCTTACATCTGATGCTGCAATCGATCGCCAAAGCTTGGCGGGGTCACCATCCAATATGAATAAGTCGAAATTGTTTGCCACCATGCGGCTGCCTCTGTTTGCCGGAGCCTGCTTGATCCTGGTGTTACAGGCCGGCGCCACGCGCATGCTCAAGATCGACGAACAAAAGATCGGCGTTCCCAAGTTACATGATCTTCCCTGGCAGATGGGACCTTGGAAAGCCTCTTCGGAAGAATCGATTGGGCCGGATGTCACAGCCTACCTGAAGCCGGACGAATACATTCTGAGGGACTATGCCGACCAACGGGGTGGCGCGACCATTGACCTGTTCGTAGCGTATTTCAAGTCGCTGCAAAACACCTACGGTCCGCACTCTCCCAAGATTTGTTTGCCGGGGTCGGGCTGGCTGGTGAGTTCGTCGAAGATCGTCAACATCGCGGTGCCTGGGTGGCCCGGGGGTATTCCGGTGAACCAGTTCACCATGGAGAAATCCAACGACCGCATCCTGGTTCTGTATTGGTACCAAAACGATCGGGATGTGTGGGCCGAGGAATTTCGGGCCAAGCTGCGGCTGTTACCGGACCTCATCCGGTATCGGCGCTCCGACGTCAGTCTGGTGCGGGTGATCGCTCCCTTGGGCGGTTCCACGCTGGACAAAGAGTTGACCAACTGCGAGCAATTCACCCAGCGCATCTTTCCATTACTCGCGCAGCATTTTGCATCTGTCCACTAGTGTCCCGCGTGGGGCAGGCCCCCTGGACTGCGGCCGACGCCCTCGTCGGCTTCGGTTTGAGTGCACGTGCGAATTGTCTATCTGAATCCCGGCGGCCGGTTGGGTGGCGCAGAAACCAGCCTGCGCGAGCTATTGGCGAGCGTCCGGGCCGCGCAACCGGACTGGGAGCTTTGGCTGGTGCTGGGTGAAGACGGCCCGCTGGCCGCGATCGCGCGCGGCCTCGGAGTGAGAGTCTTGGTGCAGCCTTTTCCGCCGGCGCTGGCACGCTTGGGCGATAGCGGGCGATGGACGGCTCTGGTTGGTTTACTGAAAGCAGCCGTACCCACCGCAAGGTACGCGCGCGATCTTTCTCGCTGGCTGGCGAAAATCCAGCCGGACATCATTCACACCAACGGGTTCAAAATGCATCTGCTGGGAGCTTGGACCCGCCCGCGCCAGACGCCCCTGATCTGGCATATTCACGACTACGTTAGTCCGCGCCGGTTGATGCGCCGCTTGCTGTGGCCATTTCGAAAGGCCTGTAGCGTTGCGATCGTCAATTCCAGGAGCGTGGCCAAGGACCTGGAGCAGGTGTTGCCCGGCCTGCGCATTGTACCCATCTACAACGCGATCGATTTGGAGCGCTTCTCGCCCCAGGGCGACCGGCTGGACCTGGATGCCAAAGCCGGGCTCGCACCTCCGGCTCCTGGAACGGTTCGGGTCGGCTTGATCGCGACCTTCGCGCGCTGGAAGGGGCACAAGGTTTTCCTGGAAGCGCTGGCGCGTGTTTCTCCCGACGTTCCAATTCGTGGTTACATCATCGGCGGCCCCATTTACCAAACCGATGGCAGCCAATGGTCCGCGCTCGAGCTTCAAAAGGAGGCTGAGCGATTGGGGCTGGCCGGCCAAGTCGGGTTCACCGGTTTTCTGGAAGATATTCCCGCGGCGATGCGATCCCTTGACATCATCGTGCATGCCAGCACGCAGCCTGAGCCTTTCGGGATGGTGATCATCGAGGGCATGGCCTGTGGCGCCGCGGTCATTGCCAGTCAGGCTGGAGGAGCTTCCGAGATATTTAGCGATGGTGAGGACGCGCTCGGTCATCCGCCCGGCGATGCGGCGCTTCTAGCCCAACAGATTCTGCGCCTGGCCGGCGACCAGGCATTGCGGCGCAGGCTCGGCCAGGCGGGCCGGGCTACGGCGGAGCGGCTGTATCACGGAACGCGTCTTGCAAACGAATTGGTGACTTTGTACCGGAAAATTAGCAATGCGCCAGTGGCTGAGGCTGGGCCGGGCGAACGTTCCCGCATCCTGCACGTCAATAGCGGCAACCTATATGGAGGCGTGGAATCCATTCTGGTGACACTGGCGCGTCTAGGACACCTGTGTCCTCACATGGAGTCGCATTTCGCGGTGTGTCACGAGGGACGGCTAAGCCGGGAGCTGATTGAGGCTGGCGCGCCCGTCTACCGGCTCGGGCAGGTCCGGATCAGCCGTCCATGGACGGTGTGGCGCGCGCGCCGTCAGTTGCGTGAGATTCTCCGTTCCGAACACTTTGACTTGGTGATCTGCCACATGCCCTGGTCGTTTGCAGTGTTTGGCCCGGCGGTGAAGGCGGCAGGTCAACGGCTGGGTTTCTGCGCGCATGCCTTTCATAGCGGCCGTGGATGGCTGGAGTGGCTGGCCCGCCGGATCACACCGGACCTGGCCATCGCCAACAGCAACTATACCGAGAGCGGATTGGCAAATCTCTTCCCCCAGTCGCCGCACGGTGTCATTTATCCTCCCGTGGAGCTGACTGCGTTCTCCTCAGCCGGCCAGACTCGTTCTCTATTTCGCCAGCAGCAAGGCCTGAACGAAGCGACCGTAGTGATCATTCAAGTGAGCCGGATAGAGGCCTGCAAGGGTCACTTGGTGCACCTGGAAGCGCTGGGGCGGCTGAAGCAGCTTCCCACGCCCTGGGTTTGCTGGATGGTGGGCGGCGCGCAGCGGCCCGAAGAGCGGGAGTACCTTAGCGAGCTGCAACGGACTGCCGCGGTCCTGGGACTCCAGGAACGCGTCCGCTTTTTGGGACAACGCGCGGACATCCCGGCGTTGCTTGCGGCGGCGGACATCTTTTGCCAACCGAACGAAACCCCCGACTCGTTTGGTATCAGCTTTGTCGAAGCGCTCAGCGCCGGCCGGCCGGTGGTCACTTCCGCATTGGGAGGGGCGCTGGAAATTGTCGACGAATCCTGCGGGTTGCTGGTCCAGCCGGGCGACGTTGCCGGACTCGCGGCGGCGCTGCAACAGTTAATCGAACGCCCCGAGTTACGAGCGGACTTGACCCGAAGTGGCGCGGCACGCGCCCTGGCGCTGTGCGACCCCGCCAAGCAGATGGGTCTGCTGGACCGCATGTCTCGAATCCGGCGCAACGGCGAATCATGATCGCGCTATTGTTGTGCGTTATCGCGTTTGTGGCCTGCTACCTGGCGGGACGGCGCTCGCTCGGCCAGGGCCTCGTCATGCTGCTCGCGTTTGGATATTTCTATGGCATCCTGCGCGCAAACCTGCTCACGGCATTCTCGCATTTCATTTTTGACGCGGGCATGATCGGTCTGTTTCTATCCCCCTGTTGGCATACCTCGAATCCGCGGGAGAAGAAGCGCTCCGCGGTAATCCAACTCTGGACGATTCTTCTGATTGCCTGGCCCATTCTCCTGGTTGTGCTTCCGTTCCAGCCGTTGTTGATCTCCCTGGTGGGGCTGCGTGGAAATACTTTCTTTATTCCGTTGCTGTTCATCGGGAGTCGGCTGAAGCAAAAGGATCTGGTGGAGCTTTCTGTTGGACTGGCCGTGCTGAATTTGGCGGCGGTGGCCTTCGCCGGAGCGGAATACTTCATGGGTTTGCCGCGGTTTTTTCCGATCAGCCCGGTAACGCAGATCATCTACAACAGCGCCGATGCCGGAGGCGGCTTCTACCGCATCCCAGCGACGTTTACAAGCGCGCACTCGTTTGGGGGCACCATGGTCATGACCATGCCTTTTCTGGTGGGGCTGTGGACCAAGGCCGAAACCAAACGCAACCGCCTTTTGGCTTTGGCCGGCATCTTTGTCGCCATGCTGGGAGTGCTGCTGTCCGCCACTCGCACAAATTTCATTTTCGGCAGCGCGATGATTCTGTTCGTGATCTTTACAACCAAGATGAAAACCAGCCAGAAAGCGTTCTTCCTCGTGATCATTGCCGCAATTGGGTTGATCGCCATGGGGAATGTCCGCTTCCAGCGGTTCAAGACACTCGGCGATACGGAAGGTGTTGTCGATCGCGTCGCCGGAAGCGTGAACCGTGGCTTCTTCGAACTTCTCACCGAGTACCCCATGGGAAATGGATTGGGCGGCGCAGGCAGCAGCATCCCATATTTTCTTCAAGGACAAGTTAGGAATCCCATTGCGATGGAAAATGAATACGCTCGAGTTCTCGGCGAACAGGGCATAATCGGCCTGTTGCTTTGGGTGAGCCTGGTGGTTTGGTTCATCCTCCAGGCCCCGACTGCCTTTGCCAAGGGTCCTTGGGCCACCAGCCGCCGGCTGGTGTGGTGCTTGGTGGCCATTGATTTAGGAACGGCCTTTATCGGTTTAGGAATGCTGACCTCCATCCCCGGCACAGTGTTCCTGGTCATGGGGATGGGCTGGACATCTACGCCAGAAGAGCGCGAAGCAACGGTTCCAAATCTGGCGCGCCGGCCAGTGCAGCCGATCGGCTACGTCCCGGCCCAAGCACGCTAAATATCGTCCCGCGATTGGCGCTCCATGGCAGCTGGTCATAGCCACGCGGAGCGCCGTCCGAGCATGGTTTGAAATGAACGCTACTATTCCCGCCAGCCGCACGCATCGTTTCCTGGGTGGTCTGGTGATGACTTATGGTTATCAGGGACTGCTGGTTCTAGCGGGCTTCTGGCTCATGCCGTTCTATCTGCGCCACATTGGCCAGCATGACTACGGGCTGTGGCTGGTGGGCACGCAACTGCTGACTTACCTGACTCTCACCGACTTCGGCGTGGTGGCTTTGCTGCCGTTAGAAACAGCTTATGCCACGGGCCGCGCCGGCGGGAGCGCGAAAGCCGAAGATTTGCCGGAGATCGTCGGGCGTACCGCCCGCATTGTGTTATTTCAATTTCCGATTGTGATGTTGCTGGCGCTTGTCATGTGGTTGATGATTCCGGCGCAGTGGCACGATTTGCGAGGGCCGCTGGCAGTCGCACTGCTAGCCTTCGTGGTTGGCTTTCCTTTGCGCATTCTTCCAGCTTTGCTGCAGGGATTGCAGGACCTCGCTTTTGGGAACGGGCTTCAGACCATGGTCTGGATCTTGAGCACGGTTGCGACCGTGGCCATGATCCTGGCGGGCTGGAAGCTGTACGCGCTCGCCCTGGGCTGGTTGGTCACCCAGGTTGCCATGACGCCGCTCTACTATTATCGATTGAAGACCCGTTTTCCGGGGGTATTGCCACGCCGATTGCCGCCCGTGGTCTGGAGCTCGGTTCGCACGCAGCTGGGCAAGGGGTCTTGGTTCAGCGTAGCTCAAGTGGCGCAATTACTGATCAGCAACACGGACCTGTTGATCATCGGCAGGGTGCTGAGTCCCACCGCGGTGGTGCCGTATTCTTTCACCGGAAAGCTGCCCGGCGTGCTCGGCAATCAGGCCAGCACGCTGATGCACACAGCCGTGCCGGCTCTTTCCGAGCTCAAGACTGGTGAGTCCCGCCAGCGGGTGTTTCAAGCGCTGAGTGCGCTGAATCAGGCCATGCTGACATTCAGCGGCTTGGTATTCTGCGTGGTCGTGGTAGTGAACCATTGGTTTGTCGATTGGTGGGTCACGGCGCGGCAATATGGCGAGCAATACGGCGGCATCTGGCTCACTCTCGCGATCCTGATGAGCATGGTGGTTCGTCATTGGACGACCACCACGTCCTATACGGTCTTCTGTTTCGATCATCAACGCAGAATTTCGCTGACCAATTTGGCGGACGGTGTGGTCACGGCTGGATGTTGCCTGGTGTTCGTAAAGTTGTGGGGGCTGGTTGGGGCGCCAGTCGGCACCACAGTGGGCGCTTGCCTGGTAAGTCTGCCGCTCAATCTGCGCATCATTGGGCAGGATACCGATACCTCTATCCCTGAACTCCTGCGCGGGATGCTGGGTGGATGGTTCTGGCGTTTCTTGTTGATGATCGCCGGGGCCACCTTCGTGGCCCTCCGCTGGACGCCCAAGAGCCTGGTCCAAGCCGGCCTGGCCGCCTTGGCGGTGGCTGCGATCTATGGTCTGGTTATGCTTCCCAACCTGTTGCGTGCGCCCTTGGGAAACTACGTGCGGCCGCTGATGGCGTCCTTTCGCGCCCGATTCGTGGCGCTGCAAATGAGATTCTCAGCGTGAATCCGGGCCTGGAATGGATGGTGTGAGCCGGCCTGGCCGAGTTGCAGTCGTGTATGGAAGCGCACCCGGCATCGGAGGTCTAGGCCATTCTGTAGCCGCTGGAATATCGGCGGCGGCCAAAGGCGCGGCGGAAGTTTTCGCGTTGGGCCCAGCCCGGCCATCTGGTCCGTGGTCTTTACCGGGAGGAACGCCGCAGGCAACCTGGATGGAATCGCCCCCAGGAATTCCCTCCTGGATGGTGGGCTACACCTGGCTGCGGTGGCGGCCAGGCCTGGTAACGTCATTACGCGATCGCCACCTGGGACGCTGGGCAGCTGGGGAATTGCAGCGCTTGCGCCCTGACTCGTGCTACATGTTCACTCAGGTCGCCTTGGAATCGCTGCGCTGGTGCCGCCGCGAATCTATCCCAACCGTGCTGGACAATCCCAACGGTCATATCCGCAACTTTCAACAAGTGTGCGAGAAAGAGGCGCGGCGCTGGTTTGGGACCAGGTTTCATGGCCCTCCTTCGGCGGCGACGGTCGCGCGGGTGGAGGAAGAATATGAATTAGCCGGCCGCATTCGCGTGTATTCGGAATGGGGCAAACAGTCCATGCTGCGCTTCGGGGTTCCTGAACACAAGCTGCATGTGCTGCACCAGACCGTGAATCTCGAGCGGTTTTGTCCGGCGGCCGCGCGCCCACCGGACCACGGACCGTTGCGTGTTTGCTACGTCGGCAGCTTGGATCTGCGCAAGGGATTTGTATATCTGCTCGAAGCCATCCGCGCCGCGGGCGCCAAGCGAATCCAACTGCGAATCGTGGGCGCAACTGGCGACCGGGGCTGCGCAAAGCTACTGGCGCGCGAGAGCGCCGGACTCCAGATCGAAGTAGCGCCGGGCGATTCGCTGCCGGTCTATCAGGGTTCGGAATTGCTTGTGATCCCCACACTCGAAGATGGTCTGCCATTTGTTTTGGTGGAAGGATTGGCTTGCGGCTTGCCGGTGATCGTTACTCGTGAAGCCGGCGCCAGCGAATGCGTGCGGCACGGCCAGAGTGGCTGGCTGGTTCCGGCCGGCGACGTGGAAGCTTTGGCCGCCGCTTTGGAGCAAGCGCTGTTGCGGCGGGAAGAACTTTGGTCCATGGGCCAGAGAGCCCGCGCGGATGTCGAGCGCTATGCGGGTCTCGCGCAACTCGATCAACTCTCGGACTGGTTTCACTGCCGCACCGCGGATGTCAAATAAAAATATGAAGGTCTTAGTCACGGGAGGCGCGGGCTACATCGGCAGTCACGCGGCCAAGGGATTGTCAAAAGCCGGCTTCGAGCCGGTGGTGGTGGACAACCTCAGCCGCGGGCATCGCGAAGCAGTTCGATGGGGACCTTTTGTGCAGGCGGACGTGGGCGATCAAGCCGCGCTCCGGCAGGTGCTCCGTGAGTATTCCATTGACGCGGTCATGCATTTCGCGGCGTTTGCCTATGTCGGCGAGTCCATGCAGGCGCCCGGCCGATACTTCCAGAACAATGTGGTCTCGACGCTGAACCTGCTGGAGGCCATGCGTGAAGAGCAAGTGAGGAAAATTGTGTTCTCTTCCACTTGCGCCACCTACGGACATCCTCAACAAATTCCCATCTCCGAAGATCACGTTCAGCGGCCGGCCAATCCGTATGGCGAGTCCAAGTTGATGGTCGAACGGCTGCTGCATTGGTATAGCAGCATTCATGGATTCGCCGCCGTCGCACTACGCTATTTCAATGCCGCCGGCGCGGATCCGGAGGGTAAACTCGGCGAGTGCCACGATCCTGAAACGCACTTGATTCCGGTGGCGTTGTCGGCCGCGTTGGGATCGCGAGGCGCGCTCGACATCTATGGTACCGACTACGATACGCCGGATGGAACCGCGATTCGCGACTATCTGCATGTCAGCGATCTTGCCGACGCCCACGTTGCTGCCTTGCGGTATTTGAACGCGGGCGGACCGAGCGATGCTTTCAATCTCGGGACTGGCGTAGGCTACTCGGTTCGCGAAGTAGTGGCGATGGTGGAACAGGTGGCGCACAGGAAAGTTCCGGTGCGGGAATGCCCCCGGCGAAGCGGCGACCCAGCCAGCCTGGTCGCGGAGGCATCCAAGGCAGCCCAAGTGTTGAGCTGGCGTCCACAGTGCTCCAGCTTGGAACAGATCGTTCGTACGGCCTGGGAGTGGAGCTTGAATCACGAGAAGCCCGCGGCTGTGTCTTCGGGTAACCAGGGGTAAGTCATTCGGCTTTGCTGGCACATTATCGGGGAATACCCACCGCAGCCCGGCGGCGTGAGCGACTACACCAGTCTGGTAGCAGCCGGCCTGGCCGATCAGGGCGACGAGGTGCATGTGTGGTGCGCTCCCTGCCGCAATCCAGACTCGGGTCCCGAAGCGCCGGGGGTGGTGGTTCATCGGGCGTTGGGCTCACTGTCGTCCGCCGACCTGCGCCGTGTGGGCGAACAATTGGATCGGTTTCCAGCACCCCGCCGTATTTTGGTGCAATGGGTGCCGCACGCCTACGGCTATCGATCCATGAACGTCGGATTTTGCCGCTGGCTGAGGAATCGCGCGGCGCGCTCCGGAGACCGGGTGGAGATCATGGCGCACGAATGCTTCCTGGGGTTCGGAAGAACATGGAAGCAGACCCTGGCTGCCGCAGTCCAACGCTGGATGACAATTCTGCTGCTGCGGGCGGTCGAGCGGGTGTGGATCTCGATTCCAGAGTGGGAAGACCTGCTGCGGCCGTACGCGCTCGGTCGAGAGATTGATTTCGAGTGGCTCCCGATCCCCAGCAACATTCCAGTGATTCACAATCCTGCAGCCACGGAGAACGTCCGCCGGCGATATGCCCCGAACGGCGAGCTCCTGATTGGTCATTTCGGAACACACGGATGGCCGATCACCTCGGTCCTCGAACCAATCTTGTCCAGGCTGGGCGACGATGCCGCCGCGCCAAGCATCCTCCTGATGGGTGTGGGAAGTGAAGAATTTCGAGCAGAACTGGCGGGTAGAAACCCGGTGCTCGGCCGGCGGGTTCACGCCACAGGAGCTCTTTCAGCGGAAGATCTTTCAACCCACCTGGCCGCTTGCCAGCTCCTGATCCAACCCTTTCCGGACGGCGTTAGCAGCCGGCGTGGGAGTCTCATGGCTGGGCTGGCGCACGGAAGACCAATCGTCACCACCTATGGGCCGTTATCGGCGTCGTTTTGGAAAGAAGCCGGTGTGCTTGCGCTGGCGCCGGTAGGAGATGTGGCGGCTTTCGTGGAACTGGTGCGAGAACTCAGCCGCGACGCCGCGGAACGCGATCGCATGGGCCGCGCGGCCAAGCGCCTGTATGACGAACGATTCGATCTCTCCCACACCGTCCAGGCGATTCGTGGAGCGGCCATTCTGGAGTACTCCGAATGCGCATCCTGATCGCCTCCGCGCATCGCAACTTAGTGGGCGGTGTTGAGAAATATCTCCAGGCGGTGCTGCCCGGTTTACAGGAGCGGGGCCACGATGTCGCCTTCCTGTATGAACATCCTGCGGATCCCAAGCACGAGCAGATCGATTCTCCCTCGGGATTTCTGCATTCCTGGTGCTTAGCGGGGAAGGATGCCAAAGCTGTGCTCGGCTCGGTGGCGGAATGGAAACCGGATATCGTTTATAGCCACGGCTTCGATGGCGCGGAGTCGGTGGCCGTAGAGAACAGCCTGCTCGAAGCCTACCCAGTCGCATTGTACGTTCACAATTACGATCGTACGTGCTCCACGGGGAGGAAGTGCCACAGCTTTCCGCAGATTCAAATCTGTACGCGCCGGCTTGGCCCGGCCTGCCTCTTACTCCACTACCCGCGCCGCTGTGGAGGACTCAATCCAGGCACGATGTGGCGGGAGTACCAACGGCACGTTGAATTGAATGCCAGGCTGTCCGATCACCAGGCGATTTTGGTGGCTAGCAGGTATATGCATCGCGAAATGGAGCGTCACGGCGTGAGCGCGGAGAAACTTCACCTGGCGCCCCTCCCGACCACCGACGTCATTCCAGACGCCCTGCCGCCCGCGCCCAAGCGCCTGACCGGAAAAATCATTTTCGTGGGCCGGCTCACCGATATCAAGGGCGCGAAGCATCTGATCCAGGCCATTCCAAGTGCCGCCCGGAGGCTGGACCGGCAGCTGAGCTTGACCGTGGCCGGCGATGGTCCCGATCGAGGCGTGCTCGAAGAAACAGCCCAGCACCTCGGAGTCACGGTGGAATTCGCAGGCTGGGTACACACGCGCCAGAAGTTGGACCTCATGCGCGAAGCGGATCTGTTGGCGGTGCCTAGCTTGTGGCCGGAGCCGTTCGGCTTGGTGGGCATTGAAGCGGGCTGCTTGGGCGTGCCGGCGGTTGGCTACGCGGTCGGCGGCATTCCTGATTGGCTGATCGCTGGCGAGAGCGGGGAACTGGCGCCCGGCGATCCACCGACCATCGACGGTCTGGCGGACGCGATTGTTCGAGCCTTGGGCGATCCCGGACACTACCAGCATCTGTGCTCGGGAGCTTGGAAACTCGCGCAGCGCTTTACTCTCGAGAATCACCTGGCCCAATTGGAACCGATCCTGAATGAAACTGGAATTACAACAGACGCTGCCGGAATCGGGCTCTCTCTCCAGCATGCCCGTGGCCCGGAGTAAACAGCTGCGCGTCGCGGTGCTCTGCGATTTCCTGGAAGAGGGCTGGCCCAGCATGGATGTCACTGGAAACATGCTCCATCAGTCCCTGGCCGAAATCTATCCCCACCAGCTCAGCGCCGACCAATTGCGGCCGGAGTTCCACTGGCGCTTGACGCGCGTACCGATGCTTCCCCGTGCGCTCGGCCGGAATGCCGACCGTTTGCTGAACCGCTTCTTCGACTACCCGCGTTGGCTCGGGACCCGAACCGGCGATTACGATCTGTTTCACTTGGTGGACCACAGCTATTCACAATTGCTCCACAAGCTTCCCGCGCACCGGACCATCGTCACCTGCCACGATCTGGACACCTTCCGTTGTTTGCTCGAGCCGGAGCAGGAAAAACGGTCTGCCTGGTTTCAAGCCATGGCTCGCAGAATCTTGAGTGGGTTCCAGCAGGCCGCGCACGTCATCTGCAACAGTGCAGCCACTCGCGATCAGCTTCTGCATTACCGGCTCTTCCCGCCAGAACGCTTGAGTGTGATCCATGTGGGACTAAGTCCTCGATTCACATCGCTACCGAATCCAGAAGCGGATGCCGAAGCGGTCCGGCTGCTGGGGCCGAGTGTAGCCAGTGAGGTCAGGCTGCTCAGCGTTGGAAGCACGATTCCTCGAAAACGGATCGACATTTTGTTGCGCGTGTTCGCCGCCATCCGCCAGGACTTGCCCGCCGCGCGGCTGATTCGTGTTGGCGGCGCGTTCACCGAGGCGCAGCTCCAGTTAGCCAGAGATCTCAAAGTGGAAGAATCCATCGCAGTCCTTCCGTTCGTGACTGGCGATGTTCTCGCGTCCATCTACCGGCAATCCACGCTGCTGCTGCAACCGTCCGAGTCCGAAGGATTTGGAATGCCGCTCACCGAAGCCCTCGCGTGCGGCTGTCCGGTGCTGGCCAGCGATCTGGCGTCCCTGCGCGAAGTGGGAGGGACCGCGGTCAGCTATTGCTCGGTCGCGGACGTAGACGCCTGGAAGCGGGCCGCGCTTCAGATGGTGCGAAAAAATGCCGACCGAAACGCCTTCGAGTCATGGCGGCGGCAGGCGCGCGAACACGCCGGGCATTATTCCTGGGCTGAGAACGCCCGCCAAACATTCGACGTTTATAAGAAAGTGCTCCAACAGTAAAGCATGGCTTCCAGCGACATCGCATTCTGTTTAGCCGAGGACCGGCCGGAAATCGAAACCGGACTTCGCCTGGCCATTCTGAGCGTCTGCACATTTTGTCCGGCGACTCCGGTTTACGTCTACCGTCCTCCGTGCGACCCGCAATTCGGCGAATGGGTTCGCCAGTTCCCACAGGTTCGTTGGATCCCCCATGCTCCCGAGGGAGCCAACAGTTGGAACTGCAAACCGCAGGCCCTGAAACCCGTGCTGGCGGATGGGCATCGCAGCGCCGTCTGGCTGGATTCGGACCTGATCATTACCAGTGACTGCCGCCCTTTGTTCCAGAATCTGGACGATCGAACCTTGGCTATTACGCAAGAGCCCGCCAGCCTGGGGCATCAAGGCACCGCGGTGCGGACACGCGCCTGGAAGCTGGAGGCTCGGCGTGCGTTGCCCTTCACCTTGAATTCCTCCGTGCTGCGCGTGACAAAACAGCATCTTCCGCTGCTGGAACGTTGGACCCAATATCTGGCCGATCCCCAATACCTCGCTTGCCAGTCGCTACCGGTGGAGGAACGCCCGATTCATATGGCCAGCGACCAGGACATTCTCAATGCGCTGATCGGAGCGCCCGAGTTCGCGGATATTCCATTGCATGTGTTCCGCAGCGCGGTGGATATCATCCATACCGGAGGCGCTCTCGGATATTCCTGGAACGAGCGTCTGCGCGGTGTATTGAAACCGAAGCCCACTTTCCTGCACGCCACTGCCGGTAAACCTTGGCTCTGGCTGGGTGGAGCACCCTATTGGTCGGTGCGAAATTTCTTCGGTTGGCACCGGCGGCTGCTGCAGGAACTGTCGCCTTATCTTTTCGAATCCCGGCGCTACCGCAACCAACTCGATCAGGACACGCGCTGGATGGACAAGCGCACCGGAACCGGCACGCTGCTCCGTTTGCTCGGGTTTGGGCATTTCGCTCTGCGGGGTCTTCCGCTCTCGGTGGCCGCGAGCGCGACCGACGCCGCGAAAAGATTGTCGCGCTCAAGTCCAAGGTCCGAGGCCGGTCCACCGGACGACAGTGTTCCGCTTTTCGGACAGCGCCACTAGCCGGACCCCTTGTGAAAATCGCCTATGTCGTACACGACTATCACCGGTCTGGCGGACACAGCCGCTATGTCGCTGAATTGGCGACGCGCTTCGCCCGCGAACACGAAGTGCACGTCTTTGCCAATCGCATCGATCACGACGGCAGTGCGCCCATCCAATTCCACCAGGTCCCAGCCTGGCGGGCCAACGCGCTGACCACCGTGCTGAGCTTTATTCTGCCGGTTACTTTCCAGATTCCTCGTGGCTTCGACATCATCCACAGCCAAGGCTTCTGCGGTTTGCGCGGAAACGTGTTTACAGCCCACATCTGCAATCGCGCGTGGCATCGGGGTCTGCAAAAACTGGAGGGAGGGGCGAGCTTCCGAGAGACCATCTTCAATGCGGTGGGCACAACACTTGAATATGGGCTGTATCGCTTTGCCTCGCATTGTGAAGTGATCGCGATCTCAAAACGGGTGGCTCGGGACATCGTCGAGTATTACCACTGCCGGGCGCCCATCCACGTAATCCATCACGGTGTGGATCTGGAATTGTTTTCACCCGCCAACCGGCAACGCTCGAGATCGGAAGCACGCGCCCAGCACGGTTTCGCCGATGGCGAAATGGTCTTCCTCTATGTTGGAGATTTAAGGAAAGGCGCGAGCTGGGCGATCCAAGCCCTGGCCACACTCGCCCAAGGCCGTCTGCTGTTGGTGTCACGGTCACGAACCGAGGCCTATCAGCGATTGGCGCAAGAGCTGGGAGTGAGCGATCGCGTGGTGTTCGCCGGGCCTACTAACCAGGTTGAGAAGGCCTACGCGGCCGCCGACGCTTTCGTGCTTCCCACTCCGTACGATGCTTTTGCCATGGTTGTCTCCGAAGCCATGGCCTGTGCGCTGCCCGTCATCGTCAGTCGCGAGGCGGGAGCCTCGGAGTTGATTGAGCATGGCGTGAATGGCTTATTGCTGGCGGACGCCAGCGTTCCTGAACTCGCGCGCCAGATGGAATCTCTCGAACGAGATCGCCCATGGGCGGCCCGCCTGGGATGCGCGGCGCGAAAAAGCGTCGAGAGTCTGACGTGGGACACGGTGGCTCATCAAACCATGGGCGTGTACCGGGAGCTGCTGGGAACTTGAGCTTCGCCCGCATGGAAAGACCAGTATTAGTCTTCTTGGTGAACGGCGATGCGGCGGGCGCCATGGGTATCCGCGCGCGCTCTTTCGAGCAGCGGTTGAATGCCGAGTTTCGCATTGAAATCGCCTACCGGTCGGCCAATAAGCTCCAATCGATTTGGCAAATGTTTCGGGTGCTGACCCAAGTCCGTCCGGCGCTGTGCTACGTCTTTGACATGGGCTTCTCGGGGGTGATCGCAGCCGCGCTGTACCGCTCCATCTCGGGATGCCGCGGCATTGTGGACACCGGCGACGCGATCTATGAACTCAGCCGCTTGAGCGGCAGCCGCGGTCCGGTCGGGCTCCAGCTGACCAGGCTGCTGGAGTGGTTCGCTATACGGAGCAGCGATCGCGTGGTGGTGCGGAGCCATCCCCATCAGGAGCTACTCGCCCGGCAGGGTGTCGCGGCCGGCGCCGTGCCCGATGGAGTGGACACGCAGCAGTTTTTCCCTCGAGGACCTCTTGCAGACGATGAACTGCGCCGCCAGCATGGCCTCGAAGGATGCACTGTCATCGGGTTGCTGGGCAGTCTTATCTGGAGCCCAAGCCTCGAGATGTGCTACGGCTGGGAACTGATCGAGTTGATCGATCGGCTTCGCGATCAGCGCGTGAAGGGCGTCATTATTGGAGATGGCTCCGGTCTTGCCAAGCTCCAGGCTCGCGCGGCGGCGCTTGGTTTGGAGGATCGGATCGTGTTCCTGGGCCGGCTTCCATATGCCGAGCTCCCGCGCTATCTAAACGTGATGGACATTTGCTTGTCGACGCAGACCAATGACGCGGCGGGACAGGTCCGCACCACCGGAAAGCTTCCGCTCTATCTTGCTTGTGGCCGCTTCGTGCTTTCTACCGACGTCGGCGAGGCGGCCCGCGTTCTGCCCTCGGACATGCTGGTCCCCTACAATGGGACCAAGGATCCGGATTATCCCAAACGCTTGGAGGACCGTGTTCGAGTTCTGTTGCAAGACCCGGCTCGCCTGGCGCAACATTCGGTAAGCGTGGCCATCGCCAAGACCAATTTCGAATACGATGTGCTGACGGTGAAGATCCGTCAGATTTTGGGTGAGTTACTGTCTGGCTGGACGCGGGATTCCTCGTCCCCGAAGAAATCGAGTTTGCCGGCGGCGGCCGAAACTAAAAGCGGATCAAGATGAACCCGGCCACACAAAAAAAGGCGCTCATTACCGGAATCACCGGTCAAGACGGGAGCTATCTGGCTGAATACCTGCTCGGCCTGGGTTACGAAGTACACGGCTTGGTTCGCCGCGTGGCTTTGGAGCAACCCGCACACCGGCTCAGCCGCTTGCGCGGTATCCGGAATCAGATTCAGATCCACGCCGCAAGTCTCGAAAGCTACGCCAGCATTTTCCATGTTCTTAGCAAGCATCAGTTCGACGAGTGCTATCATCTGGCCGCTCAAAGCTTCGTCGGGGAAAGCTTTATCGACGGCTTTTCCACCATGACAGCGAACATCAGCGGCACCCATTACGTGTTAGCGGCGCTGCGCGAATTGCAGCCGTCCGCGAAGTTCTACTTTGCCGGTTCGAGCGAAATGTTCGGCAACGTGCGCGAGACTCCCCAAAGGGAGAGCACTCCCTTTCATCCCCGCAGCCCATATGGAATCAGCAAGGTAGCTGGGTTCCATCTGACCACCAATTACCGGGAAGCCTACGGAATGTTCTGCGCCTCTGGGATTCTATTCAACCATGAGAGCCCGCGGCGGGGCTTCGAGTTTGTTACGCGCAAGATCACGGAAGGCGTGGCCCGCATCAAGGCCGGTATGGCGAAAGAACTGAAGCTCGGGAATCTGGACGCCAAGCGCGATTGGGGCCATGCCCGGGACTATGTTCGCGCCATGCACCTAATCTTGCAGCAGCCTTCGTCCGATGACTATGTTGTGGCCACAGGCGAGGCGCACAGCGTCCGGGAGTTCTGTCAATTGGCGTTTGCCGAGGCGGGTTTGGACTATCGCGACTGGGTGAAGGCCGACCCCACGTTTTACCGGCCCGCGGAAGTCGATCTGCTCCTGGGCGATGCCAGCAAGGCTCGCAGCGTGCTCGGCTGGCGCCCCACGACCGACTTTCAGAGCCTGGTAAAGGAAATGGTTCACTCTGACCTGGAACTTATTGGTTCCGAAGGTTCAAAGCGAGAGAGCGTAACGGCGTAAAAGCAGGCTGCGAGCTTCGGGGCTTGGGCTCCAGATTCGAGGCTTAGGCTCCAGAGAGGACAAGCAACTTATGAAAACCATCATCACCGGAGGCGCCGGGTTCATCGGCTGCAATGCCGCTAGCCGCTACTTGCGTCGCGGCGATCATGTAGTCGTGGTCGACAATTTGTCGCGGGAAGGCGTCCAAAGAAATCTGGATTGGCTGGAAGGACGCGGGTCGCTGGAATTTGTCCAATTGGACATCCGGCAGGCGGGAGACTTGGCGCGCCTGTTTCGCAAGCACCGCGACGCCGGCCGGGTGCTCCACCTGGCGGCCCAGGTGGCTGTTACCACTTCGGTGACAGCGCCGCGCGAAGACTTCGAGATCAATGCCCTCGGCACGTTCAATGTCCTCGAAGCCATCCGTGAGGCCGGTATCACCGCACCGATTCTTTACTCTTCGACTAACAAGGTCTACGGAGAGATGACCGACGTTGGCGTCGCCGAGCAACACGGGCGGTATGGTTACCAGACCCTTCCCGCGGGTGTTTCCGAGCAGAGAAACCTGGATTTCCACTCGCCCTACGGCTGTTCCAAAGGCTCCGCCGATCAATACGTGATCGATTACCACCGCATTTATGGTCTGCGCACGATCGTGTTCCGGCAATCCTGCATTTACGGATACCGGCAATTCGGCGCCGAGGATCAGGGCTGGGTAGCCTGGTTCATGATCGCCAGCCAACTCGGCCGGCCGATCACCGTCTACGGCGATGGCAAACAGGTGCGCGACGTACTCTTCGTCGACGACCTGCTGGATGCTTATGATGCCGCCTTCGCGGCTGGCGACCGGGCTGTCGGCAAGGCCTACAACATCGGTGGCGGCGGCGCGAACGTGTTGTCCCTGCTGGAACTGCTGACCTACATCGAGAAGCGCCAGAATCGCAAAATTCCGTACGGCTTCGCCGACTGGCGTCCGGGCGATCAGAAAGTTTTCGTCAGCGACATCCGGCGCGCGCAGGCCGAACTCGGTTGGGCGCCGAAAACGGACTGCGTTCGCGGGCTCGGGCTGCTTTATGATTGGGTCTCGGAGAACCAGGGATTGTTTGTCCAACCCGCGCCTGTCGTAGCCTAGCCCCCAGCGCCGCATGATCCCAAGCGCAGAACAATTCGAAACCGGCAACCATTCCCAGTCCGGCCCCGCGGCTTCCAAGCTGCGTGACCTGAGGGTGCTCCACGTTGGCAAATTCTATCCGCCGCACATGGGCGGAATTGAGACTCATCTCCAAGCTCTGTGCGGCGAACTGCGTAGATCGGTGGATTTGCGCGTGATGGTGGCCAGCGAGAATGACGTGCTGGTGGAAGAGAGCATCGAAGGTGTGCGGGTCGCGAGAGTGCCCACCCGGCTGACCCTGGCATCCAGTCCGCTTTGTCCGGGAATGGTCGGCGGCATTCGCCGCCCGGATGCCGACATCGTCCACATTCACTTGCCGAATCCAACCGCGGTCCTGGCCTATCTGGCCAGCGGGCACCGCGGGCGCCTGGTGGTCACTTACCACAGCGACACGGTGCGGCAGAAGTTGCTGGGACCTCTGTTTGCGCCCTTCTTGCACCAGGCACTGCGCCGGGCATCCGCCATCATTGCGACCTCGCCGGACTACCGGCGGACTTCTCCGGTTCTGGCCCGATACCTGGACCGCTGCCACGTCATCCCTTATGGCATTGCCGTGGAGCAGTTCGAACGCTCGGATCCGGCGGCGGTCGATAAAGTCCGCGAGCGTTACGGAGAGCGATTGATCCTGAGCGTCGGAAGGCTGGTCTATTACAAAGGCTTTGAATACCTGATACGCGCCATGCAGCAGGTTCGTGGACGGCTGATCATCATCGGCGATGGGCCGCTCAACCAGAAGCTAAGCCAGCTTGTGGCGGAATTGGGTCTCGGAGACAAAGTAGTTCTCGCCGGCGAGATTCAGAACGCCGATGTGACCCCCTACTATCACGCCGCCGACCTTTTCGCGTTGGCTTCCGTGGCTCGCAGCGAGGCCTTCGGCATCGTGCAAATCGAAGCCATGGCGGCGGGAATTCCGGTTGTCAACACCTCGCTCGACTCGGGCGTTCCGTTCGTTTCCCTGCACAACCAGACCGGCTTGACCGTTCCTCCCGAGAATCCGGACGCACTGGCGGCGGCCATCAATCGCTTGCTGGACGACGAGAGCCTGCGCCAGTCTCTGGGTCGCGCCGCCAGCCTGCGCGCACGGCAAGAGTTCAGCCTGGAAACGATGACTTCGCGCGTCCTGGCGCTGTATGAGACCGTTGCGGCACTCCGCTAACCTTCCTCGGCTGCTGCCTATTTGACTGCGCGTCTTCAGCGGGCCGTTCTGCGGGATGCCGTACGGCATCGTCGCCAGCGCACAGGCGCTCCGGGCGCGCCCATCTCCGAAATCATCAGCGAGAGATTCCACTGTTCGCACCACATTGCGGAAGTGGTCAACGGATCTTATCAAAGAACTAGATCGCGCTGGTGCGCTGAGCTGGGAGGTAATGTCCGCCAGGCGAACAACGATCGGTGACAAATATCCAAAATATGAAACGACTCGCTTGGAGCTCTTCGCTTCTGTTCATGGTGGCTGCCTGGCCCGCCGCCGCGCAAAGCTGGGATACCAGCGGAAATGGCTTGCTGAAAGGCGCGTACTACTTCCGCCAGGTCATGTGGCTCGGTGGGTATAATTCTGCCAATGATCTTCAGGAAGCTATAGCGGTTTACGGCAACATCGTTTTCGGTGGTAATGGAACCTATACTCTCACCGCAAAGGCTGCCGATGCGGCCGAAAACACGGTCACATCGATTACTGGCAGCGGCACCTACACCATCACTGGCAGCGGCTACGGTTACATGTCCACCCCGCTAAAATTCGTTTACTCCAAATTCGAGGGCGATGAGATCAATTTGCTGGTGTCCCCATCCAAAGTCGTGGTAGGGAACACGACCGATAACAACACCGGTTATAACGACCTGTTCCTTGCAGCGCCGGCGCCCACATCGACGCCTTCGTTGCAGGGCACATTTTCCGTTATCGGTGTAGGCATTCCCGCGCTGACCCTCGACTTGATCCACACGCGCGATTACTCATTTACTATGACGGGCACCAGCAGCACAGTCACCACCACGGCCCTCACCGGGGCCCTCGGGTTGAACATCACAGCAATGACGCAGCCGGCTTTCTCCGGGGTGAACTATTCTGTCAGCGCCGGCGCTGCGGCTGTGACATTCGATAACGAACTGACGGCCACTGATCTCGATAGTAAACTGATGTCCGGAACCAAATACTTTTATTTCTCGCCCGATGGTAATTTCTTTTTCGGTGGCGATCCCGAGGATACCGACTTCATCGTCGGCGTGCGCCAGGGCGCCAGCGGTTTCTCCGCTGCGCAAACTCCGTACTATACGGGCGGTTTCTTTCAGGACGATTCCCAGTTCAGCAATTGCGACTGTGTCTGGCTCAACAGCACCTACGGCGCATATGACGCCCTCACAGATGCGAACAACGGGGCGATTCTGGTGCATCAGCGGGATAACGCGGTGGGCCCACCACGCGGCAGTTTCGTCGCCGATTCCACTTACTCCGATCTGCTAAGCGTGTCGGGCGGCACGTACACCGATTTCTACTACGAATACTTCTTCGGCCCGGGTGGCACATTCGCGATCGGCTTTGCGAACGAGAGTTCTGGATTCCTAGGGATCCAGGTCCTGATGGAGGGGCCCCACTACACGTCGGCTCCCACTTCCGCGCCCTATATCTATCCGACCGGCATCGTGAACGCAGGCTCTTCCGCCCCCTTCACCGCGGAGTTCGCGCCCGGAGAATTCATCTCGATTTTCGGGGCCAACCTGGCAACCACAACTGCTGCAGACCCCGCTCTCCCCACCGGCTTGGGTGGCGTGCAAGTGCTGGTGAATGGAGCTCCGACAGCCGTCCGTTACGTCAGCCCCGGCCAGGTCAACGCGGTGATCCCGCTGGGCATCGACACCGGCATCGCCTCGATTCAGGTGGTCAACAGTTTGGGAACATCGAACGCAGTAAGTAACTACGTGGGGGTGACCCAACCCGGCATATTCAACAGTGCAACTTCCGCACCAGCCGTTTTCCACGCCAACAATACGATCGTCAGCGCTTGGAACCCAGCCGTGGTCGGTGAGGAATTGGCGGTTTATCTTACGGGCCTTGGCACGCTGGACTCCTCGGGCAACGCCACCAACCCCAGCTACATGTCAGTCGATTTCTCCGGCGTGACAGGTACCATTGACTACGCTGGCATTGAGCCGGGAACTCCACTCGCGGTCGGGGCCGGATACCAGATGAACGTGACCGTGCCGAGCGGAACGAGTTCCGGGTTGAATTATCTGGATATCGGAGGACTGGACAGCTACAACAGGGAAGCGCTCATTTGCGTTACCAGTTGTGCTGACTCGTCGCTTCGAAGCAGTGTCCGCAGCCGGAGAGCTAAAACTACTCCATCCGCCGTGCGGCCTCGCTTCCCCGATTCGCCCAGGGTCGTCTTCCCCGCGGCCGCGAGATGATGGGCTATCCACAAAGAATAGGCCTGTGTTTTCATGACCATCCTCGCCTTTCCTCCAAATTGGTGGAAACAATCCGGAACACGAGGAGTTCGCCCCGCGAACGATGTGGAGCCTCTCGAATGCTTTCACCTCGGCATTGAAGCAGCTCGATCCGGTCCCGCAAATTTCGGGATGGGCCGCTCAACCAGAAGCTAAGCCAGCTTGTGGCGGAATTGGGTCTGACCCACTTCTATCACGCCGCCGACCTTTTCGCGTTGGCTTCCGTGGCTCGCAGCGAGGCCTTCGGCATCGTGCAAATCGAAGCCATGGCGGCGGCCATCAATCGCTTGCTGGATCACCAGAGCCTGCGCCAGTTCCTGGGACGCGCTGCCAGCCTGCGCGCACGGCAGGAGTTCAGCCTGGAAACCATGACTTCGCGGGTCCTGGCGCTTTATGAGACCGTTGCGGCTCGGTGAAGAGCGGACCTGACGCTATTTGGCAGTCAACAGAACCGACAATGAGTTGCCGAACCTATGCAGAATAGGGTCGCTCAAGCGTTGACAGAAGCGTTCCACCGCGTGGCATAGCTTGGTAGGAAGGATCTTCGAAAAGATTCGGAAGCCGGATTCGCCCGAGATAAAGGGCGTTCCCCAAACCATGAGCTGCTGCACGTTCAAACCTGCCAGGGACGCGATTTTTTCCATTTCTGGCGGCGTGATCAGGAACAGATGTCCGTCCGCGTCGGGCTTAAACTGCCCAGCTTCGAGCGCGGTGAAGTCCTTGACCTCGGAATAGGTTTGAAGTTTGTTGCGGAAATATGCGCCGTTGGGAGTGGTTAGAAGAAGATGCCCGCCTGGCGTCAGGAATCTCCTCAATTGGCTGAGGAATTCCACTGGGTGTGCGACATGTTCAATGATTTCGCACGCGATCACTAAATCGAAGCGTCCAGTTTCAGCCGGGTCCAGGTCGAAGACATTCCCAGGCAGCATTCGGATCTCATCGCGGTTACGAAAGTGTGCAACCGCTTGATCGAGATTCTCCTGCCGAAGATCGTTGGCCGTAACGTCGCAGCCAGTCTGTTGCAGGCAGGCGCACAGTGCGCCATCCCCGGCGGCGACCTCGAGAACGCGTTTCGGGCGCAGCGCTAGCGATGTACCAAGCGCCAGAAGCGCGCGAAGGCGGCCATAGGCCCAATAGGACGGGGCGCGAGCGCTGCCAAAATTCCATCCGTACGGGTCGCTCCCGTTTTGGGGAAGCAGGGGACGAACCACCGAAAGCCCAGACGTGCAAACCGCTGCGTATAGCTCGCGGGAAGGAAAACCGCCGTCAAGAAACCAAGCTTCGCTTGGGTACTGCAGCTCTACCGACTGGAGCGAGTCTGGAAAAGCCGGACTTGAAATCGCGTTTTGACCCATGGATCTCGTCTTGACTCCTATCCCTGCTACACCTTAGATCTCTATTTGACACCGGAAACCCCTTAATGCCAAGGACAATTGGACCTAGTTCGTACTAGTACTAATTGCGGCAAGGAACGGGTTTTGCGTTTAACTCACTGAATCTGAAGGTCTTGAGGTATTGGCGGGACTGGCTTTGAGCTGAAGTGGGGGTGTTAGATTTCCTTGCTGGCTATCGAGCTGCAAATTAGCTGGGTGCACCAACGCTTCGGGGATGCGGCCGAGGGCGTTTGTGACAGGGGCCTTCCCTTTCGTGTCCCTTCGGCGAGCCTGCGGTGGGTTCTCCGGGAGACGGTCCTCATGCCCTTATTTCGCCCACGGCATGCGGGAGTTCGCGCAGTCGGCGTAGCGGGGAGAACACCAGCCACATCGTCGAAAGTAGAACTCCGATTGCGCCGATCACCAGCGCTCGCCGCATTCCCACGGCCTGTGCGATGGCGCCGCCCGCGAGCGCGCCCAACGGCAGAACGCCATGGAAGAGCAGGTGCATGGAGGAATTGACACGTCCCAGAAGATGATTCGGTGTGATCGCCTGCCGTAAACTTCGTTCGCTGATGGTATAGACTGGCCACGCCAAGTCACCCAATTGCGCAGCAATCAGAAAAGCGGAGCAGGCCGCCACCGATCCGTGCGCCAGCGGTATCAATAGCATCGCTATCCCAATCACCACCGCGGAGCCAATGAAAGTCCGGCCGAAACCAAAGCGGCGCACCAGCCACTCTGCCAGGAAGGCGCCAAATAAGCCGGAGGTCCCGCCGATCGCGATGATGATGCCTAAAAGAGCGGCGGTCAACCCCAGCTCACGCATCGCAAATAGAAAGTACAGACTACTCCCGAAGCCTAAGAAGAACGCACTGGTGGCTGTGCGACCGGCCAGTGCGCGGAGCAATGGATCGCGCCACGACGCGCCTAGCCCCTCCGAGATCTCCCGGCCGATATGGGGTTCCAGGGTGCGCGTGGGCACCGGTTCCGGTTTGCGGATGAGCCACACTGAGATGGCGGAACAGACGAACGATGCAGCGTCGAACAGCATGGCCATGGGCGCCGTGATCAGCTGCACCAGGATGCCGGCGATACCGGGACCGGCGATCTGCGCAATCGACTCGGTCAAAGCCAGCCGGCTGTTTCCGGTAAGGATGTTCTCGCGCGCGATAAGCGAGGGCAGATACGCCTGGTAGCTCACGTCGAACAGGACGGTCAGGATGCTGCTGCCCACCGCAACCAGGTAGAGGTCTCCGATGGTCAGCCGGTGCAGCATCGCCGCCAGCGGGATGATGCCCAGCACCACGGCGCGCCCCAGATCGGCGGCAATCAGGATTGGCCGTCGACGCAGACGGTCCACCCAGGCTCCGGCGAAGAGGCCAAATATAAGTACGGCCGCCGCGCCCACTCCGGACAGGAATCCCATCTGAAGAGGCGACGCTTTGAGGACGAGGACGGCGGTGAGGGGCAGGCCGACGCCAGTGATGTTGGATCCGATTTGCGAGATCGCCTGGCCGATCCACAGCTTGCGGAAATCGGGATCGAGCCCAAACCCGTTGCCCGGCATTTCTCGAGTGTCACACAAGTATATTGACCATTCGTCTCTGCACACCTGGGCATTACAGGGCGTTGCGGAACATTTTCGGCCGTTTCCGTCGCTGGCCAAAAACGTCTGCCGATTCTACGTTCTGGAGATGCGGCTTGGCGGCCATTTCGAGGTCTCACCGAAGCATGGCCGGAGTCGATCCTTTCCGGCCAGGCAGGATTCATCATATTACGCGGCCGCGGGTGTTGCCAGTCGAACCAGCGTCTCGCGGTAGTTCCACGGCATCCACTCCCAAGGCTCCCTCTTCAACTCCCCGGCATGCCTCTGCAGTTCCGTCAGGTAGTCGAACGGATTGACTCCGTTGAGTTCGCAGGTGTGAATCAGACTCATGAATAGATCGCCCATCAGTGCCCCGTTCCGGGTCTTGTAAAACAGCGATTTCTTGCGATGCAGAATGGCTTTCTTCAGCGCACGCTCGACCAGATTGTTATCGATGGGCGCCCCCGCCACTCGCAAAAACAGCATGAGTTTTTCCCTGTGTTTGAGCAGATAGGAGATCGCCTGGCCCAGGCCGGAGTTCGCTGCGGAATTCATGCAGGCTTAGCGAATGCTCACTCCCTTTCACATCGAACTAGAAGGGCACTACTGACACCTGATGGGGCCGTAAGGACCCTGCGTCGCCGCGCTAGTGCAGGTTATGTCGAGATCTTTAGCCGAATTGAAGGTGGGCCAGATGCGGGAGGCCCATCCGGTTAGTTGGTCGAGCAAGCTGGGATCAACGCCCTCGACCTGTAAGAGTGCGGCGCTAGCCTAGCTTTCGCCGATCGGCGTGATGGAAGGAAGCGAGGTCGCGGTCACTTATCAAAGGAAACGTGTGGCTCGGTTTGCAGCAGATGACGAGGCCGGCGGCAAGTATGCTACAACCCCACTCACAAAAGTAGTCAGGGCCGAGACCGCGCGGTTTTTTCAGCAAGCTCCTAGTGAAACTTCTCGATTCGGAACCTGTTCCTGGCCTGCGCGACTCCTCAGTTCTCGTCGAGCTGCAAGATGCTCCCGGCGCGCGATGAACGAGGCGCGGGATCTACAGAAGCGGTCTTGGATGCGGCCATCGCAATAAACTCGACCAGCCGGAAAGGGCCAGGGCGCAGTTCTCCGGTTCTTGCCCGGCTTACGCCCTCACACCTGCCAGCCATCTAGGGACAGTTCACCTCGCTGAGATTGCCCACGTGGCACGGCTTGGCGAGATCATCGCTCCAATTGAAGCTCGGCCAGTAGCCGGACGCCCACTGCACAATCTGGTCCAGTACGCTAGTGTTAACGTCGTCAAAGCGCAATTGGGGTAGCGCGAACGCCAGATCTCCAGTGAAACTCCCCGGTTGCGACAAGCTGAAGGTCTTCGATGCCATTGGTGTGACTCCGCTCGCAGCCGTAAATATTTGTGTTCGGGTCAGGCCCTGGACGTAGCTCCACCAAGCGTTAACCCAGTCATTCATCAGCTGCACCTTTTGCGTGGATGGTAGCTCGCTCCATGTGGATACCTCGCCTGGGAAGGCAGCGATGAAGTATGGATTGGAAGCGTTAGCATCGTTGGCTTGCAGTGTTTTCGCAAGCCACTCCATGAACAACCCAGCGGTGCCCACACGTGGCTGCATGGCGGCGCTGTTCCACGTCAGATTGTTATACAGGTAGTCCAACACATAGCCATGATCGATTGGCCAGGTGCCTTGGGCTTGTCCGTTACCGTCGTTGAGTATCAATTGCGTGTGGTACCAGATGAAGGCATCATAGTCATGAGCGAGGGCTGTGCCATTGCCGATGCCGGGAGAGGGATTCGGGATTTTCAGCATCTGCGGAGACGTAAAGAATGCCTGATTGCTGAACCAGGCACGGTCCGCCGCCTGCGGCCCGAACACAACCTGGGACATACCCTCCAGACCGTACTCTTGATTAATCTCCCAGGATTTCACCATCATCCATTGAGCCACCGAGTAGATCTGCCGGTCATAGACTGGGTTGTTCCACGCGGAAGAAGTCTCAGGCTGACGGACCGCCGCATAGAAGCTGTTCTGGTTTGTCAACCATTGCAGACTGATGTCAGTGTAGTACTCCAGATAAGTGGTCGGATCATTGGGAACCAGCTCCGATCGGATCAGGGCGTACCCCGTAAATAGAGGACTGCTGGTAAACTGGCTTCCAAAAGCATCCATGGGATGTATGGTGGGCAGCCAGTGATTCCAGTCCCGAAGTTGAAGCTCAATCGGTATCTCGCGCTGGTTCAAGTAACCGCTTTGAGCCAAGTTCGCGGTGCTGCCTCCGGGCAGGATGTAGGGCAGGCTTTCGGCATCCAGGTCCAGAACGGCGCTGAGGCCGGCGCCGGCCGACCAGTCGGAGACCGCTCGCGAGTCCGTGCCAGGCCCGGGTTGATAAGGCGGATTCCAGGGACGCGCGTAGCTGGACGCTGGAGCGTTCAGTGTTCGGATGTAGCTGGCGATCTGAGCGCCTTGTTGAGCCGTTAAGCCATGAAACATGGAGCGCGCTTCAATGGCAAAATTCGAGTAGTTGAAGTACGTTAGATCCCGGCCATCTTGGGCGTGGCAGTTTGCACACTTGGCGTGGATGGCGCCCGTACCAGGCGTGGTCAGGTTGGCCGTCTGCCACAGAGACTGACCAGCTTGAATGTCGGCCGAATCATTCAGGGGCGGAGTCCAGGTGGTCGGGTCGTCCTGAGTGAAGGTACTCTGCGGGATCAGCTGGCTGCCGTTGGCTGTCAGGACATTCAGGTTCAGTACCCGGAACCCACTCGAGATTCCATTGGTTCCGTTGAAGCTGAAAGTCAGCGTGTTCTGACCCGTTTGGATAGAGCCAGCAGGCAGATTGATTGTGAGTTGTAAGGTAGCGAAGCCCCCGCCAATCCCGCCAAAGGTGCCCGAGTGACCCAGGTAGGTTGCAGTCGAGTCATTGATCGGAATCCAAGCTCCGCCGTTGACCTGCACGCTGGCTTGCGTCTGATACTCGAGTCCATGGATCTGCAGCCATAGCTGCAATTTTCCGCTCAGATTCGACCCGGAGGGTATCGTAAATGAGACTGGCACCGTAGTCGGGTTCGCACCCATCACTTCGACGGGCAGTACGATGGCTGAGGTTGGCGCCGGCGATGCCTGGAGAGTAAAGCTGGCAGTGCCCAGGACGGAATTTGTGGAAGAGTTCGTCGCCGTGACAGTAATAGCTGTTTGTGTCGCGACGGTGCCCGGCGCAGTGTATAAGCCGGCCGAGTTGATGCTTCCGTTCAGGGGGCTAACCGACCAAGTGACGGTGACGCCAGAGGGCAGGTTGAGAACGGAAAACTGCTGCGTTGCCGAAGGAGCCACGGTTGCCGTCGTGGGACTGACGCTGGGCGAGGGCGATGCCTGCAGAGTAAAGCTGGCAGTGCCAAGGACGGAACTTGTGGAAGAGTTCGTCGCTTTGACAGTAATAGTTGTCTGTGTCGCGACGGTGCTCGGGGCAGTGTACAAGCCGCCCGCCGCGATGCTTCCGTCTGCCGGGCTAATGGACCAAGTGATGGTATCGCCCGAGGGCAGGTTGAGAACGGAAAACTGCTGTGTTCCCGAAGGCGCTACGATTGCCGTCGTGGGACTGACGCTGGGCTTCGGCGATGCCTGGAGAGTGAAGCTGGCAGTGCCAAGGTCCGA
>PMUP01000090.1:43202-43338 GCA_003166865.1 Bryobacterales bacterium
CTGGCAGTGCCAAGGTCCGAATTTGTGGAAGAGTTCGTCGCCTTGACAGTAATGGTTGTCTGATCCGCGACGCTGCCCGGCGCCGTGTATAAGCCGCTCGGCGCGATGCTTCCCTTCACGGGGCTAATCGACCAAG
>PMUP01000065.1 GCA_003166865.1 Bryobacterales bacterium
GAGCTGACCAAGGAATCCGACCGGCGCGGATCGGGCAACTACGCGCTCATGGATCAGGCGGCGGCGCTCCAGTGGGTGCAGGCCAACATCGCTGGATTCGGCGGCGATCCGCATCGGGTGACCGTGTTCGGCGATTCAGCCGGATCGTCGAGCATCGCGAATCTGATGGGATCACCGCAAGTAAAGGGCCTGTTCCAACGCGCGATCGGTGAAAGCGGCGCTTGGATGGGATTGTCGATTGGAAGGACGCGTACGCTGGCCGAAGCCGAACAAGACGGATTGAAGATGGCCGGCGCTGTGCATGCGCAGACGCTGGAAGAATTGCGCGCGATACCGGCCGCGGAATTGTTGAAGGCGGGGCGTGCAGGCGGTCCGGTGATTGACGGTTGGTTTATTCCCGAGGACGTGGGCGTGGCCTTCGCTGAAGGCAAGCAGAATGATGTGCCGCTGCTGGATGGATCCAACCAAGACGAAGGCACGTTTTTCCTGCAGCCGACCACCGCCGAGAAATTCATGGAGCGGGCGCGCAATCGATTCGGCGGTCAAGCGGACGCCTTCCTGAAGCTCTATCCGGCGGGTTCGGACGAAGAAGCGAATGCTTCGCAACTGGCCGCATTTCGCGATGAACTGGGGTTCGTGATGCGCACCTGGGCCCGCGCCCAAACCAAGACCGGCCGTTCCAAGGCGTACCTTTATTACTTCACGCATGAGCCTCCACCGCCTGTGGGCGCTAGTGCTCGCGGCGGTCTCGGTTCCGGGGCGACGCACGGCGCCGAAGCTCAGTACGTCTTCCAAAATTTGCTTCCGCCGCGCGCCTGGACGGACCTGGACGCGCGGGTCTCTGACATGCTGTCGTCCTACTGGGTGAACTTCGCGGCCAACGGCGATCCGAATGGAAAAGGCCTGGCGAAGTGGCCGGCTTATGACGACAAAAAGAGCGCCGGACGAATGGTTTTGGGCGATCAGGCGGAAGTTGGGCCGGCTCCCGATGCAGCCCAGCTCGCGTTCTTCGAATCGGTTTACGAAAAAACGCGGCGCTGAATCCGCTACCATGGGCGTGGAGATTGCGCATGACTCGATTTACCCCATTACTCCTGGCCGGATTCATCGCACTTGCGTTCGCGAGCGCGGCCTCGGCGCAGCGTCATACAAGTCCCCCGGCCAGCGTGGCCGCCGTCATTGGAGGGGATCACATCAGCATTGAGTATTACACGCCGTCGATGTACGGGCGCAAGATCATGGGAGATCTGGTGCCGTACGGCGAAGTCTGGTGTACGGGCGCCAATTGGGCCACCAAGATCACCACCGAAACCGGTCTCGATATCAATGGTCTGAAGGTCCCCAAGGGCAGTTACAGCATCTGGACATTGCCGAACGAGAAGCAGTGGATGCTGATCATCAACAAGCAGACCGGGCAGTTCCATTTGAACTATGACGAAACCCAGGACTTCGGGCGCGTGAAGATGAACCTGAAGGCCCTGAGCGCGCCGGTGGAGACGTTCAAGATCGAGCTTGGCTCGACTGGCGGCAATAACGGGACACTATCGCTGCTCTGGGAAAACACGGATGCGTGGGTTCCGATTACAGTTTTGCATTAATTGTCTGGCAACCGCTTCCTACGGTCGCGGCTCAGTTACCGGTCGCGGTTTAGTTGCCGCGCGCGGCTCGGAAACGGCGCGGCTCAGCTTAACTGTTGTTCGGTATGTAAGCGCTCTGCGTCAGGTTGTCGGCCATGACTTGCTTGCCATAGACCCGCAGCATGCGCCGCGCGATGGCGAGATCCTTCTCGAATTGTTCTTTCTCGGCCGAGAGCAGTTGTTCGGCGGTCCGGAAATCAATGCCCGCGGATAGGTCGTGCGCGCTCAGCAGATCGCTGACATAAGTAGCCAGCCAATGTTCCGATCTCACGAGCGCCTGTAATCGAGCGAGCGTCTTTTCTTCGTCCAGTATTTGATTGCCCATATAAATCCTCCGATGGTTATGGTAACAACTAACAGCGTTCGGAAACTACGAAATCTTTTCAGTCACAGGTCTGAGTACGTATCGGCTACCACGGGCTCGGCGGAAGCGTCGAAGGAGCGCAATTCACGCACGAACGTTTCGATGCTGGCCACCATTTCATCGGCGGCGCGAGTCAACTCATGCTGCTCCCCGAGCCGGCTTCGCAACACCGTGGGAACATCGGCGGTCTCCGACATCAGCTCGGTCGCTTTGCGCCTCAGTGCGCTGAAATCTCCTGGATCAAGGTTCATATCGTTGTGGTCCTATGGCGTGAAACCCGGGCGGGTGTCGTCCGCAATCTCAGGGAACAGGTGAGGATAGGCCCGGTACATCCTACGAGCTGTAAGAAAATCCCGGAGAAACTCGTCCTTGCGATACTGCAACAATCGTTCCGCGCTTTCAAACGTGATTCCGCCCGAGGCGCGGGCTTGAGTCAGGAGTTGATCCACGAAGGCATGCAGCCAATGTTCAGCGTCCAGGCCGGCCGGGGCCGCGAAGGCAGTCACCAGCGGCGTCTGCGCCACCGGCTGTGTTCCGGTTTGCAAGGCGCCATGCAAGTCCGCAAGTCCAGGGGTGCCATGCTGCTTCTCCGCGGCGGCGTTGCGGACTTCACGCAATGTATTCTCGATGTTGGAAGCGGCCGCGTTGGCCAACTGCGTCAACTGGTGCTCGGCCCCGAGACGCGAGCCGATGGAGACGGCCAGTTCCGTGGCGCGGGAGCGTGCGTCCGAGAGCGTGCGGATCAAATATTCAAAGTCCGCCTCAGGAATGTACAAGTATGAAGTCTAAACGGTTTCCCCTGGTACTTTCAATGGGGGCCTTGCTAGTACTGCCAGCTCCGTCATGCGCGCAAGCTTGGTTGTAATGATTAATTCACCGACGTGACGTTGCGTGTGCTCGGCGAGATGGACCACGAGCCCCGCCACCGTGACCGGTAACTGCTTGCGGCCGATGGCGCGGGCGTTAGTCAAAGTGGCTGGGTTGAGCGCGCGAATCACTCCTTCGGAATTCTGGAGCGAGCGGGTGACCATTTCCAGCAACGCTGCCCGGCCGGGTCCTGGCACCATCTCGCCGCGGGCCGCTTCGAGTTGCTGGCTGGTGAGCTGTTCGCCGCGCAGGTAGGTGGTTAAGCGCTCCACGCTACCGGCGATGTGCCGCAGTTGGAATCCGACTGGCGCGAGACCGTGCGGCCGCGACCAAATCTGGGCGTCGCTCAGGCCGCCGGTCCACTGTGCGAGGTCCTCTAGCGCCTGCATGTAGGCGTACACTGTCGGCGCTACCAGCGGATGAACTCCTTCGAGCGGCCCCCGGAGCCATGCTTCGACAGGACCAGGCTCGACAGAATCATCCGCCATGCTTATGCACTTGCGGCACGCCCAGGCGGTTGACCGTGTCGCCCTCGAAATCGAATTCAATCAGCACCGCGGGTTCGTCGCCCACCACCCAACCTTCGTGCCCGGGCTCTACACGAACGAACTTGGGCGCCTTGTACTCCTCCACGCAGCCGTCCGCGAAACGCACATTGATCTGGCCGCGCGCCATGAATCCGACGTGCGCGTGCATGCAATATCTGCTGCCAATCAGAGCGCTCATCTCGTTGGCCCAATGGTATCCCGGCGGATAAATCAAGCGCTTCACTCGAGCCGTTCCGGCTCGCGCCACATCCACCTGGACACCGCACATCTCGCGATGTTCGTCCGACTCCATGGGTCCAAGAAGCGGATCCGTTTGATGCATGGTTGTCTCCTCTTGAAATAGGTTAACGCGTGCGAGGTTGATTCAAGTATTCGCGCATCGCTTGAAGTGCCCGTGAGCGATGGCTCACCTCTATCTTTCGGTTGAGCGGCGCTTGTCCGAACGTGCATTCGAACGGCTCGTAAAAAAACAGCGGATCGTAACCGAATCCGTTGGTTCCCTGCGGCGCGGTAGTGATCCTGCCTGCGACCTCGGCGCGAAAGCTGCGCTCCAAGCGCCCGGATTCCGCTAGCGCCACGACGCACACGAATCGCGCGGTGCGATCGCTGACGCCGCGCATCCGATCCAATAGCAGTTGATTGTTCGCCGCATCGGTCGCGTTGGGACCGGCGAACCTCGCCGAATAAACGCCGGGCGCTCCACCAAGCGCATCCACCGCGAGGCCCGAGTCGTCCACAAATAGATAGCTTTCCTGATCCAATCCCCGGTCGCAGTGCTTCGAGTAGTACAGGGCCTTTTGAATGGCGTTCTCTTCGAATGTCGTACCCGTTTCTTCACAAGGCGGGATGGACGCTAAATCAGGGAGCGATTCCACCTGGAAGGAATCCTGGAGCGCCATCTGAAACTCGCGCAGCTTGCCGCTGTTGGTGGTGGCGCAATACAGCTTCAAGTGGCCAGCGCCGCCTTCTGGATTTCGAATAGCTCCGTGATGCCTTGCCGCGCCAGGGCGATCATAAGCGCAAGCTGCTGGTCGTCGAATGGCGTTTTTTCGGCCGTCGCTTGCAGTTCAACGAAGCGGCCCGAACCGGTCATCACCAGGTTCATATCCACTTCCGCGGTGGAATCTTCCTCGTAACAGAGATCCAGGAGAGGCACGCCTGCCAAGAGTCCAACGCTGGTAGCCGCCACCGGCTGCGTCACGGGCAGCGACTTCAGCGTGCCAATTTTCACCAACTGCTGGAGCGCCTGCACCAGCGCGACATAGGCGGCGGTGATGGACGCTGTTCGGGTACCACCATCGGCCTGCAATACATCGCAATCCACGATCACCGTTCGGTCGCCGAGCGCCGCCATGTCGACCACCGAACGCAGTGAGCGGCCGATCAGCCGCTGGATCTCGAGCGTGCGTCCCGAGGGGCGGCCCTTGGTGACTTCGCGCGGAGTCCGCGTCGCAGTAGCTCGCGGCAACATCGAGTATTCCGCGGTCACCCATCCGCGTCCGCTGCCGCGCAAAAAAGAAGGCACGGTGTCTTCGATGGTTGCGGCGCACAGCACGCGCGTATGCCCTACCTCGATCAGCACCGAGCCCTCCGCGGTCATCAAGTAATTCGTTGTGATGCGCACCTGGCGCATCTGATCCGGCCTGCGCTGATCGATTCTCATGGTGTGTTGGACTGCAGGGAAAAATAGAATAACAGACACATCAGGGCGACGCCCAGTGCGACCAGAACCAGACAGGGGATGGCGGCCCGCGCCGATTTTACCTTTTCCGTTTTCTTGCTTCCGGCGGACTTGAACTTGGCCATGAGATTTCAGTGTAGATCGGCCGTGCTTCAAGCCGGCTTGCCGTATCCGCCTCCGCCGGGCGATTCGATGCGAAACACGTCGTGAGCTTGCACTTCAAAGCGCGCCTTGCCTGGAATCGCGATCGCGCGTCTGCCGCGGAACAGCGTGTTCCTGCCGCGCGCTCCGGGGCTTCCGCCCGATAACCCGTACGGCCCTCGCTCACGCCGGTCCGAGAGAATGGTCACGTCCGCTCGCGTCAGAAATTCAAACTCGCGAACGATTCCATCGCCGCCACGCTGCTTTCCCTTTCCACCGGAGCGCGAGCGGATCCGATATGCGCGGATGCGCAGCGGATATAGGTGTTCAAATGCCTCCACCGGCGTGTTCCAGCTATTCGTCATGTGCGTGTGAGTGGCGCTCGCGCCATCCGATAGCGCCGATGCTCCCATCCCGCCCGCGATGGTCTCATAGTAGGCGAAGGCGCGTCGGCGCACGGTGTCCCACCCGCCGAAGGTGAGATTGTTCATGGTTCCTGAACTGGCGGCCGGAATCAACTCGGGCGCTGCTTGTGCGAGCGCTCGGAGAATCACGTCGGTGATTCGTTGCGATGTCTCGACGTTGCCCGCGGCCATCGCGGCCGGAGGTTGAGCGCTGACCACCAGCCCGCTCGGCGCGATCACCTCGAGCGGCCGCATCACGCCGGCAGTATACGGAATGTCCTCGCGCACCAAACAGCGGAAGACATAGGTTGCCGCCGAAACTGCTACCGCGTAGTTGGCGTTCACCGAGCCTTCCACTTGTGCATCGGATCCGGTGAAGTCGACACTGGCATGATCGCCTCGGATGGTGACCGTCGCTCGAATCTTTACTGGCCGGCCGGTGATGCCATCGTTGTCGAGATAATCCTCGGCGCGATACGTGCCCGCGGGCAGCCGCCGGATGGCCGAGCGCATCATCCGCTCGCTGTAATCGGTGAGCGCTGTCATGTTGCGCCGCAACGTAGGCAATCCGTACTTCGCTGCCAATTCCAGCAAGCGCTGTTCGCCTCGTTTGATCGCCATGCATTGGGCCAGCAGGTCGCCTTCGCGCTCGATTGGAGTGCGCACGTTCGCGAGAATCAGATCGAGCAACGGGCGATCCATGCGTCCACCGCGTACGAGCAGCACTGGTGGGATGCGGATGCCCTCCTGGTAGATCTCGCGCGCGAGAGGCATGGAGCCCGGACTCATGCCGCCCACGTCGGCGTGGTGCGCGCGATTCGCCACGAAGAACGCGGGCCTGCGGGTGCCCTTCACGAATACAGCGGAAACCGCGGTGATGTCGGGCAAGTGCGTGCCGCCGCGGAACGGATCATTCAGAATTGCGACGTCGCCAGGTCTGAGATCGAAGGCCTGCGTGGCGTGCTGGACCGAGAGCGGCATGGCGCCCAGATGCACGGGCATGTGATCGCCCATGGCCACGGTTTCGCCAGTGGCATCGTACACGGCGCAAGAATAATCGCGCCGCTCCTTGATGTTCGCCGAGTACGAAGTCTTGCGCAGCACCGCGCCCATCTCCTCGGCGATGGAAACCAGCAAATGGCGAAAAAGCTCCAACTCGATGGGATCGGTTTTCATTCTTTGCAGGTGGCAATATGCACCAGGAAGCTGGCCATCTTTTGCCAGCGATTGTTCTCTGACTTTTCGATGACGTAGCTGTGCGTTGAGGCGTCGGTGCGCAAGCGCCAGGCCAGACTGCCGGGCTGCTTTTCCTTTACGGAGTCTTTTGAAGAACGGACGGGTTCCGCCGAGGCCGGCTGCATCGCCCAGCTCTCTCCGGCCGTTCGCGTTTCATACAGCTCATGTTTGCCGTTGTCCAGCCGCGCGTCTATCAGCAACATCCCGTGCTCCGGCGAATCGAACCAGAAGCGCTCGATGGCCGCCACGCGGCTCTCCTCGAAAATGGGACGCTCGAGCCAGGTCTTGCCGCCATCGGTGGTGATCAACAGGAAAGGATCGCGCGGCGCGCCTTGCAGGTTGGCTCCCGAGATCCAGCCGTCTTGAAAATCGATGAACTGAATTTGGTCGAGTCCGGAGGAACGCGTGCGCGGATGCGGTTCGGACCACGTGTTGCCGCCGTCTTCGGATGCGAGCAAGATGGAGTAAAGCGTCGCCATCGGTGTATGAAGGTTTCCGGTGACGAAGATCTTGCCACCCACCGCCTCCACATTCTCAAGTTCGATATAGACCGGGCATGGATCTTCTTCCGAGCATCCCAAGCCCGCGGCCTGCGTGTCGGCCGGCGTGCACTCATAGGCCACGCGCATCGGCTTGCCGTTGTTCTCGAGCGGAGTCTGCGCGCTAAGGAGGCTTGCGAGGGCGAGGAGCGGAGCCGCGTGACGAGTCATATCAGATCTCGAACTCGATGCCTTGCGCGAGTGGCAGTTCTTCGGACCAGTTGATGGTCACCGTCTGCCGCCGCATGTAAGCCTTCCAGGCGTCGCTGCCCGATTCGCGGCCGCCACCAGTGTCCTTCTCGCCGCCGAACGCACCGCCGATCTCCGCGCCGCTGGTGCCGATGTTAACGTTGGCAATGCCGCAGTCGCTGCCGCGCGCGCTCAAGAATGTTTCGGCGGAGATCAGATTGGTAGTGAATATCGCCGAGGAGAGGCCTTGCGGCACGGAATTGTGCCATTGGACGGCTTGACCGAGCGTGTCGAACTCAATCAAGTAGAGAATCGGCGCGAACACTTCTTCTTGTACGATCGGCATATCGGCGCGAGCTTTCACAAGCGCCGGTTTCACGTAGCAGCCGCCGAGTTCCTCACCCCCATAAAGGATCTCGCCGCCCTCGGCCCGGATTCTTTCCAGCGCCGCGCGCATCATTGCCACTGCCTGTGCGTCGATCAGCGGCCCCATCAATGTCGCCTCATCCAACGGATCTCCGATGCGGATGCGGCCGTAGGCGGATTGAAGCCGCCGTGTTAGCTCTTCGGCGATTCCGCGCTGCAAGAACAGCCGCCGGATGCTGGTGCAGCGTTGCCCGGCGGTACCAACCGCTCCGAACAGCACCGCGCGCAAAGCCAGATCGAGATCGGCGTCGTTCATCACGATGACGCCATTGTTGCCGCCCAGCTCGAGCAGTGTGCGTCCGAGCCGCCGAGCGACAGTCTCCGCTACAATGCGGCCCATGCGAGTCGAGCCGGTCGCGCTGATCAGTGGAATCCGGCGGTCTTCGATCAATCGCTTGCCGATGATGGCGTCGTCACCGATGATCAGTTGGAAGACGCCCTGCCAGCCGTGCCGCGTGAGCACGCGATCGCAAATGTTCTGCACGGCAATCGCGGTCAGCGGAGTTTTGAGCGACGGCTTCCAGATGACACAATCGCCACACACCGCTGCAAGAAGCGCATTCCACGACCACACCGCCACTGGAAAATTGAAAGCCGAAATGACACCCACCACTCCGAGCGGCTGCCACTGCTCGTACATGCGGTGCTCGGNNTCGATCATCTCCTGCACTTCGCCCTTGCCCTCGGCCAGAATCTTGCCGGTCTCGAGCGTCACCAGCATTCCGAGGTCGTCCTTCGATCGACGCAACTCGTCGCCGATCTCGCGCACGATTTCGCCGCGCTTCGGGGCAGGGAACATGCGCCAGCGTTCGAATACCTCAGCGCTGCGAGCGGCGACTCTATCATAATCATCGGCCGAGGCCAGGCGCACTCGCGCCAACTCGCTTCCGTCCGCTGGGTTGTGCGAGGCGACTCCGGAATCAGCCGAGACGATACCGAGCCGTTCTAAAACAGAATGCGCAGTTATTGTGCCAGCCATCGAAATCCCTCCGGTCCTGTCGCGAATCGCCGACCCGCGTGGCGCACGACCCGCCCGATGCGTTCGACCACTTCGGCCTGGAACTCCGCATCCAGCCACTCCGCGAACCCGTGCTTCTGGCTGATCCGAAACGCAGCTTCCCTGGTGGTGGCGCCGCGCGGCTTGATGGATCGCACATGCAGCGCATCACCGATGATGTCATTGTCCGTCTCGTCCAGCGCGATCCCAGCCAGTTCCTCCGGATCGCACGGCAGTAGCGGCGCAAGCGTGGCGAATGTCGTGATGCCCGCTTGGCGCAAAATGTGAATCGCCTTCAGCCGGCAATCAAGCGTCGCACAATGCGGCTCGTACAGCTTGCGGACGGCCTCGCGATTGGTGGTGAGCGAAAAGCTGACGCGTAGCGTGGTGCGCCGCGATAATTCCAGCAACGGCTCGAGGTCGCGCACGATCAGCGGCCCGCGCGTCTGAATCACGCAGATCCTGGGTGGGTGCGCCATCAATTCGTGCAAGATATTCGGCATCAGCTTCTGGCTCTCTTCGGCCGGCTGATACGGATCCACTAACGGCGAACAATAGATCACTTGATTTGCGCGCAACTGGCGGCGCAGCAATTCAGGCGCATTGGTCTTGAACGTAGTGAACTGTCCCCAATGCCGCCAGTCCTCCGGCTTCAGCCCGCCGTAGATGCCCATGGTCGGTACATAGCAGTACGTGCAGCCGAAGGTGCAATTGCGCGCCGGCGTCAGCGAGTGCGTGAATCCGGCCTCCGCAATGAAGCCCGACGTCGGGCTGAGAATGGTTTTGCTGAGAATGCTCACGGCTTCAAGTCCAACAGCCGCCGGCGCAACATGTCGAGCGCGATGTTGGTGGAAAACGCGCGGACGCGATCGCGATCGGCCGGCCACTGCACGCGCCGCACCTCGCTGCCATCGGGCGCCGCCAGGCCGATGAACACCAGGCCAACCTTCTCGCCTTCCGGCCCAGCGTAGCCGGTAATCGACAGCGCATAGTCCGATCCTGTACCGGCGCGCGCGCCCTCCGCCATGGCCTTGGCCACCGGCTCACTCACCGCCGTGTGCTCCGCGATCAGCTCAGCCGGAACACCCAGCAACCGGATCTTCATTTGATCCGAATACGTCACGAATCCGCCGCGAAAGTAATCGGACGCCGATGGAACAGCAGTGATCCTTCCTCCCAGCAGCCCGCCCGTTGCGCTCTCCGCCACGCTGAGCGAGGCACCGCGCGCCCGCAACAAATCTGCAATCACTTGTTCCAGCGAATCGCCGTTGCACGAATACACGCGATCGCCCAGAAGCGGCTCGATCTCAGCGCTGGCTTGGGCCACCAACGTTTCCGCTTCGTGCGCCAAGGCACAACGGGCGCGCAGATGCACGTGAATTTCGCCCGAAACCGCCAGGATGGTGGTTACCAGATTCGCGTAGCGCTTGTACACTGGAGAAATCAGCTGATCCAGGTCGGATTCCCCCATCCCCACCACACGCAGCCAGCGCGTGCGAATCACTTGCGGCGGCAAAAGTTTTTCCAGGCGAGGCAGGCACTGCTGTTCGAACATCGGCTTCAATTCCATCGGCGGTCCGGGGAGCAGCACGAACGCGACGCCGTCATTCAAAATCCATTGCCCAGGCGCTGTGCCGCGAGCGTTGGGCAGTACCTCGGCGCCTTCGATGACGTAGGCCTGGCGCCGGTTGATCTCCGCCATCTTCCGTCCGAAGAAGCGCAGCCGCGCTTCAATGCCATCGCAAATGTCCTGATGAAACACCAGCGAACGCCCCAACGCGCCGGCCACCGCTTCGCGCGTGAGATCGTCTTCCGTGGGGCCCAAGCCGCCCGTGAGTACAACGATCTTCGAGCGTGCGGCCGCGCCCAGAATGCTGTCGGTGAGGCGCTCGCGCTCGTCGCCCACTACAGTCTTGCGCACAACTTCCACGCCCAGCGCGTTGAGTTGATCGGTCAGATAAAGCGAATTGGTGTCGAGCCGCTGCGGCGTCAGCAATTCCGAACCAACCGCGATGATCTCGGCGTCCGGCATTTAGGGAAGAGGCCGGCCCGCAATGCCTGCGTCCACGCGAAACAGCGCGTTGTTGGTGGAAACCACCATCGCTCGCGACGGTGTAAACGCCAGCCCGACGATTCCAGGACCGGACAGAAACAATTCCGGATTCCGGCGGTGGTCGAACCTGACCACCCCGCGCTGTCCGCCGAGCGACCCCGCGACATACAAGCGTCCTTCGGCGTCTAACGCTAGGCCTTGCGGCCGCCCCAAGCCGCGATAATAAGTCTCCACTTCACCGGCCGGCGAAATGCGATGCACCGAGTCGAAGCTCGAGGTGGTTGGTGCGGTCACGTAGAGATAGCCGTCGTTGCCGAACGCGAAATGATATGCCGCGATGGAGGGTTCCAGCGTGGCGAAAACGTAAATCTGGCGCGACCGGCTGATCTTGAACACGGTGCCGCTGCGATCGCCGACATACAAGTTCTCGTCGGGATCGAAGGCGATCCCAGTCGCCACTCCCATCCCTTCCACATAGACCGAAACGTTTCCCGCGGAAGTGGCTTGATAGACGATGCCGTCGTAGCGGCTGGAAATATACAGCACGCCCGCTTTGTCGAACGCCAGGCCCGTCGCGTTCATGATCTCGCTCGCAAAGGGCTTGGAGTTGTAGTTCAGATCGATCTTGTACACCGAGACCGGCGTCTTCTGGCCGCGCGAACCGCTGAACGTGACGTAGATATTGCCGAAGGAGTCCACCGCCGGATTGCCGACAGGATAAAGATTTTCGGCGATCTGGATGCCGATATCGCAAGTCCACGCCTGGCTGCTATGAGCGCCGGCCGCCACCACCAGCTCGCCCGCCAGGGCTCCCTCCGGCACGCGCACGATCACGCAGGAATCGGACCCGATCACGATGGGCGCTTCCACATCGCCGATGGTGACGCGCGGACGCTCGGATTTCGCCAAGCCCGCGCCGCGGATTTGAAATTCACCGCCCGGGATGGCCGCCTCTGGAGTCACGGTGGAAATCTGCGGACGGCCGTTCGAGTCCTTCTTAGATGCCATAAGAGAATAGATGAAAACGATCTAATACGAATATAGCAAGCGCGCCGTAAAGCCCCGCCATCACGTCATCAGCTACAATGCCCCAGCCGCCTGGCAGACGTTCGAGCTGGCGCGCGGGCGCGGGTTTCCAAACATCCAGAAGGCGAAACAGCGCGAACGCCGCGAGCCACGTCTTCCAGTTGAAGGTTGCCGCCCCCGCCAGCGTGATCCACTGCCCCAGCACTTCGTCGACCACGACGATCTGCGGATCCGGCTGATTGGTTTGCTTCGCCACAACACCGGCCGCCCAGATTGCCGGAGCGAGCAGAGTCACGGTGAGAAGCAACAGAGTGCCGCGGCCGTATCCGCCGTAATAATATAACGCGATCGCAATGAGCAGTCCCGCGAGTGAGCCGGCCGTTCCGGGCGCAATGGGTGCGAAGCCGCAGCCAAACCAGGTCGCGATCAGAAACGCGGTAGAGTTGCGCCGGGGCGGGGAACTAAAGGTCATGGTCGTTCGGGCTTTCGCCCATGCGATCGTTCTCGAGATCCTCGGGCTGCACCGGCGTCGAGATCACGTATTTCTCGCTAGCCCAATTGCCGAGGTCGATCAGCTTGCAGCGCTCGCTGCAGAAGGGATAGAACTCGTTATCCGAGGAAGCTTCCTTTTTGCAGATGGGGCACTTCATCGCATCGCGAGAATCGGAAACGCGTCCTTCACCGCGGCGGCGGGCGTCTCCGTCGGCGCATCCAGCGTTCCGATCAAATCGTAATCGTGTGCTTCGGTGATTCGCATGCGGCGGATCTCGCCGCGATGTGGCTCGGCCCCGGCGAAATCGTTCACGTAACAGAACCCGTCGATCTCTGGCGCCTGCGTGGACATGCGCGCTTGCCACAGCAACTCGGTTTCGGGCGAGGGGCCTTCGATAAGGACGTCCACTTGGCGGCCGATCATCTTGCGATTCCTCGATTTCGAAATCCGCCGCTGGAGCGCCATCAGCGTGCGCTTGCGCTGGTAAATGGCGCGGCCGTCCACTTTGGCGTCCAGCTGAAAACTTGCGCTGGTGTCTTCGTCCGAATAAGAGAAGACGCCCAGCCGATCGAACTGCGCGGCCTTCACGAAATCGCACAGGATCTCGAAGTCCGCTTCGGTCTCGCCCGGAAAGCCAACGATCATGCTGGTCCGGATCGCCACGCCGGGGATGGTCGCGCGTATTCGCTCCAGCAGCTTCAAAAAGAAATCGCCATGCGACCCGCGCTTCATGCGCTTCAACACGTTGGCGCTCGCGTGCTGCAGCGGCATGTCGATGTACTTTACTAAAGCCGCGTGCTCGGCGATGGTGTCCAGCAGCTTCTGCGTAATGCGGTTCGGATAACAGTACAGGAACCGGATCCATTTCTGATGGGCGGTCTCAATCTGCGCCAGCCGCGCCATCAACTGCGCGAGGCCGTCCTTAATGCCGAGATCCACGCCGTACGAGGTGGTATCCTGCCCGATCAGATTGATCTCGCGCACGCCCTGCGCAAACATCCGCGTGGCTTCGGCGATCACCGATTCAAACCGCCGGCTGCGGAATTTGCCGCGATACTGCGGGATCACGCAAAACGAGCATGGATGATCGCAGCCCTCGGCGATCTTGATGTATGCGAAATGGTTCGCGGTCGCGAGTACGCGCGGCGTGAGGTCGTGGTAGAGATAAGGTTCCAGCGCGGTCGACGCAGGCTCGAACCCCTCGCACAGCGCCACGATCTTCGAGAGTTCGTTGGTGCCGATGAGCGCGTCCACTTCGGGAAGCTGGCCGCGAATCTGATCGCGATAGCGCTCCACCAAACATCCCGCCACGATCAGCTTCCGCGCGCGGCCGGTTTTCTTGTACTCGGCCATTTCGAGAATAGTATCGATGGATTCTTGCTTGGCCGGATCGATGAAGCTGCACGTATTCACCACGAGTACGTCGGCGTCCGCCGGCTGCGATGTCAGCTCGTGCCCGCGCTCGGACAATTCGCCCATCATGACCTCCGTATCCACGAGGTTCTTGGGGCAGCCGAGACTTACAAAACCAATTTTCAAGTTGATGTTCCTGGCGGGAAAAAGCTTGCCACTTCAGGATAGCAGGCTATTTGAGATCGTAGAGTTTATCCAGGTGATACAGTTTCGCGGCGTTATCGTGCAGGAGCATGTGCGCCAGCTCGAACGCGCGATCCCGCGTGATTTCCCCGTCATTCAACATTCCGGTCAGCGCCAGGCCAAGCGCCTGACGGCCGGTGTCGCTGGCAACCCAGCCGGATTGTTCCCAGCCCATCTCGTCAGAATAAGGATAGGCATCCGTCGCAAACAAAACTTTGTCGGGCGCAAATTCCAGCCACTCGCGGAGCACCTGAGCCACGGTCCGCGGATAATTCAGCAATGTTTGCGCGGAGAAATCGGTGTAAACATTTGGCTTGGTTAACAGAGCCGTGATTTCGCGAGTAAACGGCCAGCCTCCGTGCAGCAGAACGAAGTTGGTTCCATGCAAGCGCGGATCGTTGAACACCGATTCGAGCAGCAGTGGGTTGGTTCCCGCGATGTGGAAATAGCCGCCCGGGCCCCAGGCCACGTGCAGATGTACCGCCATCCCGAGCCCCCCGGCCTCGGCCGCGATGTGGCGGAAGAGGAAATCCTGGAGCTTTTTGTACGCCGCCTTGTGCGTGTACGCTGCGTCTGCTTCGGCGCGAGACACCTCGTCGAAATCGAGCGATCGCAAATAGGCCGCTTCAAACTTGATCGCCACGGCGCCGCCGCGCTTGTGACGATCGAGCGTCGGGTCCACGATCTTTTGCAAATATTCGCCGAGCGACGCGGGCGGTTTAGCGTAGCCGCATTCCTTCAGATAACGCGCGAGCAGGCGATCTTCGTCGTCAAAGAACGCCTTGCGGTCTGGATTGGCCGACGCCAGGCTGCGGTTGTCGAGCGGAAACATCAAAGCGTCTTCGAAGGGCACCCAGAGAAATCGCGGCGGCGCAAGACCGGGCCCGAGCGAAACGCGATTGGCCAGCATGGTTTCGATTCCCAGTTGGTCCAACACCCAATTCGGATAGCCTTCGCGCTTTTGCTCGATCAAGGCGCGTTTCTGGGCGTTGCCGAAAAGCTGGCGGGAGGCTTCGGCGGCTGGCGCGATTCCCACGCGAGTCCGGACGGGTTCGGTGTAGGGGTCCATGTGCTCCACCGGAAGCGCATCGTACTCGGTGTCACCGGCGGCGGGCAGGACTGGATGCGCATGATTGTCGATGGCTTTGATTTTGGCGATCTCGGCTGCGATCACGGGATCGATTTGGAGTTGCGCAGAGACAAACGGTGCGAGCGCGAGCAGAAGGGCCAGCAGCTTCATCTTGGTTCGAAGCCTAGATGCCAGCCGAGCTTTTCCGCATCGGCCCAAGACACCGAGTGTCCGAACCATTTAGACTTAGGTCCCACCGTGACGTGGGAGCCTTTCCGTGCGCCGAGGATGAACGCACAGGGCGCTTCGCCAAACTGTTCGAGGCGGGCGCTCAGCCATGATTTGGCCGAGAGTGGCGCCGCCAGCACCACCGGCGTTCCGCGGAACCAAGCGAGCTTCGCGCCAAATTCGGCGTCCTCCTGCCGTTGTGGCGGGTCTATCCAGTAGGCTTGCCGATATCGCGCGATCGCGGCGTCCAAATCCTTAACTGCGATCACGATTTTGGCGATGCCGGTCCATTCGGTGGTGGACGGCTTGCCGGCGGGGAATGCGCGATTGTCGCGCGGCGTGAAATCGTGAATCAGGAACGGAAAGAAACCGCCGTTGGTCGGTCCGACCTGCGCGGTCTCCCAGTCGAGCTGCACGCCGTCTGGCCGCTTGCGTCCGTTCTTGCGCGCATCACTCACATCAATCTTGGACACGCGCAATCTCTCTACCTCAGCCCCGAAATCCGCCGGACGAATCGCCCAGGCGCACGGACCAGCGTCGGCTTCCATGAATTTATGCCACTCGTGGGCAGCCAGCGCGGCCGGATCGGCTTTGGGTTGGATCGCGATCAGCTCCAGATAGGAGCCATCCGGAAAACTCGCGAGCGCCATCTCGGTCGCGTGATTGGAATGGGGACCACCGTACTGGCTCTGGATTCCGACCTGGATCAGCGCCTTCTCCATGGCTTCGACATTCTTGCCCGCCACCGTCACATGGTCAATATGAAACTGTTGCGCCATTGCGGAGCCCGCGAGAATTGCACAGCACCCGAGAACTGCGCTACACCCGAGAACTGCACTACAAAAGAGGCGCAGCATTACGCAAGGGCCGCGATCTTGTCGTCCAGATGCTTCAGCGCCGCCTCTAGCGTCTTACGATAGCCCGGATTTTTGGAGGTTTCCAAGTCGTGCATCACGCGCACGCGTGTTAGCAGCAGGCTCTCGCGCTTATGATGGCGTTCGGTCTCTTCGGGCGAGAGCTTCGGCAGTTTCGACATCGCCGCGCGATCTTCGGCGGATTCGATCTGAGATTCGACCGACTTGCTTTCCCAGCCTCGCGCCATGCTCCCACTATGCCACTTTTCCCGACCTGACGGCCCGGACCTGATAGAATCCGATCCCAGGAGAACCAACTGACCATGCGCTCTACCCTTGTCGCCCTCGGCGGTGCCGCGATCGTCGCCGGACTCCTTGCCGGTTGTCTTTCGCCTAACGCGGAAGCCTCCACCGGGCCCATCCCGCTCAACTGCAACCGCGCTTGTCTGGAGGACGTGGTCAATCAATATCTGGCTGCTCTGGCCGCGCACGACCCCAAGCGCCTGCCGCTGTCGGCGGACGTGAAGTACACCGAGAACGATCAGGTCATTCAACTGGGCGACGGCTTCTGGAAGACCGTACAAGGTCCCGGCAACTATAAGCACATTTTCGCCGACCCGGAGGCCGGCCAAGTGGTCTTCATGGGCACCATGCATGAAGCCGACAAGCCGCTCCTGATGAGCCTGCGCCTGCGCATCCAACTCGGCCGCATCACCGAAATTGAAAGCATCTACTTCCGTCAAGGCGGCGGCGGTCCGGCCAACATCGCCGAGCTGGATAAACCCGGCTACAAGCCCGAGGACATGTGGTTCAAAACGCTTCCTGCCGCGCAGCGGCTCTCGCGCCCGGAGATGATTTCCATCGCCGACGCGTACTTCAGCGGTCTCGAGAAAAACGACGGTAAAGGCGTCAACGGCACCGGAACTTATCCGTTCACCAACGATTGCGACCGCATTGAAAACGGCTCCCACACCACCAACGTGCCGCGGTCTCCCAACGAGCCCAAGGACGCGATCAACGGCTTTGCGATGGATTGCATGTCGCAGTTCAAACTGGGCTACTATTTTGTGGTTCAGTCCATTCATGACCGCCGTTATCCGCTGGTGGATGCCGAGCGCGGCGTGGTTTGGGCGCACGTGGTGTTCGATCAGGGAACGGTGAAGTCGGGCATCCTGTCGGACGGCCGCCCGTATACGTTCTCCTTCTTCAATTCGCCCTCCAGCATCCTGGTTACCGAGGCGTTCCTGATTGAGAACGGCAAAATTCGCCGCGTTGAAATGATCGGTCCGGCGGCCTTCTATCACTTGACTTCGGCTTGGGGCGGAATCAGCGGGCATTGAAGGTGATCGAGATCCGGCGGCTGAGCGCGGCGGAAGGTCGTCAATACGTCGCGGCACTTGCGGGAGTCCTGCTCGACTGCGTGGCAGGAGGCGCCTCTGTCAGTTTTATGGCGTCGCTTTCGAAGGCCGAGGCCGAGTCCTTTTTCGAAAAGGTCGCCGAGGGAGTGGAGTGGGGCGAGCGCATTTTACTGGCGGCTTTTCTCGATTCCGAATTGCTGGGAACGGTCCAGATCATAACGGCGACTCCTCCCAACCAACCGCATCGCGCGGATGTCGCGAAATTGCTGGTCCATCGCTCAGCACGCGGCCAAGGACTCGCGAGACGTCTTATGGAACAGGCCGAGGGAGCCAGCCGGGCTGCTGGCAAAACGCTCCTCGTGTTGGATACGGTGACGGGAGGAGATGCCGAGAGGTTGTACATGCGCTTGGGATGGACGAAAGCCGGCATCATCCCGAACTATGCGCTGTTTCCCGATGGACGATTTTGCGACACGACGGTTTTTTGGAAAGATTTGGCGTAAATTAGACAATGGTCCTTAAGAAGGCATCGCTGGCCGCCCTCTTGGCGGTAACCTGCGCCTCCGCATCGGCCCAGTGGCTGCATTACCCGACGGCTGGAATCCCAAGGAATCCGGACGGTTCTCCTAATCTTGCCGCGCCCGCGCCCAAGACCGCCGACGGAAGGCCGGATTTGTCAGGACTCTGGGACGCGGAGAAGAACCGACCTTGTCCGCCCGGCGGCTGCCCGGACCAGGAGGTGAGCCAGGAGTTCATGAACTTCGGTTGGGGACTCAAGGGCGGTCTCCCTTATCAACCCTGGGCGGCGGAGTTGGTGAAGGCGCGGTCGGAACAGAACGGGAAAGACGATCCCGGCACAAAGTGCCTCCCCATCGGCTTCCTGCGGCTATCACATACGGATGCGTTCTATCGGAAAATCGTGCAGCTTCCCGGACTGCTTGTCATTCTGGCTGAACGCGACACCAGCTACCGCCAGATCTTCCTGGACGGCCGGCCGCTTCCGGTGGACCCAAACCCTTCCTGGAATGGATACTCGATCGGGAAGTGGGATGGCAACGCGTTAGTGGTCGAGACGAACGGCTTTCGGGACGGACAGTGGCTCGACCGCTCCGGCAGCCCCTTGACTGACCGGGCCAAAGTAACCGAACGATTGCGGCGGGTGAATTTCGGGCGCATGGAGGTGGACGTCACCGTCGACGATCCAAAGGCCTACACTAAGCCCTGGACCGTCAAGCTGAAGTTATTTCTAGTGCCCGACACGGACCTGCTCGATGAAACTTGTCTGGAAAACGAACACGACGCGGGGCATTTGGTGGGGAAGTGAAGCACGCGCTTCCCGTATCCTAAAGACAATGGAAGTCCACTTGACTCCGGAGCAGGAGGCGCAGCTTGCGCAGATGGCTATCAAGGCAGGCACCGATGCCGAACGGCTGGTGAAGGACGCGGCGTTGCGTCTGCTTGAGGCGGACGCCCACGACTGCCTGACTCGACAAATTTCGGGAGCGTCCATCTACGGCTCACCTGAAGAAGGTCAGACCTGCTTGACAACTCCCTAACCCTAATCCTATCATGAGGTTTGCTCCCTCCTTGGGGGCGGCGGAGGAATCGCGGGGCCAAGCCGCACGCGCTCCGTTCAGGTTTCAATCGCGAGGGGGAGACCGTGATCAAGCTCGACATCATCAACGAAGTCGTCAACAAAACCGGAATCACCAAGACCAAGGCCGAGATGGCCGTGGAAACCGTTTTCGAGAGCATGAAGCGGGCCCTGTCACATGGCGAGCGCATTGAGTTGCGCGGCTTCGGCATCTTCAACGTCCGCCCTCGCAAGACCGGCATCGGCCGCAACCCGCGCACCGGCGCCGAGGTTGCCATCCCGCCCGGCAAGGCGGTGCGGTTCAAGCCCGGCAAGGAGCTGCAGTCCCTGCAGTAGCGCCGTGGTTCCCCTCTCATCGAGCTACGCGTTGAGAGCCGCGCTCACTTTTCCGCGAGACACAATCTCAACGGCGCGATGGGCGTTGCATTGGGCGCTGCTCGGGCTGACGCTCTGCACCACTACGCTGGTCGGCGTCGTATTTGCCCAGGAGTTTCAGGCCGGGCACCCGCTGGAACTCGAGGATCTCGTGCACGTATTTCGAGCCTTACAACAGCCGCAGCTCCTCGTCAGTGGGCTTGCGTATTCACTTACGCTGATAACCATCCTGCTAGCACACGAACTCGGTCACTATTTCGCGTGCCAGTACTACGGAATCGACGCGAGCCTGCCTTACTTTCTTCCGTTTCCCTCACCCATCGGAACGCTCGGCGCATTCATTCGGATTCGTTCGCCTATCTACACGCGTCAAGCCCTTTTCGACGTCGGAATCGCGGGGCCGATCGCTGGCTTCGTGGTGCTATTGCCGGCGCTAGCCGTTGGGATCGCCCTATCAAAGCCAATTCACGGAATTGCCGAACAGGGAGATTACACATTTGGTGTTCCCTTGATCCAGCGAATCTTTGAGATGGTCTGCTTCCCGCACGTCCGTTCCGCCGACATCTTGCTGCACCCCGTCGCGCGAGCCGCTTGGGTGGGCATTCTAGCCACGGCGCTCAACCTGCTGCCGATCGGGCAATTGGATGGCGGGCATATCCTTTATGCATTCACCGGCCGGTGGCACAAGCTGCTATCGCGTGTTTTCGTGCTGGCGCTGTTGCCGTTGGGATACTTCTATTCGCCCAGTTGGTGGGTGTGGGCCGCTCTGCTGTTCTTCTTCGCACTGCGGCACCCTGTGATTTTCGACGCTACCAAGCTGGATGAGACCCGAACGGCCCTGGGACTTGCCGCGCTTGCGATTTTCCTGCTGACGTTCACCTTTGCACCGATCCGCTGAGACAGAATGTCCCAACGTGACGAAAGACGTGGCAAAAGTTCACGCCTCTGTGTCGGGAGTCCACTCGGTGTCGTCTTTCGGAGAAGACGAAAGCATCGATAGGAACAGTGCAAATACTAACAAAACTGCGGCAATAGCTCCGGCCAACATTCTTAAGACCCCACCTTCTACATCTTTGGATTGCAATTGCAGGGCCAAGGTTGCAAAATACGACGATGAGATTATCACTATGGATCGCGCTGCTCGTTTGCCTTGGGCCCATCGCGCATGCGCAGACTCAACCGGCTCCGATCGACATCCCCAATGCTCCAATTCCCGTGCAGGTGCTGGCGCAGAGCCCGGCCGACACCCAGACGGATCTTCAGGTAATCTGCCTGTTTCGTTCTTCGCCTGTGAATACCTTGCACGGCTCCCTGGTGGAGGCGAATGAAAAGCTAAAGGGCCTGCTTGGTCGCATCCGGGCCCTCAACCTGTTCCGCGGCGAACTCGGCGAGACGCTGTTGCTCGCACCGCCGAAAGGCAGCCTGGGCGCCAGGAAGTTGCTCATCATTGGCTTAGGAGATTCGCAGACGTTTTCGCCGCAGCGGATGCAATTGGTGGGGGAGATCCTTTATACCGAGGCCAGCCGTCTCGGCGTGGCGCACCCGTTCTTCGCTCCGACCATCCTGGATGGAGGAGTCACCAAATTCACTACCGGGCAAGTCTCCGAACAGGTGTTCAGTGGATTCCTGCGGGCGGCCGCGTTAGATAAAGTCCTCAAGGACGCAAACGCCTCGGCCAGCCCCAGCGTGGCAGCTCTGACGTATCTCGCGGGAGCGAAGAACGTTGACGGCACTCGCGAGGGGATCGAGAAGGCGATTTCCGCGACTTCGCCGAAATAGGCTGAACAGGACGGCATCCAGAGGAATATTGCGATAGAAGGCAATCTCAGATCCAGAATGCTGTCCGAAGAATCTCATCTCTCCGATCAGGAACTGCTGCTGGCCGCCGACGGCGAGCTTTCCGCGCGGGACGCCGGGCGCGTCCAGTCGCATCTGGCCGCTTGCTGGGCCTGCCGGGCGCGCAAACAGGAAATCGAGGCCGCGATCGGCGAGTTTATCCGCATGCACCGGCGGAACTTCGATGTGCAGATTCCGCCTCCCGATGGCCCGCGCGCTTTGTTGCATGCACAGCTCGCTCGGCTCGCGGAGCCTCAGCGGACGGCGGCTCAGGGAACGCCCTGGCGGCCTTGGTTTCGAGCGGCGGCCGCGGCGTTCGGGTTCGTGGCCGTCACCTACGTCGTTTCTCACGCTTGGCCGGAGCGGCCAGCCCCGCGCTCGGTGGCTGTCACGGTTCCGAATCCCAGCCTCACTCCCGGCGCCACTGTGCTTGTGAGCCGGGGAGAGGTGTGCAGGGAGTCAAACACCAAGAACAAGGCCGTACCCGTGGCGCTCCGGAGAAAAGTATTTGACGAATACGGAATCCCGGCCGCCGAGCCCAGCGCTTACGAGGTGGACTATCTGATCACGCCCGCTCTGGGAGGGGCGGACGACATTCATAACTTGTGGCCGCAGTCCTATACGGCAACCGTTTGGAACGCCCAGGTAAAGGACGCGCTGGAGGATCATCTGCGCGACTTGGTCTGCGATGGACAGCTTGATTTGGCGACCGCCCAACGTGAAATCGCAACCAACTGGATCGAAGCTTACAAGAAGTACTTTCATACCGATCAACCCCTGAGGAGGTTTCGTTAGTGACTCGTTTTCTTGCGGTCCTTTTGTTTGCGGCTCTCACGTTGCGCGCCCAGAATCCGTCGGGCGAGATCCGCGTCCAGGTCAAGGACCCCAGCGGGGCGGCGATGCAAGCTTCGGGAAAACTGGAGGGTTCCACCCCGGGAACCCAGCGCAGCTTCCAAACTGACGCACTAGGGACCTACACGCTCGAAAACTTGCCCTACGGCCGATACCGGCTGGAGATTTCCAAGGACGGGTTCGTCACGCAGTCCGTGCAAATCAATGTGCAGTCCGCGACGCCCGTCTCGCGCACCCTCACGATGGCTCTGAGCGGTCAAGCCGCCAAAGTGGATGTGGTCTCGGTGACGCCGCTCGCGGGAACGGATCTCACCAGGGACCAGATCGCGGGTCCCGTCCAGACCGCGACCGCGGCCGACATCGAAAACAGTGGCGCGCTCGAGCTCGGGGATTTCATGAACCGGGAGCTCAACGGCGTGTATCTCAACGAAATGCAGGGCAACCCATTCCAGCCCGACGTGAATTACCGTGGCTACACCGCGTCACCGCTGCTCGGCACGCCCGAGGGCCTCTCGGTCTACGTGGACGGCGTTCGGCAAAATCAGCCGTTTGGCGACGTGGTGAGCTGGGATCTGATCGCCAAAGACTCGATCTCAGAGGTCACGCTCGTGCCCGGATCAGACCCTCTGTTCGGGTTGAACACGCTGGGAGGAGCGATCACGATACAGACCAAGAGCGGCCTCACCAATCCCGGCTGGGGCGGGGACGTATTGTACGGCAGCAGCGGACGGAAGGAGGCGGAAGGCCAGTGGGGCGGCTCCAAGCCCAACGGGTTCAACTGGTTTTTGTCCGGGCTCGGATTCCATGAATCGGGCTGGCGCTTCGATTCGCCTTCGGACGTCCGTCAAGGGTTCGCGCGGCTGGGCTGGCACAATGACAAAACCGAGCTCGCGCTCACCATGTCCTACGCGTACAACACTCTGATCGGGAACGGCCTGCAGGACTATCGCCTGCTCCAAACCGATTATTCGAGCGTCTATTCCATTCCGGACAGCACTGCCAATCGCTCTCCCTCTTTCAATTTCATCGCCCGGCACACTTTCAACGACCAGCTAACGTTCTCTGGCAACGCCTGGTACCGCAACATCCGCACGGAGGGAATTGACGCCAATTTCAACACTGACGTGCTCGGTAATGAAGTTTATCAGCCGACTCCACAGGAACAGGCGACCCTCAGCGCCGCGGGCTACACGGGCTTCCCAACCAGCGGCGCCAACATCTCGAACAGTCCGTTTCCGAAGTGGCCTTGCATCGCGGAAGCACTGGTGTTGGGCGACCCCGATGGGACCTGCGATGGCGTCAACATCTACTCGAAAGAAATCCAGAACGAATACGGATTTTCGGGGCAATTTACGTGGATCACCAAGCCCCAGATCGGAAGTAAGATGCCCGGGCGCAACCTGTTCGCCGCCGGCGCGGAGTTGGACCGCGGCAGCGTCACCTACACACAGACCACGGACTACGCGTACGTCAATCCCAACTTGACGCTCACCAGCGTCCCGGCATGGCAGGACGGATCCACCATGGCCGACGGCGCGCCCGTTAATTCCGAGGTCAACTTGCACGGCCTTACTCCCAACTGGAGCCTCTACTTCACCGATACGCTCACGCTTTCCAAGAAGCTGAACGTTACAGTCTCGGGCCGCTACAACCGGTTCAGGATCGACAATGCCGACCGGATCAATCCTATTCCCGGGCCCGGCTCGCTCGACGGGAATTACGTATATCAGCGATTCAATCCCGCCGTCGGGATTACCTGGAGTCCGATCTCCAGCGTGAATGCCTACGCGAGATACTCGCAGGGCAGCCGCGCTCCAACGTCCATCGAGCTGGGCTGCGCCGATCCAGCCAACCCCTGCGCCCTGCCGAATGCATTGGCCGCCGATCCGCCGCTGCAGCAGGTAGTCACGTATACCTGGGAGGCTGGCCTGCGCGGCAAGCCGGAGATTCCGTACTTCCACAATCTGAATTGGAATGTGGGGGCGTTTCGCGCCGAAAACCACAACGATATCCTTTTCGTCTCATCCGTGATCTTGGGCACCGGGTATTTCCAGAACTTTGCCAAAACCCAGCGGGAAGGGTTCGACGCCGATCTCGATGGGAGCATCGGGCATTTCACCTGGGGGTTCGACTGGACTTTTTTGTCGGCCACCTACCAGAGCCCCGCGACTGTCGACGGCTCGGCGAACGACACTAGCGACAGCTCGTTGGCCGGATATCCCGGACTGAGCGGCAACATCTACATTCATCCCGGCAATCGGATTCCGCTGATCCCAAAGCAAACCGGGAAGGCCTACCTGGACTACCAGGCCACTAAGAAACTCGCGTTCGACCTAAACGAGGTGGTTGTGTCGAGTTCCTACGCGCGCGGCAATGAGAACAATGCCTACAAGGCCGATGGTATCTACTATCTCGGGCCCGGCGTTTCACCCGGCTACGCGATCACAAATTTCCGCGCCCATTACGATCTTACCCGGCACCTGCAACTGGCCGTCCAGATCGATAACCTTTTCAACCACGAATACTACACGGCGGCACAACTTGCGAATACGGCGCTGACCGCTCAGGGCACCTTCCAGTCTGACCCTTTCCCGTTCACCTACACCACCGGTCCCTACGCGGGTAGCTCCCCGGTCACGAGCGCAGTGTTCTTCTCGCCGGGCGCACCGCGAAGGGCTTGGGTAGAATTAAGGTTGAGGTTCTAATGTGACGCTTCGCGCGCTCTCGCTCTTATGGGTTTCTTCCATGATGCTGAGCGCGTGTGAATGCGAAACATCGTTCGCCAGCTGCCATGAAGTTGGCGCGAGCGATCTGGTCTTCATCGGAACGGTCCAATCCATCGAGCCGATCTTCATGAGCCGCTGGTACATGACCAACCAGACGTCCATGCGGTCATTGAACGATGCCTACAGCGACGCGCAGCAGAGTCCTTCGGGGGCGGCTTTGGCTCGGTTGAAGGACACGTATCTGAACATCTTTCCGGGTTTGGCGCCGGATGAAAAGCGCCGGTTGCAAGCCGCGGACACCATCCATGATGTGGCGTCTCTGTTTTATTCCGCGATGGATCGCGGTATGCGAGTCCGCTTGAAAGTGAGAACGCTTTTCAAACACGAAGATGACGACGATTCCGCGAAAACGGCCAAGCCCGACGATCATCAGAAAAAAGACCCCGATTTCCTCGACGTCTGGACCACGTTCGACGACTGTGGTTTCGACTTTCAAATCGGCGAGACGTACCTTGTGTATGCAAATAACGACGAATTCGGCGCCTACTACTTCACCGGAACTTGCACCCGGACCCGCAGAGTGTCGGACGCCGGAGAGGATCTGGCGTATCTTTTCTTTTACAAGGATCATCCGGAGGAATCGGCCCGGCTGGAAGGATTCACGACGACCGAGAGGTTGGATTTTGACGCACTGCACGACCCGGAATCCGTCAAGTCGCCGGTTGCGAGCATTATTGTCGAACTAAAATCCGATCGTCTGCAACGCTACGCGCAATCGGACAAGAATGGCAGGTTCCTTTTCGACGGTCTTCCCGAAGGGGACTACCAGGTGTCGGCCTTCGCCAGCGGATATCCGTTGAACGCGCAATTGTTAGCTGGTCCAAAGCCGGTTCATATCAAAACTAAAAGCTGCGCCCGGCAAATCCTTCTATTGCCGAAGAAGGATAGTAACTAGCTCACGGTGGATTCAACGCTTGAAGCGTTCTGTCGTCCATTCACTCTGAGCCAGCGTTCGAGAACCACTGCTAAAGAAGCTGTGGTGATCGGCTTCGAGATGTAGTCGTCCATCCCAGCCGCCAGGCAGCGTGCCTTATCTTCCACAAACGCACTGGCGGTAGCCGCGACGATGGGCGTTTTACGATTCTCGTTTTCGAGTTTGCGAATTGCGGCTGCCGCCTCGTAGCCGTCCATTTCGGGCATCTGGCAGTCCAGCAAGATCAAGTCATAGGCCTTCGAATTCGCCATCTCGACGGCGCGCAATCCATTCTCGGCCACGTCCACTGTGCAGCCTTCGCGCGCCAGCATCGCCTGAGCCACTTTTTGGTTGATGGCATTATCTTCGGCCAGCAGGACACTCCACAAACGGGTCGCTCGCTGCGAGAGCGGGTTTTCACTCTCAAGACAGTTCTCAGCGAGCGCGGAGAGCGAGGCCGCGGTTTCAGACTGGGCGCACACGTCCGCTGCAATGAAGAACGACACGCACGTGCCCTTGCCGACTGTACTGTGAACCCGGATGTCCCCGCCCATCATTTGGATCAGGCGTTTCGAAATAGCCAAGCCCAACCCCGTTCCTCCGTATCGCCGTGTGGTGGACGAATCGGCTTGCGAAAAATTCTTGAAAAGCCGACCTAACGCCGCGGCATCCATCCCGATACCGGAGTCAGCCACCTCGAAGTTCAGCCGGACTCGGCCGCCGCTCTGTTGCTCACTCCACAAGCGCAGATGCACCGTTCCCGCCGGAGTAAACTTGATTGCGTTCGATAGCAGATTGAGGACGATCTGGCGGAGGCGCGTCGGGTCGCCGTAAACCGATGCAGGAATGTCGGGTGCGACATCCACCGTAAAAGTGAGCTGCTTTTTCCGCATCTGTTCGCGCAGCAGAGCGCTGCAGTCCCGTATCACCGCTCCTACCGCAAACTCGATTCGCTCCATTTCCAGCTTGTCGGCCTCGATCTTCGAGAAATCGAGAATGTCGTTGATGATCGTCAGCAACAAATCGCCCGAATGGCGGATGGTGTTCAGCCAATCGGTTTGCTCGGCATTGAGAGGAGTATCCAGAAGCAGGCTGGCCATTCCGAGCACACCGTTCATGGGTGTTCGAATTTCATGGCTCATGGCGGCCAGGAACTCGCTCTTCGCTTTGTTGGCCGCTTCCGCTTCTTCCTTCTTCTTGTCGAGATCCGCGGTGCGTTGGGCTACCATTGCTTCCAGTTCACTCTGGCGCAACATGAGGGCGCGCACTCGCCATCTCCAAAGCAGGCCGATCGCCAGGATGAACAGCCCCCATTCAGCCGCCAGCCCAGGTCGGGAAAGCCACCAGGGCGGACTAATCACAAAGGGAATTCGATACACGTTCGAATCCTGGCCGAGCGCCGGATCCGTTGCAACCGCTTCAAAGGTGTAAGATCCCGGCGGAAGTTGCGCATAGCGGATCTCATGGCTGGTTGTGTCCACCCATCGATCTTCCAAACCTGCTAACCGGTAGCGAAGCTTGAAAGTGCCGCCGTCGCGAAAGGGAGTGGCGAGGTCGATGACCAAGGGCGCTTTTCTCCAAGGGAGATAAGACGCCGAATTCGGATCCAGGCTTCGATCCCCGAATGCCGCCGACAGAGCATTCAACTTGAGAGAGGCAGGCTTGGTGTAATAAGCAGGATCGAGTAGATGCGAAAGCCCTCCACTGGTTCCAATCCAAATACTGCCATCTCTATCTTCAAAGAAAGCTTGATCGTCCGTATCGTTCCAGACCAGGCCATCCTGTTGGGTCAAAACGTGCCACGTCTTACCGTCCAGAAATGTGACCCCGGTATCCAGCCCCAGCCAGATAAGCCCCTGACTATCACGCTCTATGAAATAAGCTCGTTCTGACCCAAGCGTTTTTTCCGTGTACCTGTCTACGTGAATGACGCGGTCGTTCTGAATCTGAATATGAACTACTCCAGGCTCTTGATTGACCCACAGGGAATTCGGTGCGTCGGCAGCCAAGGGGGAATCGTTACCGCCTAACTCCAACCCGGGCCCGGTCTCGATCTTGTGCCAGACGGAGCCGCCCAAGCGGAAGAGACCACTCCTGGTATAAGCAAAAATCTGTCCGTCGGGAGTCTCCGTGACATGCGAGGTCCACTTGTCAAGGCTCAGTGACACCTGGAATCCAGAACCTGGGCGCGCCTGAGCGATCACGTGCAGCCCAGACTTTGTTCCCACCCATAGGCGCCCCCGCGAATCGGCCTGAACCATCCGAATAGAGTCGTGGCAGTCCACTCGTGTAGTCAAGTGGGTAATGGGATCGATGCGAACCACGCTGTTTCCCGTGCCCACCCAAACGGCTCCGTCATTGGACTCAACCAGGCCTGAAACTCGCTGCCCTTTTGGCAAGCCGGGAAGCGGCCAAGGAGTGAATCTTTTCCCACCCGGCTCCAGAAAGGCAAGTCCGCTGTCATCAGCCACCCAGAGCCGCCCGGTTCGGTCGCGTAAGATACCCCAAATCGTGTCGCTTTGTAAGCCCTCCGCGGTTGTCCAGGTCTCCCAAAGGTTATAGCCGAGCCATCTACTAAGCCCGTGGCCGCTCGATGCGAACCAAACCTCACCCGTGGGATTGACGAACACCGGCCCGATACCATACGGAACCAGCCCCTGGCGCTCATCGAAACGATTCCAGGCTCCCTTTTCCCAGCGCAGCACCTCGGTCCCGCTGGATGTCAGAATTCGCCCTTGCCGGTCCTCGGTAATCGCATTGGTAGCATCGGGATTGTGCATTTCCGGGACGTCACGTTCTTGGAAGGTGGATGCTCCTTGCGGAAGAGAGGCGATGTGCTTATTTCCCAGTGCCCAAAGGTCGCCTCTGGAAGTAAGAAAGAGACTCTGCCAATTATCTTTCTGTAAACCCTCGTTCTCTCCCCACTTTCGCAATTGAGAACCCTTGAGCCTGCAAATACCTTCTCCGCAGCCGGCAATCAGGGACCCATCCGGACCCGCCAGGACGCTGTGCGCCTTCAGCGGTAAACCGTGCGCCGTGGGATCTGGAACAGGGATCTGGTGAAAAATCCATTCGCCAGAGGACTGAGACTGATTTCCGGCCAGCAGGGCGTCATCGCTCGCGATGAAGACCGTTCCATCGGAAGAAGAGGAGATTGTGGAGCCGGCAAACAAGGGCAGATTTCTGCCCTGAAAGCGAACGATATGAAATGCGCCCCCTTCGAGATATCCAACCCCGTTCTGACGGCCCACCCACAGACGCCCGGCGGCATCCTCATGTAATGCGAAGACATTTCCGAGCAGCACGTCGGACCCCAGGCTCACACGCTCAAAACGAAGCCCATCGTAGCGGAAAAGACCGTTCTCCGTGCCGGCCAAAAGAGACCCGGCCCGGGTCTGGAGAAGAACGTTCACATTCAGATTGCTCAGGCCCTCGGCCTGCCCGTATTGCTTAAACGTGTAGCGCTGAGCCAGACACACTGCTGGTAATAACAGGGCTCCGAAAATCGATAGCGACACGATACCCGATCGTGATGCAGCCATTCTTACGACTATCGACCTTGCGGGCTAAAGCCTTTAGATCCAAGGATCGTACGATTAACCGGGTGCGTTTATTGATAGATCACGGTCGTGTTGCTGAACTCCGATTCGGTATACGCGCGTCCGAAGTCCAGACCGGTGGCTGAAAACGGTACCGGTGCGCCACGTGAGCTGATGCCCAGTGAGCCGGTAGCTATCGGCAGGATGCTATTGCTGAAGTCCGCGCTGGCGGGGAGCGCCTGAAGAATGCTGGCCGGAACTGTAAACTGGCCTGCACCGCCGTCCGCGGTGCAGGTGAATCCGGCCCCGGCGGCGGTCGACGTGGACGCTCCGCCAATAGAATATCCCGTGATCTGGACCGTCGAACCCGGATCGGCCCCGGTCCAGGTGACCTTGACGCCGCTCGACCTGGTAATGGTGGAGATGCCGCTTTCATTGCTCCAAAACAGATTCTGGGGGCCGACCGGGAATGTTACGTTGAACGCTCCAACACTGTTGCCGCCGGGTCCTGCGAAGGTAACTGAGCCAGCGGGGAGTTCATAAATGTCCCTGTAGTATCCGGTGCTCGACGACTCCTTAATATGGCCCTGTTCGTCGCCGTCCGTCACCGTAAGGGGCGAACCAGCGTCGAGGCCGGTGCTGTTATAAACACCTGGAGGAGGAGCAGACGTCCCAGTGAAAGTGTAAACCGTGCACGCACCAAGGTTCAGGATCGGGGCCAGGTCGGTTAGGTTTGTGAATTGATACTTGTAGAAGGTAGCAATCTGCTCAATCCCGCTGGCGACCGAGGTGCCGCCGCCGCCAAATATACTGAGGACACTTGGAGCCGTGTCATTGTAGGCTTCATAAACTATATTTCCAAGGGTGGCCGAACCTTGGGTCCCCCAAGCGGCTAGAACGGAGTACGGGACGCCGAAGGGGTCCGTGCATGTGGCACTACCACTGGGTGCGACGGCCACGCTGACGAAATTGCTCATGGTGTTCCCGATCTCGACCGCGACTGGAACGTTGCATCCGATAATGTTCGCGGGAAGCGCGAATATAACCTGATCCACTCCGCCGCAGCATGGAGAGCGGCCATGATAGATGGGAGTAACCAGTCTACCGCCCACATAAACGATCGGATTGCTCGCGGGGATATTGCCCGTGGGGGGCTTGTTGGCATCGCTACCGGAAATCGCACCCAACCCGGTGCCCCAGAGAGTCAAATACTCGCCGGGATGTGCCACCAAGTTGTAGTCGACCAACTGGTAGGAGTCGTTCGTAGAAAGCGCCTGTCCGCTGCCAGAGCTGTTGAAGGTTAAGATTCCGAAACTACTGGCCACTACCTGCACAGACCCGGTGCTGATTTGTCCCTGATAGGTCACCATAACCGAATCCGTTCCGAGCGGCGCAGTCGACGGCATGATCGCGTTGATCTGGTGCGGACCCACGAAGAGCGGAATGGCGTTCACTGGCGCCCCCCCGCCTTGTGACACGCTGACGGTAACCCCTCCCAGCGTGGTGGATAGTGGAAACGCGATGGGAGGGCTGTTGGACGGCCCAATGTTCTTTCCGAAGATGGTGAATATCGATCCTTGAGCGATGCCCGAATTCGCCATTATTGGATTTGCATAGCTTGCCGCGTTCACAATTTCCTCCAAGGGCGTACTGGGACCGGTGCTTTCTCCCTTACCTTTGCACTCCCCCGCCGATCCCGCGTTGTAAATGGCCTGCAGCTCGGATTGACTCAGCGCGCGATCGAATGCCTGAACCTCATCGATCACGCCATTCAGAGTTCGGGGATAGTCGAGCGAAATCCCAATTTGGCCGGAAGAGCCGATACTCCAGGGATTCGACGTGTAGCCGATGGGCGGCGCCAAGGTGAAAGATCCTTCGGCCACTCCGTTCACGTATAGCCGGAACACGCTTCCGTCATAAGTTCCAGCCACGTGATAAAAACTGCCGGCCGGGTAGGTGTCCGTGGAAATAATCTGATCGGTGCCAATATTACCGAAGACGAAAGTGAACTGGTTAGTTACGGCGGTCCAGTACAGCCCCACGGCAATCTGATATTCATCATTCGCGCCATTCTGTATGATCAGCGCGCTACCGTAAGCGTCGTTGTTCGGCCCCGGTCCCATGGGCTTCACCCAGGCAGCCCAGGTGAAGTTCGGGTTAGCGAGAGACTCCGACGCGGGGACCTGCAGATAACCGTTCTTTCCGAGGCTAAATCCGTCCAACACTTCGCCCGGGACGTGGGTAACGCCGACCGCCGCGTTGGGATTATTCAAACCGGCAAGATCGTCATTATTGGTGTCGCCTGGCCACCAGCTCACCAGTCCGGATGGCGGGGCCAGGCACGTTGACGAGGCCGCGCGGGACGGGAGCGAGCCCGCCGTAAACCACAGGATCAACGCCGCAATCTCCAAAGCGGCGAAATGCGGCCGGCGTCGGGCCAAGGGCGATGAAAATTGTGAACTGAAGCTCCTCATCGTATGCCTCCTTCTTGACCTTAAATTATATAAGGCGTCGTCCGGCGGAAAAACCCTCACCCTACCGAGCAAGTGCGCCCCGGGTACGTCCTCCCTTCCGCGCTCCGTTGTAAACTACATGAGGGCGCACACCTGTCGTCCGCGAAAAGAGGAAACTTCACAAATGAGCACCGCCCCCACTGCGGCAACTGCCGTCACATATACGATCGATCCGGCCCACTCCAGCGCCGGTTTCAAGATCAAGCACCTGATGGTCGCCTACATTCGAGGAGGATTCAGCGGCGTCACCGGCGACGTGGTCGTCGACCACGCCAACCCGGCCAATACGAAGATTAGCGCCAGTATCGACGCCACCACTCTTCATACGCACGATGAAAAGCGCGATGCGCACGTCAAAGCTGGGGATTTCCTGGACGTCGAGAAATATCCCAAGATCAGCTTCGTTTCCAAGCGCGTCATCCCGGATGGCAAGTACCAGTGGAAGATCATCGGCGACTTGACGTTCCGCGGCGTCACCAAAGAAGTCACGCTGGACGTGGAAAGCGCGCCGGCGGAAGCCAAAGACCCCTGGGGCAATCTGCGCAGCGGCGCCTCCGCGGAGACGGTCATTAAGCGCAGCGAGTTCGGGCTAAATTTCAATGCGCCGCTCGAGACCGGTGGCTTCATGCTTAGCGACGAAGTGCACATTCACCTGGACGTCGAGCTGATTAAGAAGGCCTGATCAACCAAAGTTGGTCAGCCGGACCATCTCCCGAATCGCTTGAACCACCAGCTCCGGTTGGTCGAGCTGTATCCAGTGCCCGCTCTTCGCCGCAATGATGTGCTGGCCGTGCGGAGAGCGGCGGGCTAACGCATCGCGTTCCTTCAATTGTTCCGGTGTCGAGCTGGCCGCGGACAGCACGATCACGGGAAGGTTGCCGGGTTCCGCGAACGCGTCCGCTTCGGCGGCGCTGGCCGGAAGCGATTCCAGATACCCGGCCAGTCCGAGAAAACTCTTGGCCTGGCACCAGTGCGCCCGCACCATCGGCCAGGTTTCAGGTGGCATCTTGCTGACTTCGCCCACCAGCCGCGAGATTACCGATTCGCCGCGTCCGCTGCTCAGCATGGCAATTGCCTTTGGGACCAGCCGCCCGCCCGCCATCAACAACGCGAGTGACGCCCGCACTACGCCGATTCGCGCCAGCAGGGCTCCGCGCCGCGCCAGCTTCACTCCTAGTCGAAGCATCTTCGAGTGCGAGGGAGAAACGCTCAACCATTCGCTCGGCGATAGCGGATCAACCAAAACCAGGCCCGCCACTTGTTCCGGATATTTGGCCGCGTAGGCGCGCACCAACATGCCGCCGAAGGAGTGCCCCACCAAAATGCGCTGCGAAGAAATCCTCGCGCCCGAGAGCAACGCGTGCAGTTCCTCCACGATGTTCGAGGTCGTTCGGGGCGCCGTGGCCGGATCACTCCATCCCAGCCACGCGCGATCATACGTGCAAGCACGGGCAAATCCCTCGACCTGCGCTCGAACTTGGGTCCAACTGAGGCAGCTGGCCGAGATGCCGGATTCGAAAATCACCGGCGGCCCAGCCTCGCCGCTCTCGATGATGTGCAAACGAGAGCCGAGATGCAGACGAGAGCCGCCAATGTCGATCATCCGTCCCGGCGGCGGATAGCGGCGCAGATCGGCTGCTGTTCCCAAGGCTTGGTAAATGCACCCGCCAATAATGAGAACGGCGCCGATCGCAAGAACAAGCAGTAGAATCGACAGCAGGACCCACGATTCTACCGCATCACGCCACTAATTCTGCGAGGGTGCCGGCGCTCGATGGCCCGCATGTCGCGCCTCTCGCAGTGCCGCCAGCTTCTGCTGCTGTTCGGGCGTCAGCGTCTGATAGACTTTCGCCATCGCCGTGCTTCGTATCGCCATGAGCTGACCCAGCTCGCTACCCTGGGCAGTCGCCAATTGCTGGATCTGCGCCGTATCATTGGCTTGGACCGCGGCCCGTAGCGACTGGCGCGTCTGCCGCACCTGCTGCCGGAGCGGCTGCGCCGACTGCCGTGCCTCCTGGAAAATCGATTTCTCCTGAGCCTGCTGGGCAGGCGTCAGATTAAGACTCGATAGGAACGCGCCATGCCGGCCATGTCTGTGACCGCCCGCAGGCGAAGTCTCGGCCGCGAACAAGCTGGTGGCTCCCAGGCTGGTTCCCAGGACTGCGATGGCCGTCCAGGCGGCAAAATTGTTTCTGAAGGTTTTCATGTTGTTTACTACTCCTAACTGATTGGACGAGACATTCAAGGTAAGGTTAAGCTCTCAGTTGTAAAGTGAAGTAACGGCCCGTAAGGCCTTGCCAATCCGGGCAACTTCGGATAAAGTGAGTCAACGGAGAGATTGAGAATGGCCTTTTGCGCAAATTGCGGTGCGGCTGTTGACGGAAGATTTTGCCAGAAGTGCGGCGCGCCTGTGGCCGCGCCAGGAGCCGGTCCAGCACCGGCCGCCAGTGTAGACCCGCCTGGGGTGAATCCGGGTGGGGTGAATCCAGGTGCTGTGAATCCGTTACCGCCACCGGTGGCGACTAGCGTCACAATGAACGACAATTTGGCCGGAGCGCTCTGCTATTTGCTGGGCTTCATCACGGGGATTCTGTTCCTTGTGCTCGCCCCCTATAACCAGAACCGGACCATCCGCTTCCATGCCTTCCAGTCCATCTTTCTCAACATCGCCTGGTTCGCGCTGTATATTGTAGTGTCGATCGTTTCGATCGCCTTCAGGGTCATTCCCTTTGTCGGCACGTTTGTCTACGTTGTCCTGCACCTGGCGCTCTTTCTGGCCTTCGTCATCCTATGGTTCTACCTGCTGTTCAAAACCTACAACGGCGAGAAGATTGTCCTGCCTTTGGTGGGTCCCTTCGCTGACAAACAAGCCGGCGTCTGACGATGCCAGATAGCCCGCGGAATCTGGCCTGTCGTGAGCATTATGTAGTACGATGACAGGCATGCTCGTCGAATTTGAATTTCGCGGCGACATCTGCGTACTGCGTCTGCACGGGCGTTTCGCGACCGGCCAGGATTCTCTTTATCTCCACACCAAAGCCGAGGAGTTAAAGAACTCAGGCTACGTGAGGATTCTGGTGGATTTCGGCGGCGTCGATTATGTCGACTCCACCGGCATCGGGTTTCTGATCGGGATTTACACCAGCGTTACCAGGAGCCCCAACGGCCAATTCGCGCTGGCCAACGCCAACCGGCGCGTTCGCGAGGTGCTGGAACTGACGCGGCTCGCGCAGGTGATCCAACTGTTTCCGACCGAAGCTGCCGCTCTGGAAGCGCTCAACGCCGGCGGGGGAAAATCCTCAGCCTCGCAGGCCAGCTGATCGCATTACAGAACTGCGACCGATCATTCCGCAGCCCCCAATACTTCTTCTGGCACCGGTTTCCCGCGCCGCGCATAGCGAATCTTGCCCGACTTGCCCACCAGGTACACCGTGCGCTTCACGATGAGCCCCTTGGCGCGATAGAGCGCGCCCACCAGTTGTCCGGGATCGGCAAGCAGCGCGAACGGGAAGCCGTGATTCGCACAGAATCGCGCGTGCTTGGCTTCGCTCGCCGGATTAACGCCCAGCACGACGGCATCCTTGGATTGCACGAGCGCCCAATTATCGCGGAACTCGCAAAGCTGCTTGGTGCACAGCGTGGTTTCGTCGGCCGGATAGAACACCAGCACGACGTTCTTCCCGCGCAGCGCAGTCAATGCAACTTCGCCGCCATCCTGATCGCGCAGCGTGAACTCCGGCGCGTCTTGGCCCACGGGTAACGGTTCGGAAAACAGCCAGGAAAGCATCCGTTCAGTCTATCGCGCGCGGGATTCAAGCTCCGCAAGCCAGCCATTAAAATGCAGGCATTCGTCACGAATACAGGCCAGACCGATCTCTAAGATGGCAAGGACGCCGAGCAGAGGCTTCTGATAACCAGGCACCAATCGACGCGCTTGGATGGGGCCGTGATCGGTGAATCATTGATTTCTTCTGGCGTTGTAAAGTCGTTCCGGATCTCTCGAAGGCTGACATCAAGATCGGAGCGCCCGATGCCACGGCTGAACGCGGCGCAGTCGCTAAAAAGCAGCCCCTCGAACTCGTGCATCACAACAAAGGGCATGAAACGGTCAGAATCGAAGCGATTGCCCATCTCCGTGACCACATCATCCCGCAACGCGTCTTGCACACATGGAGCTTTCTCTTCGACAGTGCTCATCCTCTTCGATCGCGCTCGCCCGGGCCACTCTCTGGGAGCTATTTGAGGCAAACCGTAATAGTCGACCATGGTCGTTGCGATGCACTCCTGATCCTCTCGCAAGTGATTGATGATGTCTTTTCTCGCGGAAGGCCACGGGCGGATACCGCCGCGATAATGACGGAGACGAGCATTACCAATGATTCGGGCATCCACCGAATGATAGCCCTTCCCCACAAGGTGGTTCCTGAGGACTTCGTTTACGAAGGACTCTTCGGTTTGCCCTTCCACGTGGACCAACAACCGGGCCATTGCGATTAGCCTGGAACGGGCCTGCCTCCAAGCTCGTTCTTTTCCCATAGCTGTCCAAGGCTGTAGTCCTCGAGCCACTTTGCGAGTTGGGTGGACTCCAGACGGGTGAGCTGTGTGCCGCCATCCACGCGGTCGGCGACCAAAACATCTTCCGGCTGAAAATGATCCAACAGCAGCGACGATTGCGTGGACGCGATCACTTGGTTGGTGACCGACGCTTGGCGAACCAGCGCCGCGAGCACCTCGAGAGCGTAGGGGTGCATGCCAAGTTCAGGCTCATCGACTAGGATCACCGACGGACGATATCGCTCGGGCTGAAGAAAGAGCGTCGCCAGGGCGATGAAGCGCAGCGTTCCATCTGACAACGATGAAGCGTCGAAGTATTGATCCGATTTCTTGTGCCGCCATTCCAGCTTGATGTCGTCTGGCTTCAGCTGGAGCGGATCGAGGCGGAAGTCCTCGAAAAAAGGTGCCACTCGCTGCACGGTGCGAACGATCAAATCGTACGACTCCTTGTGCTTCTCGTGAAGCAGGTAAAGAAAGGCCGGTAGGTTGGCGCCATCCGCGCGCAGGAAGCGATTATCGTCGACCTTCGCTGTCTTCCGCATGGGTGAAGAGAAGCTGGTGTCCTCAAAGTGGTAGACACGCCAGCTTAGATCCCACACAGTAGTGAACCGTCCCCCGTACAGGTAAAGTCCGTCATCAGAAGTTGGGCGGAGCCTTAATTCGTAACGGCCTTGCCTGAATGAATAATCAAAGACGATCTCCCTCGTAGCTTTCGAGCCGAAGTGCAGAATCTTTTCGGCCCCGCCTGCGGCCGTCACGTAATCCCTCAGCCGATCCGCCGTCTTGCCCTCGTAGATTTCGTGGAGGAACTCAAAAACTCCAAGAAAATTTGACCTACCCGAACCGTTCGGGCCGATTACCACATTGATCGGTTTCAGCTGGAGCTTCTCTATCGAAGCAATGCTCTTGAATCCTTTGATGGTGATGTAGTCAAGCGCATTGGTGAGCATGTCCGAGTTAGCAACCATCATAACAATCGTCTTTGTCCTTAACGGATTCGCTGCCGGCACCCCGCGCCCGCGACCCTTTGCGCCGCCCGCGGATTTAAGCGAAAATGAAGGTCTCGCATGAACAATCCCGATTTTTCCGCGGGAGGCCGGTCGACCTTGAGCGAGACGCGCGACGCCATCACTGACTATCGCCGCTTGCTCAACGCGCTGGAGGCGCGCGCCCGCCGCATGGGTTCGCGAGATCCGGAAAGCGCCGCGCAGGAGGCGCTGAAGCGTTCCCTCGAAAATTCGATTTCCCAGCCGGCCGTCGAGTATTACTTCAGCGACGAACTCGCGTCGGATGCTGCTCCTCCCGCCTGGCCGCTCGATCAGCTCATGGCGTGGTTGCACGGCGTACTGCATTTTGTAGTGATCGAAGAACACAATCGCGCCAGCAGCCGCCGTGAGGTATCCGGTTGGGCGCGCGGAGCGGATGCTCAGTATCGCCTGGATCCGGCCGATCCAGCGCCCGATCAACTCGACGCGCTCATCCAGAGAGAGCTCCAGCAGATCGTGATCGACTGCCTGCCCGCGCTGGATGCCGATTACCGGCGCGTGTTAAAGATGCGTGCGAGCGGTCTCAAATATGGCGACATCGCAGAGCGGCTGGGCGTCAGCGAGAACACTGTGGCGACATGGGTGAGCCGCGGCATCCGAACCCTGGCGCAATCCGTACGGCGGCGGATGCAGCCGCGCAGCCCTTTGGCGACCATGCCGGAACCGCAGCGAGGTGAACGATGAAGTCCGATCTCGATCGCACGATCGATCAATTTGCGACCCGCGAGTTGTCTCCCGCCGCGGCGCGGGAACTCGCCCACCAAGCGTTGGAAGATGCGGATCTGTTCGATGCCCTGGTGGCGCGGGGCGCGGCGGAGGCAAGTCTCGAAGCCCCGGCCGTCCGGGCAGCTCTTTCTACTCCCGCTCGACGCAAGCAGTGGGCGATTGCGCTTGGTGCGGTGGCTGCCGCGTGGCTTCTCGCGATCTTCGTGTGGCGCATCGTCGTCTCACAGCAAAGTCACCAGCCTTTGCAGCAAGCCCGTACCAGTGTTTCCAAGCCTGCAATTCTTCCATCGCTCGAGGCCGCGAACGGCCGTCCCGTTTTATTGGCTAGCGAGCTGACAGTTCGTTCCAGCGACGCACCCGTCTTTCGCGGTAGCGATGCCGCGACAAAACGCCAGCCGCAATCAACCGGGATCATCACGGCGTTGGACGCGGGTGTTGCGACAGTGAACCTGGGCTCGCTGGACGGCCTCGCGAAAGGAACCGAGCTCGGCTCTATCGTGATTACCACGGTGTTTCGCGATCACGCGCGCGGCAAAATCGCCAAGGGTGCCGCGATCCATGTGAACGATCGCGTCCAAGTCCCGCGCTCCGTGCACCTGGCCGCCGTCTTGCGCGAAGTGAACGCGCTCGCCGCCACCGGCGATCTAAGCCAGGCGCGCGAGCTGGCGCGAAAAACTCTGGCCGCCGGATCGTCCGGCGAAACTCGATCGCTTCTGGAACAGCTCGCGGCGCTGGACTACCAGGCGGGCGCAATCGATGCCGCGCGGGAACATTACGAAGCGGCGGCCAACAATTTTTACGCGCCGCCCGCGGCCAGCCCGTCCGAGCAGGCCGTTACGCTCAACAGTCTTGGCGCGCTGTATCTGTTGCGCGGCGATCCCGACAGCGCGGTGAAACCGCTGAACCAGGCGGCTGCGCAGACTGCCATCGATCCCGATCTTCGCGCACAGATTCTGAACAACCTCGGAGTGTTGTCAGAGATGAACGGCGATCTGGCCAAGGCGCGCGACTATTACAGCCGCGCCCACGGACAAGCAAACCTGGCGCGTCTGGCAAACTTGAAGCGCCCATGAAAGCAGCCTCGCTCGCGCTATTACTGGCGACGGGGCCGATGTTTCTCCTGGGACAGAAGGCCGATTGGGAAGCGCTCGATCAACAAACAGAGCAGCTCTACCTGAAGGGCGACATGGCGGGAGCGGTGCGCGTGGCCAAGCTCGCGCTCGACGCGGCTTCCAATCCCAAGCAATCCGGCCGCAGTCTGGACCGCCTCGGCTTCCTCTACTATAATTCCGGCAACCTGAAGGACGGCGAGACGTTCCTCCGTCAGAGTCTCGATCTTCGACGTGAGAAGCTCGGTGCCGACTCGGACGACTACGCCCAGAGCGCGAACGATCTGGCGCTCTTTCTCCGCGACACTCGCCGCTATCCCGAGGCCCAGGCGTTGGCCGAGGAGGCCGTGGCCGTGCGATCGCGAATCCTGGAGGCCAACGATCCTTCGCTTGCCGAAACGCTCGAAACGCTCGGCTCCATCTACAGCGGCGAAGGCGAATACGAAAAATCGGCCGTCACGTTCGAAAAGGCTAGAGCTATTTATGAGTCCCACATCGATGCCAAGAATCCCGCGCCGCCGGAGTACGGAACGCTGCTGGTGAATCTCTCTGGAAATTATTCGCGGTTGGGGCAATACCGCAAGTCCGAGACCGGTTACGAGACCGCGCTCGATGTGTTGGGAAAAACGATCGGCCCGACGCATCCTATCTATACCACCAGCCAAGTGGGCTTCGCCAATATCGAGACGACGCTTGGCAAGTATTCGGCCGCCGAAAAACTGCTTAACGAAGCGGCGCCTCTGCTGAAGAGCGCCTTGGGGGAAACGCACCCCATGTACATCCAGTTGTTGGACAGCCGGGCGGCCCTCTACCAGGCCATGGGCAACCGAGCCGGCGCGGAATCCGACTATCAGGCTGCTCTCGAATTGCGCAAGAAAATCTTTGGACCGAATCACGTGCTGGTGGCCGCGACGCTTCGCAACTATGGCCGCTTCGTGTACGCGCGGAACGCCGAAGAGGGCGAGAAGTTGCTGCGCGAAGCCGTGGACATCTATGCGAATGCCTCGAACCGTCCCGCGTTCGAGTACGCGAATACGCTGCTCGCTCTGAGTGAAGCCGAGCGAAAACGCGGCGACCTCCCTGCCGCGCGCGAGACCATTCAGAAGGCCCTGGATGTCGCAACCCAGGGACTCGGCACGAATCATCCGGTCTATGCCAGCGCGCTGCGGAACCTCGGGCTGGTGCAGGAAGCCACGCACCAATATGCCGACGCCGAGAAAGGTTTGCTCCAGGCTATCGCGATCGTCAGCGAGATCCAGGGTGACGACCACCCCGACCTCTCGGCCTATCTCAAGGATCTCGCGAGTCTCTATGAGACCGAGGGTAAGTACGCTGACGCGGCGCCGCTCTATCGCCGCAGTTTCGAGATCGACGACCGCGTGTTGAGCGACATCCTGAATGTCGGCTCGGAGAGCACCAAGGCCGGAGTACTTGCGAATTTGGACGACCCGCTGCCCGCGCTGCTCGAATTCCAGCAAAAGGCCGGCGATCGGTTTCCGGAAGCGCGAGTTCTCGCGTTCGAAGCGGTCGCGCGGCGCAAAGGGCGTGTTCTGGATCATGTGCGTGATTGGCGCCAGAATCTGCGCGCGAATTCGGACGGCGCAATCCACCAGCGTCTCGATCAATGGCAGGCCATGCTGGAGTGCGAAGCGTCCCTCACCACTGCGCTGGGTTATCGCGATTTGAAGCCGGCGGTGGCAGGGACTTGCAGCTTCGAAGATCCCGAGCTCGAGGGCCGCTACGATCGCCTGCTCTCGGATCTTCGCGCCAAATGGACGCCGGCGCTGGGCAAGCAGGGTCTCGAGGCGCTGCGCCAGCTGAAAGAGCGCAGCGATGCCGTTGAGACAATTCTGAGCCGCGATGTTCCGGGTTTTTCGAGCGCCGCGAAACCTGTGCGATTAGAAGACATGCGCTCCCACCTGGCGCCGGACGAGCTGCTAGTGGAGGTGGTGGCCTACGAAAAACATTACGGAGCGTTTCTGTTGGATCACTCCGGCCGCCTGCGATGGGTGGATCTTGGGCCCGCCCGCCCGATTGATTCCGCGGTGCGCGATCTTATCGCGGGTGCCAACGATTGGAGCCTGTCTCTCGCGCATCACGAAACGCAATCGGCTGCCGCAGCCGAGCAGACGGCCCAGGATGCGCTTGGAAAACTATCCCAAGCACTCGCTCCGCTTCTCACCCAACTCGGCGCTCCACTCGATGGCGACAAAGCTGTGCACCGCTTGCGCATCGCCCCCGATGGCTTGCTGACCTTGGCTCCGTTCGCCGCGCTGGCCGATACGCCGCATCATTTCCTGGTCCAGCGCTTCGCCATCAGCTATCTCTCTGCCGGCCGTGATTTGGCTGCTCCCCGTAACGATGCCCAACCCCTCGGACCGCCCGTGATCGCGTTGAGTCCCGGTTCTGAATCAAGGCGTCCGGAATCCAAGCGGCCCGCTTCGGCCACGCCGCGCGCGACCAATGTCACCGCCGTGTTCCGTGCCGATGGTCTGGAACGCTTGGATGGCGCGGCGTTGGAAGCACGGTCCCTCCAAGCGCTCCTTCCGCATTCGCAACTTCTCGCCGAAGGCGAAGCCACCGAGCAACGAGTGAAGGAATTACACAGGCCGGCCCTGCTCCACATCGTCGGTCACGGACTGGTTCGCGGCAACGAGGATTGCACGGCCGACCGTGCCGCCAATCCCCCTGCCAATCCGGGCTGCGCGCTCTCCAGCATGGATCCGGGCGCTCGCGCGATGAGTCTTTCGGCCATCGTTCTCGAAGAGGCTTACGGACGCGGCGCCGGATCGCCTCAGGACGGTTTGCTCACCGCGCTGGAGCTGGAGTCTCTGGATCTCGAAGGCTCCGAGATGCTGGTGCTCTCGCAGTGCCGCATGGCCGACGGCGTGCCTTCATCCAGCGACGGCGTGTACGGCATGCGTCGCGCGGCCGCCATCGCCGGCGTCAAGACCTTCGTCGCACCGCTGTGGAATGTCTCGGACTCCACCGAACGCGCGCTCATGCACCGTTTTTATGTAGAGCTCCGCTCGGGCGCCGATCGCGCCGAAGCCTTGCGCCAAGCGATGTTGCAGGTCATGCGAACGCCGCGAGCCCGGCAAGCGAACAGCTTCCTCTATTGGGCGCCGGTGATTCTCTCCGGCGATCCAGCGCCACTCCCCAAGCGGCTGTTCGTGCCGTGAGCCGCTACTTCTGAACCGCCAGCAACACACCGCTCGGCGACTGCACCCCACCAATGGTTGCCCGCACTGGCCAATTGCCGTCCGCCATCGAGCTCGGCACCTGGATCGCAACTTGATAGAGGCCCCCGTCGCCTGCCGCGAGCGCCGCGCCATACACCGTGACCGGAACGCCGTTGAGCGTCACCTTAGGCAGCGTACTGGTCGAATACGTGCCCTTACCCGGCGTCTCCTCGCCGATTGGATCTGCCGGATTGGTGGGGCCAAACCCGGTGCCCCACAGGACCACCACGTCGCCCGGTTTGGCCGGCACCGTAGTAGCACCTGGGAACGTGCCGCTTTCCGCCGCCAAACTATAATCCAGGAGCGTTGCGACCGCCTGGTTTTTGGGCCACAGAAGAAATGCCGGACCAGTGGAGCTGACGGTGGCTGAAAATGCCGCGCTCTCCCCAATCGCATTCTTCACCACCACGTCTTGCGGCCCCGCTCCGACGTTAGGAACGATTAAATTGATCTGCAATGAACTGATGTAGGACAGATACGCAGGCTTCCCGCCGATGGTCACCGTCACACCGTCAAACGTCGTTGGATATTTTCCATCGACGATGTATTTATCCCAGTTGTCCGTCACCGGTGAGAGGTTGGTTCCGTAAATCGTCGCCAAGGAACCCGGAACGATCCCGGGCTGATAGCTCGCGCCGTTTAACACGTGAGAGACTACCAGCGGCGCATATGAAATGCTGAGTGTCCAGGATCCAGTATTGTCTGAGTAGTCGTTGTCGTCGACACCCAACAGCAATTGGTTGGCGCCCGCCGGTATGATGAAACTCGCCGGGCCGTCGCCGATAGGAAACGGAGTTCCCACGACCACTCCGTTGTTCGCGAATGTGCCTACCAGCTCCGACGCGTAGACTGGGTACGAATCGGCGTTCATGAAATAGCTCGGATAGTTCCCATAAGTGGCAATTACCTGCTTGTTGGTTGCGTTTCCGGAGTAGCCATTTGCATCGGTGGCAGGGTACCCGCCCTCGGGAAAGACGTTGACGAGGCCGCTTACATACGTAACCGTCAGGGTTCCTCCGATGGTGAAAGGGATACCGCTCGAGGCGCTGATAACAGTTGGCTCGGTGTTGCTTCCATTCCCGTAGTTGAAGCTCGGATTGAGGCTCTGTTCCCAAGGCCCCTGGTTCCCGTTGACCACGACTGTCGTAGATTCCGGAGGCGTGCCGCCGGAACTACCGGAACAAGCGCCGATGGAGGTGATCGGGTAATCCGTGGAGCTGGTGTTCGTGGCTACCGTTATCTCGGCGTTAACAGTCCACGACGAGATGGGTGGAAAAGCCGCCGGCTGAGGCAGCAAACCGCCCGGAATTACATTGCTCACACTGCCCAAGGTGACGCCCCAGAACTCCATCGACGGTTCGGTGTTGGTTGGAACGGTGATCGTGAAGAGAGTTACCCCGCCGGCCGAATAACCTAAGGTCGTGGTACCGATCTCGCATTGAACGCATTGCGGTGTATTGGCGGTACTGGTCGATGTTTTGGTGCTGCCTCCCACGGTAAGAGTGTTAGTGCCTTCAAAACGGTCGTTAGTCGAGTATCCGCCGTTAGAAAAGGTCGGCCCATTCTTCAAGGTGAAGTCGGTGATGTTGATCTCGAGCGTCGCCCCCGAACCGCTGAACTGGTAACACTGCGCGCACGCAGTGGATGCCGTGACGGCTAACAGCAGCATAATCCTCTTGCAGGTCATTTTTCTCCCTTTCAACTAACCTCGGAATGCCCCGAAGAAGGGAATGCGCGGAAGACAGATTTGCTTTCAGAATATTTACCGATTTTGTCCGCTCATAACTTTTTGCAAGTTTTTCCCTCCTAAGTTCATTTACAGAGTGTCCCCGGATCCGAGCCGTTTCAGCCTTCGGTAAGGCGGCGCCCGGCTTGACGGAGGGAGGCGTTCCGCATATACTGATTCCTTCCGGTTCCTGGACGCCAAATGGCATTTCGGCGGGGTTGCAGGCAGTTGTTCCTTGGAAGAAGTGCAGACTCGCGAGGATGGTTTTCCAATGCGAATAGTAACGCTCTCCGGCTCTTTCATCACTTTACTGGCCGCGGCATTTTCGCTGGCTCAGGCCCAGGCGCAAAAAGGGACTCTCGAACAACAACTCGAGTCCGAGTACAAAATAACCACGCCGACCGCCGATAACACCGACCTCGTCACCACCGGATCGGTACTGATCCTGCAAAAGAAAGGGTTCTCGGCTGGGACGGCTTCCAGCAAGGTCGTGACGCAGAACACCTATAAGGATGGACAGATCAAATCCGGCGCCGCCACCGCGGTACGGCGCTTTGGTGGCCTGCCGGGCATTAGTAGCATACCCGGTGTTGGTAGCGTCGCGGGCACCGCTGCCGGCGCTGCGGGAGCCGGAAGAGATTTCGTGAATGGCGAGAAGCTCTACGTCACCCAAGTCACCGTCGATCGCGGAAAGGACGGCGTTGTTTTCGATTTGATTTCCGATTCTTATGGGGATGCCGGTCGGTATAAAGGCACGCTGAGGTTTCAGTTTCCGAAAGGCACTGTCACGTCCGCGGATCTGGCGCTATTGGATCAGACCATAACTCAGGTATTCAAGATCCAGCCTCCGGACGACGCCAACGCGGACGCCAAGCAACCCGCCAACGCCCCGGCGGCCGCTGCGCCGGCTGCAGCCGCGCCCCAGCAGCAGGCCGATGCGCCTCCTCCGCCCATCGCGCCGCCTCCTCCGCCGCCCGACGAGCCGGCAGCGCCTCCGAAGAGCATTGACCTGGGAATGACCAAGGATCAAGTCGTCGCCAATTTTGGACAGCCGGAGAGAACCGCCAAGGTTGGCACCAAGGAGATCTATTTTTACAAGGATCTTAAAGTGACGTTCGTCGCAGGAAAGGTCACCGACGTCCAATAGCTCGCGTCTCTTATTAATAACGCCCGCAATCAGCACGGAGATTTCATGAACGCGCATCAAATTATCAAAGCTTCTTCGCTCCGATATGTAACGGGGATACTGGCCGTACTCTTCGTAGGAGCTTGCATCGCCAGCGCCGACCCGCCGAAGAAGGCGGCTGCTCCCGCTAAACCCGCCGCCAAACCCGCCGCTGCCGCTAAGCCCGGCGCAGCAGCCAAGCCCGGCGCAGCAGGCGCACGGCCCGGTGCCGCAGGTGCACGGCCCGGCGCAGCCGGAGCAAGGCCCGCCGCTGGCGGAGCCGCCGGAGCTAAGCCCGCCGCCGGTGGAGCCGCCACTCCCGCCGCCCGTACCGCTACGCCTGCCGCCGGTGGTCGCCCTGCTGGAACTGCGGGCGCAGCCAAGCCTGCCGCGCGCACGCCGAACGGATCTAAGACCGCCCATGCCGCGAATGGCAGTTCGGCCCGGACCCGTGCCAACGGAACCCGCGCCGATGTTCACGATGCCAAGCGCGGAATGGATGTCCATCATGGGCTCAAGGGAGGCAAGCGCGTATCGGTGGAACATGCCGACCATTCCCGAGTGGTCGCCCAACGTGGCGGCCGCGGATATGTGCAGCACCCGTACAAGCATAACGGCCGCGAATTCGCTCACCGCACCTACTACGAACATGGCCGGGCCTACGATCGTTTCTATAGCGGCTATTCTTATCACGGCGCCTACGTTGAGATGTACTCGCCCTCCTTTTATTACGGGCCGGCTTTCTACGGATGGGCCTACAATCCTTGGGTCGCGCCGGTGCCCTACGCGTGGGGCTTCGGCGGCGTTCCATGGGTTGGATTTTATGGCGGCTTTTTCACGCCCTATGCGCTCTATGCCAGCCCGTCGCTGTGGCTGACCGATTACATGATTTCGCAGAGTCTGGCCGCGAATTACCAGGCGGCACAGGATGCCCAAGCCCAAGGCCAAGGCCAAGCGCAGGATGACGCCCCGGCGGCCGATGCCGCTCCGCTCTCGGCGCAGATAAAGGACCAGATCGCAGCCGAAGTCCAGCGCCAGATCGCGCTTGAGAATTCCGAGGCCCAGGCCGCCAATACCGATGCCGGCCAGGACCCCGCATCCAGCGGAATTCAGCGCATGCTCACCGACAACATCCAGCACGTCTTTGTGGCCGGTAACGATCTGGACTTGACTGACGCAGCCGGTAACGAATGCGCCGTCAGCGAAGGTGACGCGCTGCAGCTCACGGGACCCGCGGGCGCCAACGCGGACGCCGCAACCCTGGCCGTGCTCGCCAGCAAGGGCGGCAAGGAATGCCCGCGCGGAGATACCGTCTCGGTCGCGTTTGCGGATCTTCAGGATATGCAGAATCACATGCGCGAGACCATCGATGCTGGCTTGGGGGAGTTGCAAGCCAAGGGAGGCAAGGGCGGGTTGCCCGCGCTTCCGCCATCGGCCGCCGCTCCGCCCAAGAAAGCGGCCTTCGCCATGGACGCTCCGCCGCCGGATGCCACCGCCTCCACTCAAATCAACCAGTCCTGGGGAGAATCGGACAAGGCTGAGCAGGAAGTGGCCGGCCAAGTCGCGCCGGATGGAGGAGGGGCCGCACCAGCGCCGCCAGCCGCGCCCGCCGGACCTCCGCCCAGCATCGAAGTCGGCCAGACTATCGATCAAGTGACGGCCGCGCTCGGCCAGCCCCAGAAAGTCGTCAATCTCGGCACCAAGAAAATCTACGTCTACAAAGACAGTAAGGTCACCTTCAAGGACGGCAAGGTGTCCGACGTCCAGTAGCGTCGGCTGGATTTAGCCAGCCTTTGCCGCGAAGCCTCTCGGCGTCAGAATCGCAAGCACGGCCGCCACAAGAAACAAGGCGAGCACGTCGCCCCAGAGGTGGCCCATGTGCTCGGTGTTGACGAGCGATTGCGCCGCCATGATGCCGCCGTGCACCACGCTTGACCACACCGTGAACCAGATGAGGCTCAGGTGTGCGAGCGGGTTCCGCGATGCCACTATCAGGAATATCCCCAGCGTCGCGTAAATCCCCAGAATCATCTGCAGGTAGTCCGAGTGGCCGCTGGTGTGCCACGCCCAGCCGGACGGCCAGAGGATGGTGAGCGGGTAGATCCCAAAGATGAAGATCAAACCCACGAGAAGCAAAGCGATTCGCAAGTACTTGGTGCCGTCGGATTCGGCCATGGTTGGTTCTCCTTTACCACGCATCTCATCGTGGGAACGAATCGTTACGGAGCGTCCGGCGTCAAATGCACGACGGCGAATAGCTCGTGTTGCTCCCGATCGGCTCCCGGTGCAACGGCGGATTGAAATCGGATTTGACTGACTCTGCGTAACGCGGCTTCGATCAGCGCTGGGTCGGAGGATTGAAGCGCGTGCGCTTCGGCGACCTTGCCATCCGGCGTCAGGAGGCCAAAAATGACCACAGTCTGGATGGTGGCGGACGACGGCCTGGTGGGTCCCAAGGTGAATTTCTCAAGGCCTGACATCGCCGTGCCTGGCCTCTTAGATCGCATTTGCGCGGTGGGGGTAAAGTCATTGGGATCCACCTTCGCCAGGGCTTCCAGGCTTTCCACGCGCTCTTCTATAACGGTCGTTTCGTTTTCCACCACCGTCATCTTTCCCGGCAACTCTTTACTTTCAAACTTGACCGGCTGCGAAAAGTCATACAGCACGTAGAGCCCAGGGGCAGGGGAGTGAAGCAGCAAGTGTCCGGTCTGAGGATCGAGGCATTCTTCTCGCTCCTGCCACAACCGTCCCGGCGCGCCGGCCTCCGAAGATCGCCTCGCATCGGAAAGCAACAGACAAGTCACCGGGGCGCCATTCAAGCTGGCGTCCACCGTCCTGATCAGATCGCGGCGCATGTTCCTGGTCGACTCCAGGGGCCCCAACAGGTGACCATGGGCCTCGTGCAAACGCAGCGGGAAGGTCCCGCCGGGAGTGTCCTGATAGGTCAGATTCGACGTCCTGAGTTGCTCGAAAACATAACCGGCCGTCCGCGCCGTGAGGCGAAACCCGTGACTCGGAGAAAACATTTCATCCAGCTGCCAATCGCCGTCAAACTCAGTCCGGCCGCCGGAAGTCACTGTGAAGGAGGTCTTCAAGTGATACGCTTGCCGCGCCTCCCTGAGAGTGTAATAGGAGCGCGCCTTGTCCAGCAGGCGGATTAGCGCGTCACGCTCTTCGGGTACATCCACAACATGGACACCGCTGCTCGCGAGCTCCAACCGGTTTTCGGGCACGGGCTGGCACAATGCGATCTGAGCCAGAAGCCCGCAAATCGAAATGTATTTTAAGTATTCGAGCATGGTCACCGCCGAATCCCTCGATTATAATCGACTCCGGGATGTGTCACTTTCCGACCATGTGCCCCGGGTCCCGGTTGTTCTCTTCGCAGATGCTCTCGATAAGATCCGTATCCGGTTCCAGGCGCCAGGCCAGCTTGACGGTCCACGGCTTGCTATAAGCCTGGGGATCGTCGATGGTGACCTCGATGTCCATGTGGCCGATCCTCGGCCGCGAGAAACGTTCGGTGACGCGCAGCGCTTCGGTCCCTGGATGCCCTTGCATGTCGAGCCATGTCCTGCCGTTCTGTCCGATCGTCTCAACGACGAACGTGTCCTTGTCCCAATGCCCGATCGAATAGCCCATCCATGTGGGCTGTGGATTCTTAGGGAGCGGCCTCCCATCAGTGAAGATCTGCCGATAGATGGTGCGGGATTCGTGCAGGAGCAGCGTCAGGTCTTCGGTCTGCACCAGCTTCAGGCCATCGGGGATGTTGTCCTTTTCCGGAACGCCGGACGGCAGACAGGACACGCCAGGGTGATCCTTGCCATTGTTTGCGATGCGCTCATCAAGGACGCCCCGCCCCCACGGCGTAAGAGGCACCTCGTCCGGCTTCAGATCGGCGGCCAGGTTTAGCAAATTCTTGACGGGATTTTCCGGCATCCAGAATCCGGACAGATCGGGCTTGCCGTACGGCGTGCGCTGCGCTGGCGCATTCAAATCCACCTTGCCATCGGCAGTGCGCGGCACTCTCTTCCAAGGATATGGGTCCCATTGTGCACGGGCCACTCCTGTGATGGCCACGAGTATCGCCACGGTAGCCAGTGCATGGCAGCGCGTCTTCTTGAGTGTTCGGATCATATTGTTCCCTCGTCATCTCCCAGAATGCTAGATGCACTATCCAAATCATACCTGCACTTCCAAGCCACTCCGAAGCGACGTATTCTCGCTCTACGTGCAAAACGGCACCGTCATGTCGTTTCCAATTCCCGACCGTGGAGTTCCAGCATCAAACCGGCAGGCACTTTCACTGCTGGGCAACACCGCAGCCACGTTGGAGCAAGGCCAAAACATCGCCCTTCATTGCCGCCAAGGTATCGGGCGTTCGGCCTGGTAGCAGCCGGCTTGCTGGTCATGTCCGGACTGGGCCCCGAGAAAGCAATCGAGGTGGTTAGCGCCGCCCGTGGGCCGGTCATTCCGGAGACGCCGGAGCAGGTCGAATGGATCAACCACTTGCCGTCCGAGAAATTGGTCCCGGCAAGATGAAGCCGCCCGGAGCACGCATCTCATCGCGGGCGCGAAGCCGACTTCCGGGGAGCGATCTCCAAGAACGCCGTATCCGGACAACGGCAGCCTCAAGACCCAGGCGCAGAGAAGCCAGAACGCGTCCGTGTCCTCGCCCAGCCCGCAGCGCCGCGGCCCACGGCTAACCGCATCTTCAAACCGAGCCCAACAGATAGGACGATGATGTATTATCAATAGCTTATAGAATCGATGCCGGGACCGCTTCGACAGGCGTCAAAATTAAAGGGGAAATGGGGTCATATTGCATGGAAGACGAAAAGCCCTCAACGGAATTTGCCGACATCCAGGGACAAGAACTCGAAATCGTCACGCACCTACTGAAGGTTTTTCAAGGCATCCCCCAGGCGAGCCGGCGTCGGGTCATCGAAACCGTTTCGCATTTCTTCGGCTTGGACACCGACCACGGCTCGCGTCACACAGAACGGCCCGACACGCGACAACCTTCTCAGAGTGACGAACCCCCTCCGACCACTGCGGGATTTTCGGAAGATCGGGCGATTTCGCCGAAAGACTTTATGTTCCAAAAGCAGCCAAAAACCGACGTAGAGAAAGTGGCTTGCCTCGCATACTACCTGACCCACTACCGGGACACTCCCCACTTTAAGACACTCGACATAAGCAAGCTCAACACTGAAGCCGCTCAGGTAAAATTCTCGAACCCTACCGTGGCCGTCGACAATGCCACCAAGGCCCGTTTTCTAGTTCCCGCAACAAGAGGCAACAAGCAAATAAGCTCCGTGGGTGAGCAGTTTGTGCTCGCGATGCCCGACCGAGATAGAGCCCGGGAAGTTCTGACCCAGAACCGGCCGCGGAAGCGGACGGTTAGGAGAGAGTCGTCGGGCGCTTAACTATCATGGCGTCACGACTTGAATTCGACCGCCGAAACTCTAGCCCAATTAGAGTTGCTGTATTTAACCATAAAGGCGGCGTTGGAAAAACAACGCTCACCGTCAACATCGCCGACGCAATTGCATCGATGGGTAAGCGAGTCTTGTTAGTCGACTCCGATCCTCAATGTAATCTGACCGCATATTTGGTCGAAGAATCGGTAGTGGACGACCTCCTGGACAACTCCGACTCTGACCGCGGCCGGACCGTGTGGTCGGCTCTTAAACCGATCAGCGACGGCACGGGCGATCTAAGATTAGTCGAACCCCTTGAGAGACTCCCGAACGTTTATCTTCTTCCTGGCGATGTGCGCCTAGCAGAGTTTGAACAAGAGCTAGGTCCGATGTGGAGCGAAAGCTTCCAAAGGAAAGTGAGGGGCCTTCGAGCCACGACCGCACTCAGCCAATTGGTCGACCAAACTTCCCGAAGATTGGAAATTGACTTTGTATTTTACGACGCCGGACCGAACATCGGGCCTCTGAATAGAGTGATTTTGCTGGACTGCGATTATTTCATCGTTCCAGCGGCGTGCGATCTCTTCTCAATTCGCGCCTTCAAGACGCTGGGGCACTCCCTTACCAACTGGATTACGGACTGGCAAACTATCCTCGATCTGGCACCGACAGGAACCTATCTCCTGCCAGGCACGCCTAGCTTTTTGGGATATGTACCGCAACGCTTTAAAACATATGGCGGAGATGTGTCGTCGAGTTATGCGAGGTATCTTCCTCGGATGGAGCGGGGCATCGAGAGTGACGTCGTCACGGTCCTGAAGCGAATCGACCCTCGGCTGGTAGCTTCGGAGAACGGACCCTACGATCTGGGCCAGATCAAAGACTTTGGGACAGTGGCCAATGCGTCGCAGGTGGAAGGCGTGCCAATTCGCCACGTGAGAGCGGGCAATCCCAACCAGCGCGAAGAAGCAGCATCCGCCTTTTTGGCGCTGGCGAGGGTGATCATAGAGCGGACCCGTAAGGATGGCAAATGAACTATGCCTGAGATTGCGCGTAGTCCGGAAGACGAGGCTCTGGTTTCTTCGCTCGTCGGACAATACCTGGCACAAAGATCCCTGATTCGAAACTATCTCAACAGCCTAGACTCGTTTATCTCCGGAGCAATAGGCGACGATGGACCCCTCGCGGCACTCGTGCACTCGGTCAAGTATCGAATGAAAGATCCCGTGCACCTTCGCGCGAAGCTTTTTCGGAAGATGGATGAGGAGCGGGCGAAGGGCAACCAATTCCCCATTGACAACGGGAATTTCTTTCTCAGTGTGAATGATCTAGGTGGCTATCGTATCCTTCACCTTCACACAGGTCAAGGGGTAGAAATTCACCGGGTTCTCCTAGGTATATTCGAACAGGCCTCCTTTGATCTTCATGAGCCCCCGTACGCCAACATCTGGGACGACGAAGCCAGAAAATTTTATGCCGACCTTGGCATCCGTCCAGAATTCAACCCCAGAATGTACTCAAGCGTCCACTACGTCATACGAGCGCGGAGTACAAATGTCGTGACCCTGGAAGTTCAGGTTCGGACACTGGCCGACGAGATTTGGGGGGAAATAGACCACAAGATCAACTATCCGGAGGCCCACCCAAGCGTGGCCTGCAGCGAGCAGATAAGGGTCCTGGCACGAGTCGCGTCAAGCTGCAGCCGCCTCGTCGACTCCATTATGGTTTCGCATGCTGAGTACGACTCGCGGCCCCCGACAGAGCCGCTGGCCAGCGCTGACGAGCGCTCATGACCGCCGCTCCAGATTCCCAAGTGGGCACGGCGCTCAATAAAGGCCAGAAGCCCTCCGACGCCGAGCGAATCCAGACGTTCCACAGAAATCACTGAAGCGCCACGTTGAGTGTCCGAAGTCCCGATCCAGGAAGTCCAGGGATTAGGAACGAGAAACGCACTTTCGTCCCCGAGTCCAGTCAGGATGTACCCTCGCCGGGCGTGCAAACGGCGGTCACGATTCTTTCAGCTTTTTCTCCCCTCCCCTCCAAGCACTTACCCCACCCACTCCCACCCAGCGCGCTCTTCTCGCGATATTCTGGACCCGATGTGTAATGAATACCAATTCGCGCGCAGACTTGGGTTCGTTTCGCTAAATTTGACAAAATGCGCCACCGCTTACACACAACACCCCCACTTGCGCCACCCGTCGCAGAAAGTTTCTCGCCTTGCCCACAACCCACAACCCACAACCCACCACCCGGCTATGCTGGACCTATGAAACATTTGGCGCTTGAAGCGCTCGATTCCGCCCAGCGCCCCGGCGTCACCTACGCCGACGTTCGCATCATCGAAAGTCGCGACCGCGAGCTCGGCACCAAGGACGGCAAGCCCAGCCAGGTCTCGAGCGATGAATCGGCCGGCATCGGAATCCGCGTGCTCGCCGACGGCTGCTGGGGATTTGCCGCCACTGACGATCTCACCCGCGCCGGCATCGAATCCGCGGCCGCGCTCGCTGTCGACATCGCTCACTCCAGCGCCCTCGCCAAGAAACACGACGTCACGCTCGCGCCCGAAGCGAAGCACGAAGCCACCTGGGTCTCGCCCTGCCAGATCGATCCCTTCGCGGTCAGCGTCGAAGAACAGCTCGCCCTCCTCACCTCGGTCGACGACGAACTGCGCCGAGCTTCCGGCGTAACACTCGCGCAAACTTCCATGATCTTTCACCGCAGCCGCCAGATCTTCGTCTCTTCCATCGGTAGCGTCATCGATCAAACCCGCACCACCAGCGGCGCCGGATTCGAAGCCTACTGCTTCAAGGACGATCAGATCCAGAAGCGCTCTTATCCGAATTCCTTCGGCGGCCAGCACCAGCTCAAGGGCTACGAGTTGATCCACGAGATCGATCTGCTCAAGCACGCGCCGCGCGTCGCCGAACAGGCCGTGGCATTGCACTCCGCCGACAAATGTCCCGAAGGCTCCTTCGATCTGATTCTCGACGGCAGCCAGCTCGGCCTCCAGGTTCACGAATCCATCGGACATCCCATCGAGCTCGATCGCGTGCTCGGCTCGGAGGCCAACTACGCGGGCATGAGCTTCCTCACGCTCGACAAACTGAATCACCTACGCTACGGTTCCGATCTGGTCAACGCCGTTTGCGACGCACGCATCGAACACGGCCCTGGCATGGGCACGTTCGCGTTCGACGACGAGGGCGTTCCCGCGCAATCGGCCGA
>PMUP01000073.1 GCA_003166865.1 Bryobacterales bacterium
TACAAAATATCGGGCAGGTCAGGAGTACCCTGTCTGACATTACACGGAATGCCGGCACGCCTTACTTCGCCGCCACGGCACGTCGCCAGGCTTTCAGTTTCGCTGCGGCCGCTGAACCTTGGGATCTTTCCGTTTTGTGGGATTTCTGTTTCGCCGGGGGTGGGGACCTCTTCTTGCGGCTCTTCTTCCCACTTCGATCTAAGAACAAACACGTAGCGCCTTGGAGTTACAGAACCGAGCATTGCACCGGTTGACGATCTTCGCACTTTGGAAAACGGCCGCGTCAGCTTTGACTGGAAAGACTACGCCGATCACTCCCGAACTAAAATCATGTCTCTCGATGCGGTCGAGTTCATTCGCCGCTTCCTGCTCCACGTGCTGCCTTCCGGCTTGGTCCGCATTCGCCACTTCGGCTTCCTCGCCAATCGAGTCCGCAAACAAAAACTAATCCAGTGCCGCGCTCTGCTCGCCGCCTCCCAACCACCCATTGTCGACTCCGACGACCACACCACCAGCGTCGAAGACCCGCACGCATGCCCCATCTGCAAGCTTGGACGATTGGTCGTTATCGAACTCCTCAGCGCCGAAACCGTCGCGGTTCAGGACACCTCATGATCGGCACAACGTACTCCGTCCTCGCCGCCTTCACCGACTCTGCTCAGAGCCTCACCAGATTTCTGTCTCCCTCGACCTTGTACCCTCCAAGTGTTCTCCCGCCGCCGGTTGGCGCCAGTCGTTTTCACTCCGGAAGCCCGTCTCCCGTTTTCCAACGTGCCCGTTCTCGCGTCCCATTCGGTACCGTGCGCCGCAAAAAGCCATTCAATACCCAGAGGTGTGTTCCGGCTCCGTTCAATGAATTCTATCGGAAGCTTCCCAGAAGCCGTTTCGTTAGCGTAGCAGTTTGGCCGAGGAACCAAATAGGACAGCACAGCCAGACAAAACGCCGGTTGTTAAGCAAGCTTTTTGAGAACTAACCTATCCGAGGCGGCGGACAAAAGTACAAACACCTGCGAGCCTTGGTTCGGGTCAGCCAGCCGGAGCAAATTCTGTTGCAGGTCCCAAGTTCCCTCTGCCGAACCGGGGCGGTCGTCGCGTCCGGGTCCTACGGAGCGCATCGTTCCATCCGGCGAAAGATCGAACCCGGTCCGCCCTCGGCTTGGCGGGAATGGCCACGAGGCCGGGCGGAAGACCAGTTCATCACCCTGGTCTTCCTCGTGGGAGTGCAACCAGCTTTGGGTTAACAACGAACGATTCACGTCGGCCTTAGCGTTCCTCTGTCATGCTACAGTTTTCCCGACGCCGACGCGCGGACCGTCAAGGGTTGCGGCCATACGGCTTACCTGGCCCGCGGTGAACATCACCATGCTGTCGTCGTCGACATAGTCCATGTAGTTCATGAACATGTCGCCGTTGGGGCCGTTGTTGCAACTTATATGGGGGAAGACGGGTTTGCCGTAGTTGGGCGACATGGCGACGGGCGTGTCGTCGACGTCGTCCGTTCCTTTGCAGTCCAAGCGATCTCCCCAGATGTGGATGAGATTTAACCAGTGGCCCACCTCATGCGTTGTAGTGCGCCCGAGGTTGAAGGGTGCGGTGGCTGTACCTGTGGTTCCGAAGGCGGTATTCAGGATGACGACACCGTCGGTTTCAGGATGGCCGCCAGGAAACTGAGCATAGCCGAGAAGACCCCCACCGAGGTCACACACCCAGAGGTTGAGATACTTGGCAGCCGGCCATGGGTCGGCTCCGCCGGTTGCTACCCTCTTGACGGAGTCGTCGGTGCCGAAGCTATCGGTGGTCGTTTGGGTCCGGGTGATGCCAGGGGTGGGGTTACCCTTGGGGTCGGAGGTGGCCAAAGCAAACTGGATCCGGGTGTCGGATACGAGCCCGGACCAGACGGCAGGCGTTTGATTGGCGTCTGCGTTTTGGTGCCGGTAATCGCGGTTCAGTGCGTCGATCTGGCTTTGCACTTGAGCATCGCCGACGTTGCCGGCGGGGTCGGAATAAACCACGTGCACGACGACGGGAATTTCGGTGACACCGGTGCGAGCGTCGGCCAGATTAAATAGGAGGTAGCGGGCCAAGTGCTGCTCAATGGCAATGCGCCGGCGCTGGTATTCGGGGTCTTGCAAAAGGCGCTGGTGAACTTCGGGAGCGCCGCAGGTACGTATGGTTGGGGGGATGCGGATGGCTGGCATGGTTGCTCCTTAGTGGTTCGCCGGTGCGGGGGAGGGCGCCGGTGCCGGCGTGTCGGACGCGGCAGGGGGCTTCGCTGACGTGTTGGTGGAAGGTGCGCTGTTGGAGGTGGATTTCACGAGCGAGTTGGTGCGATAAGTGATGGAGAAGGCGAAGCGGCCGGTCCACCGCTTCTCAGGCGTGGGCGTGCCGAAGTTTGCAGGCACCACGGTATTGTTACCGAAACCCGCAGGGTAGTCGGCGAATTCCCCGACGTGAAGCCCCGGAGTCAGAAATAAACGATGCCAGATGGAGACAGACGCGCCGGCAAACCATCCGAAGTTGGAAACACCGGGCGTACCGCCGAATTTGAAGACGGGACCACTTGACGCGGAGAGGCCCAGTTGCAGTCCTTTATCCATGTTGAAGAGCTTGTAGTTGAGCAGGCCGACCCCTTGCGGAGTCCAGCGGCCGTTCTCGCTGACAACCAGGAGGTTCTGAACGCCCGCTGCGCCGGGCACGTTCTGCGGAGTGTAGGTGCGGTACGGGACTTCTGTAAAGAGGGTTCCGACAGAGAGGGACAGGGTATCGTCGAAGCCGCATTTCCAGGTCAGTGGTTTCCTTACTTTTTTGGTATCTCCAAGGGTGAAGACGTAGTAGTGGGTGTTATCTTGCGAGTAGGTGAAGGTCTTACTGGTAGCGGAAGCGTTATCTTTAAGAAGGCCTAAATTCCCGGCATCGGCTGCGGGGAGCGCATAGCGATCTACCTCGAGGGTAACGGTCTCGAGGGGGACGTTGATATCGATAACCTTCAGGGTGACGTTTGTGATTCCGGTTCCGACCGTTGCGCAGACCGGTGGTCCGTTCCAGGACATGGACAGGGATTGGGTTGTGTCGGCTGCCATCACAGGAGCGGAAGAAAATCCGATAGCCAGGATGGTCAGGAGGAAAGTGCGAGTGTTGGTCTTGAAAAAACGTGTCATAAGTTGCCTTTCTAAGAATCCAAAGCGCGTTTTCCAAAACAAAGCGGACATGCAAGGCTCATTTGTCAATCAGCTGTCCTGCCTTCAGGCTGTGAAAATGTCGCGAGAGCTGGCGGGACGGCTTCCCACTGTAATGGGCCGTTGAGTGAGCCCGGCTACAGAACACTACGTTTCGAGGAACTGATGTCGGGGAGCAAAGCCGCCGGGCAGATGGCTAAGGGCTGGCAGAATAACAATCACTTCTTTGCAGTGGCTGCACAGTTGATTCCGTGAATTTTAGTGGTTCTCTGAACGCAATCTGGTCAACGAACTTACTGGACGGAGTTCTTTGCGCGGGGGTTGATCGGAACAATGGTAATCAAGCGCAACCACACGGGAACTCGAACCGTGGACCGGGGCCAAGTTGAGATCGCCGGGAGGCGCGTCTGAACTGAGTAGCGCGATGGACATAAAACCTGGCATCTAACTGCGAATGTCCTCTTTCTCGCGCTCGTGACGCTTGTCTGGATGAAAGGGGAAGCTGAGCGCGGTATGACGTTGACTCTTCCGGCCACTGTCGCCTCACCAGCGGCGTCCGCCACCACGAAATCCGCTATAATTTCAGAACAAATCCGCATGTCACCCGACAAGGGCGAAGTGACGTTGTTACTCGACCGTATAGCGGAAGGCGACCGCTCGGCAGAAGAAGCCTTGTTGCCGCGCGTTTATATTGAGCTCCACCGTTTAGCCATGGCTCGGTTAAGGTCCGAGCGGCCGGGTCACACATTGCAAGCCACCGCGCTGGTGCATGAAGTGTATTTGCGCATGTGCAGGTCAAACGAGTTCAAGTGCGAGAATAGAGCGCATTTTTTTCGCATTTGCGCGCAAATGATGCGGCGCATCCTGGTGGATTACGCACGCCAGCACGGCGCGCATAAACGCAATTGCGGCGTGGCATTGCAACCGATTGACCATGCGATCTCGGTCTCCGCCGGCCAGTCGGCGGAAGCACTGGAAGTGGACGAGTTGTTGAACAAACTCGCGGCGCTCAGCCCCCGCCAGGCTCAAGTCGTCGAGATGCGATTTTACGGAGGTCTCACCGAAGAAGAGATCGCCTTGGCCCTGGGCAAGAACGTGCGTACCATCCGGCGCGATTGGTTGATGGCGCGGGCGTGGCTGCACGAACAATTGAAGCGGACTTGATACGGTGGCACACGCTGCTGAGGCGGATTGCTCTGTGATGGACGAAAGCCAGTGGAGCCGCATAACGAATCTGTTTGACCGGCTGCTGGAAGGTGGCGATCCCGCGACTGTTCTCGCGTCCGAGCCCGATGCCGGGATTCGCTCGGCCGCGATCAATCTATGGCGTCATCATGTCCGCGCGGATGCAGAGGACTACCTGGGCGCACCCATGGAGTTTTCGGTGTCGCCCATGTTTCAGCCGGGCCAGACGCTCCTCAACCGCTTCCGGATCGAAAAAATGCTTGGCAGCGGGGGGATGGGAGAAGTCTATCTAGCCTGGGACGAGCGGATGGAAGGCCGCGTCGCTCTAAAAACCATCGCCCGGCTGCTTGCACCGTCACAGTCGATTCGAAAGCGATTTGTAGCTGAAGTTCAGAACGCGCGGCGCGTTACGCATCCCAATGTATGCCGGATACATGAGTTGTTCGAGGACGGTGAGACAGCATTCTTCAGCATGGAGTACCTGGAAGGCGATCTTCTGTCGGAGATGCTCGCTGCTGGATTCAACCGAAAGCACGTCCGATCCATCGTCCGGCAGTTAGCGGAAGCGCTGCATGCCGCGCACCAGACCGGTGTAGTGCACGGGGATTTCAAGCCCGCCAACGTCATGCTGGTGTCCGGTGCGGACGCCAACCAACCACCGCGGGCGGTGATTATGGATTTCGGGCTAGCTCGGGGAATGGATCGCGCCCTCGCGCCCCGCGAGGAAGGGCTTTCGGTGCGGGCGGGAACGTTGAACTACATGGCTCCCGAACTTCAAGCCGGCGGGCCTTCCACGGTGCGGAGCGACATCTTCGCTTTTGGCAAGGTCGCGGGCGAACTGTCGCCAAAAAAGCGCATGTGGGACCTCTGTACTCGTGGAGATCCGGAGGAGAGGCCTGCATCTCTGGATGAAATTATTCGCGGCCTGGAACCTCGAACGTCGCGCCGGGTCTGGATCGCGGGCCTGGCGATCGCTTCAGCAAGCGCGGCGCGGTATGCGTTTTGGCCCAAGGGGGAAACTCGGGTGGACTTGCCCGCCGATGCCCGCATTCTGGTGAACGGATTCCGATCCGTCGTGGAACAATTGCGGGGCGCGAAATTGGCCCGGTCTTTGGTGCTCACCAGCCTCTTGCAATCGCCACGCGTTCACGCCATCGCGGATCAGGATCTTTTGCCGGTGCTCCGCCGGATAGAACCGGGAGCAGGCCTGCCGCTGACCGGCAGCGTGCTGACAGAACTAATGACGCAACTCCGGGCGGCGTTCTGGATTGAGGGCGACCTCCGTCAAGCGGGCGATCGCTATTCGCTGGACGTGCGATTTATGGCGGCGTCCGGCCAGCAGCCTCTTGCGGCATCCGCGTTCCACGACGTTCCGAATCTGATAGCGCTGGCGCAAGCGGCAGCGCTGTGGGTGAGGAAAACAGTGGGCGAATCGGGACCGTCTTTGGCGGCCAATCCAGCCGACGTGCCGAGCTACACGTCGAGGGTACCCGAAGCGCTGCAGAACTACTACGACGCGATGGAACACTATGCGGTTGCGGAGATGGATCAAGCGGTCCCATTGCTTGAAGAGGCCGTGAAACTGGATCCGAAGTTTGCCCAGGCGCACAATATGCTTGCGCTCACCATCAATGCATCGCGGCGGTATGACGAGGGCTTTCACGAAATTGACCTGGCTTTGCGGCTGGCCGACAAACTGCCAGAACGGGAGCGAGTCTCAATCGAGACGAACTATTACCGGATGACAGAAGATCCGGTGAAAAGTGTTGAGACTGCGAAGCGAAGCCTGGCCTACCGGCCGGACGAACCGCGATGTTACAGCATATTGGGCCAAGAACTGGCAAAAGCCGGCAACGCCGCTGAAGCCCTTTATTACTACCGAAAGGCCGTGGAACTGGCTCCGGACGACTGGATGCAAATCCTGCTGTTGGAGGATGCGCTGGTGGAGTCGGGGCGGTCAGACCAAGCGCTGAGCGAGTTTCAGCTGGCGTTGTCCAGACGCGTTCCGAACAAGTGGATTTACAACGGGGCAGGCGCGGCGTACGTGGGACTGGAGCGTTACGACGACGCTATCAGCGCATACATGAGCGAGCCGCTGGATTCGGAAAACACCGCCGATATACAGGGCGCGAAGATCATGCAGGGGCATCTGGAAGTCGCAATCGCAGCGATGGAGGAGCAGCGGGCCAGTTCGCGCAGCCCAATGGAAGCGCATCAGGCGAATGAGTTTCTCTGCGGTTTGTACTTTGTGACAGATCGTCCCGAATCCGCGCTTCGGTATGTGCGTGATATGGCCGACTTGCCGGTTTATCCGCCCATGGCGCGTCGTCTGGCTTGCACTGCGTCCTGGGCTCGCCGCTTGGGCGACGATGAGACACTCGGCCGCACGCATGGTGCAGCGGCGGAGATCGCGCAGCGTTGGCCGAATGCACATACGCAAGCCATTGAAATGCTCACCGGCGCCCTGCAACTCTGGCGGAAGAATGCGTTGGAGGAGACTGAGAGCCTTCTGCTGATGTCGTCGGGAGAGGCATTCAATATCTGGACGTTATTCGACTTGGCCGATTTTTTCACCCGCAGGGGGAAGTGGGAATTAGCCGAAGCGTACTGGCAAAAGTTCGAAGCACATCGCGGCACGGTGATCGTGGATGGATGGTTTCCCGGGATTCTGGTTTTGGGTTGGCTGTATCGAGCAATAGCGGCACAACAGCGAAACGATCGGGGCGAGGCATTCAAGAATGCGCAAAAAGTGTTAGACCATTGGGCTCGTGCGAACCTGCACTTGCGGGTTGTGCAGTCCGCAATCGGTATCAAGGCAGTATCAAAACCACTCTAAGAGGAGACAAACGTGTACGACTTTTGGTTTACTTTGGGCACCGCAACAATTAAGCCGGCGCTATTGGACGCAATCCAGAACGCTGGACCTGTTTTTGATTTCGTACAACGGATCATTGTTGAGATCGAGGACGGCGAGCAGACTCTTCGCCCCAGCGCTCCCAGTGCGGGCCTGCTGGAAAACACGCCCACCACGGCCGTTCGAGCGGCTATAGCCAAATATGTCGGGGCCTTTTCGCCAGCGGCGCCTCCGATCGGGATTTACTGTGCGGGCCGGTTGAGCCAACTGATGAAGATACCCTTTTTCAGTAGCACCGACCAGGCGCACACTAGTTTCAGGGACATCATCAAGCTCGCCAACCAAGCGTATGTTAAGGGACTTGCCGGAGGAGCGGAGAGCAAGTTGCCTTCGTTCCCCGCTTTCCTCGGCTTATGCCTCGTGGACGGCCAACTGGTGGAAGGATTCGAAAACCCCGGGGCGGATGTGAAGCAAATCGTATCGGAATTTGGTATTTCCGTGGACTCTGCGAACAGAGAATGGCAAATTGCTACAGCATTCGCGGACACTGATGAGTTCGCCAGCGCCACGCAACTCCTCATGTTGGGAAACATGAACCCGTGGCGCGGGACTACCCTGGAGCAGGTCTTTTTCTGGGACGGACTAAGCGAACATGCAATTCCATAAAGTGGTTCTGTCCGCCGCTTTCTTGAGCGGCTGCCTATATCTCGCGCTGCATCGGAAAGTGGATGCCCAAAACCTGGCTGACCCGGTTTTGGACATCTTCGACAACCGGGCCCTGAAGCCTCATACCAAACCCAGTACCGGCCCGGATCCGGTCATTGTCGCCAAGTTGCAGAATTCGGTCATCGGCAAGGCTTATAATGCGATTCGGCCGGAGCGAAGCCTTCTGATTTATGACTGCGGCAAAGGGTCCTCCTGGTGCGGCCAGCCATATTTCAGCTTCCAAGCAATCTTTTCGGAGGCCGCCAAACTTGCCAATGGCAGCCATCCTGATCCCGACGGACTGGCGGTAGCCTGGTACAACTCGGCGTGCGGTCTCGATAAGGTCCTGCCCCGAGAGGGCGCCCAATTCACGATGCTCAAGGACGCACCGTTCCAGTTGCTGGCGATTGCCAACCGAATGGATCTTGCCAACTTCGACGGTCAAAAGTGGACAGGCGCGGAAATCCATTTTGTCTACGGGCTCACTCCCGCTCCCCAAGCCACAGGCCCGCAAGACCTAATGGTAATCATGGAATTTGAACTGCCGGCGTACGACAGGCTCGGTTTCACGAAACTTGCGCAAGCCTGGAGCGGTCTTTCCGCAGTTGCGGCTCCTCAATACTTCAGCCAGCTTCTCGGAGTACTCCAGGTTTCGGGACTTTCGCTTGGCCAGAACAGACCCACGAAAGCGGTCCGGGTGCATTCGCGTCTCAATCATGCCGTAATGGCGGGAGTATGGCGGCTATCGCAACTGCTCCTCGATCCCGCGGCGCCCACCCCGGCGGAACGCAGTATGTTTTCACCGGCTAAGTTGGACGATCAAATCAAGAAAAAGGTTCAGCAAGATTCGAGACTTTACCTCGACCTATGGAACAAGGTTGAAGGTGTCGTGCAATCCGGGGTGCTGCAGTATGCGGTCCCCGATGAGTTGCTGGAAAACCCCTCGGTATCCTACGAACATCTGCCCCAAAGCATGGGAACCCCGCCCGGCGTTTGCAAAGCGTCGGAGGAAGCCCGCAACGTCCTCGCGCTGCAGCAGTGCACATGGTGCCACACCACTGAGTCTCACACTCTTTTCGCGCACATTCCCAATCGGCTACCAAACGCTTCGTCGGTTCCATCCGTATTTTTGGCAGGGCAAGACCCCCAACACGGAAGCAATCTCCATCCTAGCCTCGTGGATCTTTACTATGGCGAGCCGACGGTTGTCGATTCCAATTCTTTCACGTATACGACATATGAAGGCGCGGGAAGTCCATGTGGGACGGCAGTGACCAAGCAAATCGTGCGCAAGTTCCATGATGTGGCGCGGCGAACCTTGTTCCTTGCAGCCGTGCAAACCGACACGGCGCATAACAACGGGCGGCCGTCGGCAGACCCGTTTTCGACGTCCTTCCCAGAGTGAGGTGATCATGCCCTGGGCGAAGCACACTCTTGAGCAAGAGCCCGCTCTTTAATACAGGCCGTAACGAAGGTTTCAGCAACAGCCTTTTGTCACTAGCGCCGGTATACGCGCCACTGGCAAACTA
>PMUP01000011.1 GCA_003166865.1 Bryobacterales bacterium
ACCTCGGGAAGCACTGGCGTGCCTTCTGCTCTCACTGCGGTCAGAGCTGCAGGATTGAGCCCCAGAGCTTTCAGGATCGTCGGCGCTACCTGCGTGGTTGCCGTTTCCGCCGAGACTGTCTGTGCCTTAAACCCTGGATGAGCTACCAACAGCATGACGTTGGTATCGTCGTGCGCGAACCCGCCGTGATCTCCGATCATGGTTGTGCTGCCCGAGTACGTGACGCCTACGTTTGGGGTCACGATAATGTCCGGCGTCCGCGGATCGTCTCCAGGCTCCAGACCCCCCAGGTTGTAATTCAGCGCCAGAGTCGGGCCGTAGTAGATTTGCCCCAGACCGATCGCTGCCGCATTGTTTTCGAGCAGATCCACAGCCGCGCTCACGCTCTCTCCCTTTTTCAACCACAGCACCGAGACATCATCTTCGGTTGCGCCTATACCTGTCGTGTTCAGCGGCGATTCCGAGAAGGGAATCGCGGTCCCCAACAGCGTGGCCGGAGTGTTGGCGCCGTCTGCCACGTACAGAGCGGGATCGATGGGCGATTCTCCATGCTTGGCCGTGATGATGATTAGTGTGTCGCCGTAAATGCCGCTATTCTTAAGTGCGTTGACGATGTCGCCGATGGAGGCGTCAACGAACTCGATCTCCTTCAGCAACTCCGCGCTGGGCAGGGCCGCCGCGTTCTTGTAACCGCCCACGCCTACGCCCGGCTCGTTCACGGATTCTCCCGTATACACTGCCTGGAAGTTCATGCCGAAGACCACGGGCGTCATTGCCGCCGCGCCGTTGTGTGTCTTGCCCGCAATTTCGTTCAGCAAAGCATTCACCCTCAGCGCGTCATAGCACTGGATATTTAGGAAGCTGCTGTTCCACGCTGACTCGCCGGCCGTATCGCGGATGGTGGCGCACGAAGCGCCTTCCGAGGTCGTCACACCCGGCAGGGCCACCACACCCGAGTCCACTTCTGGCGAATAGTAGTCATTCAGGCCCGTGCCGCCTGGCCCAGCGGTAAAAGAATACGACGCGTGCTTGTCGATCCAAGCCGTATATCCGCCTGCCGCGTGGACTACGCTAAAGATCGTATTTGTCCGCACGAAGTTCCAGGGATACACCGGCGCGCAACCCTTTGCCGGGTCTCGCACCAGTTTCTGCGGGTCAATCGAAGCGATACCGCCCTCGGTTAACGCGGCGCCCGGTGCACCACCGTTCAACTTGGTATCGTCGTAGTCGATGCCCTGGTCATTGTCGGTCGTCGTTCCCGTCGGTGTCGCGAAAGGCGTGCACGGCCCAGCAGCAAGGCCGGTGCCCGTGGTCACTGCCGGCGCATCGAGTGAGCGGTCATATGCGACGTCGTAGTAAAGTCCCGTCGACTTCGGCGAGCCGCCGGTAACGATCGCCGCCAGCCCGGGAAACGAGTCCGAAGGCTTTGACGACGAAGTGGCTACATAGTTGATTCCTGTTCTGCCCAGCGCCGCCAGGTTCGGGCAGTACGGATCTCCGCCGTTCACACCCGCAAGCCCATTCGTGCAGTTGTAGAAATCCACAGCGTGCATGCCGTCAATGCTCAATAGCAGCACATGCTTGATCTTGCCCGAGCCCAGCGTGCTCGTATCAGCCGCTGTTCTGTACGTCGACCACGCCAGCATTAACGCCAGCGCAGCTCCAGCCAGTACTAGCCTATTTGCCTTCATATAAAGCCTCCGATGAGAGAACCACCGGAGTATCAGTCGGCGGAGAATACGGCGGCGTTACTCCTCTGTGAAAACTCCGCTAGCCCTGTGATCGCATCGCCCGGTAAACGAGGTATTAGGGGCCAAGCCGGTCTTTCCGCGCGGCACCGGTGCTCAGTTCCATCACAATTTCACTCGCGGGGGTACGTTTCGGCCCGCCGAAGGCCGGGTTCCGCTTTTGCGGGTGCCGCACTCTTTGCGTTTTTCTTCTCTGCAAAGGGTGCGGGTTTAGACCTCACACTCACCGGCCCTCGCTCCGAATTCCCACTCACTGTCATCCCGACAGAGGCCGCCTTTCGGCCGACGAGGGATCTGCTCTTGACTGGCTCACGGGCGCGCTCCTCCCGCGCGGCACCAGCGATCAGTTCCGTCGCGATGGGTAGGATTGCGACGAATGTATCCCAGTGAGGACACATCAACTCTTGTTGTGCGGCGGCTAATTTTCCCCGGTCCATATTTTTTGAGAATAGCGGGGGATGTGATATATGCGAAAGAGAAGTCGGAGGCGCGGCTGGTAGTTCAATTGCCCAGAGCACTCGACTCATAAATCTTTTCCGTCGTTTCTTGGGCTGGGAAAAGGCAGATGGCAGAACGATGACGCAATTTCCGCGAATCCCGGTTTTGTTGCCGATGGCCATTGGCGTAGGCGCCATCGTGTGCACGATCTTTATCCACGCCCTACCGTTGAGCGCGGCGGTTAATGTCCTTCGCCGTGCACGAAGACTCGGACACGTAGGGGCAAACTATTGGAACGATTTTGCAATCGTGGCCATGACCATATCGTTTACGCTTGTCGCTCACTTAATTGAGATAGCTCTGTGGGCTGTGCTGTTAGAGGCCTGCGGCGAATTTCCACAGTTCGGAACCGCGTTCTACCACTCGGCGGG
>PMUP01000058.1 GCA_003166865.1 Bryobacterales bacterium
AGAAAACTCGGCGATGTGTAGTCAATTTGGAGATCACGGGTAAAAGGGGGAAGTTGAAGACCTTCTTGTGGTCTATATTGCTTTCGGTCAGCAACAACAGACTCGACGTAGACCGGCGAAACAGTCTCGCCACCAGACAGATGTGACGGGTCGATCATCTGAAGAACCACACCGTTTACAAACCACAGGCGTCCGTCGGGAGATTTCGCGGCCGGATTGAAAGACACCCTGCCTGGTCGAGCTCCGTCCAGCGTATCAAATGCTCGCGCCTGAACGATGGTATCTGGATGAATCCACCATCGTTGGACATCCGAGGCTGCAATCTCTAAAAGCCCACAGGGCGTATTGAGCCATAAGTTCTCGTTGTCGTCGACAGCGAAGCCATTCACGCCGTCGCATGGAAGTCCGTTTTCTTTGCCCAGCCGCTGAACTTTCCCGTCGTGGAGCATCACCAGTCCGTCATCCGATGCGGTGATCACTGACCCGTCGGGATCAACCGCAATCTGATAGGCCCACGATCCGCGCTTCAACTCCAAGGGTGATGTACGCGCAATACCCTCCCGGAAAAAGGTCAATCCATCTGCGACTGCGCCCAGCCAAATTCCACCCTTCGGGTCTGCCGCAATGGCCTTAGCCTTCGGAACTTGAGGCTGGGAGAACTGCTCGCGCAGCTTGAAATCGCGGATGCGGATGAGTCTCCTTTCTTGAGCGTCTTCGCATTCCGCCCAAATGTTGCCGTCGACGTCCTCTGTGAGACCGAGTACCAAACCCAATGGGCGATGATCAGGCTCCGGGATACGCTGGAAGCGGCCATTTTTGTAGATGAAGAGGCCGTCGTCAACCCCAACCCAAATGTTGCCCAGATGGTCTTCGAGCAACGAACTAACTTGCTCTCCAGGCACGCGAACTGAGGAAACGATTCCGTTGCGAATGAAATCGAGAGTGCCGAGACTTGCCACCCAGACCGTCCCGTCTTTAGTGGCCATGACCGAAGCGGTACCGTTTCGTCCAATCCCCTCGGAGGCCGAAAAGGTCGTGACCGGAAGATCGCGAAAATTGTCAATCCCATCGGATGTGGCCGCCCAGACTATACCGTCGCTGCCTTCGTACAGATCATGGACGGTGTCGCTGGATAAGCCGTCTGCTCGTCCAAAATGGTCAACTGTTTGGCCGTGAATGCGGTAGATGCCATTCCCATACGTTGCAATCCAGAGGTTATTATCGGAATCCTGCATGAGCTTGTGGATAATGAGCTTGCTTCCGTCGAACTTTGGCAGAACCACCGGCGTCATAACACCGTTGCGGTATCTTTCAAGCCCGAGTCCCGGCCCCGCCGCCATCATTCCGACCCATAAAGAACCGTCGGAATCCTCAACGAGGTCGCTGATGCCGATTTGCCCCACGTTTGATTGAAGGTGCTGAGGACTGTGGATCTCGGGGGCTGCACCCATTTTCCAATGGAGCAATGTCGTGTCGCCTCCGATCCAAAATCCTCCTTTCCCATCGGGGATGAATGAAGACGGCTGTTGAATCGTTATACCCTCCGCCTTCCCGAAGCAGCGGATTTTCGCATCCGTTGCCTGACATAGAACTCGGTCCGGATTCAGGTAAGAAAGAGCCCATATAGTTCCATCGGAATCCTTGTAGATGGCGTCAATTCCGGGAAAAGCGTAACGGGAAATCACGACATTGTCCCTGACGTGAGCGAGTTCGCTTAGAGAGGCAATCCAAAGTTCTCCCGCTCGCACACTGATAGGGTGGCCCATTGGTGTAGAAGCGATCGGAGCCAACCAGGGAGTAAAACGGACGCCATCAAAACGCAACGCACCATTGCTGCCACCCACCCAGAGATATCCGTCTTTTGTTTGCGAAATCCAAAACGGAGTGTTCGGAAGGAATCCGTCTTGTATTCGCCATGCAGTATGCGCGTATTGGGTAAGGCGTTTGTTGGGATCCAGTGCATGAGCCACGCTTGACGTGAGCCACAGCGATAAAACGCAAATCAGAAATGATCGTGGAACATGCAAATCCCGTGTTCTCGAGGTGTACATGACGCGGGGGGACGTGGAATCGACCTGGCCAACCATGCGCTTCACCTGGCTCGCCAATTGTAATATTTGTGCGCGTTCACGACCAAACTTCGACCTGGCACCTGGCGGACATACGCTATGACGCTCTTCCGTTCGGAGCGGCCCTCTTTCGCGCCCAGGCCGTGTGTGCGTATTGGGTGCCCGGTCCAGCCATATCACGGCTAATACTGAGCTCCTTCTCCCGAAGACCATACGTGAACCGCGGATGCCGCAAGTTCGCCGGGTCTCTAGACTAAGCCTGGCTCGGACGATGGTGATGCACTTTACCCGCGCCTTTCACGTTACCGGATTCGCGCCTTCCCCGAAACATCGAGATCTATAGCCAAAATCCTGTAGTTTTCTACAGGCATTGGAGTACGATCAGATCTGCAGCAGGCCACGCCGGACCGCGATGGTAACCGCATGGGTCCGATCGTTGGCCTGAAGTTTATCCACCAGGTTCTTGATGTGGAAGTTAACGGTGGTCTCCGAAATCGACAGTTGATCCGCAATCTGCTTGTTGCGATAGCCATCTCGGATGAGCCTGAGCACGTCCAGCTCCCGGGTCGTAAGATCTTCGTCGCCCAGATGTTCGGCGAGGCGGGCCGCAACTTCTGGTGGGATGTGTCGGCGCCCCGCGTGGACCGATCGGATGACGTTGAGCAAATCATCTTTTGGCATGCTCTTCAGGATGTATGCCGAGGCGCCCGCTCGCATAGCACGCTGGATTTCGCCATCGCCATCGGAGGATGTCAGCATGATGATACGAGCCTGAGGAGACTCCCCTCGAATTGAGATAAGGGTGTCCGTGCCGTTGGTACCAGGAAGCCGAAGGTCCATCAGGGTAATGTCTGGCCGATGACGGCGGAACTCCGCTACAGCCTCGATGGCATTCGTCGCGTTGGCAACGAGAAGCATGTCTTGCTGAGATCCGATGATCGTAGCCAGTCCCTCGCGGAAGACCGGATGATCCTCTACGCTTAGGATACGAATCGGCTTGGCCTGAAGCGTCACAATGGCCCCGTGCTTCCAATTGGAATGCTTTGCTTGAGCCCCGGACAGAGCGTCGGGCTGAGGTGCGGAATCCGCAGGCTGAACCATGCTTCAACGTCCCGAAGATCCTCAAAATGGCGGATTAGGCTGGTGCTATATGCGGGTCTCGCGCTTTCCGGCATTGCCTACCTCCTGCTAAGAAATCATACAAGATAAACCCCGTCGCGACTTGATGCAGGTCGAATACAGCCAGAGATGCCGCGTGCCGGGTAAACAGGGCAACTGGGGCTGACTTTCGACCAAGAAAAAGATGACGCTGGCAAGTTGATCGAGTACCACGCTGCGACATGTGAAGCCTACAATTATGCTGGTGATGGTAAGACCCCAACGGAGTAACGCTTTGCCGCAAATAACATTACCGATCCCGTCAAGCCGCGCGCTACTGTCCGCCAGACTTCCGACCGGACGCCCCGACCTCAACCAACATTTATCTCACCACTGCGATTGACAATCCGTGAAAAATGATGAGTTCTGCCTCATCCACCCGGTTTGCTTGCCATGGGACCCCCGGGCCGAACGGACCTGTCAACAAACTGGACCTGTCAACTGGAGAAAATGGAGAATGTGGCGGCGAAGGGCCACTGGGCGGGCAATCTACACGGTTCGCCAACGCGCCGCGCATCGTTCTGAGGAGAGTCGCATAAACGGCAACACACGCTAAATATTTGGGATAGATACGCTGTTTCGAGACGACGTGATGCTGTCAACAAACCTGCCTTGCAAGTTCGAAGTGGAAGGCTTGGCTCCCCGGCATGGATTCGAACCACGATTCACGGCTCCAAAGGCCGCTGTCCTACCATTAGACGACCGGGGATCTTTCGGAGGGATTGAACAGCATTAGTGTACCATTCGCGCCCGGCCGCAAGAATCGAACCGCTACAATAATAACAGTGCTATTGCGTGTGCACTTCTTCCCGGGGCTCTGCTTACTGCTCCTCGGCCTCGCTCTTCAATTCCATATTCTGGGCTGGCTCTTAGGTCGCTATCGCCAGCGCGGCTGGATTATCTCGGGCGCCTCTGCATCCACCATTTTGCTCGTGCTTGGCTACGCGCTGGAATTCCCCTGGGCCCAGCGGATCTCGCTGGTGACGTGGTGGACCTGGCTCGAGTGCGCCGCTCTGGTCGAAACCATTTGGCTGATGGGTTTTTCTTTCGCCTTGCTGATCTGGAGCCGCACGCCCCGATTCGATCCCGCGCGGCGCAGAATGCTGCGAGCAGCGGGCGCGGCTGTCTGCGTCGTGCCCGTGGTTGGCACCGCCTTCGGATATGTGCGGCGCAACCGCTTCCGCGTTTCCGAACTGCCAGTCCCCATTCCCAATCTCCCCAAGGATCTCGATGGCCTGCGCATAGTGCAAATCACCGATATCCACCTCAGTGAGTTCTTGAGCGAGCGAGAATTGGCCGCCGCCATCGACATGGCCAACGAAACCCGCGCCAACCTCGCTTTGGTTACTGGCGATCTCATCACGCGCCGTGGCGATCCGCTGGATGCTTGCCTGCGGCAACTGGCGCGCCTGCGCGCCGATGCGGGCGTGCTCGGATGCCTGGGCAATCACGAGGTCTACGCGAAAGTGGAGGACTACGTCACAACCCAGGGGCGTCGTGTTGGAATCGAGTTCCTGCGGCTTCAGTCCAAACTCCTTCGATTCGGGAGCGCCGCGATTAATTTCGCTGGAGTCGATTATCAGAAGATGTACTCGCGCTACTTGGCCGGCGCTGACCGGCTGATCGTCCCAGGCGCGGTCAACATTCTGCTCTCTCACAACCCCGACGTCTTTCCGGTGGCCGCGGCGCAGGGCTACCATCTCACCATCGCCGGCCACACGCATGGCGGCCAGGTGGATTTTGAAATCTTGCACCAGCACGTCAATGTCGCCCGCTACTTCACGCCGTATGTGCGCGGCCTCTATCGCCACCAGAAGTCGTCTGTATATGTGTCCACTGGCTTAGGCACCATCGGCGTACCGGTTCGCATCGGCGCGCCCCCGGAGATTTCGGTTCTTCGCCTGTGCGCTACCTGATTCTGAGCGACATTCACGCGAATTGGGAAGCGCTGCACGCCGTGCTGGCCAGCGCCGGATCGCTGTACGATCGCGTCGTCTGCTGCGGCGATCTGGTCGGCTACGGCGCCGATCCGGACGCCGTTGTGCAATGGGTGCGCAACAATGTCAGCAGCGTGGTTCGCGGAAATCACGACAAAGCCTGTGCCGGCTTGGAAGATTTGGAGTGGTTCAACCCCGTGGCCCGCCAGTCGGCTTTGTGGACCCAAGCGGCGACGCAACCCGAAAACATCCAGTTCTTACGCGATCTCATACAGGGTCCGGAGCGCATCAACGGGTTTCAAATTCTCCATGGCTCCCCGCTCGATGAGGATGAATACGTGGTCTCCGAGCAAGACGTTGCCCAAGTGGCGCCGTACTTAGACTGCAATGTTTCGTTCTTCGGCCACACTCATTTGCAGGGAGCGTTCCTGTGCCATCGCAACGGCGTGAAACGTTTGATCGCCGCCGATACGGCGTCCGGGCAGGAAGTGCTGGAGCTGGAAAACGACGTGACTTACTTGATCAATCCCGGCTCGGTGGGACAGCCCCGTGACGGCGATCGCCGGGCGGCCTACGCGATCTACGAACCCGCGGCACGGCTGGTGTCGCTATGCCGCGCTGAATACGATGTTGCTTCTGCCCAGAAGAAGATCCTCGACGCGGGCTTGCCGGAGTTGCTGGCCCTGCGCTTGAGCGCTGGTATCTGAGGCGTACCTTACGAAAGAACGGTCCTCTTACGGGCTGCTGGCCGTGCTGTTCGTTCTGTCACGGCTGGGCTACTACCTCGCGGGCGTCCGCTTTGACGCACGGCCCATTCTTCATTACTACCAGTTCGTCGATCCCCAGCTATTGAAGCACCGCCTCATCGAGAGCATGTACTACTTGCATGTTCAGCCTCCCGGCTTGAACCTCTACACCGGCATCGCGTTGAAGCTGTTTCCCCAGTCATATCCGATCGCTCTTCATATCGCCCACTTAGTGCTGGGACTGACAATTTGTTGGCTGATCTTTTACTTGATGCGGGTGTTAGGAGTAAGTCGCTGGATCGCATTCGCCCTGGCGGCGTGGTTCACTGTTAGTCCCGGAGTTGTACTGTTTGAAAACTACATGCTGTATGAATACATAGTGAGCTTTCTATTAGTCGCCGCGGCAGCGTCGTTGTGGCGCTACTCCGCCGCGAACTCCCTTCCGTGGCTGCTCTTGTTCTGTGTCTTGTTACTGGCTCTGGTGCTCTTTAGAAACTTTTTCCACCTTATCTATGTCGTCGCGATTCTGGCGGCGCTCGTCTACCTTTTCAAAGGCCGCCGGCAACGCGTACTGTTGGCTGGCGCTCTGCCTGTGCTGGTTGTCCTGGGACTCTACACCAAGAACTGGATCCTGTTTGGATCCTTTTCAGGCAGCACCTGGCTCGGCATGAACATGGATACCATCACCGCGCATCAACTGACCAGCCGCGAAGCGCGCGACTTTGTGAACCGTGGCGTTATCTCGCCGGTTTCGTTACTCGATCTCGGTTCGCCCATTGCGCTTTACCGCCCGTATATCCGGATGCCCGCGCGGACCGGCATTCCAGTTCTGGATGAGTGTGTCACTTCCACCGGCGCCACCAATTTCAACTGCCGCGCATTTTTTCAGGTCCAGGCCGCCTACACGCGCGATGGCTTAACCCTGTTGCGAAATTATCCCATCGTCTACCTGCGCTCGCTCCAGGCCGCTTGGTTTACTTATTTCCTTCCAGCCGGCGATTTCCCGTTTTTCGATTTGAACCGGCCACGCATCCGCGCCATCGATCGATTCTGGAACGTCGTGTTCTTTGGCCAATTCAAAGACGCGAGCGATCGCAAGGAGCTGCGCCGGCTCGAGGATCAGGGCGCCCGGGGTTCGCTGGCGCTTCACACTGGTGTTTTCCTGATGATCGGCCTGCCCGCGCTTTGGATCTGGAGCGTCACATACCTCGTGCGTGGCGTCCGACGCAAGACTCTCGATCGCCCCTCCGCGATTCTCGTCGGATTCTTGCTCTTCAACATTGCCTATCTCACGGCCGTCGCAAACTTGCTCTCCAGCTTCGAAAACAACCGTTACCGCTTTCCGTTTGACGCATTCTATGTCGTGTTGCTGGGCCTTGCGCTGGAGTGTTTGCGTCGGCGCTACGGGACAGCCACGGCCGCTAGCGGACTCGTCGCCACCACGTTCCCGCTTCCATCCAACCGGTCCACCACATAGTACAGCACGCGGTTCGGCAAACTCGGAATCGTGACGGTACACATCGCCCCGTTCGCGCAGCCCTGGCGCGTCACGGCTTCATTCGTGAAGCTGTAGGGATCGGCGGCGGAACCACTGGGTATCTCGCTGGAACAGTCTTGCCCATACGCCGTGCAACGCAGCAAGTCGCCTCCGTTCTCGAGGTAACCGAAGCGCGCCCGAATGTTACTGGCGAAAGACACGCCCTGGAAAGTCAGCGTCACTGGCACGAACGACGTGCGATTCACGTCGTCCGCCGGGAACCCCGGCGAAATCCTATATGCCAGCCACTCCACGCGCACGCCGTCCAACCAGTAACCTGGACAAAACATGAATTGAGCGTCCGCGGTCGGCCGGCAGTTACTGTATTCGTAAGCTGTGCCGGGATGGCCGTGCACGTACCCGAACTTTCGCGTGGTCAGCCCGCTGAAGTCGCCCCGATCGATCCGGAACTGAATGCTTTGGCCGCTCCAGGGCGCCGGCTGATATAGACACGGGATCGCTTGCGTGAACTGCGAGCTGGCGCATTGGGACGTCAGGTCCGCCATCGGCAGGCTCATATACAGATTGCCCGCCGAGGAGCCTTGCAAGCACTCGTTCGCATTGAATGTGCGACAGTAACTCCAACTCGGTAAGTCGCCGGTATTCCCGGTTGCCGGATTGCTCACATCGCGCGCAAGATAGCGCCCCGCGAATCCAGACAAACCGAGCCGCTTGTAATCGCTCGGTCCCGCGGCACAACAATCTCCTGCCACCTGGAACGTCTGGCTGGTTCCGCTTACCAATGTGAGCGACATCGTCCCGAACGCCGCGCCTCCGTTCGATTCAATTCCCCCGCCCCCCGACGGATTGAAGTGCCGGTAGTCCACGAAGAACGGCGGAATCGCCGCATTCGGTGCATATGTGCCGCTGTTGTAGGACTGCGCCAGCGAGTTGCTTGCGCCATTGTCGCTCCCCGCGAAGGCCGGCCAGGAGGAGGCTGACGGCTGCATCGCACTCCACAACAGGCTCGGAACCGTGCTGTTAACCGAACCGATATAGCGTCCACCGAACCACGTCTGCTGATACGAGTAGGAACCCGAGCCTGCGCCGGGCGCCGCGGAACCATGCGATGAAAAGCGCAGCGGGTTATTCTTGGTCCAGGTATTGGCGGCGTTCGACGCGTCCAAAGCCGCGGCATTCGTCGCGTAAGTCGGCCCCATAAACAGCCACCACCCGCTGGCGTGTGCGCTGTCGTTCATGTCATCGATAGATCCGAACAATGGAAACAAATAGTTGGATCCAGCCCATCGCAGTAACCACAGGTTAATGTCCGTCGCGCTGTTGTAAACGACCGAAAGCAGCACCAGGTTTTCGTTCTGATTCCCTGCGTTAGTCAGCAACCAGTCGCCCGCCTGCATGTCCTGGAGCTTGGACCAATTGGCGTTGGCCGTCCCAAAGCCCGGTGTGCTGCAAGGAAACTCCTGCTTCTCCATGTTGCCGTCTGGAAACGTGTAAGTCGAGTTTGGATTCTGCTGGCAGGGCGGCGAGGAAACTTTCACCTGGACACAATTCACCGTTCCTGAAAACGCCCCGTACGGCGCAACCAGATTCGCGGGACACGCGTACGCCTCGCTCCCGCTGATGCTCGTGCTCTGCTGCGGCCCGCCCGAACAGCCGCTGCAATCCCATAGCGCGCTCGATCCCGAACCCGCGCGATTCACCTCCGTGACATTCATCTTGAACGAATCGGGAAACACCAGGTTCGCCGCGCCCGTGTCAGACTGTGGATCGATCACCGCCAAGCGCCAGGTCCCCATCGTGAGAACCGGCGCGTCGTGCAGCCCGCACCACCGGCAGTCGCCTTCATTCCAGCTATTCCGGACGCTCACCAGTACGCCGCTCGCGGTATCGAACGACGCCATGATGCCAATGTGATTCTGCACGTTCCCCATGCTCGCCGAAAAGTATCCGCCGTCGAAGCCCGCCACCACCGGGCTGTTCATCCACCCGAGATCGAAACCCGTATGCGGCGGTCCAACCGTTTGCCCGAGATAGTTCAGACCCGTTTGGTAGGCGCTCGCCAGTTGGGATCGGACGTCGTGACCGCTGGTGGCCGGCGTCAGGTTCGTCCATTCAAAACAGTCGTCCGCGATCGCGGTGTTCGGATTGTAGTCTCCATAAGTGGGATAGGGATGGAACGCTACATACCCCGCGCATCCGGCGAAAGTCTCGCTGTAGGTCAGCTTCCAGACGCGATTGTTCACGTCAATCGTGTAAGCCGACGTCCCGTCGACGTTGTCGAAGAAATAGCCGCTGATGCCGGTGGGACCATATGGAAGGCTATCGCCGCTCGTGTTGAGCCGCGCACTGCCCGCGAGCTTCGAGCCCATCGCCAGCAAGCGTGTTTCCGCGCGCGCCGATCCGTCACTGTTGAACGGGATCCATAACAGCAGCGCCTCCCCTCCCGCGCTATCCACGACGTTGGTCAGGTATCCAGTCAACGGCGGGCTCAAACTCGCGGACCCATCGGCTGTCATTGTGACTGACACCGCAGCCTGATTCATCATGTCCGTGTCGCCGTTGCAACACGCGCTCGGCATAGTCGCATACGCATAGTTGATACCCGTGCTCAGGCTGACATTCGATCCGCTGTTTGACTTAGTAACTACGACCCCGAAAGTTGCACCCACGTACGGCACGCCGGTCAGCGTTCCCGCATTCTCCTGCAAGGTGAAAGCCGACGAGCTACCAATGCTCGCGACGTGATCGTAAGTTCCATTGATCAGGATGGGCGTTCCAGTCACCCAATCCGTATCGAAGTAGTTTTGCGTACCGCTCGCATTTTGCAACGTCACCGCCTGCCCCGCGACGTTCACCGTTCCCGACGGAGGCACAACCAGATGATGCTGCGGCGTGTATCCCCACGATAAGAACGGCGGATTCACCGCCAATTGCGGGTACGTCCCAAGCTTCGCGGGTGCGCCCACTGGACACGCCGGCGTTGTCACTGGAGTTCCTACTACCGTTTGTCCGCCATCGATCGATAGCTGCAGCGTGATCGTGATTCCGCTTGTGCCCGCATTCCCGCAATACACATCGAACGAGAGATCATCCACGGTACATTTCGGATACCAACCCGCGAACGTGGTACCTGCGGGACAAGTGAAATTCGCGAGCGGGATGAATGCCTTGTCCGACGGCCCGCCCGAGCCAACCGAATAGCTCGCCCCATTCGATCCAAGATTCGCCAGGGCCGCCCACTGTCCCGTGCCGCTCGCATCCAACGGAACACCGAGAATGCCCGCATTTCCCGCCGCCAGGCTTAGCGACGATGCGCTCATCATCCCCGGTGAAGTCACCCGCCAGAATTCCACGCCCGTTACCGGATCCACATACGACGTCTGCTGATTCGACCAGTCGATCGGCGGATAGTCCATGTTTCCGAACTTGGCCGCATTAAATGGAACCGGATCGGGCGCCGTGTTACCCCACGCGATGGGTCGAGTTACAAAAGTGGCCGCAACTTCCGCGTCCGTTCCACAAGTAACTCCCACCCAGTAGGTTGTCGCAGTGGCAAGCGCATCGCTGCCCTTTCGCGTCCCCAGGACAAAAATGTGAACGCCGCCCGTGACGCCCCCACTTACAATGGACCCGGTGCGCGCGTCCGTGTTCGCATTGTCGGTGAGATCCGCTATGTTCGAGCTGAACGCCGCCCCCTGCGATGCCCGATACGTGCAGAACCCCGCCTGATCTGTGTGCACCGTGATCTTGGCCTGCATCTGGGTCGGGTCGATCGACAAAATCGAGGTGCTCGCCCAACCCGGAACGACAATCAAAAGCCAGAGTAAGGTTCGCATCGCTCAAAAAGTGGACAACGCCGCGCGCCCCCACACATTCGTACTCGTGCACAAATAGAAGAACGATCCATCCGTTGCCCAGGAACCAGCCGTGCAGGCCGCGCTCGATGTCGCCGGGGCTGCCACACGCAGCCCGATCACGGTAGTATCGGCGCTCAACTGCGTCTTGCCGGAAATCTCCGTGGCCGTGATGCCCGTCCCCGCCGTTACGCTTTTCGAACTGAGGAACGCCCGTTGATCGGCGCCGCCGCTCGCATCCCACGTTCCATTTGTCGCCGACCAGGTGAACACCGGAATCGCGTCCACCGGAAACGCCGTCACGCCGCTCAGCGCCACGCAGCCGCTGTTGCAACTCGCCGTCACATTAGAGCCCACCGTCAATACGCCCGCGCTCGAAACATAAACCAGAGCCAATCCACTGCCCGCCGAAATCGTCGCCGTGGCGCCGCTCCCAAACGAATACACCAGCGCGCCGAACCGGACCAGGCACGGTGTTGTGGTCGAACAGTTGGCTCCGATGGCCAGCGTAGTCGCGCTGGTCCAGGTCACCGCGAAGTCGCCCAACTGGCTCGCCATCGACGCGGCCGGCGGCCCCTGCTCCAAGGTCCACGAGTTCGTCGCCGTGCACCCGTACACGTTCATCCCCGCTGTGGCGTCCAGCCTGTAATACATCTCGCCGAGCCCACACGTGGATGGCAGCCCGGTGCCCAACCTCAATGGTTTCGTAGCGCTCGCTCCGGAAAAATCCACGTCGCGGCTCTGCAGTCGCAGATCTATTTGGGTCAGTTGGCCATAAAGCGCGCCAGCGAACATCGCGAGCAGCAAACTTCTACAAATAGACATGCGTCTTAGAGTTCTCCTTTAGCGCCTATATCTTGCCACGCGATCTCTCTTGCGGCCTCCGGCCTACGCCCGCAAATCCAGCCCAACCTCTTCCTTTGATTCCGTTTCCGCGGCTGGCATTAATTCTTACGAGAAATGTGACTGCCAAAACCGCACTTACTCCCGAGACTTTGGAATCAGCTCACTGCACATTCGCTGGCCCGGCTATCAGCTTCCGGCCCTTCGCGCCCGCGCGAGCTTCGTCCACGCCTGCCGCAACAGCCGGGTTCGTTTTGTTTTGCGTCTACCTGCTTTCGGGCTTCGCCAACGATTGGTCGCTGCGTTTGTTTGGATCCAAGGCCTACCTTTCGGCGGTCACGCTCGTCCTGCTCCCGCTGGCCTGGCTATTCTCCGGCAACGCTCTGCGGGGCTTCCACACTCGCACCGGACGTTGCTGGATCGCGTTCCTGCTGTGGATGCTGCTCGCCGCTCCATTCAGCGTTTGGAGAGGCGGTAGCGCGGCGCTCATCGTAAACTACGTCCCTCGAGCCTGGTTCTGCTTCTTTTACACTTGCTCGTTCGTTACCTCGCTACGCCGCTGCCGCCAATTGATGTACGTCCAGATCGCCGCGGCGGCGGCCCTGTTGCTCACTTGCGCGGTTTTCGGCGGCCCAGGCGGCGACACCGAAACGCGCTTCCGGATTCCCGAGAGTCTCTTCTATGCCAACTCCAACGATCTCGCGCTGGCCCTGCTGCTCGGAATCAGTTCATTCCTGTTTCTTCTCGCCCATCCCGGCATCGGTGCCCGGCTGGCGGGCGCGGCGGGCGTTCTACTGGCCGCGTTTTACGCCTTTCAAACCGGCTCGCGTGGCTCCGCGATCGCCGCATCCAGTATGTTCGGCCTGATCTTTTGGCTCAGCCGCGGTAAGTGGAAGGTGATCGCGCTGGCTCTCGCCGTCCTCGGAGCGCTGTTCGCAGCCTCCATCGCGGGAGCCCCGTCCAGCACGCTTCACCGGCTCTCACTGTTAGTGAACGATCCAGCATCGTCGCGCTCTGAAAGCACGGCCGATCTCGCCAGCGTCGCCTCCCAGAAGCAGCGCCAGGAGCTGTTCAATACCAGCTTGCGGTACACCCTGATGCACCCCCTGTTGGGTGTCGGCCCCAACCAGTTCCCGAGCGCCGTCGAGCAGGACGCCGCCCGCTCGGGTCAGTACACCCCTTGGCTCGGAACGCACAACAGCTATACGCAAATCTCGAGCGAATGCGGAATCCCAGCGCTGATCTTCTATGCCGCTGTCATCGTTTTTTGTCTGCGCTCGAACTTCCGCCTCTATCTGGCGACCCGCGATCGCCCGCAGCACCGCGAGCTGGCCGCGCTCAGCCGATGCCTCCTGGCCGGCACCTGCGTCTATGCCGTCAGCGCATTCTTCTTTCATATGGCCTATAGCGCGGATCTTCCGCTGCTGGCCGGCTTCACCGTCGCCCTCCAACTCGTCTCCGGTGCTGGCCAGTCACCGCGCATTCATATAGTTACGGCTTGACATCGTGGAGCTTCCCGCCTACGATAGATATAGCGTATATAGCATATATAGCGTTTATCTGCAACGGGAGGCACGGCCAATGCGAGCAACGGCTAAACACGAGCCTTTGGTCTCCGACGGTAAGGAGATTGAACAGCTGTACGAAGTCATCCGGCGGGGCAAAGCCAAACTGGTCGGCCGCGACGGGCGCGCTCGACTTCTATCACACTCCCTGCGCTCGTTTCTGATAGAACTCATCGGACTCCTGAACGAGGGGAAGGCTGCTTACATCGTGCGGAATCAGGCGAAGCTCACTACGGTTGAGGCAGCGGCCATGCTAGGCGTGTCTCGACAGTTCCTCGTTAACATCCTGGAAGAAGGAAAGATTCCATACCACCTGGTGGGAACTCATCGGCGGATCTACGCTCAGGACCTGCTCGCATATAAATCCAAACGTGACCAAAACCGGCGAACGGCGCTAAGGGACTTGGCTAAAGAGGAAGCAGCGGAGGGTCTCTACGATCGGATTCCTGCTGCCGGAGATGCGGACTAACCAGTACATCGCCGTGCTGGATTCTTGCGTACTGCTTCCTATGCCGGTTGTTGATACCTTGTTACGACTTGCGGAGGAACCCGCCTTCTATTCTCCGCGATGGTCCAAGCATATTCTGTTGGAGGTCGAACGCACTCTTAGCGACAAATGGAAATACCCGGAAGCCAGCGTGAAGCGGAGAATCCAAGTGATGAAGGATTCGTTCCCGGAGGCCATGGTCACTGGCTACCTGGAACTTATTGATGCCATGAACAACGACACAAATGATCGGCACGTTCTGGCCGCCGCTGTTCGTTGTGGCGCCGATGCCATCGTTAGCAACAACACAAAACACTTTCCTCCCAAAGTGCTAGAGCCTTATGACCTGGAATGCATCACGGCGAATGACTTTTTGGAACATCAATACCACCTGAATCCCGATCTGTTTATCGGCAAACTTGTAGACCAAACGGCGGATATCGGCTGGACCCTGCACCAACTGATCTCCAAGCATGTCCCTTCGCTGGCAAGCTAATCACGCCGCCGTCCGTGTGATAACGACGCGCCGGCGCGGTCGCCCCAACCCGCCCAAAAGCGAACGAATAGCGAAATTACCAAACGCAGCGAATCCCACAAACGACCACCCCGAAACCGCCCGCCCGGCCCGTCACAATCGCCTGCAACCGCCCCGATCCGTGGCCGCTTTTCGGCTATACTATACTGGGTTTAGACCCCACCGTGTTCCAAGTAGGAGCCTCTAGCTATGTTTGATCTCTTTCGCAGCCGCGCCAAGGCCGTGCGCATCATGTTGGGCGCCATGCTCGGCCTCATCGCGCTCTCCATGCTCGTCTATCTCATCCCCGGCACCGGAATGACCACTGCCGCGGACTCGGGTGACCAGGTGGTCGCCGAAATCGGCAAGTCCAACGTCACCGTCGCTCAGATTCAGCAACAGCTCAGAAACGCGTTGCAGAACCAGCGGCTTCCTCCCGATCTAGCGGCTACCTATATTCCTCAACTGGTCGACCAAGCCATTGCCGAGCGGGCAGTCGCTTACGAGGCCGAGCAGCTTGGCTTCCGGATTTCCGACCGCGATTTGGCCGAGATCCTGCGCTCTTTTCCAGTAGCCAATCAAGCGCCGGATCTGTACCGCCAAACCGTCGAGCAGCAGTATGGAGTCACGGTCCCGGATTTCGAGGACAATGTGCGCGTGAAGAGCTACGAGGATTCCCTTGCGAATATCGCTACGGAAGGCGTCATCGTCTCCCCAGCCGAAGCCGAAGACATGTATCGCAAACTCAACGAAAAAATCAAGCTCGACTATATCGGATTCGATCCGTCCAAGCTGGCCTCAACCATCAAGCCAACGCCCGAGGACCTTAGCGCCTATTTCGCGCGTAACCACAACTTCTACAAACTGCCCGAAACACGCAACGTTCAAATGATCGTTGCCGACCAAGCGAAAGTATCCGAGTCCATCCAGATCGCTGACGCGCAGGTGCAGAGCTACTACAATTCGCACCTGGACCAGTACCGGACGCCCGAGCGTGTCCATGCGCGCCACATCCTTCTCAGCACCACCAACAAGCCCAAAGACGAAGTGGCGAAGATTCAGGCTCAGGCCGAGGACTTGTTGAAGCAGATCAAGGGCGGAGCCGATTTCGCTGACCTGGCCAAGAAGTTTTCGCAAGATCCTGGTTCAGCCCAAAAAGGCGGCGACTTAGGCTGGGTTTCCCGTGGACAGATGGTGAAAAACTTCGAAGATGCCGTCTTCTCGCTGAAGGACAATCAGCTCAGCGGTGTCATCACCACCGAATACGGATTCCATATCATTCAGGTTCTCGAAAAACAGTCGCCTCGCCTGCAGCCGCTCGATGAGGTTAAGAGCCAGATCGTTGGGAATCTGAGGAATCAGATCGTGTTCGAGCGCATGCAGGATCTCGCCGATCAGGCCCACGCGCAGCTGGTCAAGGCGCCGAACAACGCGCAGCAGATCGCCGCTAACCTCAATCTCTCTGTCGTTAACGATCCCTTGTACGCGCAAGGCAAACCCCTGCCGGTGCTGGGTAAGGATGCTGATCAGCAGGTTGGAGCGAGCCTCATGGCCATGAAGCCGGGCCAAGTGAGCGATGTTATGCAGGCCGGCAATAAGCTGGTAGTGGCCGTCGTCACCGCCATTAACCCGCCCCATCAGGCGGTACTGTCTGAAGCTGAGGCTGGGGTGCGCGCCGGCTACGTGCGGGTTCAGGCAACCGAAATTGTGAAGGAAAAGGCCGCCCGGGCCGCGGAGCTGCTCAAGCAAAACGGCGATATCGACGCCGCTGCCAAGGCGGTGGGCGCGGAGGTCAAGAGCACCGGTTTCTTCGGCCGCGCCGGCGCCGCTGAAGGCATCGGTTCCGGGGCCCTCCTGACCGAAGCGTTTGCAAAGCCGCTGGGCGCGATCATCGGGCCACTGCAGGCCACCACCCAAACCATTGTCGGCAAAATCGTCGAACGTCAACCGGCTGACATGTCCAAGTTCGCCCAGGACCGCGACGGTATCGTCCTTCGGCTCAAGTCCGAAAAAGCAAACGCCCGCCAGGGCCTCCTGCAGGACAGCATCCTTTCGGATCTCATCCGGCGCGGCAAGGTGAAGAAGCACCCGGCCGTCATCGAGCGGCTGATCGCGCAATATCGCAGCTAGCCGTCCATCCTCAATGATCCAAGCGCTGCTGGATTTCTTACGGACGCTCACCACGCCCGAGCGGTTGATCCATCTGCTGTCCACCGCGCTGTCCGGCTGGCTGGGCTACGCCACGCTGACCGCCATCCTGTTCACCGAAACGGGGCTCTTAGTAGGTTTTGTACTACCTGGAGATTCCCTGCTCTTCACCATCGGCGTTGTGGCGGGCGCCGGCCAACTCAATCTCTTCGTCATGATCGTCTTGTTGACCGCCGCCTGCCTGGCCGGGGATTGGTGTGGATACTTGCTCGGCCGCCGCGCCGGTCCCGCCATCTTCAATCGCCCCGACTCCCGCTTCTTCAAGCAGGAGCACCTCCAGCGCACCCACGCCTTTTACGAAAAACACGGCGGCAAAACCATCATCTACGCGAAGTTCGTGCCGGTGATTCGCACCTTCGCGCCCTTCGTCGCCGGCGTCGCGAACATGCGCTATCGCAGCTTCATTTCCTTTGATGTTTTCGGCGCCACCGGATGGGTCGTCTCCATGACCATCCTCGGCTACCTGCTCGGCGAAGTCCCGCTCATACGGCGCAATTTTGAAAAGTTCGTCTTGTTGATCGTCTTCGTTTCGCTGCTGCCCGTGGTTTATCACGCCGCCCGCGGAATCCTGCAGCGCAAGCCGGGCCTACAAGCGGGTGACTAAGTGCTCGAGCGCCGCGCGCACCGCCGGATCGCGCTGCGCCTCCACCTCGTCGCCTTTCGCGACCCCCAGCGCTTGATTGAAAATCTCCTGCTTCAGCCGGCTTTGCACCCAGCCGCGCTGCTCGGCCCACTCACCCACCCGAGGTTGAATGTCGCGCTGGCCGGCGTACACTTGAAACTCTTCCAGAATCGCGGCGGTCACTTCGAAATCGGCTTTCACAGCATGCTGCTGGATAAACTCCGTGGCGAACGAAGTGAGCACTCCGCTCGCGTCCAGCACCACGCGCAGCCGCGTTGGCGGCTCTGGGGAAATCACGATGTCCGGCTGAATGCCGCCCCCGCCAGTGACCGTCCGGCCGGAGTCCGTGCGAAACTCCTCGGCCTGTTTCTGGATTTCCAGATGACCGCTCCCGAGCGGTTTCTGAATCGATCGGCCGCTGGGCGTGTAGTAGAACGCGGTCGTCAACGCGAGCGCGGTGTTGCCCGTCAACGTGAAGACGTTCTGCACCAGCCCCTTTCCGAAGCTCGGCTCGCCCACAACCACGGCGCGATCGTGATCTTGCAAGGCGCCGGTCAGGATTTCGGCCGCGCTCGCGCTTTTCGCGTTCACCAGCACCGCCAGGGGAAAGGTATAAGGCGTCGCGGTCTTCGGAACGTCCACCGCTTGATCCTCGATGCCGCGGCCTTTCACGCTAAGCAGTTTTTGGCCCGGCTGCAGAAAAAACGACGCGGCTGCGAGCGCGGTCTGCACCACGCCGCCGGGATTGTCGCGCAAATCCAGGACCAGCGCTTTCAGCTTGTCGCCACCCAGGTTCTCGATCGCGTCCTTGAGCTGGCGCGCGGTTTGCGGATCGAAGCCGTTCACGCGAATGTAGCCGATGCCGGGCTGCAACAGAAACGCCCGGTCCACGCTAGGCGAATCCAGCAGCTCGGGGTCGAGCACGAACGGGAGCGGCCGGGCATTTCCAGGCCGGCGCACGATCAACTGCGCGCGATGCTGGTGGCTCTCGCCGAGGTACCCGAGGATCTGCTCGAACTCCAACCGCGCCAGCACCACGCCATTCACCGCCACGATTTCATCGCCCGGCTGCAGTCCCGCCTTGGCCGAAGGCGTTCCGGGCTGCGCCTGCAAAATGATCACGCGCCCGGGCAGCACCGAAACCACCGTGCCGAATCCCTTGCGCTCGGAATTCTCCATCTGCTTGAGCTGTTCGTTCTGATCCGGATCGAAGAAGATGGAATGCGGATCCAATGTGCGCAGCATGCCTGGGATGGCCCCCTGATAAACCGCTTGCTGCGTCGCTACCGGATCCGCGGCCTCGGTCTGAACGATGGAGAGCAGTTCCGTGAAGCGCTTGAGAGCGCTGTCCAGATCCGCCGTGGTGGGCGGCGCCGCGAACAAAAACAGAAGTGGCAGAAACATTTACTTCGAGTAACGCAAAGACCGCTTGGCCGCGTGCCGCGCCATCGCCAGCTCAATCAACCGGTCGATCAGCTCGGGCATCGCAAGCCCCGAATACTCCCACATCTTAGGGTACATGCTAATGGAGGTGAACCCGGGAATGGTATTGATCTCGTTGATGTACAGCTTACCGGTCGCGCTCTCGAGCAGGAAGTCCACGCGCGCCATGCCTTCACACTCCACCGCGCGATAACATTCCACCGCCAGCCGCTGGATTTCAGCAGTCTGCTCCGGAGACAGATCGGCCGGAATCACGGTCTGGGCCTGGTCCAGGAGATACTTGTCGTCGTAATCATAGAACTCGCGCGACGGCAGAATCTCGCAAGGCGCCGATGCGATCGGATCCTCGTTGCCGAGCACCGCGCATTCCAACTCGCGCCCCGTGATGCCGCGCTCCACGATGACCTTGCGATCGTAGGTGCGCGCCAATTCCAGCGCTGCCTTCAATTCCTCGCAATTTCGCGCCTTTGAGATGCCAACCGACGATCCGAGATTGGCCGGCTTCACGAAAACTGGAAAACCGAGTTCCCCGCACGCCGCGTCAGCGGAGCCCGACACGACGCGATATTCAACCACCGGCAGGCCGCGTTCCTTCGCTACGCGCTTCATCATGTCCTTATCCATCGAAACCGACGAAGCCAGCACTCCGGCGCCGACATACGGCAGATCCGCGAGATCGAGCAAACCCTGCAGCGTTCCATCTTCGCCGAAGGTACCGTGCAACACGGGGAACACGACATCGATTCCAGGATTACCGCCGGGCTCAGGCAGGATCGGACACGGGCTCCACTTGCCGGCCTTCGAGATCAGGTAGTGGACCACCTTGTATTTCTCCGGGTCCATCGCGTCGATGATGGACTTGGCCGAACGCAGCGACACTTCGTGCTCGCCGGTCCGTCCCCCATAGATCACCGCCACTCGCGTTTTCATGCGCTACAGGATCCTTTTCCCCATCGCCGACATCACCAGCTCCACCGCCAGAATCGCAGTCCGGTTGGCGTCGTCGATCACCGGATTCACCTCCACCACTTCCATGGACACCAACCGGCCCGTGTCACCTGCCATCTCCATGGCCAAATGCGCTTCGCGATACGTGATCCCGCCCTGAACGGGCGTACCGACGCCGGGCGCCTCCCGCGGATCGACGGCGTCCATGTCGAGTGAAATGTGGATGCCCGCGGTGCCCGCTCCGGCCACGCGAATTGCTTCCTCAAAAACCGAACCCATCCCGCGCTCATCGATATCGCGCATGGTGAAGGCATGAACCCCGGAGTGCTGCACAATGTCGCGCTCCTGGCCATCCACCGAACGGATTCCAACCAGAGCGACATTGGCGGGATCCACCTTCGGCGAGTAACCGAAGATCCCGGTCAACTCCTCGGGACCCTGGCCGATGCAGCACGCCAGCGGCATTCCATGGACGTTGCCGCTCGGGCTGCTCTCGGGCGTGTTCATATCGGTATGCGCGTCGATCCAGATCAAGCCCAGCCGTTCGCCCCGGCGATGAAAGTGGCGCGAAGCGCCGGAGACCGTTCCCACCGCGATGGAATGATCGCCGCCCAGTATCAGCGGAAATGTGCCGGCGCCCAATGCGCGATCCACCATCTCGGCCACCAGCGTACAGGTTTCCGCGATCTGTGGCAGATACTTCGCGCGCGAATGCATTTCGGCCTGGCTTTCGCGCTGGATCACGGGCACGTTGCCCAGGTCTTCCACTGCATATCCCAGCGCCAGTAGCCGGCCGTTGAGATTCGCCACCCGCACCGCCGATGGTCCCATGTCGACGCCGCGCCGTCCCGAGCCTAAATCGAGCGGCGCGCCGATGATCGCGATGTGCTTCGGATGCATGGGTCGTCTTGATAACTATGGACGCGTGCGATTGAGCATGCGCGGAAAGGCGATCGTTTCGCGAACGTGCTCCAGACCGCACATCCAGGCCACAAATCGCTCGATGCCCATGCCGAAGCCCGCGTGCGGCACGCTGCCGAACTTGCGCAGATCCACGTACCAATCGAACGCCTCGCGCGGCAACTGGTGCTCTTCCAGACGCTTCAGCAACAGATCCAGATCGTGGATGCGCTGTCCGCCGCCGATGATTTCGCCGTAACCCTCGGGCGCGATGAAATCGACTCCCAGCGCCAGTTCCGGCCGCGCGGGATCAGGCTCGAAGTAAAACGCTTTGATCCGAGTGGGGAAGCGATCCACTATGAGCGGCCGGTCCAAGCCTTCGGTGATCAGCGTTTCATCGGTGCCGCCAAAATCGCCGCCCCATTGGATCTCACTGCCCTTCTTTTGCAACTCGACAACGGCGTCGTCATAGCTCATGCGCGGAAAGGGAGATTGAATGCATTCAAGCTTGCTGGTGTCGCGCTCCAACTCCGCCAACTCGGCGCGGCGGTTCTCGAGCACGCGCCCCACCACGAACACCACCAGCTCCTCACCCACGCGTTTCACATCGTCGAGCGAGGCGTACGCCATCTCCGGCTCAACCATCCAGAACTCGGTCAAATGCCGGCGCGTCTTCGACTTCTCGGCGCGGAACGTCGGCCCGAAACAATAGACCTTGCCGAACGCCATGGCATCGGCTTCGTTATAAAGCTGGCCGGACTGCGTGAGGTAAGCTTTCTCCTCATCGAAGTAGTTCACTTCGAACAACGTGGTGGTGCCCTCGCAGGCCGCGGGCGTAAAAATCGGCGTGTCGACTAATGTGAACCCGTGCGTGTCAAAATAATCGCGGACCGCGCGGATCACTTCGTGGCGCACTCGGATAGCCGCNNGTGATGGGGTAAGGATCGGACTCCGAAACCCGCTGTACGATCTCGACGCCTTCGACATCCATCTCAAAGCCACCGGGCGCGCGCTGCTCGGCCCGGATCTTGCCGCGCACGATCAACGACGACTCCTGCGTCAGATTCTTCAGCGCCTCAAAGACCGCTTCGTCCAGGTTCGCCTTTACCGCCACGCACTGCATGGTGCCGGTGCCGTCGCGCAGCAGAGGAAAGACGATCTTGCCGGACTTGCGCAGATTGTAGAGCCATCCGGCGATCTCCACCGGCTCGCCGGTGTGCCGCCCGGCGTCTTCAATTCGAATGCGGGAGTAGGCCATCACTATTCCTTATTCCGGCCCCGGGGTCTCTTCGAGCTTTTCGAAAATTCGCTGCACGATGTCGAGCGATTGCGGGAGCGGAAACTCGGGATAATCACGCAGCTCCAGCAACAGCGGATACTGCCCGGGAAGCGAGCGCAGCAGGCGCATGGTTTCGCTCCAGTCGATAGTGCCGCCCGCGGAATGGAATGGCCACAGATGGCTGTCATCCGCGCCGTTGTTGTCGTGCAGATGCGTGGAGCGGATGCGATCCTTCAGGATGGCGAATGCCGGGGCCACTCCTCCATTCATGTTGGCGTGTCCGACGTCAAAACAGAAGTTCAGCTTCAGATGAGTCTGCTGCAGAAATTGAACCAGGCGCTGGGCGCTGGACAACTGATTGGGCGTGTTTTCGAGTAGCACTTCCACGCCACGCGCGCGGGCGAAGAGATTCAGCTCCTCCAGCGACGTGAAGGCGGCCTCCACCTTGCGCTCGTCGTATTCCTCCTCGAAGAAGCCGAGATGCTGAATCAGGTAGCGGAACGGAATCACTTCGGAAATATCCAGGGCGCGCTTGATCTCGTCGAGCATGTCCAGCCGCTTCGATTTCACCGGCTCAGTAATATTGATGTGCGCATTGGGGCCCGATCGCCCCCACATATCGTCGCTGTACATGGGCGAGTGCAGCGAGTGCAGCTTCAGCTTGGAATCCCGGAACCAGTGCCCTAATTCGTTAATTTGGGCGCGATCGCGATAGTCCAGATGCTGGCGCGCGCAAAAGATCTCCACGGCCGGCACGCCCGCCTGCCTAATCTTGTCGAGCCAAACGGTGTTCAAGCGATGATTGACCAGCAAGTGCGTGGAGAGAACGTGGTCCATGCGTCGATCAGTATCCTTCCGCTTTTCCGTTACCCCTTGGATCAGCCGCGCCCTGCAGCCAGCCGCCTGCATTGAGGATCGTCTCCACGCGCGCCACGACGGGCGAACTACCCTCCAGCGGCGAAACCTCATGTCCCATGGCGCGTAACAGCGCCACCGTATCGGGAGAGATCCCCTGCTCGACGTACAGCATGTCCGGCATCCACTGGTGATGGAAGCGCGGCGCATCCACGGCGTCCTGCGCGTTCATGTGGAAGTCTTCCACGTTCAGAATGACCTGCAAGACACCGTTGATGATGCGCGAGCCGCCGGGCGCTCCCAGCATCAGGAAGAGCTTGCCGTCACGCGTGATAATGGTCGGCGTCATATTGGAGATGGGCCGCTTACCCGGCTGAATCGCGTTGGCTTCGCCTTGAATCAGGTGGAACAGATTCTCAGCGCCGGGCTTGGCGGCGAAGTCGTCCATTTCGTCATTGAGGAGGAAGCCCAGGCCAGGCACGGTGACGCCGCTGCCATATCCGGCATTGAGTGTGTAGGTGACCGCGACGGCGTTGCCATCGTTATCCACGATGTTGAAGTGCGTGGTCTCAGTGCTTTCGTGCGCGCCTAGCTCGCCCGGACGAATCTGCCCGCTGGGCGTGGCGTGCGCGGGATCGATGCTGCTGCGGCGGCTCGCGATATAGCGCGGGTCCAATAGTTTGCGCACGGGCACCTTGAAAAAGTCGGGATCGCCGAAGTACTCGCTGCGATCGGCGTAGAAGCGGCGCATCACCTCGGCAACGTAATGGATAGAAGCCGCCGAACCAGCGCCCGTCTTTTCGTAGCCCGAGCCCTCCAACATTCCCAGCATCTGAAGCAACCCGACACCGCCCGCGCTGGGCGGAGGCGCGGTGATGATCTCGTCGCCGTGATAACGCCCGCGCAACGGCTCCTGCTCCGCGGCCTGATAGGCTTTCAAATCCGCGAGCGTGATCAAGCCTCCGTTGGACGCCATGGCCGCCGCCAGCTTCTGGGCGGTTTCGCCTTCATAGAAGTCGCTCGCGCCGCGATCGCGAATGCGCTTCAGCGTGGCAGCCAGATCGGGCTGCACGAACTTGTCACCGTAATGCGCGGTTTCCAAAAAGACCCGCTTCGATTCCGGAAACTGCGAGAGCAGCTTCATTTCGTTTTCACTGTGCAGCGATGTGGCGAAGCTATAGGAGACGGGGAAACCCTCGGCGGCGAGCTTCAGCGCCGGGTCCAGCAACTCGGCCCACGGCTTGCGTCCGTACTTCTGGTGCGCCAGCTCCATGCCGCGCACAGTGCCCGGCACACCCGAGGCGCGCCATCCCACCAAACTGTCCTTGGTTACGTTGCCTTTCGAGTCCAGATACATGTTGCGCGTGGCCGCGAGCGGGGCTTTCTCGCGAAAGTCGATGAAGGTGGTCCGGCCATCGGCGAAGCGTGCGAGCAAGAATCCGCCGCCGCCGATGTTTCCCGCGTACGGATAGGTCACCGCCAGCGCGAAGGCGACAGCCACGGCGGCATCGATCGCATTCCCGCCCGACTGCAGCACCCGCAAGCCTACGTCGGCGGCTAGGGGCTCTTGCACCACCACCATGGCGTGCCGCGCATGTTCGGGCTGCCGCGCTAACAGGCTCATGGACAGGAGGAAGGCGCAAGCGGTTTTGATTCGCATGGACACTTCGATTCTACCGTGGTGCTGGCGATCACACGGTGGAAAGCCGATGCCGGCGGTCGCGATGATATTGCGCTAGCGCCAGGTTGGCGGATGCCACGGTCTCCAGCTCGCGTGCGATTGGCTCCAACGCGCGTCCGGGAATCGCGGCGTACATCTCGTCGTTGCCGATGCCCGTGTAGACGCGATTGCCGACGCAGCCGGCGCTGGTCACCATGCCGTGCGCCAACGCGGCCGGGATCGCCATGCAGGTGGGCCGCGCGAGCAACGCGAGTTTGGAAGCGGCGCCTGCCCGAATGGCCGCTTCTTCCAGGAGCATGAGCTTGCTCGCTGGCGCCACGAAGAGCACGACATCGGGAGCCACTGGCGTGTCGCCGAGCGGCGCGAACACAATGTTCTTGGGAGTCTCCGGAAGAACCGGGATGCCGGGCACCTCCTCCATCTTCAGGTAGCCCAGGCTGACCATGGTTCCAAGAACGGCCGGCAGTTCATTGGCGCGCTCCTCGGGCAGCGGAATGTTGTGCGTATACGATCCGATCGGGCAGTTGTAATGGTCCGCTGGCACAGTGGCGAGTGTTCGCCCTTCCGCCGCCAATCGCCAAAAGCTGCACCCGGCGGGCGCGGAGCCGGAGAACTGCTCAATGCCCTCTGGAACCTCCGCAGGGAAAGCGACCGCCACCGGCCGCCGCTTCAGATCCAGAATTTGTTGGAACCGGTCTTCGAGCGCTTGGTAGTCAGGCATGTTGGTAACTCTCCTATCTTGGCACGTGCAAGAATCAGAAGGGATGTCTTCCGCAGCCAAAGTGCTAACCGCACGGCAGTTCTTTTCACGGCATGGTTTGCTGTCGAAATGGCATCCGCGCTACGAATTCCGGCAGGGGCAACTCGATATGGCGGAGGCCGTTGAAGCCGCGCTGGCGGAGAAAAAGCATCTGCTGGTGGACGCCGGCACCGGCACCGGCAAGACTCTCGCGTATCTGGTGCCCGCGCTGCTTTCGGGCAAACGCGTGGTGGTCTCCACCGGAACGAAGAACCTGCAGGAGCAGCTTTTCTACAAAGACATTCCGTTTCTGCAAAAACATTTCGACCGGCCGCTGCAGGTCTGTTACATGAAAGGCCGCGCAAATTTCGCTTGCCGGCAGAAGATCTACGACGCCGATCGCGAGCCCATGCTCAGCGGCCTGGAAGAGGTTGCCGATTTCCAAGTCATCCGCGAGTGGGAGAAGACCACGACCACGGGCGACCGCGCCGAGATCAAGACCCTGCCCGAATCCAGCTCCGCCTGGCAAAAGCTGGATGCGCGGCGCGACTTGTGCACGGGCCAGAAGTGCCAGCAGTTCGAGCGCTGCTTCCTGACGGAAATGCACCGCCGCGCGCACGAGAGCGACATCATCATCGTGAATCATCACCTGTTCTTCGCAGACCTGGCGGTGAAGGACGAAGACTTCGGCGGCATCATCCCGGAGTACGCCGCAGTGGTGTTCGACGAAGCGCACGAAATCGAAGATGTGGCCGGGAGATATTTCGGCGTGGGTATCAGCAACTACCAATTCCAGGAGCTGGGGCGCGACATCGCCGTGGTTTCGCGAGCCAAGCAGTTCGGGTCGGGCGAACTGGATCGGGTCCTGGACACGTTGGAAGATCGCGCGCAGCAGTTTTTCCTGCTGTTCGGCGAGACCGAAGGACGCGTCGCATTCAAAGGCCACGCGGCGTTCTTTGAGCAACACGGCGAAGCACTGGAGAATCTGCAACTGGCGCTGGAGCTGATCACGACGCAACTGCAACTGGTGAAGAACGCACCCGAGGAAGTGGTCCCGCTGTTTCGCCGCGCGCAGGAGCTGCAGAAGAATCTGGACTTTTGGCACAAGGGCGCGGACCGCTCGTACGTCTACTGGGTGGAGCGGCGCGGACGCGGTTGTTTCCTGCAGGCCACGCCCATCGACGTCTCGTCCATCCTGGAAGAGAAGCTGTTCGACACGCTGGACACGGTAATCCTGACGTCGGCGACGCTGGCGGTGGGCGAGACGTTCGAATTCACCGAGCGGCGCCTGGGCATCCGCCACACGCGGTCGCTGGTGGTCCCCAGCCATTTCGAATACGCCAAGCAAGCGCTGCTGTACGTGCCGCAGCACCTGCCCGATCCCCGGTCGCCCGCGTTTCCCGGAGCGGCCGCCGGCGAAATCACGCGCATCCTCGGTCACAGCCAGGGCCGCGCGTTCGTGCTGTTCACCAGCTACCAGCAGATGCGCCTGGTGTACGATCGCGTATCGCTCGAGATCGACTATCCGACGCTGATGCAGGGCACCGGACCGCGCAACGCGCTGCTGGATGAATTTCGCGCCACGCCGCACTGCGTCCTGTTTGCGACCTCGTCGTTCTGGCAAGGAGTGGACGTGCAGGGCGATCAATTGAGCTGCGTGATTATCGACAAGCTGCCGTTCGCGGTGCCGAGCGACCCGGTGGTGGAAGCACGCATCGAACGCATCCGCGAAGAGGGCGGCAATCCGTTTTACGATTACCAGATCCCGCAGGCCGCGCTGGCGCTGAAGCAGGGCTTCGGGCGGCTGATCCGCAGCAAGACCGACCGCGGCGTGCTGGTCTTGCTGGATAATCGTATTACGAAGCAGCGCTATGGCCAGGTGTTTTTCGACAGCCTGCCGCCGTATGCCTTCAGCACCGAACTGAACGCCGTGGAGAGATTTTTCAATGTTTGAAGTCACCGTGGAACAGACTTTCGCCGCCGGGCACGCCCTGCGCAACTACCATGGCAAATCCGAAGACGTGCATGGGCACAACTATCGCGTGCGAGTGACGGTGGAGGGCGAGCAGTTGGACTCGACCGGCCTGTTGGTGGATTTTCTGGAAGTGAATCGGCTCATCAGTGGCGCGGTTGGGTACTTGGACCATCACTTCATCAACGATCTGCCGCCGTTTGACGAGATCAACCCATCGGCGGAGAACATCGCGAAGTATTTTTATGACCGGATCAGCGTGGGATTAACGAACGAGGTTCCGGTGCACATTTCAGCGATTCAGGTTTGGGAAACGGACACCAGCTCGGCGATCTATCGGCCGTGACGCGCTACTTGCAGAGCCGGATCAAGAAGCCGGACCGGGGGTCCGGCGCGGACGAGGGCGTCCGCCCCACTCTCTGACCTACCGGCCGAAGTAGTCGGCGTTGGTCTTGGTGAAGTTGCCCCACTTTTCGGGCAGATCATCGAGGGCGAAAATCGCCGACACGGGACACACCGGCACGCAAGCGCC
>PMUP01000026.1 GCA_003166865.1 Bryobacterales bacterium
GAAACGCCTTGGTAGTATCGGTCACCGCCCGCGCCACCGCCGCCGTAACCGCCACCGTAGCCGTAGCCGCCACCGCCGCCGCCGATCCCGCCGCCGCCGTATACACCGCCACCGCCGCCGCCCAATGCGCTCATGTTGCTCGCTTGCATGCACGCCATGATGGAACTTTGCGGACCGCCGAAGCTGCCGTAGCCGGAGAGTTGGCCATACAGCGCCTGAATGGAGCAGGCCATGGTGCTCGCCTCGGCATAGTGAACGCGGTAGACGTAGTCCTTGATACCGCCCGCCGCCGCTTTGACGGGAATGTCCAGCTTGTCAAGCCAGGTTTGCACTTCGGTGAAAACGCCAGGATTTGGCGCAACCGCAATGATGGTGTTAATGCGATCAATGGGGAGGAACTTGATCGGCGAATTCTTCTCCGAAAGCGCGATCGATTTAACGATGTTCTCCAGCTCTTTGGAAATATCCGTAGGCCGCCCGTACTTTACCGAAAAGACATGCACGCGCTGGTTGGCGATCTGATCGCTGTCGAACATGGCCACCAGTTCCATCAGTCGGCGCAAATTTCTGCGGCTATCGAGAACCAGGAGTAAGTTGGCGGCCGCATACGTGTAGATGCGGGCGTTTTCCCCTATGAACGGCTCCAGCACTTTGACCAGCTCATCGGAGGTTACGTACTTAAGGAAGACGAGATTGAGCATGGTGGTGTCGTCTTCCGCAATGCCGTTGGGCTCGGTTTTACTTTCGGGCGGCACGGGCAGATGCGAAATATCGGCGAGCGGCACGATGCGATACAGGTCGCCTTGCTTGACCATGCCGAATCCGTTGATCCGCAGGATGGTTTCAAGCAGCGAACGCGTGTCGACGTCCTTGGTTTCGCCGTAGGTGTTGAGGATGACGCCGCCCTTGACGCGCGGATCCAGGATGTAGTTGATTTTGAGCTGGCGCGCCAGCAGATCGATCACTTCGGTGAGGGAAGCGTTGTTGAGCGACAGTCCGCCGTAGACCGTGGGCGGGCCGCTTCGTGGGGCTTGCGCCGGCCTGGTGCCGGATGGCTGCAGGGGGTTCGGCGCCGCCCGATTCGCAGGTTGTTGGGGAGCGACGGGATTGAACGCCGGGGGTAAAGACCCAGGACCATTCTGCGGTGACGTCTGCTGCGCAAAAGCTTGTGTCCAGAGGGCCGCTGCTATTCCGGCCGCGCCGAGCCAATATCGAAATCGCACTATTTGTCCTCTTTAGTTTTGTCCGCTACCTGTAAGTCCGCTGGTTTCAAGACCGCGGACGATGGCCCTCGCGATTGCGCCCGGGCCGCGACTTTGGCCGCGGCGGTTGCCTCACTGGACGTGCTCGATTCGTTCTGTGTGATTCCGAGCGCGGCGAACCGGGTGAATGCGCTAGCCTTCTTCATTTGTTCTGCTCCCAGCGGCAGTTGTTTCCAAACGGACTCGGGGTGACCACTTTCTTCATGCCATCCACAACCGTGCCTGCCGGAGACAGATCGTCGGAGTAGCACGGTCTTATTCCTGTGCCTATGTCAACGCCGGGGCCGGAATGGGAAGCCGTGGAAAGCGCCTTGGCGGCAGGAGCGGCCGGAGCCGCCTTGGACTTGTCGGCGGGTTGCGGGGCCGAAGCTTCCGCCATCGGAGTCCGATCGATGAGCTCGTCGATGCGCTTCTTAAACTCCTTGCCGTCCCACTCGAGATCGACAAAGCTGCTGTCCACGTCCACCAGCTTCCATTCGCCGATGGATTCGCCGGCACGATAGCCGCGCTGCGGACCGCCGGCCTTTTCGCTGAGCACGATGGTGGCCGGAAAGTCGCCCCACAGCATAACGCCATGGGCCACTGGAAACGGAGGCGTCGGCTTTTCCGGCTCCGGCTTAGGAGGATCGACAATAACGTTGGGATTGCGATCCTGCGAAAAGAGATTGTTGATGGCAACCTCGGCGTAGGCGGCCGCGGTGAGTGGATCTACTTTATCCAGTGGCGCCAAGCCAGGCACCTTGGCCGGCGGCAGGGCGCCATGCAGCAAGGCCTGGTCGCGCGCGTGCGAACCTACCCATTCGCGGCGCGCTTGCCAGCCCAGCAGTCCCGCCAGGACGAGCAGCGCCAGATCCAGCAGTCTCAGTTTGCTCACAGCTGCGGCAGCCCTTTCTGCTGCGGTATCAGACGCCGGGCCACCAGTCCGGAGACGGTGAGGCGCACGGGCATGGTCTTTTGCTTGGGATGCGCGGCGCCGAAGCGGATCTCTTCGGTGGCGGTCAGCTCAGGTTGCGCTCCCAGCGCCGCCAGGAAATTGACCAGCTCATCGATGCGGCACGTCAAAGTAAGAGATACGCTCACCAGTCCGTAGGCGCTGCCATAGGAGCGGGGCCGGCCCAGCTCGATTTGGCCCGTCTCGAGCGGCGGAGTCTGCTGCGTGGCGACGCGTTTGATCACTTGCAGAAGCTGCGCTTGCGCTTGATCGGCGGTGTCGCCGGGAATGAGTCCTTTTTCGCGCCCGCTGAGCTCGATCGACGCCTGCCGCAAAACCGCTTGCTTGCCCGGAAGCGTAGCAGCCTGTTTGCGCAACATCGCGAGGCGCTTTTGGGCGCGATCGATATTATCCACCGGTGCGGCTTTGGCTGATCCGCCGCTGGAGGAGGGCGAGGAATTCGAGAGCCAATAGATCAGCCCGCCCGCCAACAGAGCGACACCCAGGATGATGAGCGCGCGGCGATCGCGATCTCCCAGCGTCATGGCCCCACTCCTTTGCGCGTGGTCCGGATGCTGAAGACTTCTCCGCCCGTGCCTTTCTGCAGAGGCAGCGCGAACGACGATCCCTGGAAGTGGCGCGAGCCATCCAGCAGCTTGATCAATGCCGCCGCCTGGTCAGTTTGACCGGCGATGTTGACCGAGGTTCGGGTGAGTTGCAGCGAATTGAGCCAGGCGGGCAGCGCAAGCAGATGGGTCAGGTCGTTGAGTGCGTCCAGGTCCTCGCGGGTGTGTTGGCGGAAGGTGTCGAGCGTCTGGGCCCGGTTGCGCGCGGCGACCGTTTGGCGTTCCGTCTCAGCCGCTTTTCGCGCCAGCGGATCGAGCGCGCGAATCTGCGCCTGCAGCAGCTCGAGATAGCGATTGTCCGAATACTTGGGATACGCCAGCACCGTGATCGCGAGCAGCAGCGCCACGCTTCCGAGTACGGCGGTGGGAACATAGCGCAGGCGCGACGCGCTCCGGCGTTGGTCGGGCGGAAGCAGATTCAGGCTCAACGGATGCAGCACACTGGCGCTCGAGACCGCAGCCGCATAGGACAGGGACGAGCGCGCGGGATCGTAATTCTCGGGTGCCGCCACCGGTTGCGGGAGCTCGAGGTGCAGCGCGCTGGCTTCGGTTTCCGGCGGCAGCCGAAGCTCGGAGACAGCCAGCGTGCGGACGCGATCCGCGGGCTCATCCAGACGAGCGGAAAACATGGGCCGCGTGGGGCTCTCGCCGTAGACCTCGATTTCGTCCCCGTCCTGGCCCAGGGCCACCAGGCCATCGGCGGGGGTATCGGAATAGAGACGCAGCGCCGAGTAAATCGCGGGCGCCGAAAACGTGAACGACGCGACCTTCACGCCGGCCTGGGACAATAGCGCGGTGTAGCGTTCGAGAGAAGAACGCCGAGTAATGCCAATCAGAATGGACGAGGTCTTGCCGATGCGCGCTCCATCATAGGCGGCTTCTTCCTCCGAGTAGGGATTCAGCGAATCGATCTCGAAGCGGATCGCGGAGGCCAAGTCCTTGTCCGAAACGCCGGGCAGCAAGACTTGGCGGACGGTCACTTCATCGCGCGGTAAAAGGATGGTGGCCGCCAGATGCCGGGCGCCGAGCTTCTCGAGAAAACTGGCGTAATTTTCGCCCCATTCGGCCGCGGGCTGTTCGCGAAAACGGGGGATAGTGAGCTCGCCCAGCACTCGCGTGCCGGAGGGGCGCAGGCGAACCACGGTGACGATGAGATCCGCACGGCCCATCTCGATACCGACGCCCATGCCGAAGGCGAGCCATTTCCTGAAGCCCGAAGTGCTCATTGCAGCGCAACCGCGTTCTGATACCAGCGCAGGATGTGATACGGAGGCTGCCCGGCAACCAGCACCTGCGACTTATCCGGATCCAGGAACATCACCAACTCGGACACCGTGCGGCGCACGTCCGAAAGCTGGCCATTGGAAAGCTTCAACTGGGCGGTGGCGCGCAGCGTGATGGCCTGCGGGGAACCGATCGCCACGCGCGTTATTCCCAAGCGGTTCATACCGGGACCGCTGTTGCGAAACGGCGCGAGCTGGCCCATGTCGCGAATGGGCGCGGCCTGGCGAAGAGTGACGATCGCCGCGGCGACATCGGCCGGGATTCCGACGGCTTGCATCACCGCCGGCTCAACCGTGTTGACATCCAAACCACCGCCCGCCGACCCGTAAACCGAGAGACAATCCCGGAGCCCGGCGTGCGGCACAAGTTGCCCCTGCGCATCGCGCGTATAGCTGCCGTAGAACAGGTCCGGGGTGACTCCGCGCACTAGTAATAATTCCTCAATCTCCTGAAGAGACGCGTGCCGCGCTTGAAAAGACGGAGTGAGGGACAAGTAAAATTGGTCGAACCCGGTGAGCGATCCGCCCGAGCTGACACCGCGCCAGTCCAGGATGCCGGCGAGCGTCTGTTCGGCCTGGCCAGGATCTCCGCCCAGAGCCAGCAAGAGGTTGAGCAGGTCCTTGGGATTCGCCGTGTTCACATCCAGCTTGGAAGTCTCCGGGATGATTTCGCCCATGGCGACGCCGGTAGGAAAGTCGAACCCGAGCACCCGCGTGTAGTCCTTGATCAGCGGGGTCTTGTCCGGGTTTAGAAAAGAAGCCGGCTTTTCCAGATAGAGCAGCATGCGATCGATGGCGCCGGCCGCGAGATAGTAAGCTTTCAGCCCGTCGGCCTCCGTGGAGCTGCGCTCGGTTTCGCCGCGAACGGTATTGGCGATGGTGAGAGCGATGGCGGACAAGCCCGCGGCCAGCCACAGTACGGCCAGCAAAGCAGTGCCTTGGTTCATTTTACCGACCCCGCTATCTGCCAAGCAGAAGCTCCTGTTGGTAGTCCGCCAGCGGCAGACGGGTTACGTGACCCGGAATGGTCAACGTGACGGGCTGCAAACGGCCGGGGTCCGGCGCAAGCGGCGCCAGCTCGATACGGATCGCGTCGGGAAGCATTGGCAAAACCCAGTGTTCCACCCAAAACGGCTGGGGACGAGAGTGGGCATCGCGAAAGCTGAAGCGGCAATATGCCAGGTGGTCGGACACTACGAACGAGTTGGCGCCAATTTGAATGGGCACGAAGATAGGACTGGGACGGCCGCTGACGGCATCCGGACCCATCCCGACGCACAACGCACCGGCGGCGCGTGGGCCCGTGTACCATTGCTCGTTCACCACCAACCGGACGCCTTGGTTGTCTTCACCGGGGATCACCTGGAATTCCAGGATCATCGGCATACCGCGCGCGCCCTCATGCAGCGAATACGTAGAAGCGAGCCGCATGGATTGAGCTTCGCCCTGAAAGAACATCAAACGCCCACCGGGCTGGCCACCCGCCGCGCAATTGGCGCTGACCGGAACGATTCCGGAAATTTCCTCATTGAGAATGCGCTCGACGCTAGCCACCCGCCGGTTGGCCATGAGCTTGGAATCCGTCTTGGTCATCGCGCTGAGCGCGACGCGCATGGTGAGGACCATGCCGACCGAAAGCAGACTGAGCAACAGGACCGCGACCAGCAATTCCATCAAGGTGACCCCCGCCGAGGGCAAGGTGACACCCGCCGAAGCGGGCTTTTTGTAGCGCGCGGTCATGGCTGCTGACCGTACTCTTGAAGCGGCGTTCCCGCGGAGCCCAAGGCCGCAAGATCGGCAGGCGTCAGCACGGCGCGGTGGAAACCGTCCACGCGGAACGAGCGGCGCTGGGCGCCATTCATCCACCAGATTTCCAACTCCACGCGCTCGATAAACGGCGTGCCGGGGCCGCGTGCGGCGCGCGGAATTTCGAAGGGCGTCAGGCGCGCGATCCAGCCCATCTCCATGCTGCCCGTCACCTCCGGCCCCCAGGTTCCTTGGAAGGGCACGCCTTTTTCAAGTCCCGTGGCGACCAACAATTCATCCATCTTCTGGCGGCCGAGCAGAGCGGCGCGATCGTGATCGGTGAGCCGCGCGGCGTTGCGCAGAGAGCTGGAGATGGCCGACATCAGCCCCGCCACGGCAATCGCCATGACAACCGTGGCCACCAGCACCTCGAGCAATGTGAAGCCGCGCTGCTTCACTCAACCGCCTCCACGTGGGGCACGCCGGTGATAGGGTCGACACGCACCACGCGCTGAACATTCCTGCGATTGATCAATTGCACGCCCAAGGGCGGAACGGTGCCGCCCGGGTACAGGAAGAACATGCGCGGCGCATCGGGATTCTCCGGCAATTGCGGCAGCACCTGGACGATGGAGACTCCTTCGGGCATCTGCAACTTCCGAAAAAACCCCGCTTCGCTGGATTGCATTTCGATCGAGTTGTCGAGCTTCGAGATCGTGATCTCGATCACCTGCTGGCGCCGTTCGGCGCGGCTGAGCCCCGCATCCAGGAAACTGACCACGCTGTTGGTGGCGGCCTTCAGACGCATCGAGTCGATGCCCGAAGTGATGGCTGGAAAACTGATGCCGACCATGAGCGAAATCAGCGCGACCACCACCATCATCTCGATCAGCGTGACGCCGGATGCCGGACGCGATGTTGGGCGCGCGGCCGTGCTAATTTCTCCAACTGACGATGTCGGCATTGATCCCGTCTCCGCCGGGCGTTCCGTCGGCGCCGAGACTGATGATATCGGGCTCATCTCCGTGATCACCGGGGAAGTGATAGACATAGGGGTGACCCCAAGGATCGTTCTCGATTTCCTTCTGTAGATACGGCCCCTGCCAGTTCTCAGCGTTCTCGGGCTTTTCGCGCAGCGCCGCCAAGCCTTGTTCGGTGGTGGGGAACGTGCCAGTATCCAGTTTGTACGACCCGAGGGCCGTCGAAAACGCATTAATCTGAGCGTGCGCCGAAGTGATCTTGGCGCGGTCGGCTTGGTGCATCATCTTCGGAAGCACCAGAGCGGCGAATAGCGCGATGATGGTGACCACCACCATCATTTCAATCAGCGTCACACCAGCTTGTTGTCTCAGTTTCTTATTCATCGCTTTACCTCGTGTATTCCTGCATTACATTGCCACGTCGTTCATGCCCACAATCGCCAGCAGCATGCTCAAGATCAGAGTACCGACTACGATCCCCATCACCAAGATCACGATCGGCTCAAAGAGCGACGTAAACCTTCGAATAGCCGAACGCGTCTCGGCGTCGTAGATGTCGGCCATCCGCACAAACATCGAGTCCAGCCGGCCGGTCTCTTCGCCCACGCTCAACAAATGCGCGGCCAGGGGAGGGAACTGCCCGGCGCGCCGCAAGGGACCCGCAATGCCTTCACCGCGTTTCACTCCCAGGGAGACGATTTCGAGCGATCCGGAGATGCGGCGGTTATTCAACGTCGCGCCCGCGATGGAAAGGGATTGCACCAATGGAACGCTGTTGGAGACCAGAGTGCCCATGGCGCGCGCGAATCGCGCGGTTTCGGCTTTGCGCAGCGCGTCGCCGAGGACCGGGATCTTCAGGCGCAGCGTGTCCCACCACAGGCGGCCCGAAGTGGTGCGCACGTAGGTATACATACCGATCACGAATACTACCAGGAGCGTAATTCCCAACCAGCCGTAGGATTGCAGAAACTTGCTTCCAACCAGCAGCATTTTGGTGGGCAGCGGCATCTCGATGCGCGACTCTTCGAAAACCGCCGCGAAGCGTGGCACAACAAAATTCATCAGCACCAGAATGGACCCGATGCCGACCATCGAGAGCAGCGTCGGATAGGCCATCGACGAAACGATGTAGCTGCGCAGATCGTCGCGCGTGCGTTCGAATTCCGACAGCCGCTCGAAGACCACCGCCAGCGATCCGCCGGCTTCGCCCGCGCGGACCATGTTGATATACAACTCCGAAAAGTGAGCCGGGTGAGTGGCCAGGCTGTCGGCGAGCGAGCGCCCGCCTTTTAGCGTGCGGAGAATGTCTTGCACCAGCACGCGGAACGAGGCGCGCTCGTTCAACTCGGCTGTAATGGACAGCGCCCGGTCCAGCGGAACGCCGGCGCTGAGCAGCGTGGAAAGCTCCTGGGTAAAGAACAGAACGTCGCGCTTCCGGCCCCCTGAGAACGAGGGCAGCTTGATGTCCAGGGGTTTTTTCGCGTCCTTGCCGACATAGACGGGCGTGAGTCCCTGGCGGCGCAGCTCGAAGGCGACCAAGCGCTCGGACTCAGCATGAATCGCGCCGGTGCGAATCTGCCCGTCGGAGGCCACGGCTCTGAAGTGAAAGCTGTTCATCGGGAAGCCCGCCACGGATAAACACAGATAAACACTGATAAGAAATTTAGCTCGCATCTGTGTTTATCCGTGTTCATCTGTGGCTTATTCTCAGAACTCTTGCGTGACACGCATCACCTCGTCGGCTGTGGTCAATCCGCTGGCTACCTTGGACCAGCCGTCCTCGCGCAAATTGCGCATGCCGATGCGGCGAGCCGCGTTGGTGATGGCCACCGCGTCTTCATTTTTCATGATGAGTTGCCGGATGCCGTCATCCAGCTCCATCAGCTCGAAAATCCCTACGCGGCCGGTGTAACCGGAGCCGAAACAGTGTTCGCAGCCGCGACCCGTGTAACATTGCACCATGTCGCCGCTCGGCGCGAACCGCGTGCCGCCCTTCTCTTTGCAATGCTCGCAGATGAGACGGACCAGCCGCTGCGCCAGCACCGCCACCAGCGACGACGTGATCAGGTAGTTCTCCACGCCCATGTCGGTCAGGCGTGAAATCGCGCTGGGGGCGTCGTTGGTGTGCAGTGTCGAGAATACGAAATGGCCGGTGAGCGACGACCGAATCGCGATATCGGCTGTCTCGCGGTCGCGAATCTCGCCCACCATGATGACGTCGGGATCCTGACGGACAATATGCCGCAGTCCGGAGGCAAACGTCAGACCGATCTGGGTGTTCACGTGGAGCTGGTTGATTCCGTCCATCTGATATTCGACGGGATCTTCAATGGTGATGATCTTCTTGTCGCTCTGATTGATCCGCTTCAGCGCCGAATACAGCGTGGTGGATTTGCCGCTGCCCGTGGGACCCGTCACCAGAAAAATGCCATGCGGCAGCGACGTGTAATAGGTCATGCGGCCGAGCATGTGGCCGTCGAACCCCAGGCGGCCAAGATCGTAGAAATCGCCCGCGGACCGGTCCAACAGACGCATCACGACGCTTTCGCCGTACAACGTCGGCAGCGTGGAAACGCGCAAATCCACCTCGCGGCCCAGTGTCTTGATCTTGATGCGTCCGTCCTGCGGGAGGCGCCGCTCGGCGATGTTGAGCTTGGCCATCAGTTTCACGCGCGAGATCATGGCCGCCTTCATTTCGCGCGGCGGCGGATCTTGATTGTAGAGCACGCCGTCCACGCGATAGCGGATGCGAAACTCCTTTTCGAACGGCTCCAGGTGAATATCGCTAGCCCGCTTTTCAACCGCTGAAGCGATGATCGCGTTCACCAGCCGGATGACCGGCGCCTCGCTCGCCATATCGCGCAGGTGTTCGAGATCTTCCGACAGCTCGCCGGCTTGGAATTCGAAATCGGTTTCGGAGCGCGCCGCCGACTCGCCGTAGTATTTGTCGATCGCATCCACGATCTCCTGCTCGGGCGCGAGCACGGTTTTGATCTTGAGACCGGTGCAATGGCGCACCGCAGCGATGGTTTCGACGTCCAACGGGTCGGCCATCGCGAGCGTGATGGTGTGGTCGTCGCGGCTCATCGGCAGGCAGCGGAATTGGCGCAGGAAGCGCGGTGAAAGCGTCTCGGTTTCCGGAGAGATTACCGGCGGTGCGTCGATCGAAACCAGCGGAACCTGCAACTGTTCCGAGAGCGCCGCCAAAACGTCGCGCATGGCGATGAAGCCCATGTCGACCAGCGTCTTGCCGATTTTGTCGCCGCGCTCCTTCTGCAGTTCCAGCGCCCGCTCCACATCCTCGGCGGTGATGAGCTTACGCTCGATCAGGATCTCGCCCAGCCGCATTGCTTTAAAACCCTCGCATGCCTAGAACTCGTCGGATGCGATCTGTGCTTGTTCGGCATTGGCCGCCGCGAGCAGAGCCTTGCGCGGCGCGTGCATCACGATCTGAGCGGGCAGTCCCTCGTGGTTTTCCCAGGTCCAATAGAACAGAGAAATCCCAACTGCGACTTGCTCGTCGGGAGGAACCGCATCCAGCGAGCGGGCCGAGTCCATTAACATCGCGCGCATCGTGGTCCGAAGCGCCGCCATGCGCTGCACCTTTTTGTCGTGCGTCTTGACGATTTCATCCGGCCGGATGGCGGGATGGAAAGGACTGATTCCCGCGGCCTGCGCCAGGTTCACTTCGCTGAGAAAGACCGCGCCATAGCCGCGAATGTAGGTTCCCTGCGAAACGCCCAGCACCTCCGCCGGATCTTGCGGCCAGATTCCGGTAAGCTTCGCGTCCAAGCCATGCTCCATGGCTTCGATCATGGCTCGATTCACCTTTGGACCGTCGGCTATCGATCCGGCCGGCAGAGTGCCCAGCATAATGCTCGCAATCAGTAGAGTTCTCATCGGGAAGGCCTTTCGTTACTTGCTACTTCAAACTGCGCCAGGCGCTTGCGGTAATATTCCGCGGCCTGCAGGTTGGCAAGATCGGATTGCCGCTGAATCTCGAAACGATTCTCAGTGGCGTTCAGCACTTTGGTGAACCGGGCGGCCTGCATGGCCTCGGCATCACTTACGGCTTTGGTCACGACCGCGTTCATTCGCGCGCTCACCTGGATTTCGATGCGCTGCTCGATCTTGGCCTCATCCACTGCGGACCCGGCTGCCGGAGCCACCGGCCGCACGAATCCATGCGCCAGAATGGCAGCCGCCAGCAACGCCGCGGACGCAAAGCCCATCGCCGGGCCCGAGCGCCACATGGTTTGCCACCAGCGCGGCTCAAACACTCGATCGGAGACAAACGCGATGCGCCGCGGCATCTCCTCATCTTCGAGCGAAGCCAGCGCACTTCGCGTCAAGTTCAACCGATCCAACTCATCGTGGCAGTTCTGGCAAGCACGCACGTGATCCTCTACCGCCATTTTTTCGCGCTGCGCCAATTCACCAACCACATAAGCCTTCAAATCCAGCACTGAGCAACTCATTCCACGCCTCCCATATTGATTGGAGCCCCTCCGGTATTGATTGGAGCCAATGCCTGTTTCAGAAGATCGAGCGCCGTGTACAGCCTGGACTTCACCGTCGAGACCGGGCACGATAGAATCTCCGCCATTTCCTCGAACTTGAATCCTTGATAAACCTTCAAGACCACGGCTTCGCGCTGATCGTTCGACAGCCGTTCCAGCGCCCTTCGCACGGCCAGCGTCGACTCGATAGGGAACAGGCCCCCACTCGCTTCGGCCATGCGGGGCTCGACGGTCAGTTCACCCTCCGGCCGGTTCTTGCGTAACAAAGAATACGCCTCGTTATGCGCGATTCGAAACAGCCAAGGCGGGAACTTCGCCGGGTCATCGAGCTTCTTCAGATTCTGATAGGCCTTCAAAAACACATCCTGGCTGAGATCAAGGGCGTCCTCACGCTGCCGCACCAACCGCAAGAGATAATTGAAGACACGCTTCTCCCACCGAGACACGAGCACGTTGTAGGCATCCACGTGCCCCCGACGCGCCTTGGCGATCAGGTCGCGGTCCTCAACCTCCCGAAAGATCAAACTTCGGCTCCAATCAGAAGACGCGGCTCAAGACGAAAAAGACGAAACGCGTTTTGGGCGCGCGGAGTCACGTCCTACGTCTGTATTTTCGCACCAACCCGCGCATGATCCGCTCACTGGCGGTCCCGAACGGCTGGTCGGTGGTCAAGTAGGTCCAGGTGGCGCCGCGCTGGGAGGGGTCCAGGCTGGCTGCGTCGGCTTCGCCCAGACGCTTCTCGATCTCCCCATCGATCTGCTCCTCGATCTGGGTAAACAGCGAATGGACCGATGTCAGATACTCGTGCAACGGGTCCCGGCCGCCCCAGGACAGCCATTGAACGCCCTCCCGCAGGTCGGTGATGGTGGCCAGGTAGTCGGCCCAGAGGTCATCGATAGTACGGAGCGAAACCAGGCGTTCCAGCTCCGAGGAACAGGGCGTCTCGCCCGTCAGGATGGCTTGCCGGCGCTGCTGGATCTTCTGGCGCTGGCCCTCGGTCGCGCTCTCATACTTATGCAAAAACCGCCGGATTTCCAGGTTCTGCCCTTCCGCGATGCGCTGAACACTCTCGATATCCGGCTCGATACCCGGATTTTCAGCTCCATACTTTAAGAGCAGGTCGTCCTGCAGCGAAACGAAGAATTCCGAGCTGCCGGGGTCGCCCTGCCGTCCGGCCCGCCCGCGCAGTTGGTTGTCAATTCGCCGGCTCTCGTGGCGGTTGGTCCCGATCACGTGCAATCCGCCTAGTTCGGCCACACCGTGCGCGAGTTGGATGTCCGTGCCGCGTCCAGCCATGTTGGTGGAGATAGTGACTGCGCCTAATTCGCCCGCTCGCGCAATCATCCCCGCTTCTTGTTCTTCGTGCCGCGCGTTCAACACTTGATGCGGAATGCCGCCGCCGGAGCCAGGCAATTTGAGTCTGGCGCTCAGCCGTTCGGACTCCTCCACACTGCGCGTCCCCACTAACACGGGCCTGCCGCTCGAGTGCAAGCGCTGGATCTCGGCGATCACGGCTTGTTCCTTGTCCCTTTTAGTTGCATAGAGCCGATCCGGCAAATCAACGCGAATCATGGGGCGATTGGTGGGGATCACCTCCACTTCCAGGCCATATACCAGCCGGAACTCGTCGGCTTGCGTCGCGGCGGTGCCGGTCATCCCGCACACCTTGGGGTACAGCGATATCAGGTTTTGAAGCGTGATTGACCCGAGAATCCGGCCCTGCGCCTTGAGCGCCAAACCTTCCTTCGCTTCGATGGCCGTGTGCAGCCCAGCCGGCCAGCGGCGGTTCTCCGCGATGCGGCCCTTGAACTCGTCCACCGATTCAATCGCGCCGTCCTTTACCAGGTAAGCCACGTCGCGCCGCAGCATCGCATGAGCGTGCAGCGAATCCTGGACGGCGGTGAGCAGCGCGAGGTTCTCTTCGGTGAATAGATTGCCGCAGCCGAATGAAGTTTCCACGGCGCGGATACCGGCATCGGTGAGCGCGATGTTGCGGGCGTACTCGTCCAGGGTAAAGTGCCGGAATTTGCGGAAGTGGCGGGTCACTCGATCCACTTGATACGCGAGCGGCTCCTGATTCGCTTCGCCACCCGCGATCACCAGCGGAATGCGCGCTTCGTCGATGAGAATCGAGTCAGCTTCGTCGATCACGGCAGCCGCGAACGGCCGATGCACCTGCTCGCGCGGGTGGAGCGCCAGTCCATCGCGCAAATGGTCGAACCCGATCTCGTTTGCGGTGGCGTAAGTAATATCGCAGGCGTAGGCGCGGCGGCGATCCTCGATCCCCATGCTTTGCTGGACACAAGCTACAGCAAGTCCCAGGAACTCGTAAATGCCGCCCATCCATTGGGCGTCGCGGCGCGCCAGGTAGTCGTTCACCGTCATCACGTGAACGCCCTGGCTTTCTTTCCCGTACCAGACCACCGCGGGAACGGCGGCCAGCGTCTTGCCTTCACCGGTCTGCATTTCGGCGACCTTGCCGGCGGCCAGGGCCAACGCGCCTTCCAACTGAACGTCGAACATCTTGAGGCCCAGCACGCGTTCGGCGACGACGGCGCACAGCGCGAACACGTCCGGAAGTTCCATCGCGCGCCAAGCGATGGCTTTCAGCTCAGCGTCGCTCAAGGCGCTCAATTCCGCGCGACGGCTTTTGATCAAAGGAACAATCGATTCGGACCGAGCCGAACCGCGAAACAAATTCAGCAAGAATTGGCGCACGCTTTTCTTAAGCACGCCCCTCCTTTCTCCTTCTAGCCCGGGCTAACGGCGAGAAGGGGGAGGACGCTGGTAGAGGGATGCCGCGAAATACCGGGCTTTCGCCGGCGATTCAAAGTTCGGTGGAGCAACGGGACGCTGGTAGCGAGTGACGCGATGCGCAAGAACTGGAACCTGTTGCTCGGAGCGCTCCTGCGCGATCCAGACGATCGCGGAACTGGCGCCACCCGTTCGCGCGCGAGCAACAGGCACGGCGGCGCCGGTCGAAAGCGCCATCAGCGCTGCCAGAAGCCAGGTGATCGCCCGCTTGTTCACTCGATCTTCAGTATACGGAGTTTCACCACTAGCGAATGGCTTTCTTCAGCCATCGCACCGTCAGCGACCGGTGCTTGGGCGAGAATTGTCCCGCCGCGGCGCGCAGGTAGGGCCGAAACTCCTCGGTCCAATAGGCCGCGTAGCCGCGTTCGTGAATTTCGTTCAGCACCTGGCTGTAGTGGAGCAGCACGCTTGCACCCAAGGTCTGTCCCGATCGCCATACCCCGCGATTGGCCGCGCGGGCGAGCCGCAACAGAGTGACCGGAACGCGCGCGATCGCAGAAACGGCCATCACCGACGACAACTCGAACACGCCGCGATTCTGCACAGCGGCCTCCGCCTTCAGCTCCTCCCAATGCTGGCGCAGGAACCCAGCCGAAGGCAGATTGCGCGGCGGAATTTTCGCTACCGCGGCGCGAAATGTTGCCCACTCCCGGCGCAAGCCCGCGACGTCGAGAGGCGGAGTATTGCACAGATCGGCGATTTGGCTCGCGGTCTTCTCCAGACCCTCCAGGAGCTGATCGACGTTCTCAAACTTGGCGTCGCCCTCCAGCACGCCCTCTTGTTTCAGCGCATCCGCGATTTCTTGAACGATGTGACGCCCGGCGCCCGAAACGTCAGCCAGCGCCGCCATAATCCATACCGGCGATGCGCGAAACGCGAGCAAACCCGCCAGTTCAATGCCATGCCCAGCCGTCCGGCGCAGCAGAAAATCGTTGGCTAACTCGCCTCCGGACGGATACACGCCCTTGACTTCGCCCACCCGCTCGATCATGAAGCGCAGGGCGATGTCCACCATCATCTGGTAGGTCTTAGTGCGGCGAACCGCGGCTGGCAGTGAAACGTCGCCAATCTCGCGAATCAAACCACCGGCCAGCGCCGCAGCCGAGCGCACCACCCGTTCCGGCAAGGAGACGACATAGCGGGCAACTCTTGCGCTGGACTTGGCCGGCTTCATGGCTAAGTATAATTGTGCCTGAAGCCATGGCTGACATCGTGATTCGACCCAGCATGAAGTTCATCAAGATTGGATACGTTTGCGCCTTGCTCGTGGTATGCGCAGCGATATTCGTTCACTACAAGTACGTGGTGGATTGGCATCCCGACTGGCGATACCCTTACCTTCCCATCGCGAGTCTGCTTATCTTGCTGTGGCCGATCAAACGGCACCTCCAGCGGCAGACCGTCAAGTTGACAATCGCGGGCGACAAGCTGCGCTACGAAACTGGATTGGGTTCAAGGTCCACTCGCATCATTCAGCTCCCCAAGGTACAGGACGTACGGGTGATCCAGTCCCTCGCACAACGGATGTTCGACGTCGGCAATGTGTCTATCGAGACTGCGGGCGAAAATAGCCGCCTGGTGGTGGGAAATCTCGATGCTCCCCGGCAGCTAGCGGAGCAACTCACCGATATCTCGGGGCATCCATCCACAACCGGCCTGCATTAAATTCAACTAAGAATAGGCGTTTCAACAACTTCCCTGCCCGTCGAAAGCCCGATGCAAATGGTTTTTTGATATGGTAATAGGAAGTGACTCGAAAAAAGGTTAGGGGGCAGCCAGCCCTTGGTCTCGCATTGCTACTGGTTGCCGCGCTTCCTGGAATCGGCGCCTGGAAGTTGGCCGGTCCGTTCGGAGGGAGCGCGAGAGCAATAGCAATTGATCCGCGCAATGGCGGAACATTGATCGCCGGTTCACGCGACTCGTTGCTGTTCCGTTCTGACGACGCCGGTGCGTCCTGGCGGCTGCTGCCGTTTCCACGTGGGACACCGGGCGTATTCAATTCGGTACTGATTCACCCCGCCGAATCCGGGCATTTTTATGCGGGTCTGGATGCGGGAGATTCGCCTGACTCCGGCGTGTGGGAGAGCACGGACGGCGGCGACCATTGGCGCGTTTTGACCGGAACGCGCGGTTCGCGGATCGAATCGCTTGCCATTTCGCCCGCCAATGCGGACGTAATTGCGGCCGGTACATCGAAGGGCGTTTTTTTGACCGTTGACGCGGGCGCGACGTGGAATAGAGTCTCGTCGGAAACCGACGTGGAGATGCAGGACATCACCGCTCTGGCCTTTGATCCCACGGACGCGCGCACGCTCTACGCCGGAACGCCGCACTTGCCCTGGAAGACCACCGACGGCGGCGCAACATGGCGCTCGATTTCCACTGGCCTGGTTGACGATTCGGACATTTTCTCGATTCGCGTCGACCCCACCCGTCCGCAATTGGTCTTCGCCAGCGCTTGCAGCGGAATCTATCGCAGCGACAGCGCCGGCCAGGCCTGGGTGAAGATCCACGGAATCCCCGGGACGCACCGCCGGACGCACATCATCGCGGAAGACCCGCGCAATTCAGATACGATTTACGCCGGTACCACGCTCGGCCTCTTCAAATCCCCCGACGGCGGCAAGACTTGGCGGCACTTAAGTTCCGAGCAAGTGAACTGGATGGTGTTCGACCCCGGCGACCCACGCACACTGTATCTGGCCACCGAATATGCGGGCGTCTTGAAAAGCACCGACTCGGGCGAGACCTTCCGGCCCGTAAATGCCGGCTTCGCCAACCATCGGCTGTCGCAGATTACTTCGGACGGAAAGCGGTTGTACGCCAGCAGCACCTATGAAGGACTGTACGGCGGCGTTTTTGTCAGCAACGACGGCGGTCTGGAATGGTCCCTGCGCGCCAATGAAGAAGCGCTGCTCGGCCGAAACCTTCACAGCCTGACAGCGTCTCCAGGGGGAAGCGCGGTTGTTTTTGGGGCGAGCGAGGATGCGATCTTGAAATCCGCGGATGGCGGCAAGACTTGGTCATCCTTGCCCGCGCCCCGGCTGCTGCCCAGCAAAGGACATCTTGTGGTAGCCAACGCCGGACGCACTCGCATCCACGCGCTCCGGGCCGTGTCCGTTAGCTCGGTGTCATCGGACAAGCTGGTGCTCTTCGCCGGAACTGACGCAGGCTTATTCCGCAGCTCGAACCTGGGGACCACGTGGGAACAAGTGAAGGCCGCCGGCTTGACTGGAATCCCGGTGCTCGCGGTGGAAGCGCCCTCGAACGGCGCCTCGCGTCTGGCCGCGCGAACCAGCTCTGGCCTGTTCATTTCCGTTGACGGCGGCCACGCCTGGCAGCCCGCCATGCTTCCCGACGACAGCTATTATCTGTACGACTTGGCGCTGCCGGCCAGCCGCGACGTCCCGATTCTCGCTGCAACTTCGCGCGGCCTGCTGCGTTCTAATGACGAGGGAGCGCACTGGAAGCTGGTGACGGAGGGCGTACCGGCGGCCACGGTGGATTCAGTGCGGTTCAATCCAGAGCAAAAACTGGAGGCGTTCCTGGTTCAGTACGGTACCGTATACCGTAGCGTGGACGGTGGCGAGTCGTGGCAGTCCTTCTCCAACGATGGGCTCCGGGACGCCGCCATTCGCGTATTGTGGTTCTCGCCCGATCTTCCCCGGCGGATGTTTGCACTTACCACTGCGCGGGGCACATTGGTTTTCGATCTGCCTCAGGCCGAAGTGGCCAACCAGGGGGATCACGCCGTTATCTCAAAGCAGTAATTGAAAATCAGAGGAAAGGTGAAAAACATGCGAGCAGTATGGAGGTATCCGGTTCTGGCGCTGGTTGTATTGGGCGTCTTAGGGATTCCGAATCCGGCGCGCGCCCAAAACGCCGCAGCAAAGTCGGACGAAGACAACAACTTCTTCGAATTGAACATCTACGCAGGTTATTCCGACTACGCCAAAACCTGGGCTGGCCTGGGGGACAAGATTCTCGAAGGCGCCATCATTGGTGGTCGGGTCTCGGAAAATTTCTGGAATTACGTGGCTATTGAAGAAGACTTCAACGCGTACTCGTGGAACAAGTTCGACTTCCTGTCAAATCCCCCCGGAGGGCTCCTACTCGGGCCGGCGTTCCCGATCCACACGCTCCAGCCTGCCGCGGATGTCGTGTGGCATTTTACGCCGCGTAACCACAAGTTCCGGCCATTCGTCCTGGCTGGCCCCGGCGCGTCATTCGACTTACTGGGCAAGGACGCGAAATCGTTCGCCAATCTGCCTGCCTCCGCTGGGGTCAGCAACTTTAAGACCGATGAACGTTTTCAAGGCAACTACGGCGGCGGAATCAAGTACCAGGCGAACAAGTGGTTCGGCATTCGGATAGATTTCCGGGGCTACACCGGGATCGGTCCGCGCTTTAGTCTCCCCACCGGCCCCGCGAATTACGGCGGCGTCTACATACCCAGGGGCCAACTTCTGGATGGCCTTCAGGCCACTGCCGGCGTTACCCTCTATTTGGGACATCGCGGTGAGCTTCCGGCGCCACCCCCGCCTCCGCCGCCACCACCACCGCCTGCGCCGCGTGCTCTAGGGGCGCTCAATCCTGGATCCATCACGGCCAGCGCCACTACTGTTTGTCCGGGCGATGCGGTGCGGTTGAGTTCGAACGCGTCCGATCCCGAGGGTCACCAACTGACGTATCAATGGTCGGTGAACGGCAGCAACCAAGGTGGAGGTGGCGCGCAGTACACCTATACGCCCAGCGCATCTGGCGACTACCAGATCGGTTTGCACGTCGTCGACGCGAGCGATGCTTCGCGGTCCGGGAATGCGACCGGGGTATCGATCCACGCCAATTCCTACAGCGCGCCAGCGGTGAGTGGCGTTACCGCGAACCCATCCACACTGGATCGCGGCCAGACCTCCGCGCTGCACGTTACTGCCGCGGGTTCCGATTGCAGCGGCAGGTTGACGTATAGTTGGGCGGCGGCCGAAGGCACGGTGTCTGGAAGCGCGCCCGACGCTCAATTCGACTCCAGCTCGGTTGCCTTCAATGAGGGCGACCGCAGCCGTCCGCAATCCAAGCAAGTGAGGGTGACCGCGACGGTAACCGACAGCAAGGGCGGCTCCGCTAGCGCGTCCACCAACGTCACGGTGAATTTCGCCGCCACCATCCGGCACTTCGGCGACATCCTGTTCCCGAAGGACAGCGCGCGCGTCAACAATTGCGGCAAGCGTGTGCTCATTGAGCAGTTGTATCCGTTGCTCGCCGGCAACCCGAACTTCGATGTCGTCCTGGTTGGCCACATCGATTCCAGCGAAGCGCCCAGCGGCAAGTCCCGCCGGGGCCGCGATCTGGATAAGAATCGGGTGCTTCAGACCGCCGCGGTGCTGAGCGGTGGCGGCGGCACTTGCAGTTCACTCGATCCATCCCGCATCAAGGGAAGCTGGGTGGGTGCGACGCAGGACACGCCGTCGTTGCCGACTTCTTGCTCCGTTTCGACCACAGCGCCCACAGAGCGCAGAGGAGCGGCAATCGAAGACAGCAACGAAGCCAAGAACCGCCGGGTGGAAATCTGGCTGGTTCCGAAAGGCTTGTCGTTGCCGGCCGCGGCTCGCGACGCCAAGGAACTGCCAGATGCCGACCTGAAGAAGATCGGCTGCCCGAAGTAAAATAGAGGTAGTTTTCCAGCGCCGGGTGCTTAACCGCACTCGGCGTTTTTTATTTGGGCCAGACGGCCGCGAGATCGACGGATGCTTCCGGGAAGCGTGAGGGCTTTAGTTGGCCTTCCCGCAGCAGTGAGGTTGTGGCCAGGCGTCCGTCGCCCTTAAGGAGCAGGACTTCCACCGTTTGGGCCTCGGGCGAGACAACCCACACTTCGGGCACGCCGAGGCTTTCGTAATCTTGCAGTTTTTCGGCGCGCTCCGAGCGCGTGTTGGCAGGGGAAAGCACCTCCACCACCAGTTCCGGCGCGGAATGAATGTAGCCGTCGTGCTCGACGATGCGATCGGCATGGAAGACCGCCAAATCCGGCACTCGCACAGCCAAGACCTCGCGCCGGACAACCAGCCCGAAGACGGAAGTCGCTACATGCGTTGCCTCAGGATCCAATCGCGCTCTGAGCTGGCGCGCTAATGCCTCGACAACGCGAGTATGGTTCCATCTATTTGGCGGCATCTTGCGGATCTCACAATTGACGACCTCCTCCACGCCTTCCACCTCCGGAAGCGTGAGCCATTCTTCGTACGTAAGCGTCTTGGAACTTGTCGCCATGGGCTGCTATTTGGGCCAGATGGCCGCGATCTCGACGGATGCTTCCGGAAAGCGTGTGGGTTTCAGTTGGCCTTCCCGCAGCAGTGAGGTCGTGGCCAGGCGTCCGTCGCCCTTAAGGAGCAGGACTTCCACCGTTTGGGCCTCGGGCAAGACAACCCACACTTCGGGCACGCCGAGGCTTTCGTAATCTTGCAGTTTTTCGGCGCGCTCCGAGCGCGTGTTGGCCGGGGAAAGCACTTCGACCACCAGTTCCGGCGGGGAGTGAATGTAGCCGTCGTGCTCGACGACGTTGCTTCGAATGAAAACGGCGATGTCCGGAACCCGCGTGGTCAGCGATTCCTTGCGGATCACCAGCCCGAAGCGGTCCGGCGATCCACTTGTGCCTTTAGCAGGTCGGCAAGGTTTTCGACAATATCTGCATGAATAATTTTATTTGGCGGCATCTTGCAGATCTCACCATTGACGACCTCCTCCACGCCTTCCACCTCCGGAAGCGTGAGCCATTCTTCGTATGTGAGCATTTTGGAAGTTGTCGCCATGCGGGTGACCCTTTCCCTTAGTGTACGATGAGCGATGAACTACTCCGAATCCGTTCAATATCTGTACTCGCTGGGCAACGAAGTTCTGACCGCCAAGCTGGGACTCGATCGGATCTCGGCGCTGCTGGAAGCTCTCGGCAATCCGCATCGCGCAGGCCGGTGGATTCACGTCGCCGGCACCAACGGCAAAGGTTCCACCAGCGCCATGATCGAGGCCGGACTGCGCGCCACCGGGATTCGAACCGGCCTATACATTTCACCCCATTTGGCAGAGCCAACCGAGCGCATTCAAATCGCCGGCCTTCCGGTCAGCCGGGAGCAGTTCGCCGTCGCCTTCGCGCGTGTGCATGAGACGGCCGAGCGCATGCTGGCCTCGGGAGCGCTCGACATGCATCCGACCTACTTCGAAACGGTGACCGCGATGGCATTCGTACTCTTCGCGGCTGAAAAAGTACACACGGCGGTTCTGGAAGTGGGGCTGGGCGGCCGTCTGGACGCCACCAATGTCGTGGCGCCGGAGCTGTGTGTGATTACGCCGATCGATTTCGATCACCAGATGTTTCTCGGCGATACGATCGAGCAGATTGCCGCGGAGAAGGCCGGGATCTTGAAGCCGGGCGTGCCCGCTGTCTTCGCCGAGCAGCGTCCGGAAGCCGAACGTGTGTTGCGAGCGCACGCGCGGGGGCCCTACACGTTCTCGCGCGACTGGGCCATCACCGATCTTGCGCTGGACGCTCGCGGCAGCCGCTTTTGTTTGCGCGGCGTTCCGGTCACGTGCCCGCTCGCCGGGGAGCATCAAGTGGAAAACGCGCGCGTGGCTGCGCTAGCGCTCACCGAGCTCGGCGTATCGCCAGAAGGAATCGCCGCGACGCGCTGGCCAGCCCGGCTGGAACATGTTTCCGAACAGCCTGAGATCTTGATCGATGGCGCCCACAACCCGGCGGGAGTTCGTGCGCTGGTCGCCTACATTCGCCGCTTCTATGTGGGGCGGCGCCGCATTTGGATCGTGTATGGCGCGCTGCGGGACAAAGCCGTCGCCGAGATGGCGTCGATGCTGTTTCCACTGGCCGATCGCTTGATCGTGACCGCGCCAGCGAATGCGCGGGCGATGCCGCCGGAAGACATCCCCGCACCGGGTGCTCGCATAACGTACTCGATCGCCGAGGCCATTGGGCTTCTTGATGATGCGGGTCCGGAAGACGCCGTTTTCATCACCGGTTCGCTCTATTTGGCCGGAGAGGCGCGGGCGCTCCTCGTAAAATAGGACCTCGTAGAATAAAGTCAGTGTCTTTTCTCCGAGCGTACGTCATCACGGCCCCGCTCATTGTCCTCTCCACCATGGGCTTCGGTCTGGTGAGCCTGGTGATCTCCCTGTTTGAAGCGAGCGGGCGCAAGCAAATCGCGGTAGCGCGAGCTTGGGCGCGGTGCTTGCTCTGGGTGAGCGGAGTAAAGGTGAAAGTGGAAGGCTTGGAGAAAATCGCGCCTGGCGGAAGCTACGTTTTCGTTTCCAATCATCTCAGCTACATGGACACCCCGGTTATTCTCGCAAACATTCCGGACTTCCGATTTCTCGCCAAGAGCGGCCTGTTCAAAATTCCGCTGCTTGGAACCCACTTGACCACCGCCGGCCACATCCCCGTTCCGCGAGGCGACGCACGAGCGGCGGTGAGGACCATGACTACCGCAGCCCAGATAATCCGCGAGCGTGGCATTTCGGTCCTCATTTTTCCGGAAGGCGGCCGATCGCAAACCGGCGAGCTGGCGCCCTTCCAGGAAGGGGCGGCTTACATCGCAATTCGCGCCGGAGCCCCGCTGGTTCCGATCGCCTTGCAAGGAACGCGCGAGGTGCTTCCTTTCGGTTCGGGACAGGTGCGCAGCGGATCGGTGACCATGCGCATTGGCAATCCGATTCCGACCGATCAAGTCCAATTACGCGATCGCGGCCGTATCACCGCCGAGCTGCGCGAACGCATTGTCAGCATGCTCGACCAACAGCCCATCCACGCTTAGCTATTTGGTGGCTGGCTTACGGCTTTCAATCCAGGCCACCGCAGCGTCCAAGGCGGGATCCTGTCCGGCTAGCAGCGCCTCTCGCGTGATGGGCGTTTCAACATCGGGCGTAACGCCAAGGCCTTCCAGCGGCTGGCCGCCTTCGGAAATATAGTTCGCGATGGCGTACTGAAATCCATCGCCATCGGGTAGCTTTTCGAACAACGATGGCAGGGCCGCGCCGGCCGTGTGGGTTCCGAAGATGCGTGCGCGCCCCAGATCCTTCAACCCTTCCGCCATGATTTCCGACGTGGACGCTGAAGCGCCATCCACCAGGATCGCAAGCGGCCCGGCGAACGTGGTCAGCCGAGGATTGACGACGAACTTGATCGTGTCGTCGCGCAGATACAGCGTGCCGAGTTTTTGGTCCGGCTGCGCGATGAACCAGCCCGCCATGCCCATGGCCATGATCCCGATGCCGCCCGGATTACCGCGCAGATCGACGATGAAGCCGTCGCACTTTTGACAGGATTGCACAGCTTCACCGAACGAGGTCATGAGCCGCTGGGGATCGAGGAAAGCGTTAAAGGCCACGTAGCCGATGGCGCCGCCGCCGGCGCGCCCTCCTCCGACTTGGCCGCCTCCAATTTGCGATGCGTTGAACCAAACGTGCATCGGAGTCAGGTAGCCGAACTGCACCAGGTCGCCCTTCGGGTTTGCCTGCGCAAGCGCCTTGCTGATATGCTGGCCGGCGCCGTCAACGAACTCGACTGCGATGGATTCAGCCGCGTCGCTACTTAGGCGCGCCAAGATTGTCCGGCGCAGCATGAGATCGCGCAGCGTTGAGCCAGCATACGTTTCGTTCAGCTTAGCCACAACGGGGGCGAGTTCGGCGCCGGCGATCGTCAGGATCTCCCAGCCCAGGCGGACGCCTTGCGCCGCGGCCGAAGAACCGGGTTCCACGGATGTCACCAGCACCTGAGCACCGATAACACGAACATCGATTCCGGTGGTCACATCACCCGCGTGCGATGCGTCCACATTCGAATACAGATCGGCGGGAACTATGCCGAAATGGGTCTGGTGCAGGCGCGCGAGCATCTGGCTCATCACCGCGCGCACGGCGTCCATGCTGTCGGCAGCTTCAATCTTTGGCTTGAACTCGTCGTGAATCGCCTGCCAATCCAGACCGCCCGGCTTGGTCTGCCAGTGCTTGTCGCGGATCGCCGTCCACACATACTCAAAGGATTGGAGGCTGAGCTGGCGCTGCTCCCCAGTAAGCTCGGCGCACATCGAATCGGCGGTTAGGATGGCGAGCGCGAGGGCCGTAACAGCGCGGATCATTGGGTAATTATTGTTTCTCGAGAACTTTGGCGCCCAGCGCGCCGCCGATGATGGGCAGCGCCGTAAAAATGACGAAGAACAGCATCAAATAGAACACCACCAGTCCGGCAATCATGCCTGGGTTGCTCAAATACTGCTGGATCATATCCGCGCGAGCATCGTTGGCGGGAAACTGGCTGCGGAATTGTTTTACAAGGCCCCCCTGGCTGGAGAGAGCCACCATCGCGACTGTGAACAATACAGTGACTAGCGTGAACGAGAAAATACCGGTGATCCAGCCCATGCGCACGCCACTGCGGATGGTGAGAGTCTGACCGGTCCGGCGGCTATAAAGGAACACCGCCAAGAATCCGGCGGCGAGAAAAGCGAGCGGCAGGCGCACAAACGGCAGGGGAATGGGAAAGAGGGAGATCATCACCGCGCCCATGGCCGCGATGAACCCGATGCGCACTGCCAAGCCGTTGTGAAAACCAATATCGGCCGGGAAACGAGCCACCTGTGGTTGCTCCGCGAGCGCCGGGGGCTGGAGGGTTGGCTCGGGCTCGACCTCCTCTGCCGCGGGCATGTAGTCGTACTGCGGCTTCGCGCACTTGTGGCAGAAACGGGCATCCGGCGGTAATTGGGCTCCACAGGTGCAGAATTCAGGCACGACTTAAGTTTGACACACGCCGTGCTTCACTGAGTTCGTTCCCGGCCATTCGAAGTGCGATCGCGAATGATTTTCAAGATAACCGCTTCCACTTCCTCGATGCCGAGGCCGGTGGTATCGACGTAAACGGCGTCGGGGGCCTGGACGAGAGGCGACTCGGCGCGCCCGCGGTCTCGCTGATCCCGCTCGCGAATCTGCCGCTCCACGATCTCGGGCGGTAGCGCAACTTCATTGGCCCGGCGCGTGGCGCGCTCCTCTGGAATAGCATCCAGAAAAATCTTGACCGTCGCGTCGGGAAACACGACGGTGCCGATGTCGCGGCCTTCCATGACGATCGACACTTGTTCTCCAATCTCGCGCTGCTTCTGTACCAGCGCCCGGCGCACTGCGGGCACCAGCGACACCTCAGACGCAGCCTGGCTGACTTCGGGAGTCCGAATGGCGCTGGTGACGTCTTCGTCGTTCAGCAACACGGCGCCGCCGCCCGGCGCGAACTCGATGTGGGCCGCATTGGCGAGCTGTTCCAGCCGGTGCATATCCGAAAGAGCGACGTTCGCGCGCAGGGCCCATAAAGCCACGGCGCGATACATGGCGCCTGAGTCGACGTACACGTACCCCAACTTCGCCGCGATGCGGCGGGCGAGCGTGCTTTTGCCGGCGCCGGCTGGGCCGTCGATCGCAATCGTAATCCTCTTGGTCAAATATCATGAAAGCACATGCACGAAGAGGTTTTCCGCGCGCTCGAGAACGGGGCGACGGTTATTACCGCTAGCCGCCGCCTGGCACGCGTGCTGGCGCGGGAGTTTCACGGCATCCAAACGGCTCGCGGACATAAGGTTTGGAATCGCCCGGACATTCTTCCGTTCGAAGCTTTTCTGGATCGTGGCTGGCGCGAATGGCTGAGGCGGGGCGCGAATGGCGATGCTCCGGTGTTGCTGAACGCTCTGCAAGAACAAGCTCTGTGGCAGCGGATCATCCGCGAATCGCCGGCGGGTGCATCGCTGCTGCAAATTCCCGAGGCGGCGCGGCAGGCGGCGCAAACCTGGCAGCTTTTGGCTGCGTATCGTCTGGACGTAGATGGAAGTTTCGAGGCGTCCGAGGATTCGGCGGCGTTTGCTGCTTGGTCGCGCGAGTTTCGCGGGTTGTGCCGCGCAAGTGGTTGGTTGGAGCACGCACGGTTGAGCGATTTTCTGCGCCAAAAGATTACCGTGGGCGAGCTGCCTCGGCCGCCGGGCGTGCGAGTCGCGGGATTCGATGAGATGACGCCTCAACAGGCGGAGTTTCTAAACGGGCTCGGGGAGTGGCAAGTTTTGGAGGCTGGCGATTGCACGGAGACGGTCGAGCACAGAAGAATGCGCGATTCCTCCGGCGAGGTCCGAAACGCGGCGGCGTGGGCGCGGCGTCTGCTGGAATCGGATCCCAAGGCGCAAATTGGCGTGATCGTTGTGCCGGACCTGGCGCGCGTGCGTAGCACAGTGGAACGGATTTTCCGGCAAGCGCTCGGTCACGCATTTCACCTCTCCGTCGGGCCGCCGCTCGGGGATTATCCCGTGGTTCGCGCTGCTCTGCTGATGCTCGAGTTCGCGCTGGGCGCTGTGCCGCTGCCGCGCGTGGGAATGCTACTACGCTCGCCGTTTCTCGGTGGAGCGGAAACGGAATGGAGCCAGCGCGCGCTGCTGGACGCCAAACTCCGCCGCAAGAGCCTCTGGGAGGTCAGCGTTCCGATGCTGCGCGATGCCGCGGGAAGCTGTCCGCAACTGCAGCGCGTGTTGTGGCGCGTCGAGCAAAGGCTTCCGGCTCTCAAGGAGGAACAAGCACCCAGTGACTGGAGCCGCGACATCGCCGGCCTCCTGGAAGCTTTCGGCTGGCCGGGCGATCGCACTCCCAGCAGCGGCGAATTTCAAACTATCGAAGCTTGGCGCGGGCTGCTGTCCAACCTTGCTTCGCTCGATCTCACCACACAGCCGTTGAGCCTTTCGCAAATCATCGACTGGTTGCGCCAAACGGCCGCGAATATTCAGTTCCAAGCAGAGGATGAAGGTGCGCCCGTCCAAGTGATGGGAATGCTGGAAGCCGCCGGCCTGCATTTCGATCATCTGTGGATCATGGGTCTCCATGATGATGCGCTGCCCGCTGCCGCGAACTCCAATCCGTTCATTCCCTCTGCATTGCAGCGCCAGCACAAGCTGCCGCACAGCTCCGCCGCGCGCCAGCTCGCATTCGCCAGCACATTGATGGAACGGCTCCTCCGGAGCGCGCCTGATGTTGTGTTGAGTTATCCGGAACGCGAGAGCGATCGTACGCTCACACCGAGTCCGCTTGTGGCTGGCGGCTTGTGGCTGCCCGAAGGCGAACGTAATGCGGACACCTGGGTCGCGCAAATGCGGGCGGAATCCGTGTTCGAAACTATGGCCGACGAGAGCGGTCCTGAGCTGGTTGGGAGCAGCTCACCGGGGGGCTCGGCGCTATTCAAAGACATGGCGCTATGCCCGTTCCGCGCCTTCGCAAAGCACCGGCTGGGGGCCAAGCCGATGGAGGATCCCGATCTCGGATTGAATTATCGCGATCGCGGAACAACGGTCCACAAGGCGCTCGAAAGTATCTGGCGCGAGCTCGGATCGCAAGCGCGATTGAAGGAGCTTAGCTCGCACGAGTTGGAGACGATCATCGCTCAGGGCGCCGACGCGGCAGTGGCCAAGCTCGGACCGGGCATCGGGCGGGATCTCGAGAAACGTCGCCTGCAAAAATTGCTGAGGGGGTGGTTGGAGATCGAGAAATCGCGCCCCGCATTCACCGTCGCTGGGATTGAGGCGGAGCGCGTGGCCACCATTTCCGGCGTCGAGGTGAAGATGCGCGCCGATCGCGTGGACGAGCTCCCCGGCGGCCGCGAGATCATTCTCGATTACAAAACGGGGCAGCTGAAATCGAAAGTATGGGATGGCGAGCGTCCCGATGAACCGCAGCTTCCGTTGTACTGCGTCACGAATGAGCGGCCCGTGGCCGGCGCAGCCTTCGCCGTGGTCCGAACCGGCGAACTTCGGTTTCGCGGATTGACTGCCGCGGGCGCCGCTTTGCCCGAGATGAAGAAGATGCACGTCGACCCGCCCCTTCCGTTCGAAGCGCAATTAGACGAATGGCGGCGCGCGCTGGAACAGTTGGCGGCAAACTACCGGAATGGGCTGGCTGAAGTGGACCCCAAGCCCGGTGCTTGCGGCAACTGTGGATTGCGAGCGCTCTGCCGCATTCGAGAGATCCATCTGGGAGATCAGCATGATCGCGGATAGCGCGGCGCGGCTCCGGGCGCTGGATGTCTCGCAGTCCTTTATCGTGCAGGCCCCGGCGGGATCGGGCAAGACCGAACTGCTGATCCAGCGATATCTGAAGCTGCTTGAAACCGTGGAGACGCCCGATGCCGTGGTGGCCATCACATTCACGCGCAAAGCGGCCGGTGAGATGCGGTCCCGGGTTATGTCAGCTTTACGAAACGCCCGAAACGGTGTTGAGCCGGAGGCGGAGCCCACCGCGGAATATGAACGGCTCACGTTTCAGATTGCGCGCAACGTTCTGGAGCACGAGCGCCGCCTGGAATGGAATCTGCTGCAAAATCCAGCACGGCTGCGTATCGAAACCATCGATGCGCTGTGCGCGGCCATTACGCGCCGCATGCCTTGGCTCTCGCGATTCGGCGCCATGCCTGAAATCGTTGAGAAGGCGCAAGGCTTGTACCGGGAGGCGGCGCGAAACACGCTCCGCCATCTAGATGAGGGAAACGAGGCGCTGGCCGATCTTCTGCTGCATCTGGACAACGATTTCCAAAGGGCTGCGCAGCTCATCGGCCAGATGCTGGAAAAGCGGGATCAATGGCTGCGGCACACCGGCGCGAGCCTTCGGCAGGACGTGGAAGCGGCGCTGCAACGGCTCATTTTAGATGAACTCGCGCAATTGCGCGGCACGTTTCATGACGACGTCGCCGGGGAGATCCCCGGCGCGAGCTTGGAGGATCTCGCTAGCTGGCGGAAGATCGCCGATCTGCTGCTGACTAAAGACGGCGATCTCCGCAAGCGAGTGGATCCGCGTTTCGCCAGCCTGCGCGGTAACGATGCCCTAATCGAGCGCCTGGCGCGAGTCCGCAAGTTGCCCCCGCCTGAATTCACCGAGCCTCAGTGGCGCGCAGTGGAGGCCGCTGTTTCGGTGCTCAAGCTCGCGGTGGCCGAATTGCAACTGGTGTTTCGCGAACGGGCCCAAGTGGATTTCGCGGAGCTCTCGATTCGCGCTTCCTCGGCCCTGGGGCAAGTGGATGCTCCCGAGGATCTTGCGCTGGCGCTCGGCCATCAGATCCGCCACATCCTGGTGGATGAATTTCAGGACACCTCGCACACGCAATTCGATCTGATCAAAAAGCTGACTGCCGGATGGGAGCCAGGCGACGGCCGCACGTTGCTCCTGGTTGGCGATCCGATGCAATCCATTTATCGCTTTCGGCAAGCCGACGTCAGCCTGTTCTTGAAAGCCCGCCTGGAAGGTATTGGAGCGATCCAGTTGGAGCCACTGACGCTCAGCGTGAACTTTCGTTCGCGCCCAGAGATTGTGGAGTGGGTGAACCAGATGTTTAAAACGATCTTGCCGGCCAACGATGACATCGAATCTGGAGCAGTCGCTTACTCGCCCAGTGTTCCAGGTTCCAGCGGAAACGCGGATGCTCAGATCGGTGTGCACGCTTTCACGAATGAACGTGATGAGGCCGATCGCGTAATCGAACTGATCCGGGGGCATAACGGTGCAGATGGCGACGGCAGCACGGCCGTGCTGGTGCGTTCACGCAGTCACTTAGTTGAAATTGTTCAAGCCATGGGACGCCATCACGTCGCATTTCAAGCGATTGAGATCGATCAACTCGGCGAACGGCAAGTGGTGGAAGACCTGATGGCGCTGACCTTCGCGCTGTTGCACGCGGCCGACCGAGTCTCCTGGCTGTCGATCCTTCGCGCACCCTGGTGCGGGCTCACGCTTTCGGATTTGCACGCGCTGGCTAGCGCCGATCGCGACGCCACGATCTGGGACTTGCTCCATTGCCCGCACGAAACATTGAGTGGGGACGGTCGCACTCGAATTGACCGCATTCTTCCGGTGCTCGAGCAGGCGCTCTCCGAACGCGGACGGCGGCCGTTGCGGGATTGGGTGGAAGGGGCGTGGCTGCGCCTGGGCGGTCCCACGTGCGTGGAAGACGAAGCCGCGCTCGAAGACGCTGCGGCTTATTTTGATTTGTTGGATGGTCTCGCGGAAGGCGCCGATCTGGCCGATTTTGAATGGTTCCGCGAGCAAGTGAATGGGCTGTTCGCTCCTCCGGACGCGGCAGCGGGCGATCGGCTGCAGGTCATGACCATCCACAAAGCCAAAGGCCTGGAATTTGACACCGTGATTCTGCCGGGGCTCGGAGAGGTAACGCGTTCGGACGACCAGAGTTTGCTGCTGTGCGTCGAACATGGCGGCGAACTTCTGCTCGCGCCGATTTCGGAGTCGGGTGGAGAGAACGATCCGATTTATCAGTATCTCTCGAAGATTGAGCGCCGCAAATCGGATCAGGAAACAGCGCGATTGTTGTATGTCGCGGCAACGCGCGCGCGGCGGAGTTTGCACTTGCTGGCCTCGGTGAAAGTGAAGGATGACGGCGCGATGGGAGAGCCCAAGTCGGACTCGTTCTTGAAGCTGCTGTGGCCGGCCATCGGAGAGCAGTTCTTAAATCCCATGCAGCGCGGGGAGGTTCATGAAGCTGCGAGCGCCAGGACCATCCGCCGGTTGCCGGCCCAATGGCGCGTTCCCCCGGCTCCGCCAGCGGTTGTTTGGGATCGCCCGGAGATGGAGCAGGAACAACGTACGGCTGCGTTTGAATGGGCTCGCGATCGATCCAGATTCGCCGGCGACGCGCTGCACGGCTTCTTGCAAAGGATCGCGCGCGAAGGTCTGGATGGCTGGGATGAAAACGCGGTGCGCTCTCGACGAGGAGCCTATCGCGCCGTATTGGCAAATCTCGGTGTGCCGCCGGCGGACTTAAGGTGGGCCGTCGAGCGCGTGGAAGCGGGACTGGTGCGGACGCTCGGCGATCCTCGCGGGCGATGGTGTCTTGAAGATCACGCGGACGCGGCCAGCGAGTTGTCAATCGCGGGGTGGATCGGCGGGAAACTGTGCGAGGCCGTGATCGACCGCACGTTCGTCGATGAGAGCGGAGTCCGTTGGATCATTGACTATAAGTCGAGCCAGCCCTCGGGCGAAGACGTGGAGAATTTTCTCGAAGCGGAGAAGGAACGCTATCGGGAACAGCTGGAGCGCTACGCGCGATTGATGGCGCAAAGGCATGATCGCCCGATCCGGCTGGGACTCTATTTTCCATTGCTAGGTGCTTGGCTCGAATGGGGCGCTGGGGTGGTCCTTCGCAAGCAGGCTGTGCTGTTCGAGCTGTAGCGACGGGCCCGAGCGACAGGTATGTTAAGATGCAATTGCCGACGTTGCTTCACACCTCGGGGACGTAGTTCAGTTGGTTAGAACGCCGGCCTGTCACGTCGGAGGTCGCGGGTTCGAACCCCGTCGTCCCCGCCAATTCTTTCCAGGTAACTATCCGAGCATCCCGGTCCAACGCGCGGCCAGAGTAGCCACGCCCACCGACGCCACAATCAGCGCAATGGTCCAGATGTAGCGCCACACTAACCGCCGTTGATAGGTTTTTGTTTCCATTCCTTAAGACCTGGCTGGTACCCGCGGGCTCAGGCTGCACGCGCCGATTTGCAAACTGACGGCGAACCCGCACCAGACCTGCCAATGCGAAAGGAGCCCATGGGCGATGAAGAAGGTGTTTGTCCACCCGGCTTCCACGCCGAGCCGCCATGCGGCAAGCGCCCAGGCGGCGGCTGCGACAGGCGTTAACAAGAGTCCCACCAGCAGCGGGGCTTTGACACGAATGGCTGGAATCATCGGACCGCCACGGGCTGACCGATTTGCCCGCCAATGATTTCGCCCGAAACAACCAGCTCCACCCGGCGATTCTGTTGACGCCCGGCCGCTGTATCATTCGAGGCTACCGGCTGATTTTTCCCGAAACCTTGGGATGTAATCGAAGTGCTCAGCACCCCTTGTCCGGTCAAGTAGTCGCGCACCGACTCGCCGCGTTGCTCGGAGAGCTTTTGATTGTAATCATCGCCGCCGACGCTATCGGTGAAACCTTCCACGTCCAGTCTCAAACCCGGATGGCCCGAGATGATTCCAGCTACTTTGGCGAGCTTCTCGCGAGCCAGCGAACGCAACGAGTGCTTGGCCGTGTCAAACAGCACGTCCGACATATTCACGATCAGCCCGCGGGCTGTATCCCGAGTTTGCAGAATCGTGTTGAATTGCAGCAGGAGCTGAGCCCGAAGTTGCGTCCGCTCGGCCTCGGCTTGCGCCTTCTCATTGGCGGCGCGCTCGAGATCGGCCTGGGCGGCGGTTCTCTGCGCTTCATTTTCTTGTCTCAAGCGGTCCGTTTCGGTTTGGGCGGCGGCAAGCTGCGTGTCACTTTGTCGCCTGAGACGATCTGCCTCGGTCTGCGCCGCTGCGATTTGTGCGTCGTTCTCTCCCTTGAGGCGCGCTGCGTTGTCGAGTGCGGTGAGTCGCGCTTGCTCCGCTTCTCGCGTGACGCGGTTGGCCTCTGACAGCGCGGCGGCACGCTCGTCCTCCACGCGCGCTTCACGCTCGGCTCCCACACGCCGCTCGGTCGCCAGCTGCTCTTCTTCGATCTTCTTGACGGTGATGATCCGGGCGTCCTCCGCCATCTGAACGGCTTCGCGCGCCACCGTGCCGATGGGCTTCTTGCCCGCCTTGCCGATCAGATAGCCCTCGGCGTTCTCGAGGCCCTGGACGGCCTTTTGGAAAGTGTCGCCAGCATACTGCTCGGCGCCGGTCCAGCGGGCGATCTGCACGGCGTTGCGCGCCTCGTAGAGCTCCAGAGGTATTTTCGGGTCCAACAGTCTAGGCTGAATCTCGCGTGGCGCCACATTCAACACGTACTGCCCTCTCTGCAGCAGCTCGTATTTCGCGTCGACTTGTTCGATCGTTCCAGTGGTGTCGTTCCTGACAAAGTTCTCCATCACCACCAGGTCGCTCGGCTGTGTGACGGCGAAGTAAGGCTCCGCGGTCACGATCAAGCCGAAGGACTGCAGTTCGGTGGTTGCGTCCAGTTTCGTTTTACCACTGTTGTTGAGGAGCACTTCGCCGACGTTCGTCGCGCGGCCTTCCGGAGTGATGGCCCACATCACATAGGTTAAATACTCTTGGCCAAACTGAGTCGCTGGCCCGAGCTTTTCCATGTCCGCATCGATCTTGATCACGCCCTGCTTGCTCTCCACCTTCGCCTCACCGCGAGCTTCGGGCATCAACGCCGTGCCGCGGAAGCCGATTCTGGTTGATCCGCTGCGGTGATGATAGTTGATGGCTTTGGTCGTCCGTGCGACCACGGTAATGCGATAGATGGGGACCGTCCCGCCGTTTTCAATGGGTTGTTGAGTTGGGTTCGGTGCTTGTGGCGCCTGGGCCAGCGCGAGTCCGCACATCGTCAGGAATAGGCTTGCAATCTTCATCTTTCTATACCTCGATCCTCTGGGGGACGCGCCTGAAGTGTGCACGAGCCGCACCGAACACAGCTCTTTCAGGGATCTGTTGAAGCTGTTCGCTCCCCCTGGCCTCTATTCCCGGGTGGGCCATTGGCAAGGCCCGGTGCGACTAACCATATGCGGTCAAATGACCACGTGCGGTCAACGATTCCGGCGAATTCGCAACTTCCTCAGGGTTTCCCTTTTGGAACGACTCGTGCACACCTTAGCCCTCGAAGGAGTACAAGAACATGCTTTGGACAATCTTCATCATTTTGCTGGTGCTGTGGGCGCTGGGGATGGTTACGTCGTATACGATGGGCGGGCTGATTCACATTTTACTGGCGATTGCACTGGTGGTATTAGTGATACGCCTATTCCAAGGACGCAGGCTTGCGTAGCTTCTGGCCGGCGCCCGGGGCGCCGGTATTAGCAAGTCAGCGGAACAAGCCGAGCAGGTAGGCGATGAGGAGAATAATCAGTATTGTTCCTAGTCCTATCCCAGCCCCGCCGCCGTAGCCCCAACGGCTATGGCCGTAGTAACCGCCACCGCCGCCTAAGACCAATATCAAAATGATGATGAGGATGATCAGCATTGCGTCCTTTTCTTTCTCCTGCCCTGTAGACGCCGAGGCGCCTGCGATGGGAGGCCACCGGCTTATCTACTTCTCGAACACCTTTTCAATCTGGCCGACTTTCTTTTGGATTACGCCGGCGATTTTTTCGTCTTGGCCTTCGGCCGCGAGGTTGGGGTTGTTCGTCACCTGTCCCGCTTTCTCTTTGGCTTTGCCCTTCAATTCATGAAGCTTGCCCTTGATCTGATCGTTCGTACTCGGTTTCATGTTGCCTCCTGAGGGAATTTAACCAAGCACCTTTAAGACCCATTCCGTCGAGACCGGCCGTGAGCTATCTGGTGCGCGTGGACTGGGAGCACGGATGGCCAGGGCCCGTATTCAGGCCCCAGCCATACGAGCCTCAGTTAAGGTTCTTTTTTCTCAGCGACGGGCTTGGCCGGCGGCGCCTTCTTGGCCGCTGGCTGCTTGGCTGGCTGCTGCTTGGCTTGCAACTTCTGGTCTTGTGTCGCATGTTTTTGCGCCACTTGTTGCGTCTGCTGCTGGTGCTGTTGTTCTACCTTCTGCTTGGCCGGCTCACTGGCTTTCGTTTTCGTTAGCTGCTGGTGCTCCTGATCCTGCTTCTGCTGGAGCTTTTGCCGGTCCTGGGCTTGACTGGTGTTTAGCTTGGCCTGCTGTTGCTGGTACTGTTTGTCGAGCTTCGGATTCCCCGTGTTGGGAGCAGGCCTTTCCGCGGGTTTAAGTTCGTTCGCATGAGCCGCAGTGGCGGGACGCGCAGCGGTGTCCTTGCCCTCTGAAGCGGTGTTCTTGGCCGCTGCCGGAGCAGCCGCGCGAGCAGTGACCGGCTTATACGACGGCGCCGCCGCTTTAGCTGCGACTACGCCAGAGCTGAATTCCCCAGGTTTCGCGGTGGCCGCTACGGCCGGCTTGCCCTTATTCACCGACTCGTAAAGCTGGTGGTTGGTGCTGGCGGCCTGAACATGTTGAGTTTGCACGGACGTTGGCGGGGTATGTTTTTCACTGGTGGCTTTCTGTTCCTCCGCGTTCGGCCGAGCAGTAATTCCGCCCGTGCCTCCGTTGTAGCTCACGTTGGTCACCGTGGTGTTATTGATGACGGTCTTGGTGTACACGTTGGTCACGCTCCCAACGTTGTTCACGGATCGGTTGTAGAAAAAGGCTCCATTGTTCCAATATCCGCCTTGATAGCCGACCCCGGCGTAGCCGAAGCCGTAGTTTACGCCGCCGTAGAATCCGATTTGGGCGCCCCAGTAACCCTCGTTAAAGACAAACGCGTTATCGCCCCAGCCCCAGTAACCCGGGGTCCACAGGAGACCGGGCTCCGGCGCCATGGCCCACGTTCCGGGCACCCAGAAGTATCCCTCCTGAGCGTAAGCCCAGTATCCGGGGGTCCACATGTAGCCTTCGCTCGGACAAAGAGGCTGTTCATACACCGGGAGCGGCGGCGGTGCGAAGCCGATGGAGAGGATGATCTGCGCAGACGATACTACCGGTAGAGCCAGCATCACGAGTGCGAACAACAGCGAGCGAACGGAGGGGTTAATGCGCATGGTGTTTTCCTTTGTTTTCGGCTACGAGCCTAGGCAACCATTGTCGCCGGGTGCGGGCGAAGAATCTGCTCACAATTGCTCAGGTTGTCCGGAATTTCTCCCGGATCCCTACAGACGGCTGGCCAGGTGATCGTCGGGCTGCGATTGCTTCTGGGCGTGAGACCACTCATCCGCCTGTTTCTCGGCTTCCGCTCTCGCGATTGCGTAGCGTTCTTGAATCCGCCCCACCAACTGTTCCTTCTTGCCGGCGATGGTCTGCCAGTCATCGTCGGTAATCTGGCCCCAGCGCTCCCGCGCCGATCCCGCGAACTGTTTCCACTTGCCTTCGATTTGATCCCAGTTCATTCCGTGACGCCTCCGTCGCGATTAAGAGCAGGTCTCGCGCCATTCGGTATTGGACAGATCGAGTGGGTCCTACAGATCCTTGCGCGAGATCTCCAGCTTCCGCATCATGGCGTTTAAGGTGGTCCGCGGCAATCCGAGACGGGTGGCGGCGGCGCTTACCACGCCATTCGTTTCGCGCAGAACGCGGATGATGTGTTCCCGCTCCACTTCCGCCAGCGTGGCGCCAGCCGGAGCTTCCAAAGCCTCGGCGCGAATTTCAGCCAAGGGAACCCGAAGGTTTGGGCCGGGCGATAGAATGACCGATCTTTCAATGAAGTTCTCGAGCTCCCGCACATTCCCGGGCCATGGCCAGCTTACCAGGGCTTGCATCGTATCCGATGGAATCTTGTCAATATGCTTATTCATCTTGGCCGCATACGATTGCGTGAAATGCCGGACCAGCACGGGTATGTCGTCCGGATGATCGCGCAGCGGAGGTATGGTGATCGGGAAGACCTTCAACCGGTAATACAAATCGCTGCGGAAGAGCTTGTCTCCCATCATCTGCGTCAGATTGCGGTTGGTGGCCGCCAGCAGCCGGACGTCGATGGGGATGGTGCGGGTGCCGCCCAGCCGCTCGAATTCCTTCTCCTGCAAAGCGCGCAGCAATTTGGGTTGCAGCTCCAAAGGGATGTCCCCCACTTCATCCAGGAACAGAGTTCCCTGGTGGGCCATCTCGAAGCGGCCGATCTTCTGCGATAAAGCGCCGGTGAATGCGCCTCTCTCATAGCCGAACAGCTCGCTCTCCAGAAGCCCGGTGGGGATCGCGGCGCAGTTCAAAGTGATAAAAGGGCGATTCCGGCGGCCGCTCATCTTGTGAATGGCGCGCGCCACCAGCTCCTTCCCCGTACCGGTTTCTCCCAGGACCAGCACGGTGGCATCGGTGGGCGCAACGATTTCCACTTGCCCCATGACGCGTTTGAGCGCCGCGCTGGTGCCGACGATCTCCTCGAATTCATGCGCGGGGCCGGGTTCGCCGGCAATCTTCTCGGCGCGCTCCTGCTCCGTAAGATCCTGCACGAAGGTAATCCATCGAAACGGAGAAGTGGCCAGGACCGCACTCGCCACCAGGACGCGCACCCGGGTTTCGTCCTTGCGAACGTATTCCATTTCAAACGGCGTACAGGCTCCGTGGAGCAAAGCTTCTTCATGGGCGCGTTCATCCAGCGGCAAGAACTCTGGCGCGGCGATATCAGCCCAGTGCAGCCCACTGGTGATTAAATCTTCGCGGCTGAATCCGAGCATGCCGAGAAACGCGTCGTTGGCGTCAATAATGCGGTCGAATTCGCCCGAAACGATTCCGACGACGGTCGATTCAGCGGGAAGCTGTGGCGTGACTCCTCGCTTGCGTAATAACGCCGCGTCGATCCGGTGACGCGTGCTAAAATCGCGCACCACTCTAGCAAAGCCGTGCAGCTCCTGGCTTTCATCTCTCAGCGCCGTTGTCAACACGTTCGCCCAAAATCGCGACCCATCCTGTTTCCTGTGCCATCCCTCATTTCCGAGATGACCCTCGATCGCCGTCCTTTTCAATTCTTCCGGCCCGTTGACTGGAAGGTCGTCGTCACCGGAGTAAAGGCAGCTTACATGTTGACCGAGGATGTCTCCGCTTTTATAGCCGTAGATGCGCTCCGCTCCCGAGTACCAGGCGACCACCAGGCCGCTGGCATCCAGGGACAAAAGCGCGTAGTCCTTGCTCCCTGCCGCAGTCTGGTCCCCGGCCGGGTCAGCCGGAGGGGTGGCGTGCTTGTCGCTGCTCTTGTCATCCAGGGACTTGGCGGGCAGGGACTTGGCGGGCAATGACTTGGCGGCGCGCGGCGGCTTGTCATCAAGGAGCCACACATGGCGTCCTGGTAAGACACCGCTGTTCGCCGTGTAGTGAAGCTTGTTTGGATCTACAAGATCATCGATCCGGTGGCCGATTATCTTGCCTATCGGAAGTCCGAACAGCTTGCTCGCGCCGGAGCTGGCGTACACGCAATGACGGTCGTCGTCAACGATCAGGATAGGTTCGGACTGGTGGGAGAGAACGGCCCGGAATAACTGCTCGAGTTCTCTCAGGCCATCTTCCACCAGCCAGCCACTGGGTTCGTGCATTGAGGCTGCGGAGTTCATTTCGTCTCCCTCGCCCCGTCGATCCAGGAGGCCGGGTCGTCTAAGAGACTAGGCGGTGGGCGCGTAGATTGTCTCGAAAACAGCAGGTAGCCGAGATTGGCGGTCACTTATATCATATCGCCAATTCGAGGCTTTGCAATGACCAAATTTGGTCAGGCGACCACCTGTGGTCAATTCGGGCTTCGCTGAGTCTTAATAACTTATAAGAAGTACACAACTAATACACACTTGCTGACCTCCGCAGGAGTATTCTTCCCGGCCTTCGGTTGGGCAACGGATTGCTTCATCCTACATTGAGGAGCATCCAAATGCCTTTGCTGAACTTGGTTGTTATGTTGATCGTGGTGGGCGTGGCGCTGTGGCTGGTCAATCGCTATATCCCGATGGCCTCTAGCATCAAGGCGATTCTCAACGTGGTCGTCGTGGTTGCCGTGGGAGTTTTTGTGCTAAAAGCCGCAGGGCTTTGGGGTGACGTGACCAGTTTCCGAATCGGGCACTGACAGCAGTATCGGGTTATGACAGCGCGCAAGAAGAACCACAAGGCGGATTTCGATCTCCAGAGCTTTCTGGCCGCAGCCGGCACGGGAAGAACGCTGTTGGACCACCCCAAGGGCCACCAGGTCTTTTTGCAAGGCGATCCAGCCGACGCCATCTTTTACATTCAGAAGGGCAAGATCAAGCTCACGGTCGTCTCCAAGCAAGGCAAGGAAGCGGTGGTGGCTATTTTGGGCGTCGGCGACTTCTTCGGTGAGGGATGCCTGGCCGGCCAGCCTTTTCGCATGGCCAGCGCCGCCAGCATGTCGGAATGCTCCATCATGCGGCTGGAAAAGGCGAGCGTGATCCGTCTGCTTCACGACCAGCCAGCCTTTTCTGATCTGTTGCTGCGCCATTTGCTCTCCCGCAACATTCGGATTGAGGAAGATCTGGTGGACCAGTTGTTCAACTCCAGCGAAAAGCGTCTGGCGCGGGTGCTGCTTCTGCTAGCCAACTTCGGCAAAGACAGCAAGCCCGAGCCGGTGATTCCAAAGATCAGCCAGGAGACACTGGCGGAGATCGTGGGCACTACCCGCTCGAGAGTCAGCTTTTTCATGAATCGCTTCCGCAAACTGGGCTTCATCCAATACAACGGTCAAGTCACTGGCGGCCTGGAAGTTCACAGTTCTCTGCTCAACGTAATCCTGCACGACTGACGGCGGTGGCCGAGGAAAACCGCCTCAATCTCCGGGAATGTGAGCAATTCTGAACAGACTAGTCTACGGCGAATCCGTGATACTTTATTCCTCCCCCCTGTAGCTGTTGGAGCCGACGGTCTACGCGGACCACCTGCCGAGAAGCCCTGGCATGCGGCTGAAGGAGGCAAGCCATGACATACGACTCGCAACACAGAACGATTTTGATAGTCGACGATAACGTCGGCACTCGTGCGTTCGCAAAAAGATTCCTGGAGGCCGCCGGATATACCGTGGTCACGGCCGCCGACGGAGAAGAAGGACTCCGTTTCTATGCCGAGCATCAATCCAAAATTGTGCTGCTGCTCACCGACGTGGTGATGCCAAACATCAACGGCGTCGAGCTGGCCGATCGCGTGCTGGGAATGGATTCACAACTGCCGGTTCTCTTTATGACGGGAGGTCCTGGGCGGGCTTATCGGGGATTGGAATGCATCGCCAAACCCTTTCGGTCCGCTGAGCTGGTGGAGAGAGTTAGCCGAGTGCTGAATGCGAATACACACTCGGAAAGAGCGGCGCCGGCGGCGTAGCCCTGGCTTTAGGAAGGCAAATCAGATCATGACAAGCACCGTTGCATCTTCGACAATGAGAATCCCTGGCGAGCCCATCGAAACGAGCGAGGCGCGAGTCACGCCACTGTACCGGACAAGAAAGTCCTTCGCCGTGGTTCATTTCGAAGAAGCCGGGAAAGGACGGATTGTTTTCCTGCCGGAAGGAGCGGAGATTCGCGTTGTGGGACCCTCCAGCCTGGGCAAATGTTACGAGGTCATGTTCGAGAACCAGCTTTACAACATCTTCAAAGTGGACTTGTTGGGGCCCTGGTCTACGCCAATTGAGCCCGCCCCAGTCAAGCCCAGCCGAATGAGGCCGATCCGAGCCTTGGCCGCGGGAGCTTGCGCTTAGCCAGATGCCAACTTTGACGCATTCGTTCACTAGAACCCGCTCGTTCCCGGCAAAGCCTCCCGGCGTAATAGTTGCCAACCAGCCCATTCGAGCGGAACGCCGGTTAAAGTTTCGCTTTCCGCTGGACCTGAGCGTTCGCTTCCGCCCTCTTTCCGGATCTCTTTTCTCGGGAGCGGGCCGTGCGGTCAACGTAAGCAGTGGGGGCGTCCTGGTGGTCTCCCAGCACGTCGTCTCGCAACACGAAATTAGCGTGGGTGCACGGCTCGAGTTGAGTATTGAGTGGCCTTCACTGCTGGACGGAAGGATTCCGCTTCAGCTTTTCGCGGTTGGCCGAATCGTTCGCCACCGGGCATCCGGTTTTGCGGCGGCATTTGAGCGGTACCAATTCCGTACCGTGAGAAGCTCAAGCCTGTCGCATGCACGTTTGGGAGTTGAGGTCGTTCAGTGGCCGGATTGAGTGGCAGCCGCAGCCGCCGCCTGAACCAGTAGGCCAGCGCCCCACCTCAGCCGCGACTTTCGACCGCATTTGGTCAAGTGACCCCATCCGGTCAATCCCCGGGCCGGAAACACGTTCTTCTCGATTCCTTAGGTATGCACGTTTCGCTGTATCAACCGGACATAATGGCTGGTTTTCGGGCGGCAGCCACCAACGGACGTAAGCGTGCTCCTCGTTGCCACGTGGGTTCCGCTCACAAATTTTAGATCAGCAGAAGGAGTAACAGTGACTTTTTTAAGAGCAGTACCAACCGTGTTTTGTGCGGCGCTCATCGGCGCGGCATTCTCTCCCAACGTAAAGGCCGACGACTGGAACCAGAAGACCGTGGTGACTTTCAGTGGGCCGGTGGAAACCCCAGGTGTACACATGAAGGGCTGGGCCGTGTTGCCGGCCGGCACCTACGTTTTCAAACTTCTGAACTCGCAGTCCGACCGCCACATCGTCCAGATCTTCAACCAGGACGAAACCGTGGTCTACGCCACGATCCTGGCGGTCCCAAACTATCGGCTCCGCGCCACCGGCAAAACGGTGATCACCTTTAGAGAGAGGGCGCCCGGGGAACCGGAAGCGCTCCGAGCATGGTTCTATCCGGGCAAGAACTTCGGCCAGGAGTTCGTATATCCGAAGGAAAGAGCGATAGAGCTGGCCAAGGAGACCAACACGGTCGTTCTTTACACGCCGGCCGCGATCACGCCCGAGGTTCTAACGCCGATCCAGTCGGCCGAGGAGCCCGTGGTGGTGGCATTGAAGGAAGCGCCGGTCCTGGCCGTGTCGCCCGCTGGACAAGACGTTGAGATAGCCCAGGCGGTCACCCCGCCACCCGTGGAAGTAGCAGTAGCGGAGACGCTGCCGAAAACCGCCAGTCCCCTGCCGCTGATCGGGCTGTTCGGACTGCTGGCGTTAGGCGCAGCCTGCACCCTCAAATTTGCACGGGCACGCGCTTAGTTAGTAAGTGACCCATCGGGTGCTACCCGGCCTGCCGTTTAGAACGGGCCGGGGCCAGCCCCGGGAGAGAGTGAGAAGCGAGGAAGCAGGTACAACATGCGACAGAGAGTCATTCCCATATTGGCGTCGCGGGTGAGTAGTGCCCAGCCTAACGGGAACGGCGCCCATCACACCAAGGCACGGGGCATGGCGGTGCTCACCACACCGTTGCTGAACAAGGGCACGGCCTTCACGGCGGAGGAACGAAAAGAGCTGGGCCTCACCGGCATGTTACCCCCCGTGATCAATACGCTCGAGGCTCAAGTAAAGTCGGCTTTTGCTCAGTACCAGCGTCTCACCGACGCGCTCAGCAAGAACATCTACCTGACTGCGCTGCACGACCGTAACGAGGTCCTGTTTTACCGCTTGCTGTCGGGGCACCTCCGCGAGATGATACCGATCGTCAACGATCGGACGATCGGCTTGGCGATGCAGCAGTATCACCACGAGTGCCGGCGTCCGCGAGGCGTTTACCTTTCCATCGACCATCCTGACGGAATCGAGGAAGCCTTTCGGAACATCGGCGCCGGACCCGAAGATATCGATTTGATCCTGGCGACCGACGCCGAGCAAATCCTGGGGGTGGGAGATTGGGGCGTGGGCGGTATCGAAATCTCGATCGGCAAGCTCGCGATTTATACCGCGGCCGGCGGAATCGATCCCACGCGGGTAATTCCGGTGATGCTGGATGTCGGCACCAACCGCGAAAGCCTGCTTAAGGATCCGATGTACATCGGGAACCGGCATCCCCGCGTCCGCGGGAAGCGCTACGACGTTTTCATTGATGCCTATGTGCAAGCCGTAACCAAACTGTTCCCGAACGCGCTGCTGCAGTGGGAAGACTTCACGCCCGGCAACGGACGGCGCATCCTCGAGAAATACCGCGGTCAGTTCTGTACGTTTAACGACAATATGCAGGGCACGGGCGCGATCACGCTGGCGGCGGTGGTCTCGGCGGTGCGCGTGTGCGGATCGCCACTGCGGAATCAACGGGTGGTGATTCTTGGCGCCGGAACGGCGGGTTTGGGAATTGCCGATCAAATTCGAGATGCCATGGTGCTGGAGGGTCTGTCCAGGGAGGACGCCACCGCGCGCTTCTGGCTGGTGGACTCGGAGGGCCTGCTCACCGATGACATGGGCGAGGGGTTGCGCGACTATCAGGCGCCGTATGCGCGCCCGCATGCCGAGGTGAAGCGCTGGAAGCACAACGGCTCGGATGGCGCCAAGGACTTGGCCGAATTGGTGCGCCAAGTGCGGCCGACAATGCTGATCGGCGTTTCGACGGCTGCGGGCGCTTTTACCGAAACCGTGGTCAGGGAAATGGCTAAGCATTGCGAGCGGCCCATCATCTTCCCGCTTTCAAATCCAGCGGCCATGGCTGAAGCCTCGCCAGCCGATCTGATTGCCTGGACGGAGGGCCGGGCTCTGATTGCCACTGGCAGCTCGTTCCCGCCCGTCACTTACCGGGGAGTCACTTATGTCATCGGCCAGGTGAACAACGCCATGCTGTACCCTGGCCTTTGCCTGGGCGCCATCGTCTCTCGAGCCTGCCGGATCAGTGACGGCATGCTCGCGGCCGCGGCCAACGCGGTCTCGAGTCTGGTTGCCGTGCGCCTGCCCGGGGCTTCGCTGCTCCCGCATGTCGACGACTTGCGTAACGTGTCCTTGACGGTCGCGGTGGCGGTCGCGGAAGCCGCCGTCCAGGAGGACTTGGCGGGCATGAAATTCCACGACATCGTGCAACAAGTGGGAGACGCCATGTGGGAGCCGGAATATCGCCAGATTCAAGCGGTTTGAATGCGAGTCAGGATCAGCAGAAAACTGACACAAAGGACTCTCCGGTGGACCCAGTGTTTGTGTTTCGTTGGCGCTGCTCTGCTGTTGGGTTATTGCGGTTTCGTTATGGTGGACGCCTGGGTTTTTCAACAGCGCGAAAGCCGCGATTTGCGGCGTCTGCTACAAGATCACGGATCTAAGCTCAACGCGAGCGCACCAAGTCCTCCCGCTATCGTGGCCAGAGGCCTGATTGGCCGCCTTGAAATCCCGCGTCTGGGACTCTCCGCGATACTGATCGAAGGCGACGACCCAAAGACTCTCCGGCGCGCGGTCGGCCACATTCCCGGCACGCCGCTACCGGGGCAACCCGGCAATGTGGCACTCACCGGGCACCGCGATACGTTCTCCCGGCCGCTGCGGAACATCCGCGCGAACGACGTCATTGTGGTGACCACATTACAAGGCGAGTATCGTTACCGTGTCGTGTCCACGCGAGTGGTCAGTCCGGAGAACATCGCGGTATTGAACTCGAGCGGCGGTGAGATCCTGACGCTGGTCACTTGCTATCCGTTCTACTTCGTCGGCGCGGCCCCCGACCGATTTATTGTTCGCGCTGAAAGGCTGGCGGGATGAAATGTGAGCACTTTTGAACAGACAGCCTGGAGCTTACGTGCTAATTTCGGTGTGCCGCTGACCAGCTTATTCAACTGCGCGAGCGTTCGTCACGCGCACTCTCTCTTCAGCACAATCGGGGCCGGGAGGCCTGAGACCTATGAAAATTCGCCCGTTATATGACCGCGTGGTAGTTAAGCGCGTTGAGAACAAAGGGGACATGATGCAAGGCGGCTTGCACATTCCCGATTCCGCGAAAGAAAAGCCCCAAGAGGGTGAAGTGATGGCGGTTGGAAAGGGCAAACGCCTGGAAGATGGCCAGCTGGTCGCGCTGGACGTTCAGGTCGGCGACCGCATTCTCTTTGGAAAATATTCCGGCAGCGAAATCCGGCTGGATGGGGAAGAGTACATGATCATGCGTGAGGACGATGTTCTAGGCATCCTCGATCAGCAGCCCGTGGCTGTAAAGAAAGCGAGCTAATTCGATGGCAAAACAAATTGTGTACGCGGACAATTCGCGGCAGGCCATTCTGCGCGGAGTGAATCAATTGGCGGACGCGGTGAAAGTCACCCTGGGGCCGAAAGGCCGCAACGTGGTGCTTGAGAAAAAGTTTGGCGGGCCCACCATCACCAAGGATGGAGTGACCGTCGCCAAGGAGATTGAGCTCCAGGATCCGCTCGAAAACATGGGCGCTCAAATGGTGCGCGAGGTGGCGTCCAAAACTTCCGATGTGGCCGGTGACGGCACCACGACGGCCACGGTCCTGGCCCAAATGATCTTTCGAGAGGGCGTCAAAGCCGTAACCTCGGGCGTGAACCCGATGGCCATGAAGCGAGGCATCGACAAAGCCGTTGCAATCGCGGTGGAAGCAGTTCAGAAGATGTCCAAACCAGTGACCGGAGACATGATCGCTCAGGTGGGCACCATTTCGGCCAACAGCGATGACACCATCGGGAACATCATTGCCGAGGCGATGAAGAAGGTAGGCAAGGACGGCGTGATCACGGTGGAAGAGGCCAAGACCATGGTGACGGAGCTGGTCACCGTGGAAGGCATGCAGTTCGACCGCGGATATCTTTCGCCCTATTTCGTCACCGACTCCGAGCGGATGGAAGTAGTGCTCGAAGATCCGTATATTCTGATCCACGAGAAGAAGATCGCGAGCATGAAGGACATCCTGCCGTTGCTCGAGCAGATCGCGCGCTCGGGCAAGCCGCTTCTGATTATCGCGGAAGAGGTGGAAGGCGAAGCGCTGGCAACCCTGGTGGTGAATAAGCTGCGCGGCACGCTGAATGTTTGCGCCGTGAAAGCCCCGGGATTCGGCGACCGGCGCAAGTCTTTGCTGGAAGATATCGCCATCCTTACCGCTGGCCAGTCGCTTGCGGAAGAGACCGGCGTTAAGCTCGAAAGCGTGAAGCTGGAGGATCTCGGCCGAGCCAAGCGGATCACCGTGGATAAGGACACCACCACCATCATCGACGGGGCCGGCGAATCCAAAGCCATTCAAGGCAGGATTAAGCAGTTGCGCGCGCAGATCGAGGACACCAGTTCCGATTACGACAGGGAGAAATTGCAAGAGCGGCTGGCGAAGCTGGCCGGCGGAGTGGCGATCATCAAGGTCGGCGCGGCCACCGAGACGGAAATGAAGGAGAAGAAGGCGCGCGTCGAGGATGCCATGCACGCTACGCGCGCTGCCGTGGATGAAGGCATCGTCGCGGGTGGGGGCGTGGCGCTGCTGTGCGCGGCCAAGGCGCTCGGGGATCACAAACTGGAAGGCGATGAACAGATCGGTCTGAACATCATCGCTCGCGCCTGTGAAGAGCCGCTGCGCCAGATCGTGCTCAATTCGGGCCTGGAAGGAGCGGTGGTGGTGGAGAAAGTCCGCGAAAGCAAAGACCCGCACTTCGGCTATAACGCCGCAACCGGCAAGTACGAGGACCTGATCGCCGCCGGCGTCATCGATCCCACCAAAGTGACTCGCACGGCTTTGCAGAATGCGGCCTCGATCGCGTCCCTGATGCTGACGACGGAAGCGATAATCAGCGAAATTCCCGAACGCAATCCCGCCCCGTCGATGAACCCGATGGGACACGGAGGCGGGGGCATGGATTACTAAGTAACCAGGAGTCCAACCGCCGCCGCGCTCATCAGGCCGGCGCAGACCCATCCCAACACCTTCGCTGCGCGGGAGTTCACACGCCCGCGCATTACCTTCTTATCGCTGGTAAGCAGCACCACCAAAACCACCAGCGGCGGCGCCAGGACACCATTCACGATAGCCGACCAGAACAGCATCTTCACCGCATTCAGACCCGCAAAATCGAGGGCCAGTCCCACCACCATCGCTGCCGCGATCACCAGGTAGAAGCGCGGCGCCCGAAGGGGCTTGCTGCTCAGCGACGCCGCCTTCCAGGACGCAGCCTCCGCGATTGCATAAGCGCAAGATCCCGCCAGCACGGGGACACCCAACATACCCGTCCCCACCAATGCGAGCGTGAACAGCCAATAGGCGCCAGGACCCGCTAACGGCAGCAATGCCTCGGAGGCCTGTTGCGCCGTTTCGATATTCCGCACGCCATGGGCGTGCAACGTGGCCGCCGTCGTGAGGATGATGAAAAACATCACCAGATTGGAAAAGAACATTCCCGTGAACACGTCGTCCTTGGCCGCCCTCAATTCCTGATCGGTGGCGCCGCGCCGCTGCGCCAGGGTAGTTCTCCCGAGCTTTCGGTCTTCCTCCACTTCCTCCGCCGCCTGCCAGAAAAACAGATAGGGAGAAATCGTGGTGCCCAGAATTCCCACCAACACGGACATGTAGGATCGCGTCCATTCGACATTCGGCACAAACGTTCCGTGCAAGATGCTGGTCCAATCTGGCCGCGCCAGGAAGGCGGTGATGACGTAAGCGAACAGCACCAGTGTCAGCCACTTGAAGACGCGCGCTATAAGATTGTAGGAGCTCCAGATCAACAGGCCGGCAATTAGCAACGCAAAGAAGACTGTCCAGAAGTAGGATCGAACTCCAGTTACCATATGCATTGCATCGGCCATGCCACCCAGGTCCGCGCCAATGTTGAACACGTTCGCGACAATCAGCAGCAGGCAGGCAGGCCATAGCACCCAGCGCGGATAGCGCGATCGGATCGCTCCCCCGAGCCCGCGGCCCGTAACCATTCCCAAGCGTGCACACATCAGTTGCACGGCCGCCATCAGCGGAAAAGTAACCAGGGCCGTCCACAGGAAGGAGTATCCGAAGACCGCGCCGGCCACCGAGTAAGTCGAGATCCCCGAAGGATCGTCGTCGGCTGCGCCGGTGATCAATCCCGGCCCGAGATTGTCAAAGAACCGCCGCACAAATCCGCGCTGTCTTGGCTGAGTCTCTTTGGCGGCTGGGTTCATACCTCATAGACTAGCGTCATCGCGCCCTGCAATCACGTCTTTTGTAACAACAAAGCCCGCTTGCTGACAGTCGCGGCCCGCTACGTCGCTGCCGTGGGGGACTCGGATGATGAGCGTATCCTGAAGATGCTGAGAAAAGGCCAATGAGCGTACCCGACGATCTATACCAGAAGGCGCTTGAGATTGCCAAGGCGCAACGGGTTTCCGTCGATGAAGTCTTCGCCTCGGCGTTCGCCGAACAACTATCTGCCTGGAAGCAGCTGCAGCAGCGAGCCGACGGCGGCACTCACGAGAAGTTCCTTGCCGCGCTAGACAAAGTGCCTGACGTCGAACCTGACGGCTACGATCGGCCCTGAGCTCTCCTACTTCGCCGGTCTGCCGTGCTCCAGGCAGAGAGCGACCAGATCGGAGATGTTCGCTTCACCCACGCACATCACCGTATCCGCACCGCCCCAATAGATCTTCACGGTTCCGTCGGATTCTGGAACCGCGCCGCAGGTGAAGACCACATTGTGGACATATCCGGTTAGTTCCCACGGGTCCTCCGGTTGCAGAATCCAGGAGTCGCCCACGCCGATGATCTTTGCGGGATTGTGCAGGTCATGCAGGGCGACGCCCAAACGATAGACCGATCCATCCATGGTCTTGAAAACTCCGTGATAGATGGAGAGCCATCCCCGATCGGTTTTGATCGGCGGCGCGCCGGGGCCGATCTTCATTTCATCCCAGTGATACGGCTCCGGCCGCATGATGAGCTGGGACTCGCCCCAAAAACGCAAATCCGGGGAATAGGAAATCCAGATCGACCAGGGAGCAATCTCCGAATGCGGCCGGTCCAGCCGGGCGTAGAGCCCGTCAAACTTTTCGGGAAAGATCACCACGTTCCGATAGTCCGCTTCCGTGATCATGCAGACCTTTTCCACGTGGCTGAAATCTTTCGTCTTGGCCAGCGCGATCCGCACGCCATTGCGCGAGTAGGCGCTGTAGGTGATGATATATTCCCCGTCGAGCTGTGTGATGCGTGGGTCCTCGACGCCGAACTCTTCATAGTCGGCAAAAGGGCCGCTGCGCTCGGGAACTATAAAGGGCGCCGGATCGGCGGTGAAACGGAACCCGTCGTGACTGCGCGCCAACCCAAGGATCGACCTTCCGGTCCGGAGATGAGAGCGGAACAGCATGATGTATTTGTCCTGAAGCTTCACCACCGCCGCGTTGTGAACCGTCTCCACCGGGTACGGGATCTGGGCTTTGGTGAGGATCGGATTTTGGCCGTATCGTCGGACTATGTCTTTCATGAGCGCTTATTCGCTTCCAGATCGAAAATCTTGCAGTAGACTCGTTCGTACGCCTCCACCATGGTTTCGATGGAAAAGCGCTCCTGGACCCGCTGCCGGCACGCCGCGCGATCGATTTCAGGAATCCGATCCAAGGCCCGCACTGCTTCGGGGACGCTCGCGACCAGAAACCCGGTCTGGCCGTCCTCGATCACTTCGCGGCAGGAACCCAAATCCATGGCGATCACCGGCACGCCGGCGGCATTGGCTTCCGCCAGAACAAGACCAAATCGCTCTGGGATAGTGTTCAGGTGGAGCAGCGCTCGGGCGTGCGCGAACAATTCGTTCTTGCCCTCGACGTCTACTGGTCCGACATAACGAATCTGGTCATCAAGGAATGGCTTTACGCGCTCGCGGAAATAGGCTTCGTCTTGGATAATTCCGGCGATCAGCAGTGGTAATCCGCTCAGTCTCGCAACCTCGATCGCCAGATGGACGCCCTTGTCCGGATGAATTCGCCCCAGAAAAATCAGGTCATCGCCGCCAGATTCCTGAAGCGGATACAGGTTGAGATCGATTCCGTTGTACACCGTCGCCAGGTAATTGAGTCCCGGCGCGCGATCGGAGTCGCTGATGGAAGCAAAATACCCGTCGCGATACTTCTGATAGACCGGCATGATCTGGGCGGACGAGAATCCGTGGATGGTGGTGAGGACCGGCGTCCGGACGAGCCGGGTGTAGGACAACGCCATGAAGTCGTAATGGCTGTGGATCAGGTCGAACTCCGCGGCGCGCTCGAAAGCTTCGGAGATGTGCAGGTATTCCGCGACTTTGGGATCCACGGCGGAATCCTCTTCATAGCCCCGGTCGATCACGGCATGCAGGTGAGCGCGGGTAACGGAATCCCCAGTGGCGAACAACGTCACATCCCAGCCACGGGCGACAAGTCCTTCGGCGATGTTGCTGGCTACTGTTTCCCATGCCCCGTATTGCCGCGGAGGAGTTCGCCAGGCCACCGGTGATAAGACTGCCACGCGCTTATGCCGCATGGTCCACCTGCAGGTTGAGCGAAGCCTCCATCCGCGACGCCGATCCACCCGAGTACCATCCAGCCACCGGCGAAGCGAGATCGTGATCGAAGCCGGCGGCCACGGCGACATGTCCGTTCGACACCGCCAGACCGCGAGCGGGATCGTAGCCGCGCCAGCCGATGCCCGGCAAATAGACTTCGGCCCAGGCATGCATGTACGTATCTTGCGCGCTCGCCGACGCGCATTCATATCCGCTGACGAACCGGGCGGCCAATCCCATCACGCGGCAAGCATCGCAGAATAGGACGGCCAGATCGCGGCAAGATCCCTCCTGCGCACTCAGCGTTCGGTCCGAGGGCCAAGGCGGACCGTAATGACGGATCACCTGGCGGCAGGTTTGAAAGATTTGACGGCTCAACGCCAGCAGAAACGATAGTGTGTTCCACTGCGCGCCGGCGGCCATCCATTGCGCATACTGCTTCACGGATTCGGCGACGTGCGCGTCGTTGCGGTAGGGAGTGAGAGCCGCGCAGGTCGGCTCCAGATACCACAGGGGAAGATGCAACGATTGGCCGGTGAGAACGTAATCAAACGGGTTTTGCCGAAGCATCTCCACGGTGAACCGGCTCAGTACGCTCAACTCCCTGGTGGGCGTATTAAACCACGCGTTCAGGGCGAGAGTGCCATCCTGATCCAAACACTCCGTTGTCCCGGCGGGCAGGGGCGTGATCTGAAGGTCGAACGCGAGCAGCCGTTGCGAGCTGTTGGTGCGTGGCCGAAGCCGGAAAATGTGCGGCTCGAGGAACACTGGGAAATCGTAGCGGTAAACCGTGGAGTGCGTAACGGTGATCTTCATACGACCCTACTCCATGGCAGCCAGCACCTCAGCCAGCGGGACGGTTGCGAAACCCGTGGCGTGGTCGGCCAAACCATAAGGGATGATCAGCTCGCCGTTGTGGACCAGAGCACCGCAGGTATACAAGACATTGGGAACGTAGCCTTCACGCTCATTCTGATTGGGCTTGAGCAAGGGCTCGCGAAGCCGGCCGATCACCTTGCTGGGATCATCGCGATCCAACAAGAACGCGCCAATGCAGTACTTGCGCATGGGGCCGACGCCGTGGCTCAGCACCAGCCAGCCGGCATCGGTTTCAATGGGAGATCCACAGTTCCCAAGCTGGACCAGTTCCCACGGAAAAGCGGGCTTGAGGAGCAACTTTTGGTCATCCCAGAAATGGACGTTGTCGGAAAACATCAGATAGATATTCTCGTTATCCTGTCGCGAAAGCATGGCAAAGAGGCCATTGATCTTTCGCGGGAACAGCGCCATGCCTTTGTTTTGGGCGGCCGGGCCGTTCAGCGTGATGAACCGAAAGAGCAGGAAATTTGAAGTCTCCACCAGTTCCGGCACTACCACCCTGCCGTCGAAGGCCGTGAACGTCGCGTAGTAGCGGTGAGTGCCATCCTCGTTTTGGAAACGGACGAAACGCGCATCCTCGATGCCATTGCGTTGTGAGGGCGTGGCTGGGAACAATATGCGCGCCGACAACTGCTGGTCCTGCTGGAACTGGACCTCATAGTTGGACCGGGCCAGCATCCAAATTCCTTGTGCGGAGCTTTGATCTTCTTGCGTCATTCCATCCGGCAGACGGAATTGTTCAGCTTGGAGACTGGCGCGAAGCTCTCCCAATGCGAACGACTCGCCGAGTGTGTACATGACCCTGCGCGTATATTCACCGTTCAATCCCAGTTCCTCAAGTTTGCGCGCGAACAACCCCTTCTCATAGACCGGATTCGGGGTCTGGCGAGGTTCCGTGAGAAAGCCGGCGGGGGCTGCAACCTCGATCCGTTGATCGGGCTGCCCTGGATCGGAATGGATGATCCCGGTTCGAAACGTGATGGAGGAAATGTGCCCTTCTCCGGTAGCGCGCAGGCTGATAATGAACCGCAGTGCTCCATCTTCGAGACCTGTTTGATCGGGATGCGGCACGATCGAGGGATTGAACAGCGCGGAAGATTCCAGAGAGTATTCGGCCAGGAAATAGGAGCCGATCAAGAGTCGTCTTGGCTCGGACACTTCGTGATCCGTCAACACCAGGTCGCGGACTTGTTCGAAGCGTTCCAGGAAGCGATCGTGGATGTGCTGGTGCCGCTGGGAAAATTCAGCGGAGATTTCCTCCAGCAGCGGGCCGACCCGCTCTTCCGGCAGCGCCATGATCCTGGCGATGATTCCGGAGACGCGCTGTGAATTCCCCGGAATGAAAGGGCGCAAGAGAACGCGTGACTGGTCGGGCTCCAGCACCACGGCCGAGCGTTTGACGTGAATTGAGGTGCCGTGAATTGAAGGGCCCTGAATCGAATTAGCGGAAATTGTGTTCATGCTCACAGATGGGCGTATACTCCATTGGCGATCGGTTCCTTAAAGCTGGTCACCATGTTTTGCGCCAAGCGCATTTCCGTCAGTGACAGCAAGAAGGCCAGCGTGGATTCCGCTCCCTGGTTCCCATTGACGCGATCCACGTGCAATCCATCTCCGCAGCCGCCGCTCTCGGGCGAGTAGAGTTCCAAACCCAGGTCGTTCCAGCCGATGAACCAGTCGAAGGCGCGTTCGGCCTGTTCGTACCACCAGATGTCGGATGTGGCGCGATACGCCTCCAGACAGGCCGAGACCATGGCTTGCGCCTCTATGGGTTGCTGGTCAAAATGTGCGCGCGTGTCTCCCCGGCGGTAGAAACCATTGCTGCCAATTGGGCGAAAGTGGCCGTTCTCGGAGATCTGCAGCTCGTTCAGCCAGCGTAAGGCCTCCAAGCCTCGCTCAAAGACCGCCGGCTGTCCCGTGGCGTGCCCGCTCAGAATCAAAGCATGGGCGAGCTTGGCATTGTCGTAGGACAGCTCGTCTTCAAACCAGCACCAGTCCGGGTCGGCACTCTGCTCGAGAAGCTTCATGAGCCGGCAGGTAAGGGTCTCGCGGGTTTGGTTGACCAGGCTGTCGCCGCTCAATCGCCGCAGGTATTCGTGAATACCGATGAGGCCGAACGCCCACGCCCGTGGCGACGTTAAATCCGTCAAGGCCGGCAATGCCGACGCAAAAAGCTGTCCAGCGATCATCTGAAAGGTCCGGAACGGAGAACGTCCCACCGCGACGCCGAGCGCCCAAAGCGCGCGGCCCTGACAGTCTTCCGAGCCTTGGTCGTCGAGCCAGCGGCGGTCAAAACTCATGTGGTTATGAAAGCGTTGGGTCTGGCTATCGAACGCGTGATGCAGAAAGGCGGCGCAAGTGGTGGCCATGTTCCGCGCCAGCTCTGGCTCTTCTTCCAGTTCGCCGAGCAGCACCGCCAGGATGAATGCACGCGCATTATCGTCGGTGCAATAGCCCTCGGAAAAATTCGGGACGCCAAAAATGGCGTGCTGGAAGACGCCGGTCGAATCGGTCATCCGCGAGAGATGATTCAACTTCAACTCCGGCAGTTCCCGCGGTCTCTGGTCGAGTGTCTTGGTAACAAGGAATTTTCGGGAGAGCGCCGCACCCTCCAGCCGCGACGACTCGAAGGAATGCATATAGAGCTGCGCGACGTTGCTCCAAACCATCTCGCGGCCCATCCGATAAGCGTTCTTGCGCATGGCGTGGCGGCGAGTGTCGTCCCCCAGCAAGCCAATCACTTCACGTGCGAGAGCCGGGGCATCGCCAAATGGAACCAGGACTCCGCGATCCTCCGCCAACAGTTCGGCGGCATGCCAATAGGGCGTCGAAATCACTGCTTTGCCGGCTCCAAACGTGTAAGCCAGCGTGCCCGAGGTGATCTGAGCTTCGTTCAGGTAGGGCGTGATATAGAGGTCCGCGGCTCCTATGAACTCCTTCAGATTCTCGAGGTCCACGAAATCGTTGTAGAAGATAACGTTCTTCTCGATTTTGTTTTTCTTGGCAAGGAGTTCGAGGCTAACCCGGTAGGCTTCGCCATGCTCGCGCAGTTCATTGGGATGAGTGGCCCCCAGAACGATGTAAACGACGTCCGGAAATTCGGCCAGAATCCGCGGCAGGGCGTTGAGCATATACTCGATGCCCTTGTTGGGCGAAAGCAGGCCGAAGGTGAGTAGCACCACCTTTCCCTCCACGCCAAACTGATCCTTGAAGTAGGTTGGATCGACGAACCCCACGTCGGGGATGCCATGCGCGATCAGATCGACCTTTTCCGGCGGCGCGTGGTAAATGTCCTCTAGCATCTGCCGGCCACGCTCAACCATGACCACCAGCCGCGTGGAAAGGGAGATTAACTCCTGCATGACGCGCCTTTGGTCCGCTCTCGGCTCGCGCAAAATAGTATGCAGCGTGGTGACAACCGGCATCCTCAGTTCGCGCAGGAATGCCAGGATGTGACCGCCGGCCGGCCCGCCGTAAATTCCGAACTCGTGCTGCAAACAGACAATGTCCACGTTGCTGATATTGAGGAAGTCCGCGGCGCGCAAATAGGACGACAAGTCCTGCTCCTCAATCTCAAAGCGAACTACTTCCGGGTAGTCGTAACCACCTTTGATGTCGTTGACGGACACACAGAAGCACTGGCTTTGAGGATGCGCGGCCGCGACCGCCGCCAGCAGGTCGGACGTGAACGTGGCGATGCCGCATTTGCGCGGCAAATGGTCGCCGACAAAAGCGATTTTGCGAACTTTAGTGGTTGGTTGCATGAGGCATTCCTTTGCTGCCCGGCGGGCTCCGACCGCGGCCTAGTTTGCTTCCTTGGGTTGCTCCTTGTGCCGCGCCGCGGCAATGAAATGCAGAGGGTCCCTCAGGTTTTGCAGTTCTCGGTAATAGTACAGAGGAGTGGGCCGTCTCCCATTGAACTCCAGCGTCTTCAGGAATTCGATCTCCTCTTCGTTGACGTCGCCGCTCAGGGATTTATCGTTGAGGAACTGCTCAAAGCCTGGTTCCATCGCGAAGCGTTTTTGTTGCTGCTGTTCCACAAACTCAAATCGCTTTACACTGCCTGGCGCCAGCCGGCGGTTCAAGATAATCTCCAAGCCGAAAGTCTTAAGGTCCATGTCCCAGGAGTCGATCATCGGATCGAGGAAAGAGACGCAATTCTCAACAGAGATACTGAAGACGTCGGTGTCGAGGAACTCTAGACTCGTGACTCGCATCTGCTGGTAGCTGCGGCCGCTGAGCTGAGCCATCAACCGGAGCCACTCCTCGCTTCGCAATTCCTCCTTGGCAATGCCTTGCGCGACATCCAGAAGTTTTTGCGTGACCAGGCGCTCGAGTTCGCCAAAGGGCTCTCTCTCAAAAATCCTGCGTACTTCCTTTTGCCTTTCGGGCTCGCATTTGCGGAGAATCAAATCCCGGCATTGTTTGAAGAGTGGCCTGGGCGGCTCGGTCGCTCTCTTCTTCAACTCCTCCTGACGCTGAACTTCCGCCAGTCTCGAAAGTTCTCCGGCCGGGAGCTTGAGGAATTCGCCCATCTTGTCGTAGATATCGGTACGCCCAGGCGCCGGAGGGGCCTTCTTTCGAGTCAGGAGCTGTGAGATATAGGAATCAGTGACCTGAGTGGCGGCAGCCAGATCTCTCTGATCCAGGCCAAGCTCACTCAAGCGCTGCTTTATCACGAGAGATACGTCCACTGGCTCCTCGGTGGAAATTCACCACTTCTGGTGAATCACTACTCCATTCTGGCATGACTTCGCCTTGACAAGCAACAATAATTAACTGATACTGGTGAATGGATGCGAGAGTCGTGTGCCTCCGGTAAATTCAAAAAATGGACAAACGATTAGCAAAGCGCCACAAGCGCCAAGTCTCTCGCGCAAAGGAACGGGTTAAGCTCTCCGAGCCCGACCTGAGGACGCCTGAACAGATCAAGGCCGCCCGGGAAGCAAGCCGCCCGGACATGGGCCGTAGCAGCAGCGATGCCAATGTCGGCAAGTCCACGCCGTCATTCCGGAGTAGCCAGGCCCGTGGCACGGGCAGTGCGGCGAAAACTGACGGGTAGGAATGAGGCTATGGAACACTATGTTCTCCACGCAATGTCCGAATTGCAGATCTGTCGAATTTAGGGGCGTCGGCGTTCGAAACGCCATGGAGAAGGCTCTCCACTGGATCCTGTTACCCTATCGCTGCTCTCTTTGCGGCCGCCACTTTTTCCTGTTCCGGTGGCAAGCTCCCATCGAGGGCACTGCCTGACCTGGCGGGAGTATCACGAATTCACCAAGCATAGTGTCCAGTCGCTGCGGCGAACCCAGCACGTTCTCGATTGGAAGAACATGCCCAATCCGTTCCGGCATTATGAGGGCGCGCCGGTGCTCGACCTTCCCGCCGACCCGCCCAGCCCTGAGATCCCCGCACTCGAATTGCTTCGCGGCGGCACAGGCGCGACAGAAGCCGTAGACGGTCCGGCGTTCCTTTCCGAACTACTGTTCTATTCCGCGTCGATCAGCGCTTCCAAGCTTGTCCCATCCACCGGAGACCGCTATGCGTTGCGCGTGAATCCATCCTCTGGCAATCTGCATCCGACGGAATTTCACTTCGTCACGCGCGGCTTAAAGGAGTGGCCGGATGGACTGTATCATTACCGTCCCTCTTCACACATGGCGGAGCAGCGCGCGACCGGCGATTTTGACATGAAGCTGATCGCGAGCTCGGCGCTAATCGTATTTGTTCTGACCAGCATTGCGTGGCGCGAGGCATGGAAGTACCGGGATCGGGCCTATCGATATTGCTTGCACGACATCGGGCACGCCTGGCAGGCGCTCGCGCTCGCTGCCCGAGCCATGGGGTGCGACGGCTTGGCCGTTCGAGACTTCCCGGACGATGACGTCGCGCGACTCTGCCGCCTCCACGAAGACGAGTGGCCGATGCTGATTCTCGAGCTGAGGGGCAAGTCAATTCCAGTGCGCGAACCCGACCATCGCGAGACTGTTTGGTACGGCGGGCAAGCGAACCAGCTTTCCAAGGAAACCATCGCTTACCCGTGGATTGAATCGATTCACGGCGCCACCAAGCCAACACTCAACACACCCGCGGAGCCGGCTCCTTCTGGGTCAGGCGAGATCAAGCTGCCCGTTCCTGCTTCATCGACACTTGCTTTTGGCGAGGTCGCGCGCAAGCGGCGTTCGGCGCTCGACTTCGTGGGTTTCACGCCATCCATGTCGCTCGCGCAGCTTTCGGCGGTCATGTCCACTACGCGCCCGGATTTCATCCAGCTCTATTTGTACGTGCATCGCGTCGACGGCCTCGAACCTGGCGTGTATCGATACTGGCCCGAGAGCGCCGAATTGGAGCAGATCAGAAGCGGCGACCAGCGGGTCGCAGCCGCCGGACTGAGCCTCGGCCAGGATCTCGCGGGTAACGCCTGCGTGGCGTTCTCTATGATCGGCGATCTCGACCGCGCCGTCCGCGCCCTTGGCGACCGAGGCTACCGCTACGTGCATTTCGAAGCCGGCGCCATCGGACAGCGGCTATATCTTGCCGCTGAAGCGCTGGGGCTAGGAGCGACCGGAATCGGCGCATTTTTCGACGATGAAGTGCATCGTTACCTCAACCTGGCCTCCGAGCCAGCACACGTGGTGGTGTACCATTTCGCGATCGGTTATCCGGTCCCCGATCCGCGCGTCGTTGCCTAGCGTTTACGGCGCGCCAGCACCTTGCGCTTGGTCGTCGTCGCTGTTTCCAATCTGATTTCGGCGGAAAGCGCCTGGTCCAGCAGCTCGGCCAACTCCTGCTGATGGCGCTTGAACGATCCGGAAGCGGGACTCGCGCTCGCGGCGCGGCCGGCATACCGGAGCACGCGCTGCGTGGGGTCGAGAATGGCCTGAAACTGTTCCTGCACAAAACGCCACGCTCCCATGTTGCGCGGTTCCTCTTGCACCCACACGACCTCGGCCGTTTCCGGATAGCGCGCCAAAATATCGCGCACTTGGTCTGCCCGGAATGGATAGATCTGCTCCAGACGAATCACCGCCACATTCTGGATGTTGCGCTCGTCTCGCGCGGCCAGGATGTCGTAGTAAACCTGTCCGGAGCACAGTAACACGCGATTGACCCGCGATAATTCCATGCCCGTGGTGTCGTCGAGCACTTCGCGGAATGAGCCCGTCATCAATTCGTTGATGTTCGAGACAGCCTTGGGGTGGCGCAACATTCGCTTGGGAGTAAAGACGATCAGCGGTTTGCGGACTCCACGGCGGTCCGCTCCGCCGTGCATCTGCCGGCGCAGCAGATGGAAATACTGCGCGGGCGTGCTAGCGTTCACCACTTGCAGATTGTCCTCGGCGCAGAGGGTCAGGAAGCGTTCGATGCGCGCGCTGGAATGCTCGGGGCCTTGTCCTTCGTAGCCATGCGGCAACAGCAACACCAGACCGCTGGGCTGGCCCCATTTGGATTCGGCGCTGGCGACAAACTGGTCGATCAGGATTTGCGCGCCATTGGCGAAGTCGCCGAACTGCGCCTCCCACAGCACCAGCGTCAGCGGATCGGCCACGCTGTAGCCGAATTCAAATCCCATAACCGCGTACTCGCTCAACGAGCTGTCGTAGACTTCGAAGCGCGCTTGGTTTGGCGCGAGATGCTGCAAGGGAATGTAGCGCTGGCCGGTTTCGCTGTCAAACAGCTCCAGGTGGCGCTGGCTGAAAGTTCCGCGCCCGCTATCCTGTCCGCTTAAACGGATCGGCGTCCGTTCCATAACCAGAGTTCCGAAGGCCAGCGTTTCCGCTGTGGCCCAATCGATTGGCGCTCCGCGCAGAATTTCCTGGCGCTTCTTGAGCGTGCCTTCCAGCTTGGGGTGTACGTGAAATTCATCCGGAAACGTGGTGATGCCGTGAACCACACGCTCCAGCGCGGCTCGATCCACGGCCGTGTTCGGACTTGGCGTCGCGATTTCGTCAAGCTCCACGGCGCTGAGATCCTGGAGTTGGTATTCTTCCTGGTTCTGCTTGGAAGCGTCGAAGATATCGTTGAGCCGCTGGCTGATGCTCTTACGGATTTGCGCAACTTGCTCGTCATCGATCAAGTGTTCGCGCACCAGGTGATCGGAGTACTGCGCCGCCACCGACGGATGATTGCGGATCTTGCGATACAGAATCGGCTGCGTATAGCTCGGGTCGTCGCCTTCGTTGTGGCCATGCCGGCGGTAGCAGAACATGTCGATCACCACGTCGCGCTTGAATGTCTGGCGATAGTCGTAGGCCATCTGCGCCACGCGGATGCAAGCATCCGGATCGTCGCCATTGACGTGGAAGATGGGCGCCTGCACCATGCGCGCGACGTCGGTTGAGTACGGCGTCGAACGCGCTTCATTGGGATTGGTGGTGAATCCGATCTGGTTGTTGATCACCAGGTGAATGGTGCCGCCGGTTGTGTAGCCTTCCAGTTGCGAGAGGTTGAGCGTCTCGGGAACCACGCCCTGGCCGGCGAAAGCGGCGTCGCCGTGAATCAAGATGGGGATGACGCGCTCGCGGTTGGTGTCGCCGAGCCGGTCCTGCTTGGGCCGCACGAGACCTTCCACCACCGGGTCCACCGCTTCCAGATGGCTCGGATTGAACGCTACCGAAACCACGATCTCGCGTCCCGAGGACGATTTCCGCACGCCGCTCGCGCCGAGATGATATTTCACGTCGCCCGAGCCGTGCGTGCTTTCGGGATCGATGCCTTCAAACTCGGAAAACAGTTGCAACAGGGACTTGCCGACGATGTTCGCCAGGACATTCAAGCGCCCGCGGTGGGCCATGCCGATGACCGTCTCATGCACGTTGGTGTCGGCCGCGCGATCCAGGATTTCGTCCAGAATCGCGATGGCGGATTCGCCGCCTTCCAGCGAAAAGCGCTTGTGCCCGATGAAGCGCGTATGCAGAAAGCGCTCGAACTCCTCGGCTTCGATGACGCGCTGCAAGGCGCGCAGCTTGGTCGGCTCGTCGATCGGCCAGCGATTGCCGGTGGGCTCCATCCGTAGCTGCAGCCAGCGCTTCTGCTCCGGAATCTGGATGTTCATGTACTCGCATCCGATTTTTCCGCAGTAGGTCTGGCGCAAGGTTTCCAGAATCTCGCGCAGCGTGGCGGTCTTCTGCGGCTGATCGTCTTCCGACATCAATGTGCCGGTGAGGAACTCGCGGTCGAGATCCCAGATGGTGAGCCCGTAAGTGGCCGGGTCGAGTTCGGAGTGATACACCGGCTCCGAACCTAACGGGTCAAAGTCCGCAATAAGATGGCCGCGCACGCGATAGGCGTTGATCAACTGCAATACTGCGGCTTCCTTCGCCACGTCGTCGTGCTGGCCGCCCCGCAGGCCTTGGATCGCAACCGGACGATCCGGCTCCCAATGCACGGGCTTGTGCGGGATCTTGAGATCCGAAAAAATCTTCTCGTAGAAATCGCCGTCGCCCTCCAGCAACGCCTGGAGACGGCCAAGAAACATACCCGACTCAGCGCCTTGAATAACACGGTGATCATAGGTGCAGGTCACCGCCATCACCTTGCTTAGCCCCAGCGCGGCGCGTAGCTGGTCGGTGACGCCGTGGTATTCCGCCGGATAATCGATGGCGCCGGTGGCGATGATGGCGCCCTGGCCAGGCATCAGCCGAGGCACCGATCCAAGCGTGCCCACCGTGCCCGGATTGGTCATCGAAATGGTGGTGCCTTCGAAATCCTGGACCGTTAGTTTATTGTTGCGCGCTCGAAAGATGATGTCGTCGAAGGCCTTGACGAACTGCGCGAAGTCCATCGAGCCGGTGTCCTTGATGTTCGGCACCTTCAAGGAACGCGTACCGTCCTTGCCCGCTACGTCCACCGCGATGCCGATGTTCACGGTGTCGCGCACCACGCGAAACGGCTGGCCATTGGTTTCCGCGTACGCGTGATTCAAGGAAGGATTGGTGGGAAGCGCCTTCACGATCGCCCAGGCGACGATGTGCGTGTAGGAGATCTTGCTCTTGCCGATCAGCGTGCGGTGTTCGTTGAGAATGCGGCGATTCTCGTCAATCACCTTCACCGGCATCACGCGCTGCGACGTCGCCAGCGGGATGCTGAGGCTGGCGTTCATGTTCTCGGCGATGCGAGCCGCCGCACCGCGCAACGGCACAAGCGTTTCACCAGCTATCGGCTGATGCTCGGGAACGGCCGGCAGCGTGGACGCGGGCGCCTGATCGTGGGAGCCGTTTTCCGGAGCAGCGGCGCCATTCCCCGGAGCTGCGGCGCCGTTGGTCTCGAAGACTTCCTTCCAGCTTTCGTCGACCGCCTTGCGATCGTTCAAATACTGCTGATACAGCTCGTCTTCGAGCCAACTGTTGATACCTAGTTCTGGCGTGCGTGATTCTTGCATGGAAGTAAATATAAGGGTGTAACTTCTATGATAGCGTGCCCAAGTGGCCGGAAGCCGCTCTTCTCGTAAGCTCTGGGATGTAAAGCTCCGTAATGGCAGCAACTTCGGCCATCGGCCAAACATCCCATTTAGTGTGGAGAAGAGGAGAAGCATATGAAACGAATCGTTCAAAGCATTGCATTTACCGCAGCGTTAATGATTGCCGGTGTGCCGATGTTCGCCAGCAACGGTAATGCGCCCCAGGATTTGACGGACCAGGTTCGCCATCAATTGGTGATGATCCCTTACTACAGCGTGTTCGACGACTTGAACTACCGCGTCGACAATGGTGTTGTAACGTTGTCGGGCGAAGTGACGCAACCCGTTGTGAAAAACGATGCCGAGGGATCTGTCAAGCATCTGGCTGGTGTAACGCAGGTAATCGATAACATCCGCGTTCTGCCTCTGTCGTCGTTCGACAATCGCATTCGAATGGCGGAGTACCACTCGATTTACGGATTCGGTGGACTGTACCGATACGGGTTGGGCACACAGCCCTCGATCCACATCATCGTCGAGAACGGACACGTGACGCTGGTGGGCGTGGTGGACAATCAGAGCGACAAGAACACGGCGAATATCCGGGCGAACACGGTTCCCGGAGTTTTCTCGGTGACCAACGACCTGCGCGTAGTGGAACAAAACTAAGTTGCCAGCGCGTGATTTCCGCGGTGCGCTAAACTGAACAAATCCCGGTGGAAATGTATGGCCGGAAGAACTAGTCATGCGACTGGCCCTGTTCGGCGGCACGTTCGACCCTATCCATAACGCCCATCTCGACGTGGCGCGCGAAGCCGCGGATCAGTTCGATCTCGAACAGGTCTGGTTTATTCCAGCCGCCCATCCGCCGCACAAGACCGCGCACACTGGCGCCACGTATGAGGATCGCTTCCGCATGACGGAACTGGCCTGCCAAGTGGATCCACGCTTCATCGCATCGCGGCTGGAAGCGGGCGATGGAAAGAGCTACTCCTTCGACACCGTGGAACGCGTCCGCGAGCTCGGCCAGCAACCTTATTTCATTATCGGCGCGGACGCCTTCGCCGAAATCCCCACTTGGCACCGCTGGCAGGATCTGGTGCGGCTCACCGAGTTCATTGTGGTAACGCGGCCGGGCCATCCCTATTCAGCGCCTCCGGGTGCGCGAGTGCACCGGCTGGACACCGTGGCGCTGCCGGTATCATCGTCAGAAATAAGGCGGAAACTGGCCGCAGGGGAGATTCCCGAGGAGTTGCCGCCGGCTGTGAGCCGCTACATATACGAGCGGGGCCTGTACCAACCGTCGCCTGGGCACGTAGAAGAAAGTACCGCCTTCAACCAGCGTTAACCTGGCTGTAATGCGTTCGTAACGTAAATCGGGTTACCTTCAAGTAAGGGCCCATGAAGAAAATAGTCCTCATCGAAGACGATGCCGACCTCTACTCGCTTCTGAAGTACAACCTGGAGAAAGAGGGGTTCGCGGTCGCGGGCTCACAGACGGGACGCGGCGCGGTTGAACTTTGCCGCCGGGAACGGCCGGACCTGGCGATTCTCGATATCATGCTGCCGGATTCGGATGGCCTGGAGATTTGCAAAGGCCTGCGCAATCATTCCGAGCTGGCGCACGTGCCGATCATTTTTCTCACGGCTCGCGCTTCGGAAACGGACCGCATTCTGGGCTTGGAGCTGGGCGCCAACGATTACATGGTGAAGCCGTTCTTCGTCCGCGAGCTGATCGCGCGGGTGAAGAACCAGTTCCGCTCGCAGACGTCGCCGGCCCGCACGGTCAGGGCGGGAGATCTGGAGCTGGATCGGGCCAGCTGTCGCGTTACGTTGCGGGGGGCTGAGGTCGCGCTCACCGCGACGGAATTCCGGCTGCTGGAATTTCTCATGAGTCGTCCAGGTGTCGTTTACAGCCGCGAGCAGCTTCTGGATTCTGTTTGGGGGCATGACCGGGCTGTTACCGATCGAACCGTGGACGTGTACATTTTGCGGCTCCGCCAAAAGATCGAGCCGGACCCGGCCAATCCGTCGCTCATCCGCGCGGTTCGCGGCTTCGGATACAGCTTCAACGAGCACACCGTGGAAGCACCGGCCGTCTAAGACCGAGCCGCGACCACAGGGAGCGTTCTTAAGTGACCGGCGGATCCACGCTGCCGATCGAAAACAACGAGAACTCGTCCTCCGGCCACTGGGTGGGCCGTCCCTTTTCTTCGCGAATCCGCCCATATCGTCCGGCGTGAAAGAGGAGCGGATTGCCCTCGCCGGATTCGAAGTGCTCCACGCGTCCGATATAGAGCGTGTGGTCGCCCGCCGCATGAATGTCGATCACCTCAACCACGAAGTACGCTACTGCGCCGGCGAGCAGCGGGATGTCCCGGCGCGTTATGAATCGCACGTGCAGGCCCGGCACGGTGCGTCCGGCAAAGTGATTGCTCAGCGGCTCCTGATCTTCTGCCAGCACGCTGATGCCGAAGCGCCGCACCAAGGGTAGGATGCGGTGCATGTTGGAGCGATTGTCCAACGACACCAAGACGAGCGGCGGATCGAGCGACACCGAGACGAACGCATTCGCGGTCATGCCGTGCGTTTGATTCTCGTATGGCGCGGTTAGAACGGTGACGCCGCTGGCGAAGCGGCCAAGCGCATTGCGAAACTGCCGGGTGTCGATTGTTTGATTCAATACGCCTGATTGGTCACTAATCGCCGCGGCCGTTTACTTGCGCGCGTTCTTCATAACAATATTAATATCATCCGGATTAATCAGGTCCGGGACCGTCCAGCCGTCCAAGTCATACTCGGCCATGCACTGCTCGGCGAAGCCCTTGTATTTGGCGGATTGGCCCAACTGATCGGCCACCATCAGGGTCTCGAAGCGGATGCTCTCGTGATTGCCGAAATAGTTGCGCTCGTAGAGCTCGTGACGTCCGCCGAACTCGGTGCCCATCGCGTCCCACATCAGCTTCATCAGCTTCACGCGATCCAGCGCCGAGTAGCCGTTGGAGCCGCGCACGAAGGTCTCCAGGTAATTGCGGATTTCGGGCACCTTGAAATCGTTGGCGTGAGAGGGAAGATAAATGAGCGCGCTCGCGAGCACGTTTTCGATGATCTCCTTGAGCCGGGGATAGATCAAATTGGACGCCACGCGATACGCCAGGCCGTAATCGAGATTGGGCAGCACGTAACCGGGCGTCCAGGGGGTAGTGGTGCGCGCCATCGCATCGGTGAGGCCCCAGAACAGATTGCGCCATGCCAGCACTTCGCCCACTTGCGCCTGCACGCCGCGAAAATCTTTTGTGCCAGTGGCCTCCACGCCTTTGAGCAACAGGCCCGCGATGAAATCGAGCTTAACCGCCAAACGAACGCAGCCATGGAACATGAAGCGCGGCAGGAAGCCGGAGCGCGGGAAGAAGTTGTTGACCTTGTCGATGTCTCCGTACGCGAAGACGTTCTCCCAGGGGACGAGAACTTTGTCGAAGACGATGATCGAATCGTTCTCGTCGAGCCGGCTTGACAGGGGATAGTCGAACGGACTGCCGACGGCCGCCGCGGTCATTTCGTAGGATGGCCGGCAGAACAGCTTGACGCCCGGCGAGTCGGTGGCGACGATGCAGACGAACGCGAAATCCTTGGTCTTGATGGGCAGCGCCCCGTTGTTCGCGATGAAGTTGTAGTGGGTCAACGTGGACGTGGTGGCCACCACTTTCGCGCCGCTGATGACCAAGCCGGCGTCGGTTTCCTTCTCCACGTGCATGTACACGTCGCGGACTTCGGATAGTTCCTTGTTGCGATCCACCGGCGGATTCACGATGGCGTGATTGACGAAGGTGACTTCCTCCTGCACCTTCTTGTACCAGCGGCGCGCGTTTTCGTGATACGGCGTGTAGAAGTCGGAGTTGGCGCCCAGCGTGGCCAGGAACGCGGCCTTGTAATCCGGGCTGCGGCCCATCCAGCCATAGGTGACGCGAGCCCATTCGGCGATGGCGTCGCGCGATGCCACCATTTCCTCGACATTGTGCGGCGCTTTGAAGAAGTGATGCGTGTAGCCGCCGCTGCCGGTGTCGGTGTCGGTGCAGAGAATCGATTTGCGCTGATCGTGCAGCGCGTCATACAAGCGCGCCAGCATGCGAACCGTATTGCGGAACGCCGGATGGGTGGTGACGTCTTTCACCCGCTCGCCGTAGATCCAGATCTCGCGGCCATCGCGGAGGCTTTCCAGAAACTCTTGGGAGGTGAATGGCTTGGTGCGCGTGGCGCCGAAAGTGGGTTCGGGATGGGCTTCGGTCGGCATTATTTTCTCCTGGTATTTTAGCGATTGCTAAGCGTCACGCGAATTTCGTCCAATCGCGCTCGAATCGGAATACTTCCTTGGCGGGCGGCAGCGGCGCTTGCGTCTCAATCCAGCGGACGGGTTCGTCGCCTGTGTTAGCGAAGCTGTGGATGCAGCCGACGCCGGTCCAAATCACGTCGCCGGGACCCAGGTCGTAGCTCTTGCCGTCCGCGATGGCGTGGATGCGGCCGCCGACGATGAAGTACGACTCTTCGAAGGTGTGATCGTGCGGATCGATCTTTGCGCCGGGTGAATATTGAATCAAGAACAGCGATTGGTGGATGGCGCCGAACGAGCGATCGACGAACATCTTGATGGCTACGCCGGTGGTGGGGTTGAAGCCTTCCATTTGCGATGCGCCGCCGGGGCGGGGAAGTTGCGACTCGTCGAAGTAGCCGATGGGAACGCTCGCGTCTGGGGAGAGGGCGTCGCCGGTGAAAAACGTATCGCGACCGTATTCAATCGGCCTCGGTTGCGGCGCCTGCATCTCGAGCCAACGCGCTGGTGCGCCGCCTGTGTTGCGCCAGGCGTGCCGCAGGCCGGTGGGGATCAATCCGAAATTGCCGGGGCCGAGCGTGTGCGTCATCTCACCAATTTGGACGGAGACGCTGCCTTCCAGAATGTAGAAGCTTTCTTCGAACGAGTGCAGGTGCAGCTGAATGGCGCCGTTGGGATCAAGGAAGCAGATGCCCGTGCCCATGTGGACCGATCCCAAGGCGCGATCCACGTACGTCGCGCGCCGGAAACCGGTGCTGTGGTGCTGATAGAGCGGGGGAGTTTGCGCGGCGGCTGGGTCGATCTTGGAGACAGCGTGCATGGCGAGTCGATCTATTATGGCTCTTGTATCTACGCTACGGGAGTGCGGCGGGAGGGGGCTAGCAGGAAGCTCACTTCCGTGAACAGAATCGTGACTCGGGGGCGTACGCTACGAAGGGAGTCCGGCGCTGCCGAGTCCGAGCGCGATTGCCAGAGCACGATCGAGTTCTAGCAGCCTGGCGCCCTTCAGCGATCCCACATAGTTGATGAAGAGGGATTTCGGAAGGCTGACCAATTCATCGCAATGAACGCTGGAGTCCTTTTTCAAGCCCTCGTCCGGGCCGACGCTCACTTGCGTGCTTAGTTCATCGTGTTGTGAGTAAACTGGCGCGCAGACTACAGACGTGAATCGGGATTCGATCAGAGCTTGGCGGCTGACGACGAGGAACACTCGCTGCTTTCGTGGATCTCTCGGCCCCGGCTTTCGGACCAGATAGAATTCGCCGCGTTTCACGGCAGCTGCTGATATTCGAGCGTATCCATCGCTTCGCGGTTCAAGCGTTTAGCGTTGCGATTGATGATCTCGACATCACGGCGATCGCGCTCATCGCCTTCAAGGTGAGCCAGGTACGCACGTGCCGCGCGTTCGAGCAAAGCGGAGCGGTTTTTGTCTACGCGATCCAACTGGCTGATCAGTTCCGAAGGAAGTGTGATGGAAGTCTTGACCCTCACAAGATAACTATACCTCAGAATATACCGCCGCCGGGTGGACGAGCCCGAGGAAGTGTCCCAGGAACAAATCTATTAGACCCAGCTTGCTCCTGCCGCTGTGTCACACTGAAATCGAATGCCGCTGGTCCCTCCCTACATCGAATCGTTGCGTCCCTACCAGCCTGGGCGCAGCTCTGAAGAAGTCCAGCGCGCTTACGGTCTGAGCCGCGTCAGCAAGCTCGCTTCGAACGAGAACCCGCTGGGGCCTTCGCCGCTCGCGATCGAAGCCATGGCGCGCTGTCTGGGCAGCATCCATCTTTACCCCAACGGCGGGCTGGATCTGCGCCGCGTTCTGGCGGAGGAGTACGACACCAAGATTGAGAACGTGATCGCGGGCAGCGGCTCGGAAGGCATCATCTCCAACATCATTCGCACCTTCCTGGGCGATGGGGACGAGGTGCTCACTACCGATGCCGCGTTTCTCGGTTTCCGGGTGCTGGCGCAATCGCGCGGCGTGGCCTACCGCACCGTGCCGTATCGCGACTGGCACTACGATCTGACCGCGCTGGCCGGCGCGATCAATGAACGTACCAAGATCATTTACCTCGCCAACCCCAATAACCCGACCGGCACCATCTTTTCAAAGCATGAGTTCGACGAGTTTTACCGGCACGTACCCGAGCGCGTTCTCATTATCCTGGACGAAGCTTACTTCGAGTACGCGAAGGATACTCCGCGCTATCCCGATTCGATGCATTACCGCTACGACAACGTGATTACCTTGCGGACGTTCTCCAAGGTTTATGGACTCGCGGGCGCTCGCATCGGCTACGGCTTCGCGCACGAACGCTTGATTACCAACTTACTCAAGGTGAAGCTGCCGTTTGAGCCCAGCACGCTGGCGCAGGCGGCCGGCGTCGCTGCCCTCTCGGACAAGGAGTTCCTGCATAAGTCGCTCGAACTGAACGCGCGCGGATTGAAGTTTCTCACCGAAGGCTTGCGTGAGATTGGCCTGACCATAGTTCCTTCGGAAGCCAACTTCGTGATGGTGGTGCTGCCCGACGCCGTGCAGGCCGCTCAGCTTACGACGGACTTACTGAAGCAAGGAATCATTATCCGGCCGCTGGCAGGTTGGGGGCTTCCCAATTGCATTCGGATTTCCACGGGAACCGACGACGACAACCAGCACTGCGTGGAAGCAATACAGAAGTTAGAGGTACCGTTGACGCCGCGCGTCTAATTTGCCGTGACAGGTTTTGCTTCCTTCTTCGCCTCGCCCGTCGCTTCCTTGGTTTCGCCCTTCAGCTCGGCGGCCAAGATCGGCTTCAGTGCAGCCAAACTTACCTCACCGTTGTACTGCTTGCCGTTAATGTAGAAGGCTGGCGTGCCGTATACGCCCGCTGCTTCCCCATCGGCGAGATCCTTGTCAACCACGGCTTTGAATTTGCGCGAATCGATGTCCGCCTTGAACTTGTCTACATCCAGGCCCAGCTGCTTGGCCCAAAGCAAGACGTTCTCGCGCGACAGCCGCTGGAAATTCTTGAAGAGCACTTCGTACATCTCCCAAAATTTCCCCTGTTCGCGCGCGGCGAGCGAAGCCTCGGCGGCGAATTGCGCGTGCGGATGCATGGAAAGGGGAAATTGCTTGTAGATCAGTTTCACGTCCTTGGGATACGCAGCCATCACGATATCCACCTGCTTCACGGCGGACGAACAGAAGGGACATTCGAAATCGGAGAATTCCACCAGCGTGATCTTCGCGTCGGCCGGACCGCGCACGGGCGAGCCATCCACCGGAATGGTTACCGGCGCCTCCAGCACCTTGGGCCGGTGAGCCTTGGGCGACGCGTCCATCAGCTTGCTGATCTCGATCAGACTCTTGCCGTCCTTCACGCCCTGGATGGCGACCTTGGCAAGCGCACGGCTATAGGAACAATTTGTGTCCTTCATGACGCACTCGGCCGTCTTCATGCCGCATTGGCAGGAGCAATCCTCCTCGCGCAGGATTTTGAGCACGGCCTTCTTCTGAACAGGAGTCAGACTCGACAGGTCGACGTCGCCGAGCGTTTCGGAGGTCTTCCAGGAATCAGCGGCATCGGGCGTTTGTGCTGACAGCCCGAGGGCCATCAAGAGACAGAGAAAAGCTATGCGGACTCGCATCCTTCTATTATGACCAATTCTGACAGAGCCGCGAACGTGAGGGGAGCCGGTACGCTCTCTTCAGCAGCCCGCTAATCCAGTTCGGCGTGCAGGAAACTCTTCAGGTCTTCCTCGTTCACTTCAGGTTCGCCCGGTGCAACGTTGCTCAGCTTGCCGTCCTTCATCCAGGCTTCCAATTGATCCACCAGGCTGAACAGATGGTCGAAGGAATCCACGATGAACAGCAGCGGCTGGTAATGATTGATTTCGAAGCCTTGATTAATCGCCCATTGGAGCTGGATCGGGTAGCGCTGCACGTCCGGAGCCTCGATGGCGTGGGCGATCTCGCCATGCGAGCTGAGCAATCCGCTGCCGTAGACCTTCAGGCTGTCGGGACCCCGCATTAAACCAAATTCGATAGTGAACCAAAAGAATCGCGCCATGGCCCTGATGACGCTGGTGAGGTAACGCGCGCGCGTATCGGGACCGCGGATGCCCGCCGCCATTTCCGCCGCCGTGTTCGCGCACTCACCGAAGCGCACCAGAGCCTCGGCGAAGTTTTTGTCGGTGTGCATGGGGACGTGGCCAGCTACGTCGTGGAAAATATCGGGCTCCGGCAGGTAGTCCAGCTTGTCCGAACGGCGAATTGTGATGGTGGTGGGAAACCGGCGGTTGCGCAGGCAATCGAGGAAGACAAAGGAGGGCACATATCCGCTCACTGCTTTCGCTTGAAAGCCGGTAAGTGGGCTTAAGAAGCGATTCACCTCTTCCAGACGCGGAATGCGATCCGGATTCAGGCACAACGAGTGTATGCCCTTCAGGAAATGTTCGTTGGCATAGCGATCCCAGCACGGCAGCATGCGCGCGTAGAGCTTCCGCCATGCCTCGTGATTTTCCGCCGAATACAATTCGTATGGCTGTTCGATATAGAGCTGGCCGGCGCGCTTGGCTTGCTCGATAAACGGCGAGGCATTGGTCGTCAGATCGTTGGTGGTCAGGCCCGGGGAGATACTGGCTGAGCTTTGCATATCGCTCTCCATCTACATCATCCCTCCAAAATAGCACCACGTGCAAGTGGTGCCACGAGCGAACATGTAAAATGGACGCTGCATGATCGTTGACCCAACTTCCACGGATTATCTCAGCGTTTACAAGCTCCTGCTTGGCTCGGTGGTTCCTCGTCCCATCGCCTTCGTTTCCACCGTGAATCCGGAAGGCGCGTTCAATGTGGCGCCCTTCAGCTTTTTCACGGTTGCCAGCGCGAATCCGCCGGTGCTGGTCTTTAGCGTGGGGCGCCGCGCCAATCCGGACCCAACTAAGGACACGCTGCGCAACATCAACACTGCCCGCGAGTTCGTGGTGAATGTCGTGTCGGAAGAGTTCGGACCGAAGATGAACCTGTGCGCGGGCGATTATCCGCCGGAAGTGAACGAATTTCAAGTCTCGGGCCTGACGCCCATTCCGAGCGACTTGGTGAAGGCGCCGCGCGTGGCCGAATCACACATTAATATGGAGTGTCGGCTACTCTATACGATCGAACTGAGCGGGCTCGTGAGCGGAGGCCATCTGGTGCTGGGCCAGGTGATTCGATTCCATATCGACGACGCGTACTTCCACGACTATCGGATCGACCCGGATAAGCTGCGCGCGATCGGCCGCATGGCCGGCAATAGCTATACGCGAACGTTGGATAGGTTCGATATGATCCGTCCGGCTTAGTCAGCTTGCAAACAGCCGTTCAAAAATCGCGCGCGTGCGGTTCTGAATCTTTGCCAGCTCGGCCTTGAGCGCCTGGCCGCTCGGGCGCTCCGGAATCCAGCGATGCACCAGGTCGGTTAACACCTGGAGCTGCGATTCGGAATTAGGAAGGCTGGTTTCGGCGTGACCCGAATAGACGCGCAGCGCGTGATCCACGGCGCGATAGAATGTCGCGGCTTCCAGCAGGAATTGGGCGTCGGCCCGTTCCAGGTGGCCCATGGCCTCAATGATGTCCACGCGCTCCGGGGTGTTCAGCACCTTATAGAAGATTCCGCCGGCTTTCAGGCGCAAAAATAACAGCGAGAAATCGATGTCGTAGAATCCGCCGGGGCCGGCCTTGAGCGGATGATCCGGGCCTTGTTCCTTCTCGAGGCGCAATCGCATTTGGCGCAAGTCTCTCTTCGAGCGGCCGCTCTGGCCATAGCGGCGCCAGTCCACTTTCTGGAGTTCGTTCAGGAACGTGGTGGCGCGATCGGTATCGCCCGCCACGGCGCGCGACTTCATGTAGGCGATGCCTTCCCACGCCTCAGCGCTCTTGTCGAAGTATTCTTTGTAGGATGCTTCGGACTGCAGCAGCGCACCCGCGCTTCCGTTTGGCCGCAAACGGGTGTCCACGGTGAACATCACGCCGGTGCCCGTGTAAGCGGTGATCAGATCCACGATCCTCTCCGCGACATGCGTCCAGAAGACATGTTCCTCGCGATCCTCTTCGGGCAGAACGAACACCAGGTCGGCGTCGGAAGCAAGATCGAATTCGCGCATTCCAAGGCGCCCCAGTGCGATCGCCATGAGTTGCCGGTGCGGCTGGTATCGGCGCGCCACGGGTGGGTGTGACGCCGCGACGTGCTGCACCGCCATTCGATAACAGGCGGCAATCGCCGCGTCAGCCAGATCGGAGGTGTGCTGCAGCGTTTCGAACACCGGCACACGCTGGCACATGCTGGCGGCCTGGATGCGAAACATTTCGCGGCGGAAGAACCGGCGCAGATCCGAGATGTCGTCAAAGCCCATCGCCGCAAGGGCAGGCGAGCCCTCGGAGGACTCCCGCGGGCGGCCCAATTCTTCAATCAATTCGGGCTGGCGGACCAGCTCTTCGGCAAAGTACGGACTGTTTTCGAAGATGTCGAGTGTCGACCGCGCCACCAGCGGATCGGCATTGAGCAGTGCGAGCCAGCGCGAATCCGGCATCAGCTTCTCGAGGAAATGCTCGAAGGCCGCCGCTCCACGGCGCAATTGCATACTTGAAACCAGGCTCGCCAATTGCGGCGCGCGCTCATCCAGAAACCGGATCACGTTGCTGGACGCCGGCTCGACAACTTCCAGCGCTTCGATTTGGGGCGTCACGGCTGGCGGCAGGCTGTAGTAAATCGGACGCTGCGCGTGGATCACACGCTCATAGATCTCCTGCACGGCTTCCAGGTGAGCGTTCAATTCAAGCAGAAGTTTTTCACCTGACGGCGCGCTGCCGAGCTGCGCTGACGGCATTTTTTTCGCCAGAAGATCCAACTCGCGCGGCGAGCTGGGCAGCGTATGCGTCTGACGGTCCTCCGCGAATTGCAGCCGGTGCTCCAGATTGCGCAGGAAACGATAGGCAGAGATGAGCCGCCCGTACTCGGCGGCCGAAAGCAAATCCTTGTCGCTCAACCGCGATAGCGCGAGCATGGTGCCGCCATGGCGCAACCACGGAACTCGCCCGCCATGCAGCCGCTGCAAGCACTGCACCAGAAACTCGACGTCGCGAATGCCGCCGGGAGCCAGCTTCACATCAAACGCCGGTTTGCCGAGCTTCCGCCGGTTCAACTTTTCACTGATGCGCTCGCGCGTCGCCGACACCGCTTCCACGGCCGAAAAATCGAGCGTGGTGGAGTAAATCAGCGGCTCCACGGTTCTCAGCAGTTCACGCCCAGCCTCGGGATCGCCGGCCGCCACGCGCGCCTTGATCAGCATCTGCAATTCCCAATCGCGCGCGCGCGTCTGATAGTAGCTCTTAGCGCCGTCCAGCGAGATACAGACCTCGCCTAGACTTCCGTCCGGCCGAAGCCGCAAGTCCACGCGATAGCACAGGCCCTCGGCGGTGTACGTGGAGAGCAGTTCGGTGAATTGGTTCGCGACCTTTTTGTAGAATTCCTTGTTCGAAATCGGATGGTCGCCGTCGGTCTCGCCGTTCGCCGCGTACACGAACATCAGGTCGATATCCGAACTGTAGTTCAACTCGCGTCCGCCCAGCTTGCCGAGCGCGATCACCGACATGCCACATTCGCGCGCTTCGCCATTCTCATCGATGTAACGCGGCGTGCCATGCCGCGCGGCCAGATCCGCCCGGATGCGCTTGTAGCTGATGTGCAGAATCGCGTCGGCGAGATTCGAAAGTTCCTCGGTTGTCTCCGACACGCTGCTCAAGCCGAGCACATCGCGCAGCAGGATGCGCAGAATCTGCTGGCGGCGGTAGAGCGCCAACGAGAATGCCAGCGGCTTTCCCTCCGCCTGAGTTTTGAGGAATTTGCCAAGACGCTTTTTATACTCGCTCGCCGTCAGCACGCTGTTCATCGCGGAGACTTCTTCCAGCCACTGCGGATTCTGTAGAATCTCTTCGGAAAGAAAACGGCTGAAGGACGTGACCGTAACGAAGTGCTGCAGCCCGGAAGGGGAATGCACCAATCGTTCGAGGGCCTCCCGCTGGTGCTGCTTCAGGGTCAGAAGATAGTGAATCGCGGCATCCGGGTCGGCCGCGGCCGCCAAGAAGGCCTTCAGCCGATCTTGCTCTGCAGGAGGAAGACCGAGGGACAGGAGCGCATTTTCTCCGCGAACCAGAGCGGGCTTGCGGAGCGGCTGAGTTTCTAGGAGGCTGGCCATTCACAGTTAGACGACTTGGTCTACTAACTGGATTATATCGCGCGGCCGGACGACACCGGCGCGCAGCACGCGCGCATAGAACCCGCTTAATCCCCAGCGCGGCGATGAAACGTCGCCCGCATTCACTTGCGCGTCGTAAACGGCTTGTTTAATCGCAGGACCGAAGACATCCAGCGTGGCGCACGGACTGCGTATTTTGGTCAACTCGATCAGAACCTCGCCCGCGCGGTATCGCTGCCCGATACGCATCTCGCGCCGGTCCAGACCCGCCACCGTCAAATTCTCACCGAGCGCGCCCGCATACAGCGGATAACCCTGCGCGATCAGCTCCTGAATGCCTTCGCTGGTGATCAACAATAGGGCTTGCTTGGGACCGCCGTGGATCTGCGGATGCGCCCAGCAATCGCCACGGATTCCTTCCGGTGTGACCTCGGCCTTCGCGACCGGCCGCTTGGGGATTCCTCCCGGTGAAACGTTGATCTGAACGATCGTGCCGGTCACTAAAACCCACCTAAGACGAGGATAGCCCGTCAACCCTCCGCAGCGCCGGAAACAGCCAGTTCCACGCGAACACCACCGCGATGGTTCCCGCCCCGCCTAACACAACCGCCGGAACCGTGCCGAACCATTGCGCCGTAATCCCCGATTCGAATTGCCCCAATTGGTTCGACGCCCCGATGAACAACATATACACCGCGCTCACACGGCCGCGCATCTCGTCCGGCGTGGCGAGCTGAATCAGAGTCGAGCGGACAATCACGCTGACCATATCGAACGCGCCAGTCAGCATCAGCGCGATCAGCGAGAGAGCGAGATTGTGCGACAGCCCGAACACCACCGTGAATACGCCGAATCCGAAGACACAGTACAGCATGCTCAGGCCGGCCTTGCGCCGCAGTGGATAGTGCGCCAGCAAAATCGCAACGGCAACGGCGCCTACGCCAGGAGCCGCGCGCAGCAACCCGAGTCCGGATGCTCCCGTGTGAAGTATCTCGCTGGCATACACCGGCAACAAAGCGGTCGCGCCGCCTAACAAGACCGCGAAGAGGTCCAGCGACATGCAGCCGAGAATCAACTTGCTGCGCCAGATGTAGCGGAGTCCATCCAAGATGACGCCGGCCGGTTGTTCCACTTTCGTACGCGTCGCGATGTTGGGACGGATCGCCCAGAGCAGCGTCACCGCGATCAAATACCCGATCGTTGCACAACCGTAAACCGGCCCCGGGATCGACGCAAGACCATAGATCAAGCCGCCGGCTATTGGCCCGAGAATGGTTGCGGTCTGGAAAAACGACGAACCCCAGGTCACCGCGTTTGGAAAATGTTCCGGCGCCACCAACTGCGGAAGAAAGGCCTGACCCGCCGGTCCCTGAAACGCTCGTATGACCCCGTTGGCAAGCAGCACCGCGTAGATCGGCCAGATCGATGTAATGCCGTGAAGACTGAACGCCAGTAACGCCACCGCGCACAGCGCAAATCCGCTATAGCAAACCTTGAGGATCGCCTGCCGCGCAACCCGGTCCGCCGTCTGTCCCGCGATCAGGAACAGCAAAACGCCCGGCGCGAATTGCGCCAGACCGACCAGCCCAAGATCGAGCGGCCGATGCGTCAGCCCGTAAATCTGCCAACCCACCGCGACCGAAATCATCTCCGATGACACGACGGCCAGGAATCGAGACGTCATGTATAAGCGGAAATTCGGATAGCGGAAGGCGACGCGCGGCTCCAACTGTTCAGGTTGACACAGTCACCAGCTTTGGTACCGAACGGCGCCCGCTACTGAGCCGCGCGCGTGAGCAAGCGGAAACTAAATATCGTAGTACAACGCAAACTCATACGGATGCGGGCGCAGCCGGATTGCATCCGCCTCGTTGCGCCGCTTGTAGTTGATGAACGTCTCGATCAGCTCTTCCGTGAATACATCGCCTTTGAGCAAGAATGAGTGGTCGTCCTCCAAACAACCGAGCGCCTCCTCCAGCGACGCCGGCATGGACGGGACTCTCTTCATCTCCTCCGGTGAGAGATCGTAAATGTCTTTGTCCAGCGGCTCACCCGGATCGGCCTTGGTGAGAATCCCGTCGATGCCGGCCATCAGCATCGCTGCGAAGGCCATGTACGGGTTCGACGACGGATCCGGCGGCCGGAACTCCACGCGTTTCGCCTTGGGACTCGCCGAATACAGAGAGGGCGCGGGCGATTGAGGACGAATCGGCGGATCGGGTGAAGGGCCACGCTTTATTTTTTCCGCTTGGTGGTTTCCGTGGTCTTCACTCCAGGGGACTTCAGTGATTGAGTTTTTCTGGACCCCGGGCCGGCGGATTCTTCCGTGGTCTTTACACCTGGTGATTTCGGACCTGGTTTAAATTTTCGTTTCTTCGCCATTTAGCTTTCTCCTCTCTCCAGTTCCTGAAGATGCTTACGCACTGTTTCCTCGGGGGAGCCGGGCGTGGGCTGTAACGGGGGCCCTAGCAACGGAGAAGCCTTTCGCCGTGCGCCATCACACTCTCCACACAACGGCCTGCCTGCTTCCGTCTCGGCCCACCCTTCGGGAAGCAAGGCAGGCAAATCTAAAGGAGACTCCCGCTTGCACGTCGAGCATATTGTCATCGCCAGCCGTCCTGATTCGGAATCCAAGGATATGCCCGCGGAGCCCGAGCTGTCAACAGTAATCGCCCGATTTTCAATTGCCTTTCGCGTTGCTCTCCCCTTGCTTGGGGAGACAGGCACTCAAAAAATTATTTTGGAGCGCACATGAATGCCGCTGAAAAAACCCTGTGAGCCATGGGCGCGCCAGGGCTGTCCGCGCGGTGAGATAAAATCGGCAAGACTGCGAGGGCAGGCGTGGACTCACTGACACGGACACCAAGACTACCTGACAAGGCAGTTAGCCAACCGGGAGTGACATAACATCAAATTTGTCAACCGTACCCTTATCGGTCCAGCGCCTCCGGTCGTGTCCTTATTCCCCGCCTTAAATGTCGTAATACAACGCAAACTCGTAGGGATGCGGGCGCAACCGGATCGCATCCGCCTCATTTCGCCGCTTATAGTTGATGAACGTCTCGATCAGCTCCTCGGTGAATACATCGCCCTTGAGCAAGAACGAGTGGTCATCCTCCAGACAACCGAGCGCCTCTTCGAGCGACGCCGGCATGGACGGGACTTTCTTCATCTCCTCGGGCGATAAATCGTAAATATCTTTGTCCAGCGGCTCACCCGGATCGGCCTTGGTGAGAATCCCGTCGATGCCCGCCATCAGCATCGCTGCGAACCCCATGTACGGGTTCGACGACGGATCCGGCGGCCGGAACTCCACACGCTTCGCCTTGGGACTCGCCGAATACATCGGAATGCGCACGGCCGCCGAACGATTGCGCCGCGAGTAGGCCAGATTCACCGGCGCTTCGTAGCCCGGCACCAGGCGTTTGTAGCTGTTCGTCGTTGGCGCGATGATGGCCGACAGCGCCCGCGCATGCTTCAACAATCCTGCGATGTAATACAGCGCCATCTGGCTCAGACCCGCATAACCGTCGCCCGCGAATTGCGGCTTTCCGTCCTTCCACAAGCTTTGATGCACGTGCATCCCATTGCCGTTGTCCCCAAACAGCGGCTTGGGCATGAAGGTCACCGACTTGCCGTATTGATACGCCACGTTGCGGATCACGTATTTGTACAGCATCATGTTGTCGGCCGACTTCACCAGCGTGTCGAACCTCTGATCGATCTCGCACTGCCCACCGGTGGCCACTTCGTGGTGATGGCATTCGATGTTAATCCCGCAACGGATCATCGTCTCCACCATCTCGGAGCGCAGGTCTTGATAGTGGTCCGTGGGCGGAACCGGGAAGTAGCCTTCCTTGTAGCGCGGCCGGTAGCCCAGGTTCTCGCCCTCGCGTCCCGAGTTCCAGCGGCCCTCCTCGGCGTCGATGAAGTAGTAACCGGAATGCTGGTTCTGATCGAACCGCACGTTGTCGAAAATGAAGAACTCAGCTTCGGCGCCGAAATAGGCCGTGTCGGCAAGCCCGCTGTTCTTTAAGTAGCTTTCGGCCTTGCGCGCGATCCAGCGCGGGTCGCGCTCATAGTGCTGGCGTGTGATCGGGTCGATCACATCGCTGGTCATTACCAACGTACGAACCTCACCGAAAGGATCAACGAACGCCGTGCTCGCGTCGGGAATGAGCAGCATGTCGCTCTCGTTGATCGCCGCCCAGCCGCGGATGCTCGATCCATCAATGCCGAAACCCTCTTCAAACGAGTCTTGGGTGAGCTGGCTGATGGGATATGAAACGTGCTGCTGTAGACCGGGCAGATCCGTAAATCGGAGGTCGATCTGCCGAATCTCTTTGCTTTTCGCAAACTCCAAAACTTCCTGAGGAGTCATCTTTCCTCCATGCGTAAACTCAAATGGGCCAAACGCGCTAGCATAGCATCGTTCGAGGTCCTATGGGTGACGATTTTGGCGACGGAGGTGGTTTCGGAGACTTTGGAAACGGAGACGACGACAGTGGCGGCGGCTACGACGATCAGGGTGGAGGCGATGATCAAGACGGCGGCGATGATCAGGACGGCGGCGACGATCCAGGCGACAACCCTCCGGATGATGACCAACCCCCCGACGATGATGATCAAAATGCCGACGGCCAAAACGGCGACGATCAGCAAGATGATCAGGACCAGGATTACGCCGACAATCTCGACGACACGTTTGCCTCCAGCGACGATCTCCCGCCCGTCGACGATGATGTTTTCTCCAGCGCCGCGGATTTTCCGAACGCCGATCCGGCCGACTTCGCAGAAGATACCGGCGGTTGGTCCGCGAACGATTACCAAGTGTCCGCCGAAAACCTCTTCGGCGATCACCCCTTCTTCGGCGACACACTAGTCCAGCAAAAGATCGACGAAGGTTTCCAGCCCTACCAGGACGCGGGTTTCGGCGATGGTTTCGATCAAATCGCCCCGGGCACTTCGGAGACCGTTCAGCTTTTTGAGCGTGGCGGCCAACTGGTAGCTTTCGGCCTGGTTTCGCAAGCCGTGCTCGAAATGTTGATGGCTCGCTACACCGGGATCGATTGGAACAATCTCGAGGTCGCTACGCCGCTCAAGGGCGAAGCCGTGCCGCCCCAGCCGCTGCCGCCCGCCTTCGCAAACGTCGCTGAACAAGACGCCGTCGATCTGCGCAAATACTGCACTCCGATCGCCGATCAGGGACAAACCGGCCGCTGCTCCGCGTTCGCCTGGACTCACGCCACCGAGATGTCGCGCAACATCTTGAACGCTCCGCCCGTGCGACTTTCTCCGAACTACACCATGCTCGAAATTCAGCGCTACCAGGGCGACGCGCGCGACTACCAATATGCCTACGAAGGCGGCGACGGCACCGCCGCCGGACCGGAGCCCGGTGAATTGCTGGCTGAAAATGGAACCTGCCGCCAGGAGCTCTGGCCGGACGATCGCCCCACGCCAACTGTCCGCGAAGAGCAATTGAAAGCCGACGCCGAACGCTACCGATTGGAAGCCACGCCCTGGCCGATCGCTGTGGATGACGTCCGCAAAGTCCTGAGCGCCGGCTGTCCGGTTCACGTATCCATGAACACCGGCAGGGCGTTCTCCGGCGTCGGACGCGACGGTGTGTTCAACGCAGCCGAGGCGGCTTCAGGAAGACATGGCCGGCACGCCATGTTGATGGTAGGCTACGTCGGGAATTTCTTCACGCTCAAGAATTCGTGGGGAACGGACTGGGGCGACCAGGGCTATTGCTACATCCCGAAGAACGTCCTGGCCGCCTCCGATCCCGAGTTCGTCGCCGTGCTAATTCAGAACCCCGCGCGTTAATTATTTCCGCTCGATCCGCATCCCGTAGAACGATCGGTACACAAAGAAGAGCGAGATCGCGAGAAACACCGCCGCCAGTACATCCGTAAACAGCGCGCTCTGATCGCGCGTCAGCGAAACGGCTAATTCCACCGCCAGCAACCCGAACAGAGTGGTGAACTTGATGATCGGATTCAGCGCCACCGACGATGTGTCCTTGAACGGATCGCCCACCGTATCGCCCACCACCGTGGCATCGTGCAGCGGAGTGCCCTTCTGCTTGAGCTCGGTCTCCACAATCTTCTTCGCGTTATCCCAGGCGCCGCCCGCGTTCGCCATGAAGATGGCTTGATACAGGCCGAACAGCGCGATCGAGATCAGGTAGCCGATAAAGAAGTACGGCTCGATAAACGCAAACGCCAGCGTGGCGAAGAACACCGTCAGAAAGATGTTGAACATGCCCTTCTGCGCGTACTGCGTGCAGATCTCGACAACCTTTTTGCTGTCGGAGACCGAGGCCTTGGCCGAACTTTCCAAATTGATGTTGGCTTTGATGAATTCCACCGCGCGATAGGCGCCCGTGGTCACCGCCTGCATGGATGCGCCCGTGAACCAATAGATCACCGCGCCGCCAGTAATCAATCCCAGCAGGAACGGGTAGTAAAGAATCGATAGCTTCGCAAGCTGGTCCGGTTGCAGTTTGTTGGTTAGCGCCACGATGATCGAAAAGATCATGGTGGTTGCGCCTACCACGGCCGTTCCGATCAGCACCGGCTTAGCCGTAGCTTTAAATGTATTTCCCGCACCATCGTTCTCTTCCAGATTCTCTTTGCCTTTGTCGAAGTCCGGCCTGAATCCAAAATCTTTCTGGATTTCCGCGGAGATGTTCGGGATAGTTTCGATGGTCGAAAGCTCGAAAACGGATTGCGCGTTATCGGTGACGGGACCGTAGGAATCCACCGCGATGGTTACCGGACCCATGCCGAGGAACCCGAACGCCACCAAGCCGAACGCAAATACCGCCGGCGCGAGCATAATCGCCTCAAAGCCCTGAGTGCTGATCCAGGCTCCCGTTGCCATCAACGCCAGCATCGCCATTCCCAGCCAAAAAGCGCTGAAATTGCCCGCCACCAAGCCGGACAAAATGTTGAGCGATGCCCCGCCTTCTTCAGAAGAAGTCACAACCTCGCGCACGTGCCGCGAGTGTACGGACGTAAAGGCTTTCACCAGCTCGGGGATGATCGCGCCCGCCAGCGTGCCGCAAGTGATCACGGAAGACAGCTTCCACCACAGCGTCGTGTCGCCGCCCAGATTCGGAATGATTTGGCTCGAGACAAGATAAGTCGCCGCAATCGAAATCGCCGACGTCAGCCAAACCAGCGAGGTCAACGGTGTCTCGAAATTCATCTTGGCTACGTCTTTATAGCGGCTCTTCTGGATCGCGTCGTTAATGAAATACGAGATGGCCGAAGAGACCACCATCATCACGCGCATCACAAAGAGCCACACCAGCAACTGCACCTGGACCAGCGGCTCTTTCACCGCCAGCAGGATAAATGTGATCAGCGCGACGCCGGTCACGCCATAAGTTTCGAATCCGTCCGCGCTCGGCCCCACCGAATCGCCAGCGTTGTCGCCCGTGCAATCCGCAATCACGCCCGGGTTGCGCGCGTCGTCTTCTTTAATCTTGAACACGATCTTCATCAGGTCCGCGCCGATGTCGGCGATCTTGGTGAAGATGCCGCCCGCTACGCGCAAAGCGGCCGCGCCCAACGACTCGCCGATCGCAAATCCGATGAAGCAGGCGCCCGCGTAAGAGCCAGGAACAAATAGCAGGATGAACAGCATCAGCACCAGCTCAATGCTGATTAGCATCATTCCGATGCTCATGCCCGCCTTCAAGGGAATCGAATTGCAAGGCCACGCTTTGCCGGTCAGGCTGGCGAACGCCGTGCGCGAGTTCGCGAACGTGTTCACGCGAATGCCGAACCACGCCACGCCATAGCTGCCCGCAATGCCGATCAGACTGAACAGCAGGATGATGGGCAGCGTCACCGCCACGGACTTGCCCGGCACGGGCGCCAGCCAGCCAAAGTACGCGCTGATGATCACCGCGATGAAAATCCAGAGCAGCAGCAGAAACTTGCCCTGCGTGATCAGATACGTCTTGCAGGTCTCATAGATCAGCTCCGAGATCTCGAGCATCGATTTATGCACCGGAAGATTCCGAAGTTGAGTGTAAGTGGCGATCCCGAACAGAAGTCCGAGCGCGCACACCAGCAGTCCCCACATCAATAAGGTGCGGCCGTTGGTGCCGCCAAGAAAAGTCGCTTGCGCCAAGTCCGGCAATACCAGGTTGGCTTCGCCGCCTGCGTCGGATTGCGCGAAAGCCGGAGCCGGTAAGCTCATCAGAATCAAAGCCGCTAACAAAAGCGGCATGATAATTAACATGGCGCGCCGGCGACCAGGCAGGCAGACTGTCAGCATTCGATCGATTCCTCCCTGAGATATCGGAAGTCTCCTGTAGGGAGACGAACAGACGGGTATTACGAATCCGTAAATACCTCCGATCACCATACCGCACTGGGCAAGCAGGCGCAACCAAGAAATCGGCGCGGGGCGCTGGACGGCGGCTCAGATCACCTCCAGAATCAGACATTTAAGATACAGCGTCTCCGGTACTGTTAGTAGTACGGGATGGTCCTGGCTCTGCATTCGCCGCTCCACCACGCGCAGCTTTTTTCCGGTATCGAGCGACGCGGAGGCCACAATCTCCAGCAACATCGCCTCGCTCAGATGGTGCGAACAGGAACAGGTGACCAGTGTCCCGCCAGTAGAGAGCAGCTCCAACGCGCGGCGGTTAATTTCCCTGTAACCACCGACGGCCGCTTCCAAGTTCTGCCGCGTTTTCGCGAATGCCGGCGGGTCCAGGACGACGATATCAAAACGCCTACGCGCCGACGCATGCCCGGCCAGCAGCTCAAACACGTCCGCTTCGCGCAGCTCTACGTTGCCGATCCCGTTGGTCTCCAAATTCAGCCGCGCCACCCGCAGAGCCGCTTCCGAGCTGTCAACCGCCTCTACGCTCTCCGAGCGCGCCGCCAAATGCAGCGCAAAGCCACCCGTGGATGTGAAGCAATCGAGGGCCCGGCCGCGTGCGTACTTTGCCGCCGCTATGTAATTCTCGCGCTGATCCAGAAAGATGCCGGTCTTCTGCCCGTGCAACAGGTCCGCGTGCAGCTTCAACCCGTTCATCCGCACGGCAACCATCTCCGGAACAACGCCTGCCAGCACACTGGATTGCAATGGCAGCGCTTCGCGTTTTCGAACCGCAACATCGTTTCGCTCCACGATTCCGCGCGGCGCGAAGAGCTCTTCGAGACAGCTCACAATCTCGGCCTTCTCGCGATCCATGCCCTGATCCAGCGTCTGGATGGTGAAACAGTCGCCATAGCGGTCGATCACCAACCCTGGCAGTTGATCGCCTTCGCCATGCACCAGCCGATAGGCTTCAGACTCCGCTACTACGCGTTTGCGATACGCCTCGGCCTGCGCTATGCGCCGCAGGAAGAACGCCCGGTCGATGGTCTCCTGGCGATCTGAGAGCATCCGCAAGGAAATCTGCGACGCGCTGCTGAAATGCGCCGTCCCCAGCGCCGAGCCCGCGGGATCCACCACCAGCACCGCCTCGCCCCCAACCGCTTCGCCGCGGTCCAGCACGTCGCTCGAAAAGATCCAGGGATGCCCCGACGCGATCCGGTTGGCTCCCTTGCGATTGATCCGGACAGTGTGCAAGATCCCAGTCTATCGATTACGAATTGCCGCGCATGGCTTCCAGCCGTGCGATGCGATCTTCCGTCGACGGATGCGTCGAAAAGAGACGCGTCATTCCGCCGCCGGTGTTCCCGAAAGGCTGGATGATGAACAGGTGCGCCGTCGCCGGGTTCACGTCCTGCATCGGAATGCGCTTAGAGTAGCTTTCGAGTTTCCCAAGCGCCGAGATGAGCTCGTTGGGATTGTGCGTTACGTGCGCCGACGTTTCATCCGCCGCGTATTCGCGCGTCCGCGAAATCGCCATCTGAATCAGCATCGCCGCGATCGGCGCCAGAATCAGCATGATCAACCCGGCCCAGGGATTCCTTCGTTCGTCGTCGTCGCGTCCCCCGAACCAAAATGCCATGCGAGCCAGAACGGTGATGGCAGCGGCAAGGGTGGCCGCAACCGAGCTGGTTAGAATGTCGCGATTCTTCACGTGCCCCAGCTCGTGCGCCACCACGCCCTCTAATTCCTGATCGTTCATCAACTGCAATACCCCGGCTGTGAAGGCCACCGAAGCGTGCTCCGGATTCCGGCCCGTCGCGAATGCGTTCGGCGATGGATCAGCAATCAGCCACAGCTTCGGCATCGGCAGACCCATGCGCTGAGTAAGGCTCTGCACGATCGGAAACACGCGCGAGTAAACTTCCGGATTCTCTTGCGGCGTCACCGGCTGGGCCGAGTACATCGCCAGCGCCATCCTGTCGGAGAAAAAATAGCCGAAGAAGTTCATCGCGACCGCGAGCGCGAGCGCGATGTAGAGACCATGCCGTCCTCCAAACATCTCGCCGCCGGCCAATAGCAGGCCGCTCATGACGCCAAGCAGAAGGACCGTCTTCACGCTGTTCATAAAATCACCCTACCACCTGTCCAAATAAAACGAGGGGCGACCTGCGCCGCCCCAATAATTCACAACCCACAACCTACGGCCCACAACCGCGCGCTTCGCGCTCGTTAGTTGTTACTCACTTGCACTTTGATCGCTTTCGGCTTGGCGATCTCTTTCTTTGGAAGCGTGATCGTCAGCACTCCGGCTTGGTAGTCCGCCTTCACGTGCTCCGCATCCACCGTATCCGACACGGTGAAGTAGCGCACAAACGATCCGTAGCTCCGCTCCATTCGATGGAAGCCCTTGCCCTTCTCTTCTTTCTCCAACTTCCGCTCGCCCTTCACCGTCAAGGTTCCGTTCTCCAGCTGGATGTCGATGTCTTTTAGTTCCACGCCGGGAACGTCGGCCTTCAGAACTAACTCATTCTCGGTCTCCACGATATCCACCGCCGGCGACCACGGCCGGGCCTGGATGCCATCGTCACTCAACAGTCGGTTGATGCTGTCCTGGAAGTGCCTCAGGCCAGTCGGAAAATCCTCGGTATTCACAAAAGGTGCGAATCTTACAGTTGCCATAGCGTTAAACTCCTCTTGATCTAATTACAACACCAGTATAAAATCTGAGCGTTAGAATGTCAAGAGATGTTAGCATAAAATATTTCTTGCCCTCCTCCTATCTACGACCAAAAAGGTCCGCTATACTGAAATAGGATCACGAACAAGACCCGGTCCCGTTGAAACTCCAGGTCCTTGACGTGCCAATCCGAGAGGCGGATACTGATTGATGCTGCAAATGAGTGTCAACAGCGGAGCAGACGCTGCGCCAAAGGGTGCGTTTGCGCGTACGCTCGCACAACTCCCCGAGGGAGAAGCGGGCGTGCTCGATCGCCTCGATCTTCCTGACGACATCGCGCGCCGCTTGATGGAGCTAGGCTTTCTTCCCGGCCACATTATCGTTCCTGCTCGTAGCGCACCCGGCGGTGAACCGCGCGTCTATCGCGTCGATGGCTCCGAAGTCGCGCTCCGCCGCGAAACTGCATCGCGCTTGATCTTGCGGCCATCCAAGGGAGCAGCATGAGCGATTGCCACGACTGCGACGGATGTGCTGTTGCAGTAGCTCCGCCTCCACTGCACAAGGGCGCGCGTACGCACGTGGTCGCCATCATCGGCCCGCCCAACTCCGGCAAGTCGACGCTCTTCAATCGCCTCACCGGCCTGCGCCAAAAGGTAGCGAACTTCCCCGGTGTCACCGTCGAACAACGCGTCGGCAAGGCCAAGATGGACAAAGCCAAAACTCCGCATCACAGCGAAGTGGTCCTGGTCGACCTGCCCGGCGTTTACAGCCTGAGTCCGCGCTCGGAAGACGAGCAGGTGACCCACGATGTCCTGGCCGGAACCATGCCCGGCATCCCCAAGCCCGACGCACTGCTGCTGATTCTGGATTGCACCAACCTTGGCCGACACCTTGTGCTGGCCGCGCCGATCCTCAGCTTGAAGCTGCCGACGCTGGTCATCCTCAACATGGCCGACGATCTCAAGAACCGCGGCGGCCACGTGGATACGGCCGAGCTCGCCAGTGAACTCGGATCGCCGGTGGCCCTGGTCAGCGCCACTAAGGGGCAAGGCGTCGAAAAAGTCTTCCAGTTCATGGAAGGCACTTCCGCCGGCACCACCTCGCTCGCCCCTCCGCGCGTCGAGCTGCCAATCCTGCAAGACATCCCGCGCTGCCGTCAGTGGGCGCATGACATTGGAACTGGCGCAGCCTATCGAGCCCCCGCGCCGCCGATATGGACGCGCCGTTTGGATTCGGTCTTCTTGCATCCCATCGCCGGCCCCCTGATCTTCCTCATGGTTGTTGCCGGAGTCTTCCAAACCATCTTCAAGGGCGCCAAGCCTCTCATGGACGGCTTGCAGGCGCTTATTCAAACATCCGGGCAGTGGATCGAACACATCCTCCCACCCTCCATCTTCCGATCGCTATTGGTCGACGGCATTTGGAGCGGCATTGGCGCGGTCATCGTCTTCCTGCCGCAGATCCTGCTGCTGTTCCTATTCATCGGAATTCTCGAAGACTCAGGCTATCTCGCGCGCGCTGCTCTCATAGCCGATCGCACCATGTCCAAGTTCGGCCTGCAAGGAAAATCGTTCATCCCCCTGATCTCCGCTTATGCCTGCGCGGTACCCGCCATCATGGCCACCCGCACCATCGAAAACAAGCGCGACCGCCTGGCCACCATCCTGATCGCTCCCTTCATGACCTGCTCGGCGCGCCTTCCCGTATACACGCTGATCATCGCGGCGTTCATCGCGGATCGCCCGCTGATCGGGCACTTCTTCGGGATGCAGGCGGGAGCGCTGCTCGGCCTCTATGTCCTCGGGTTCGTCGCGGCCATCGCCACGGCGCGTCTCCTGAAATCTTCCATCTTGAAGAGCGAGCGCGTGCCGTTCGTTCTCGAGATGCCGCCCTACCGCTGGCCGACCCTGCGATCGCTCAGCCTGAGATTGATCGATCGCTCGAAAGTCTTCCTGCGGCGCGCGGGCACGGTCATCTTGCTCGTGATCGTCGTCCTCTGGGTTCTCGAAAACCTGCCGGTCAAGAATGGCCAACCGCCCGAGATCGCCGACAGCTTCGCCGGCATGATCGGCCACGCCGTTGAGCCCGCCATCAAACCCCTGGGATTCAACTGGAAGATCGGCATCGGACTGATCAGTTCCATCGCCGCGCGTGAAGTGATCGTAGGAACCCTTGGCACCATCTACCACAAGGAAGGCACCTCGGAATCAGTTGGCTTGCGCGAAGCGCTGCGAAGCGATTTGACCCCCGGCGGCGCCATCGCACTGCTGGTTTTCTTCGCGTTCGCGATGCAGTGCATGTCGACCATTGCCGTGGTGCGCCGCGAAACCGGCGGCTGGAAGTGGCCGGCCATTCAGTTCGCCTACATGACGTTTCTCGCCTACATCTGCGCGCTGATCACCAACCAGGTGGTGCGCTCCGGCATCTTTACCTAACCGCTCTGCATCTCATAATCCCTGCTAGCATAAAATTTCCAATGCACAACGTCATCATCGTCGGCTCCGGCTGCGCCGGAAACACCGCCGCCATCTACGCCGCGCGAGCCAATCTGAAACCCCTCGTGGTCGCTGGACACGAGCCCGGCGGCCAGCTCTCGCTCACCACGCTGGTCGAAAATTTCCCCGGATTTCCCGAGGGCGTCGACGGCCCCGTGCTGGTCGAAAACATCAAGAAGCAAGCCGAGCATTTCGGCGCCGAGTACCTGCACGGCACCGTCATCGAAGCCGACCTGTCCAAGCGTCCCTTCCGCCTCAAAGTGGATCACGAGTGGCTGGAAGCCCGCACGCTGATCATTGCCTCGGGCGCATCGGCGCGCTGGCTGAACCTGCCCAACGAACAGAAGCTCATCGGCCACGGCGTCAGCAGTTGCGCCACTTGCGACGGCTTCTTTTATCGCGGCAAGAAGATTATGGTGGTGGGCGGTGGCGACTCCGCCATGGAAGAGGCCAATTTCCTGACGCGCTTCGGCGAAGAGGTCGCACTGGTGCACCGCCGCGAAAATTTCCGAGCGTCCAAGATCATGCTGGAGCGCGCGCGCAACAATCCTAAGATCAAGTTCTTAAACAACACCGTGGTCGAAGACGTCTATGACGCCAGCCAGCATGTGGTCACCGGCGTGAAGCTGCGCAACATCAAAACGGATGAAGTCTGGGAGCGCGACGTGGACGGCTTCTTCGTCGCCATCGGCCACATCCCCAACACCGCGCCTTTCATCGGGCAAATCGATCTCGATCCTGACGGCTACATTATTTCCCACGGCGGCGCGCGCACCAACATCACGGGCGTTTTTCACGCCGGCGACGTCCAGGACCGGACCTACCGGCAAGCCATCACAGCTTCCGGCGCCGGATGCATGGCCGCCATTGAAGCGGAGCGGTTTCTCGAAGCCGAAGGGCACTGAGCACCCGGCGCGCCTCCTCGCGTTCCGTATACAATCGCTGCATGCGCAAAGTCATCCTCGGCGCGGCTATCACGCTCGATGGCTACATCGCCCGGCCCGACGGTTCGCTCGACTACCTCCACATGACCAAGGAAGGCTCCGCCGACATGGCGCGTTTCTTCGCGAGCGTGGACACCATCCTCTTCGGCCGCAAAACCCTCGACGCGGTGGTCGCCATGACCGGTGGCTCCTACAAGTCTCCCGTGAAAGCCCCTACCTATGTCTTCTCGCGCACTCAACCACCCGGCGAGCGCGACGGCGTCATCTTCACCAATCAATCTCCTAGGGCCTGGCTACGTGAGATCCGCGCCCGCCCCGGCAAGCATATCTGCCACATGGGCGGCGGCGAACTGGCGCGCAGCTTCCTCGAAGCCGACTTGATCGACGAGCTGGCTCTCGGCGTCGTTCCCATCCTGCTCGGCGCCGGCCTCCCGCTTTTCGCCGCCGGCTTCCCGCAGCGCGACTTCACTTTGGTGGAGAATAAGACTTACTCGAAAAATCAGATCTCACTGACGTACCGGCGCGTTCGTTCAAAGAGGAAACGTAAATGAAAAATTCGCTCTGCTTGGCATTGACTCTCGGCTTGGCTGCGATGGCCGCCCTCGCGCAAAACACCGCGCCCACCGGCTCCATCACCGGCACTCTGCTTGACTCGATCGGGGACCCCATCGATAACTACGCCGTGCAAGCCAAGAACGCGCAGTCCGGCGCCGTTTTCAAGGCCACTACCTCCGCCGCGGGCAAATACACGCTTGCGGACCTGCCGCCCGGCAACTACGACATCTCGGCTTCCGTGCCCGGTCTCCGCGCTTTTGAGAAGAAGGGCGTCGCGGTCCAGGCATCCCAAACGGCGTCGCTCGACATTCACCTGGGCGACACCACGCAACTCAACACGCTCGGCGAAGATCGCTTTAGGATAGCCGCCGATATGAAGAGGCACGCTCCGCCTTCTGGTCCTACGCCGCGCACCCTGGACGGCAAGCCCGATCTATCCGGCGTTTGGTGGCAGCCCCGCACCGTCGATCCCGGCAAACCCGAGTTTCTCCCCGCGGCGATCGCGATCCAAAAGCAGCGCCAGGAGGCCAACGGCAAGGACAGCCCGCAGGCGCATTGCCTGCCCTCCGGCGCCCTGCGGAACGGACCGCTGTGGGAGTTTGTTCAAAGCAAAGACTACTTGGTCTATATTTCAGACGACGAGAGCCCCGGCTTCCATCAGATCTATCTGGACGGCCGCAGCCAACCCGCCGATCCGAACCCGGCCTGGTACGGGCATTCCATCGGCCGCTGGGACGG
>PMUP01000089.1 GCA_003166865.1 Bryobacterales bacterium
GGCGTTCGATCGCAAACACGCAGCACTGGCGGAATCTTCCATCACCGACTTCGCTCTTTGGGGAGGACTGATCCCGGGCAACGTTTCCGAGATGGCGGAGCTGGCCGATCGAGGCGTCGTCGGCTTCAAGGCGTTCCTCTGCGATTCTGGATTGCCTGAGTTTCCACGCGCCGACGATCTGACGCTATTCGAAGGTCTGCGCGAAGCAGCGCGGCTCGGACTGCCGGTTGCGGTGCACGCGGAGAGTCAGGAAATCACGCAGGGGCTCAAGCAAAGAATCACGCCGCGGGATCACGGGAGCGTCAAGGCGTTTCTTGCTTCGCGCCCCGTGTTGGCCGAGCTCGAAGCCATCCAACGAGCCACCTTTCTCGCTGCTGAGGCCGGCGCGAAACTGCATATTGTTCACGTCAGTTCCGGACGTGGAGTCGCGCTAGCCGCGGAAGCCCGCGCGCGAGGCGTGGATGTTTCCATCGAGACTTGTCCTCACTATCTTTTCTTTACCGAAGATGATGTGGAGCGGCTGGGTGCCGTCGCGAAATGCGCGCCCCCGTTGAGGAACGCCGTAGAGCAGGACGCTCTGTGGACGCAACTGCTCGCGGGAGCGGTCGACATCGTCGCATCGGATCATTCACCCGCGCCGCCGGACATGAAGTCCGGTGATTTTGCGCAAGCCTGGGGCGGCATCGCCGGCGTGCAGTCGACTCTCGCTGTGATGCTCGATTGCGGGTATCATTGTCGGCACTTGTCGCTGGAGCGGATCTCGTCACTCGTCGCGGCCGAGCCGGCCCGAAGATTTCGTATTCCAGCAAAGGGCAGTATCGCTGTCGGCATGGACGCCGACCTGGCGCTCGTGGACCTTTTGCGAACCACGCAGTTGCAGCCCGAGCATCTGATGCAGCGGCATGCGTTGAGTCCTTACCTCGGCTCCAACTTTCGCGGTGATGTTGTGCGCACGATCCGGCGGGGCGAGACAATCTTTCTATCCGGTGAAATCGTCGCGCGGACCAGCGGCAGATTCGTCCGGCCCAATTTATGCACCATTTAGGACAAACCCGCAGTGCTCATCGAGCCGATCATATTCTTCAGACGCCCGACACGTTCGTTCGAGCGCCGCTTCCCGGAATGCACAAGGCGACGGCGATCGTTCACATCGCACCGGCCCTGGGCGCGCGGTTTACGCAATACACGGCCGAGTTCGAGGCCGGAGGCTTGCTGGAACCCACTTCGGCGCAACGATTCCTGTACGTGCTCGAAGGCAACGTGGAAATTAACGGCGCCCGCCTGACTCATGGCGATTATGCGTACCTTCCGCCAAACCACGCCGCAATCGTCTCCGCGAAAACCGCCGCGCGAGCCGCGATCATCGAGAAGCCCTATCTCCCATTGCCCGGCGTCTCCGCGCCCAAGTACTTCACCGGCCGCGAGAGCGACGTTTCCGCCGCGGCGCTCATGGAAGATGACGCGCTCCAAGTTCGCGTCCTTCTTCCGGACGATGCGTCCTTCGACTTCGCCGTCAACACAATGACCTATCTTCCCGGTGCAACGCTTCCCATGGTTGAGATCCACGTCATGGAGCACGGGCTCTTGATGCTTTCGGGCGGTGGCATCTACCGCCTCGGCGACCACTGGTATCCGGTGGCGGAAGGCGACTTTATCTGGATGGCGCCGTTCTGTCCCCAATGGTTCGGAGCGCTCGGAAAAACTCCCGCGAAATACCTTATCTACAAGGACTGGAATCGCGGGCCGTTAGATATTGATCGATGAAACTCGACATCGATTGGGAGCGCTTGGTGACCGAACTGGACGCACTGGGCGCGATTTCTCAGGAAGCGCCGCCGGTGGTGACTCGCGTGGTCTTCACGGAAGCAGATGTGCGCGGCCGCGAATTTGTGAAGAAACTATGCCGCGAAGCTGGGCTCATCATTCGCGAGGATGCAGTGGGAAATACATTCGCGCGTTGGGCTGGCCAGAATCCCGAGTTTGAACCTGTCGGAACCGGTTCCCACATCGACGCGATTCCCAATGCTGGGCGTTTCGACGGGACAGTCGGGGTGCTGGGCGGGCTGGAAGCGATCCGCGCACTCGCACACGCGGGCTACCGGCCACGGAGGTCGATCGAGCTGATCATCTTCACATCGGAAGAACCCACGCGATTTGGAATCGGATGCCTCGGAAGCCGGCTTTTGTCCGGCCTGCTGGACCCAGCCGCTGCCAGTCAATACAAAGATCGTGATGGGGTCACGCTCGATGCTGCCCGATCCGCGGCAGGTTTCGATGGCGCGTTGTCATCGGTGCGCCTGCCGCCGGGATACTATTCTGCTTTCGTTGAAATGCACATCGAACAAGGAGCGATTCTCGAACAGCGCGACGTGCCGTTGGGGGTTGTCACCGCGATCGCCGCGCCGGCCAGCCTCAAGATAACCATTGAAGGCGAGGGCGGGCATGCAGGCGCCGTGCTGCTGCCGGATCGCCACGATGCGTTTCTCGCGGCCGCCGAGATCGCCCTGGCAGTAGAGGCGAGCGCACGATCGAGCGGCTCACGCGATACCGTAGGAACCGTGGGCGTATGCGACGTTTTCCCCGGCGCTGTCAACAGCATTCCCAGCCGCGTGCGGATGGAGGTGGATGTTCGCGACGTCGACGAAGCGCGTCGTGATTCCGTATTGCGAAAAATCGAGCAGGTCTGCGAGGACGTCACGCGCCGCCGTGGCGTCCAAGCAAGAGTCGAGCTCGTCAACGCCGATCCGCCAGGGCGCTGCGCTCCGCGTGTTGTGGACACTCTCGCCAAATCGTGCGAAACGCACGGCCTGCGGTTCGAGCGGATGATCAGCCGGGCCTACCACGACTCGCTCTTTATGTCGCGGATCGCGCCGACCGCCATGCTATTTATTCCCTGCCGCGGCGGTGTGAGCCATCGCCCGGACGAATATGCATCGCCCGAATCGATCGCGCAAGGAACGCTGGTCTTAGCTGAGACTCTCGCGAGCTTGGCGGAGCAATAGCGGCCCCGCCCGGGGCATTTGCCGCCGTCGCCCACGCCACCGGCCCGGGGTCCAACCCTACTGCCGTGGATGCTGGTCCGGCAGCGCGGCGCCGGCCGGATAATGCTGCAAGTCCCGCTCGCCTTCCAGGCATTCTTCTTCGTAGATCATGTCGTGTTGCAGCTCGAAATGGAAAGCCATCTTCCACGGGCGAGTGTATACTTTCGGATCTTCAATGGTCGCTTCATATTGAATCGTGTTCAAGTTCGTCCGCGTGTAGCGCTCCACAATGCGCGCGGCATCGCTATAGAAATTTCCCGCCATGTCCAGGCGCGCCTTGCCGTTCAAGTTGGCCACGTCCACCACCAGCGTGTCGCCATCCCAATGGCCGATCGAATCACCTTCCCAGGCCGAATAGTCCTCCAGATGCTCGCGCCGGTCCATATAAATCACGCGGTAGCTGTGGCGATATTCGTGCAAAAACGTAATTACTTTGGGAGTCTGCACCAGCAACAGCGGCCCAATGTAGAGATGATGCGGAACGCCTGGCATCATACAATGCACTTCCGGGTCGTCGGCTGGATGCGCCAAGTTTTTCGCCACCTGCTCCTGCGCCCACGGCTGATACGGTATCTTGCCGCCCACCACGATACCTTTGTCCGATGGCTGGATGCCGAAGACCGCCACATGCGGTTCAATGTCGTAGATCGCGCCGCCTATCGGTGCGTTCCACATCCCGGAGAGGTCGGGCTTTCCTTCCCTGGTGCGCGGAACCGAGCTATCCGACTTGAGCTGGCAGAAAGCGCTGGGCAGCGTGTTGAGCGCCGCCGCACACGCCGCCACTTGAATGAGAATGCTGAAACGGCTCACTTCGCCTCCGGCTTGTCGGGCGGCGCACCCTCGCCCGGCGGCGCGCCAGGACCCGCCGACCCGGCCAGGATTTGCCGCCCATCCGCCGTCTTCACAACGCGGGCGTTCATCGTATGCGAGCCGTCCTTCGCGCCGTAGCCGCTCACCGTCACTTCATCGCCAGGCTTCAGCGTGCTGGGCTTCCAACCTCGCCGGCGCAGGATACTCGGGGCGCCCGTTTCGCACTCCCAGGTCGCGATGCCGTTCGCCTCCTGGACATCGATAATGATCCAGGAATGAGGATTCACCCAATCGAACTTTTTGACAACGCCATTCAGCGTCACGGGCCGATTGGCATCATACTCGGCCGCAAACGAGTGATGCGCCAGCGCGGGGAAGACCGCCAGGAGGCAACCAGCGGCGGCAACGCTCAGCATCCGCATCCCGAAAGTATACGACACCCCGGCTCACTCCCGGCTCAGTACCCGCACCGCCTCCCGATACTCATGGACCAAACGTCTGCACAGCTCCGCGGTGCTGGGTATGTCATGGATGTCGCCTACGCCATGCCCGGCGGACCAGATATTCTTCCACGCCTTGGCTTCTCCCTCCGCGGTCACCCGCATTCCGCTGTGGGATGGCAGGTTTTCCGGATCGCCGCCCGCCGCCACGATGCTGGCTCGCAAAAAATTCGCGTGTACGCCGCTGATGGCGTCCGTGTACACGATGTCCTTGGCACTGGCATTGAGGATCATCTCTTTGAATCCATCGGGCGCCAGACTCTCGCGCGTGCTGATGAAGCGTGTTCCAAGATAGGCGAGATCGGCGCCCATCAACTGAGCTGCTGCGATCTGGCTTCCGTTGGTGATGGCGCCGGATAGAACCACGGTTCTGTCGAAGAAAGCGCGAATCTCCGCAAGAAAGGCGAACGGACTGAGCGTTCCGGCGTGGCCGCCCGCTCCCGCAGCCACCGCGATGATGCCGTCGACGCCGGCGTCCGCGGCTTTCCGCGCATGATAGAGATGGATCACGTCGTGAAAAACCAATCCTCCGTAAGAGTGAACGGCGTCCACCACTTCCCGCGCCGCGCCCAGAGACGTAATCACCAAGGGAACCCGGTGGCGTACGGTGATCTCCAGATCGCGCTCAACGCGCGCGTTGGTTTTGTGGACGATGAGATTCACTCCGTACTGCGCCGCCGGCCGGCCGGTTTGGATTCTAACGTCATCCAGACGCCGCTGGATTTCCACAAGCCAGTCCTCATATCCTTCGCTGGTTCGTTGGTTCAGAGCCGGGAATGTTCCGATCACGCCGTGCCGGCAAGCCTCGACTACCAGGTCTGGACCGGAGACCAGAAACATCGGCGCCGCGATCGCCGGAATGGCCAGGCCTTCGCGCAATTTTTCAGGAAGGGACATTGAGATATCATCTCATCGCTAGGGAGGTGTCGAGTGAGAGCCTGGCAAGTGCGAGAGTGGTGTGAGCCGGACGGCATGGAGTTTTGCGATCTTGCTCCCCCCGATCCGCAACCCGGCCAAGTCCGCGTGCGAAACCGCGCCGCCGCGCTGAATTTCTTCGACATTCTGCAGATCCAAGGCAAGTACCAAAGCAAGCCGCCGTTTCCGTTTACTCCGGGCGCCGAAATTGCCGGCGAGATCGACGCGGTCGGCCAGGGAGTCTCGGAGTGGTGCGTTGGCGACCGCGTTCTCGGTTTGCCCGGCGGGTCGGGCTTCGCGGAACAGACAGTTCTCGATGCCTCCAAAGTCTTCCGCATCCCCAACGGCATGGATTGGGCCCCGGCCGCAGCTCTTCCCATCGTCTATCACACTTCGTATTTCGCTTTGAGGGACCGCGGGAAGTTGCGCGAAGGCGAATGGTTACTCGTGCATGCGGGCGCCAGCGGCGTCGGGATGTCGGCCATCCAGCTCGGACGGGCATTCGGCGCGCGCGTCATTGCTACCGCGGGATCGCCCGAGAAACTCGAATTCGCCCGCCGGCAGGGCGCGGAGCACGTTCTCGACTATAGCCCTGACTCCAGCAATGCTAACTGGGTGGACCAGGTCAAGCAGATCACCTCCGATCGCGGCGCCGACGTCATCTACGATCCAGTAGGAGGCGATGTTTTCGACCTCTCCACCAAATGCATCGCTCCCGAGGGCCGTTTACTAGTGATCGGTTTCGCCGGCGGCAGAATTCCCTCCATCGCCGCGAATCGCGTCCTGCTCAAGAACATGTCGGTGGTGGGAGCTTTCTGGGGCAACTATACGAGGGACCACCCGAACTATATGGCCCAGACCCAGTCCGCGCTGGAGGGCCTTTGGGCGGAAGGCAAGATCCGTCCGGAAGTCTCTCACACCTGGCCACTCGCCGAACTGCCGCAAGCCATGCACGCGCTCGCGGCACGCAAAGTGCTCGGCAAGGCCGTTGTACTGCCCTGAAACAGTTAGTGCACCGCCTCAAACAAAGCAGCAGCGCCCTGCCCGCCGCCGATACACATGGTGACCACACCATATCGCGAATCGGGGCGGCGCGCCATTTCGTTGGCTAGCGTACCCGTCATGCGCGAGCCGGTCATACCGAAGGGATGCCCGATGGCGATGGATCCGCCGTTCACATTCAGCTTCTCCATGGGGATGCCGAGCACGTCGCGGCAATAGATGACCTGCACGGCGAACGCTTCATTCAGTTCCCAAAGGTCGACGTCCGAGACTGTGAGGCTCTTGCGATTGAGAAGCTTCGGCACCGCGAAAATCGGGCCGATCCCCATCTCGTCTGCTTCGCAGCCGCTCACCGCGAAACCGCGAAAGATGAGGCTGTAGGGAATACCAAGCTGGTCGGCCCGCTGGCGCGACAGCAGGAGCGTAGTGGAGGCGCCATCGGAGAGCTGCGACGAATTTCCAGCGGTCACCGAGCCCTGCCCGCTGTCCGGATCGAAATGCGGCTTGAGCGCCAGCAATCCTTCGAGTGTCGTCGACGGACGATTGCACTCATCCCGGTCGCAGCAGACTTCCTGCGTTCCAACTTGCTCGCCCGTTTTCTTGTCGTGCAGCGCCATCGTGGTTTTCATGGGCGCGATCTCGCCGGCGAAAAAACCTGCCTGCTGTGCGCGCGCGATTCTCTGCTGGCTGATCAGCGCATACTCGTCCTGCGCCTGACGGCTGATGTGATAGCGCTTGGCGACCACTTCCGCCGTGTCACCCATTCGCATGTACAACCCGGGCATCGTGTCTTTGAGTTCCGGATGCGGATTCGAGTCCGGGGGCGTCATCGAGATGGTCTCCACACCCCCGCCGATAGCGGCTTCCACGCCCTCGTGCATGATTTGGTGCGCCGCCATGGCAATGGCCTGCAAACCAGACGAACAGAACCGATTCACGGTGGTTGCGGCAGTGGTAACAGGCAATCCTCCCAGAATCGCCACGCGGCGCGCCAGGTTGGCCCCCTGCGGGCCGTGCGGAGCGGCACATCCGATGATCGCATCTTCGATTTCGGCGGGATCGAGCCGCGCAGCCTTGCGGAGAACATCCTTGATACAGTGCGCCGCCATGTCTTCAGGCCGGGTCATATTGAAAGAGCCGCGGAACGACTTTGCCAAACCGGTCCGCGAACTGGCAACCACGACGGCTTCTCTCACGTTGATTCAATTCCTTTCGCGAGACTGAGCGAAATGTCCCCAGCTTACGTTCTCGCGCAAGCTCTTCTTCAGAATCTTCCCGCCCGGATTCCGCGGCAACATCTCGGTTCGGATCACGACGTATTGTGGAACCTTGAAGTCCGCCAGGAGTCCGCCGGCGAACTCCAGAAGCTCTTCCACCTCGAGGCTGCAGCCCGGCTTCGGCACCACCACCGCGCCCACCTTCTCTCCCATCATGCTGTCCGGCACACCCAGCACCGCCGCTTCGAATACAGCCGGATGAGCGGCCAGCGCGTTTTCCACCTCGACGCAGTACACGTTCTCTCCGCCTCGAATCACCATGTCCTTTTTGCGGTCCACGATCTGCACGAATCCCTGGGCGTCGATGCGCGCCATATCGCCGCTGTGCAGCCAGCCATCCACGAAGGTTTCGGCCGTCGCTTCGGGTTTGTTCCAGTACCCCGGCACCACATTCTGCCCGCGGATCAGCAACTCGCCCACATCGCCATCCAACGCGCCTTCGTCCAGCCGAACGTCGACCACCGGAGCCGGAAAGCCCACGGTCTCCGGCCGCAAACGTGCGAACTCATGCGGCAGAGATGTCGCCAGCGCGGAAGTTTCCGTCAATCCGAATCCATTGCTGACGCGCGCGTTCGGGAAAGCCTCCGTGATACGGAGCACCAGATCGGGCGCGATCGGAGCGCCCCCGTAGCTCAGCCGTTCGATCCGGGAAGTATCAAGCTGGCGAAAATTGGGCTGATTCATCGCCAGCCAATAAACGGCCGGAACGGAAACCAGCGAATCGATCCGCTCTTCAGTGATGGTCTTCAGAAAGGACTGCACCTCAAACGCCGGCATGATGACCATCGTGGATCCAATGCCGGCGCCAACCAGCAACTGGGCGTTGCAGCCCGTGACGTGAAACAGCGGCACGGAGATCAGACCTCGCAATCCCGAACGCAACGGCACGATCGCCGAGCGCTTGCAATTCTCCACATTGGCGAGAAAGTTCTCGTGGGTGGTCATGGCCCCTTTTGGGAACCCGGTGGTGCCGCTGGTATAAAAGATGGCGGAGACTTTCTTCTCATTCACGTCCTCCACCGCCAACGGGGCGCCGTCGGGCAGCGGCTGATCCGGCAGGAACACGAACTTGGCGCCAGAATCGTTCACCACATAGTCGACTTCGGATTGGCTGAAACGTGTATTCACGGGAACGGCGATCGCGCCAGCCAATTGAATTCCGAAGAATGCCAGACACCAGTTGACTCCGTTGCCGAGGCGGATTGCGACCCGGTCGCCCCGCCTGATCCCCGCCGTTCGCAGTCCGCCCGCCACACGCGCCGACCGGTCCCATGCCTGCCGATACGTAAGCCGTTCGCCACCCGGTTCAACCAAGAACTCCGCATCCGGAATCTGGTCGACGGTCAACCGGAGCATCTCCCCAACAGACCTTGGCAGGTCCTGAAACCGGGCGATGCCATCGCTCCCGCGGACGATCCCGGACTGGTCGAATGGCTGAATCCGGGGCATTAGTCCGCCGCTAGGCTGGCTTCGCGTTTTGAAGGCTGCCGGTCAATCAGCGATTGCGCAATGCGCTCGCGATGATATGTGGCATCGCCAAATGCAATCTCCGACGCTTTGGCGCGGCGGTAGTAGAGGTGGGCATCGTTCTCCCAGGTGAACCCCATGCCGCCTTGCACTTGAATCGATTTGTTTCCGGCGTCGCGATACGCTTCGCTAGCGTAGGCTTTTGCCACCGAAATGGCCGTACGCGCCGCGGGATCGTTTTCACTCAGCGTCCACGCCGCATAGTAGAGCGCCGAGCGCGATCCCTCCAGCAGAGCCAGCATGTCCGCGCACTGGTGTTGCACGGCCTGAAATGTTCCTATCGGCCGGCCGAACTGTTTGCGAGTCTTCGCGTAGGCGACTGTCAAATCCACCAGGCTTTGAAGCCCGCCCACCATCTCAGCCACCAACCCTAAGCAGGACACTTCCAAAGCCGCTTCCAGGGCTTGACGCGCGCGTTCCCCGCGCCCCAACAAGCTCTCGGGCGACGCCACGACGTTTGTGAACGAAACGCGATAGAGCCGGCGCGTCAGATCCATCCCCGGCGTCGCCATTTTCTCCAGTCCTGGCGCATTGCCGGGCACTATCAACACCGCAAGTTCACCCTCGATTCGTGCCGCCACCAGGAGAAAATCCGCGATCCCGGCATCGCTGACGAACAGCTTCTCGCCATTCAACTGGTACCCGCCGTCAGGCAAAGACCCGCCTTTAGGCAAACCTTTGCCTTCCAGTTGCACGGCATCCAAGTCCCACGACGCGCTCTGCTCCAACAACGCGAGGGTGGATCTCGCCTCGCCCCGGCAAATCGCACTCAGGTACTTTCGTTTCTGCTCTTCGTTTCCAGCGTGGTCCAACAGGGTTCCTGCCAACAGCACCGTGCTGATAAACGGACCCGGCACCAATGCCCGTCCCATTTCTTCCAGCGCGGCGGCCATTTCCACCATGCCCAGCCCGAAACCGTCGTACTTCTCCGGGAAAATGATGCCGGTCCAACCCTGCTCGGCGAACTTGGACCATAGCGCGGTGTCGAAGGCCGTTTCTGTTTCCATCAAGCGCCGTACCTGCGGCATGGGGCACTCCGCCGCGAGAAATTGCCGCGCCGAATTCTTGATGGCCTGCTGAGTTTCCGATAATCCGAAGTGCATGCTGTACTCAATAACTCTTGGGCAACCCGAGCACGTGTTGCCCAATGATGTTCCGCTGAATCTCCGATGTTCCCGCTTCAATGGTGTTGCCGCGCGCCCGCAAGTAAGAATAGGACCACGCTCCGTTGTCGATGGCGAGATCGCTTCCCTCGGTGAGTTGCGCGTACGGCCCCAGAATCTCCTGCGCCGTGGCTTGGAAACGCTGGTTCGCCTCGCTCCAGCCGATCTTCAGAATGGATCCCTCGGGACCGGGCGCGCCGGTCTGAATGATTTTGCTCACCGCTCGCATCTGGTTCAGCCGCAGAACCTCGTTTTCCACGTAGGATTGCGCGAGCTTCTGCCGCACCAGCGGATCCTCCGACGCCCGGTGACCGTTCCGGCACATCTCACGCGAAAGTTCCACCAGCCGGTCCAGCTGCCGCCGCATCGCGATTTGGGCCGACACTCCCAGCGTCGCTCGCTCATGCGCGAGAGTTCCCAGCGCGACATTCCAACCGTCCCCCACGGCTCCCAAAACGTTTTCGGCCGGAACGCGCACATCGCGGAAAAACAGCTCCGTGAATTCCGATTCTCCCGTCAACTGCCGCAGCGGCCGCACCTCGACGCCGGGACTCTTCATGTCCACCAGGAGATAGGTTAGTCCCTTGTGCTTCTGCGACGCGGGATCGCTGCGCGTCACCAGCGCGCACCAATCAGCCGCCCAGCCATAGCTGTTCCACACTTTCTGCCCATTTACCACAAAGTGGTCGCCATCCAGCAGCGCTTCCGTCCGCAGGCCCGCCAGATCGGATCCGGCGTTCGGTTCCGAAAAGCCCTGGCACCAGATCTCCTCGCCGCTCAATATATTGGCGAGATAGCGCTTCTTCTGCGCCTCCGTACCGAAGGCGACGATGGTGGGTCCGATTAGCGCCAGGCCCAGGATATTCGCCATTGGAGGCGCTCCCGCGGCGGCCATCTCTTGCGTAAAGATGACCTGTTCCATCAAACTCGCGCCGCGTCCCCCGTATTCCTTCGGCCACGCAACTCCAGCCCAACCCGCTTCATAAACGCGCTTTTGCCATGCGCACAAAAACTGGAAGCGATCTTCCATGCTGTCGCTCAGGCGATGCCTCTCCCAATCATCCGGAACGTTGCTTTGGAGCCAAGCGCGGAGTTCGTCGCGGAACTTTGTTTCCTGCGGATTGAGATTCAGATCCATGGCCTGATATTCTACCGGTCGATCGGTCTATACCACGGCCCGATTGTAATATACTTTCAGCCAACGTTGGAGTTTGGAAAGACCATGGAGAGTGATGCTCAAGAATAAGATCGCGCTCGTCACCGGCGCCAGCCGCGGCATCGGCCGGGCCATCGCGGAGACCTTTGTCCGGGAGGGCGCGAAGGTGGTCATTTGCGGCCGCAAGCCCGACACGCTGGAACAGGTCGCTCGCGAGATTGGTCCGGCCGCCATTCCAATCGTCTGCCATGTGGGACGCAGCGAGCAGATCCAGTCCATGGTGGCGCAAGTGACGCGAGAGCTGGGCCGCATCGACATTCTGGTGAACAACGCGGCTACCAATGTGGCGCAAGCGCCCTGCCTGGATATCGATGAGGGAATGTTCGACAAAATGATCGAGATCAACCTGAAGAGCGCCTTCCGGTTGACCCAGCTTGTGGCGCCGGGGATGTGCGAACGCGGCTCCGGCTCCATCATCAATATCTCCTCCATATCGGGGCTCCGGCCTCAGTTTGAAGGCTTGCTGTACAGCGTCACCAAAGCCGCACTCAACATGATGACGGAATCTTATGCACTCGAATTGGGGCCGAAAGGCGTTCGCGTAAATGCGATTGCGCCCGGATTGATCCAGACAGAGTTGAGCGCCTACTACTGGAGGGACGAAACCCGCCGGGAGAAGCGGATGGAACAGCAGCCGATCCGGCATTTGGGCCAGCCGATGGAAATCGCCGAGGTGGCCTTGCTGCTGGCGAGCGACCGGTCGTCTTTTATGACCGGACAGACTCTGGTAGTCGACGGTGGCCGTTTGCTGTCGTCCATGTAAGCGAAATTTTTTTGAACGGAGATATATGAGCGAGCTGGTTAAACTGACGCGTTTGGAAGACATCGCGGTTGTCACCATCGACAATCCGCCCGTGAATGCGCTCAGCCCCGGAGTTCCCGAGGGCATCGTGCAGGCCATCGAAGCGGCGGCCCACGACCCGGCGGTCAAAGCCGTGGTCGTCATCGGCGCGGGTTCAACGTTCATTGCCGGCGCCGACATCCGCGAATTCCAAAAGATGACGTCTGGCGAGAAGCCGCGCGGGACGCTCCTCCCGGCGCTATTGGCGATTGAAGATTCACCGAAGCCCGTGGTCATGGCGATTCACGGCCAAGCTTTGGGCGGCGGCATGGAGGTGTCGATGGCCGGCCATTACCGCGTCATCGCGCCTTCGGCCCAAGTGGGACAGCCTGAAGTGAAGCTGGGAATCATCCCCGGAGCGGCCGGTACGCAGCGGCTTCCGCGCCTCGCGGGCGTCGCTAAAGCAGTCGAGATGTGCGCGTTCGGTGAGCCGATTTCAGCCCAAGAGGCTCTGACGCTGGCCATTGTCGACCGGATCATCGATGGCGACCTGCTAACCGGCGCGGTGGCGTTCGCTCGCGAAGTGGCGGATCGGCCGGCGCCCAAATCGCGCCAGCGCAACGAAAAACTTTCTAATGTGGACCCTTCGATTTTCGCCATCGCGCGCGATACGGCGCGAAAGACGAAACGCGGACAACCGGCGCCGCTGGCTGCGATTGACGCAGTGGAGGCATCCACCAAACTTCCCTTCGAGGAAGGCTGCAAACTGGAAGCCAAACTGTTCAGCGAGTGCCTCTATTCTATCCAGTCCAAAGCGCTGATTCACGCTTTTTTTGGCGAGCGCACGGTCAACAAGATCCCAGACATTCCGAAGGCGACTCCGGTGTACGAGATCCGGCGCGCGGCCGTGATCGGCGCGGGAACCATGGGTGGCGGGATCGCCATGAATTACGCCAATGCGGGCATTCCGGTGATCGTGAAGGAGACTACGCAAGAGGCGCTCGATCGCGGCATCGGCATCATCCGCAAGAACTACGCAAATTCGGTGCAGAAAGGCCGCTTCTCTCAAGCTGTGATGGACGAGCGCATGACGCTGATCACGCCGCAGCTCAGCTACGACGGCTTCGATCAAGCCGACATCATCGTCGAAGCCGTCTTCGAGGGCATGGCGCTCAAGAAACAAGTCTTCGGACAGATCGATGCAATCGCGAAGCCAGCCTGCATCCTGGCATCGAATACATCGACACTCGATGTCGACGAAATCGCCTCCGCGACGAAGCGTCCCGAGATGGTGATCGGTCATCACTTCTTTAGTCCCGCGAATGTTATGCGGTTGCTCGAAGTGGTGCGCGGCAAGGCGACCGGTAAAGAAGTGATTGCCACTTCGATGGCGCTCGCCAAGAGGCTCAAGAAGGTTGCGGTGCTCGCGGGCAACTGCCGGGGCTTCATCGGAAACCGGATGCTGGGCCCGTACTTCCGGGAGGCTCAATTTCTGATCGAGGAAGGCGCTTCGGTGGAAGAGGTCAACCAAACGCTGTACGATTTTGGCTGGGCCATGGGACCGCTGTCGGTCTCCGATCTAGCCGGCCTGGATGTCGGCTGGCGCATTCGCAAGGAATTCAAGCACCTTGAAAAGCCGGGCGTGCGAATTCCGCGCGTGGCAGACCGGCTATGCGAGTTAGGACGCTTCGGGCAAAAGACCGGCCGCGGATTTTTGAAGTATGACGCAGAACGGAGGCCGCTGCCCGATCCAGAAACGGCGGCGCTGATCGAAGCAGTGGCACGCGAGGCTGGCATCGAGCGGCGAAACATCACGCGAGAGGAGATCGTGGACCGCTGCCTGTTCGCGCTGGTGAACGAAGGGGCGAAGCTCCTCGGAGAAGGCTTCGCGTTGCGCGCCGTGGACATCGATATCGTGTACCTGAACGGATATGGCTTCCCGGCGTGGCGCGGCGGTCCCATGTTTTACGCCGATACCGTAGGCCTCGGCAAGGTTTTGGCGCGCATCCAGGAATTTGAAGCGCGTCACGGTTCCGATCTGTGGTCTCCCGCGCCGCTTCTACAACGTCTGGCGCAGGATGGCCGGACCTTCGCCGATTTCGACCGGCAGACCGCCAGCCAAGCTTCGGCGTGAGTATGAGAGACCAAGGTCCCGCCATGAAAATGCAACCCGGCGCTAAAGCAGCTCTCGCGGTACTGGTCGCCATCAACATCTTGAACTTCTATGATCGGAACGTGGCCGGCGCGCTGGTGGAGCCGATTCGCAAGGAGTTCCATCTCAACGACACACAGATCGGCTTTCTCGGAAGCGTTTTTATCTGGCTGTACGCCCTGGTGGGAGTTCCGCTCGGCAGTGTCGCGGACCGCTGGAGCCGTAAGAAGCTGCTGGCCGGAGGCATCGTGGTGTGGAGCGCGCTCACCGCGCTTGCCGCGCTCGCAACCACTTACGCGATGCTGCTGTTCACGCGTCTCGGATTCGCCGTGGGAGAAGCGGCCGTGGCTCCCACCGCCACCAGTTGGATTGGAGATCTGTTTCCTGGTCCGCGCCGCGCCCGGCCGTTGGCGCTCTTCATGCTTGGCGTTCCCGTGGGTGGCGCCTTGGCCTACTTCTTCAGCGGCCCGATCGCGCAGGCCTTCGGATGGCGTATGGCGATGGTGGTGGCGGCCGCGCCCGCCGCGCTTTTGATCCCGCCGCTGCTGCTACTGCGCGAACCCCAACGCGGTAGCTCGGAAAGCCGCCGCGAAGCGCAGTACACGGGCTGGGCGGCGATGAAGATTGTCGGCCGCATTCCCACCTTCTGGTGGATCATCGCATCGGGCGCGCTGCTCAACTTCAATATGTACGCGCTGGGCACATTCACTCCCGCCTTTCTGAGCCGCGTGCATGCCATGAGCCTGGCGCGATCGGGCGTGGCTACGGGCATCCTGTACGCCGCCGGTGGAATCACCGGAAGCTTGTTCGCGGGATGGCTCGGCGACCGGGCCACGGTAAGCCGAGGGAACGGGCGGCTGGTGTGGTCGGCGGGTCTTGTGGTCATCGGCGCGCCGCTCTCCTACTTCGGAATTGTCGCGGGCGGCGGCGTGATGGCGGTAGTTTTTCTGACCATCTTCTACGGCACCCTGTGCACCTACTACGGGCTGGTGTACGCGGCGATTCAGGACATTATCGCCCCGTCGATGCGCGGCACCGCGATGGCGGTTTACTTTATGGCGATGTACCTGTGCGGCGCGTCCTTCGGTCCCCTGCTCACCGGCAGAATCAGCGACCTGATGGCCCGGCGAATGGCCGCCGCGGCCGGGTCGTCTACCGTTACGGAAACGTTCAAAGCGCTCGGGCTGCAACAGGCGATGCTGATCCTGCCGGTGATGGCCGTATTACTCGCTGTGGTGCTCTTCATCGGATCGCGCACCATCGGGAAGGATTTGGAGAAGCGCGAGACAGCGGCGCGCCAAGCTGCGGCGGGAGCATAACCGCGTAGTTGGCCGGAACAAAATCATCGGCCCGGGCGTTCTTTGAAGTAGACCTGTGACCACCGATCCGGGAGACGCAAACGCGGTTCGTTCATTGCTCGATCGCATGCGCGATGCTTGGTCGCGTGGTGACGCGCTTGCCTACGCGGACTGTTTTTCACCAGACTCGGACTACGTGACATACAACGGGATGCACCTGCGCGGGCGGAAGGAGAACGCTGAACTCCATGACGCCCTCTTCCGTGGCGTGCTCAAAGGCACCAGACTATCGGCCACCATCGAGAGCCTCACGTTTCTATCCAGTGACGTGGCGCTGATCCAGACCGTTGGATCAGGCGCGAAGCGCGGCCAGGCAGGCTCCGGGCGCAGAAAATCCATTCAGACGCTGATCGTTGTCAAACAGGATGGACAATGGCGGATCCGGTCGTTTCAAAACACACGAATTCGACCGTTTAGCGTCTGGCTGACCCGCCAAATCGCCAAGCGTCAACGGGCGCTGGATCAAGTTTGACCCACCGCATTTCACTTTTTCGCTGACAGCATCAATTTCACAAGTTGCTCGGTTACCTGAGGCTCGAGTCCCTCAGTATGACCTTTGCCAATCCGAACAACATCGGCGACCAGGCGGCCGTCTTTGCAATGCGGGTATTCGAAGACCTCAGCAGTGCCTGGCCTCGGCGAGCGTCCCCAGGCATCGGACCCGGGATCCTGTCTGGTGGAATCGTACACATAACCCGCCTTGGTGTCGATCACATCCGCACGCCGGACTCGTGCGCGGCAGCCCAATTTCGTTGCCCAAGGCGACGCACCGGGAATCGGTTGATCGCCGAGTTCATGCTCGCCCGTCTCAAAGATGAATGAGAAAGTCCCGTCCGGAGGTTCGCGCAGGGGCGCCATCGCCGCGGCAAGACCAGCGGCGCCGGTGGGAACACCAGGAGGAGGGGCCGCGCCAGGGTTGCCCGCCCGAGCAGCGGTGAAGAAGCTGGCGGGAATCGGAGGCGTGGGACCTAAGCGTCCACCGGACAGGCTCAGCCAGCCAGTGACTCGCTGCTTGAAGAAGTCAGTTCGCACCAGCCGGTTGGAAGTCATGCCGCCTTGGGAATGTCCCACCAGCCAAAACGCCCGAATGTTCTGCTTACCCATCTGATCGTAGACCAGAGTGACGATATTCTGGAGGTACTCGTCGTCAGCCGGAGACCACACTCTGGTAGGGGTATTCGGAGTAGCGATTACCAGTCGATATTTCTTCGCGTAGTCCATGATGGGGAAATAATGGCGCTGCCAGTTCCCGTATGAGCCGGCGCCATGCAGGCTCAAAACGAAGGTGACCTTTTCGCCGCGCTTCAAGTCGCAGGGAAAATCGAGAAAGAATTTGCGGCCGGTCTTGGGTTCCACCGCGGTCCCTTGTTCGATGACCAATGGGCCGGGACAATTTGCATCGGGGCATTTAAGCGCAGGTGGAATCTGGCAGGTCACCCCGGCCAGGGAAGCGGGCGTCACCACCTTGGCGTATTGAGGAATCGCTGTGATGCCCGCCAGGGCCAAGAGTGTCATTAGGTCATATGGCTGTTTCATTTCGAGGATCCTTTGCTCTGAACTTCTACCGGTCGATCGTTAGAGATAGTATCATAAGAGGGCATCGATTTGAAGGAAACTGGCGAGACCACAGACCGATTGTTTGACACGGCTGCCGATCTCTTCTGGCACAAAGGTTACGCCGCAACCACGACCCGCGAAATCGCGACCGCCGTCGGCATTCAGCAGGCATCTTTGTATCACCACATGGCGAGCAAGGAGGACTTGCTTCATAAGATTTGCCTGTCGTCGCTCCAACGCTTCCTGGCTGAAGTGCCAGCGGCGGTAAACGCGGTTGCTGGTCCCTTGGATCGCGTCCGAATGGTAATTCGCGCGCATCAATTCACTTTGCTGCAGAATCAGCAACGCAATGTGACGTTATTGACCGAGCTCCGCGCTCTGTCGGTTCCTCACCGCAAGGAAGTGCTGGCCTTGCGCGAGAAATATGAGCGTTTCGTGCGCTCAACGATTGAAAATGCCCAGGCAGCGGGCGTGATTCGAAGGGACATTCCCGCCAATTATCTCGGCCTGGCATTGCTGAGCGTCCTGAATCACTCTGCCTTGTGGTTTCGCAAGGACCAAGCCCTTCAAGAAGAACAACTCGCTGACGTTCTTACGAAGGTGTTCCTGCAGGGCGCGGCGACCCCTGTTGCTCGCGGTTCATTTGCCGCACGCGGTTCATTTGCCGGCCGCGGCTCTTTGAGCTTGCCTGACCTCGCGACCAACGTCAACAAAAACGGCGCGCGTTTTCGCAAGCGGCCGAAGGCGGAGTCGAACGGGCACAACCCTGCTCTTGCTCGCGCTCTGGACGCCGCCATCGGGCTCTTCTCGCGCAAGGGTTACACCGCCACCAGCACCCGTGAAGTCGCGGCCCTGCTCGGCATTCAGAAAGCTTCGCTGTACTACCACATCAGCAGCAAAGAAGATCTTCTTTATATGATTTGCCGGGCCTCGCTGGAGCAGATTCGCCACGATGTCGAAACCGCCATTCAAGAAGTTAAGGACCCGCTGGACCGGCAGCGCACGCTGATTTCGAGCCACATCGAAAGCCTCTTGCGGGATGCGGACAAGCATTCGGTCACGTTCACGGAAATGCACGCTCTCTCTCAGGATCGCCTGGCGCAGGTCCTGGCGCTTCGTGACGCGCATGAGATTTTGGTGCGCTCCGTCTTGAAGGAGGCGCAGACCGCCGGGGTACTGCGCGGTGATATCGACGCGAAGTACCTTTCTCTGGCTCTGCTCGGCATGATGAACCGTGTCACGGTGTGGTACAGGCGCGGTGGACCTCTTTCACCAAACCAAGTAGGGCAATTGTTCGCGGTGATATTCTTGGCCGGCGCCGCGGCTTGACCTCTAGTTCTTTCCCACCGCCGTCAGCAGTTCCGCCTTCATGACCTTCCGGTTGTCCGCCGGATAGTGAACCGGAATGATTCTCTCTACATCTAGCTTCAGACGCTCGATGTTGGCCTCCAGGTTCGCCGTATACGGGCTGATGCTGGCCGGCGTTCGCGTGAGCGGCTGAGGCGGCGGATTGAAGCCGTCCGCTTCCAGCAGCACTTTCTCCTTGGGCAGATAGACCAGCAGCATCCCATCGTTGTGCCCGTAGTTCTGCTGATGATACAGCTCGATCACCTGATTGCCGTCAGTCATGACCTTCTTTTCGGCCACCGTCTCAAACTTGGGCTTCCTCGGGTTCTGTGAAAGCTTATCCGGCGCAATGGTGTGAGGGTTCGCCCAGATCTTCTGGTAATAGGGTTTGTTGATCTGTTGCGTGACCACGATAGCGCCCTCCGCCACATACGCGCGCAGGCCGCCGGAATGGTCGAAGTGGTGGTGCGTGTTGACCACGTACTTGATGGGCTTGTTCGGAATCAGCTTCCTGGCTTCCGCGATGACCGCTGCGGTGCGCTGATCGTTCTGACCGCCTTCAACGATCACGATGTAGTCCTTGAAATCTACCGCCAGAGCTGCGTACCCGCCTAGAATCAGATACACGCCATCGCCGAGCTTTTCCGACGATACTGTCGGCGCTACGGCGGCCGGGGCCGCGCCTGCATTCGCGATGTTGGCCGGCGCGTTTGGTTTTACGTCAGTCACCGTCAGGTCCAGCACCGGGTAGCCGCCCTGCTTTTGCACGATATGCGTCGGAAACTTTACGCCGCCAAAATCCTTGTAGTCCGAAAACGCGGTTTCAAAAGGAATATCGCCAAGCACGTTATTGTCGATCTTGGTCTCCACTTTTTCCACCAGGTCGTCGCTGTTCAGGTAGCCTCGCACCGCGGCCTTGTTCTGGCCCGTGAAGGACAGCACCGTGTATTTCTTTCCGCCCATGGTTTGAGATTTCACCGTGGCATCGCCCGCCGCTGCGGCGGATCTCAAAAAGCTGTACGGCAGAGTCATCATGAGCTCATCGCGCAAAGAGGCGGCTTGCGGAGAGCCTGCCGCCACCACCTGGTTCTGCGTCTGTTCGCCCACGATGGGCTGCTGGCCACCTCCGCGAGGAGGATTCTCCCCCTGCGTCCTGATCCTCTGCAAGCGCGAAGCCGGCGCGTCCAAATCGACCACCCGCGTGTAGGTTTTGTCGATAAACTTCGGCCACGGCGAAGTCGGATTCGGAGCTTGTCCGATCACATAGTCGAAGCCCGAGCCGGAAAACTCGATGGTCTTCAGCTTGTCGGCTCCCAGCGCCGTCGTGGCGCTGCTGATGACGGTCTTCGCGTCCTGCCCGGTTCCGGCCGCCCATGCCAAAATGGCGAAGAGCGGAACGGCAACCATCCATTTCCTGATCATAATTTACCTCCCATTACTTCAGCGCTCCGGGTGGCATGTTTTTGTAGACCCTCCCGTTTTTCATCACAAACGCCACCCTCCGAACCGCCGTGATGTCCTTGAGCGGATCTCCATCCACGGCGACGATATCAGCCGCCATACCTGGCATGATTGAACCGATTTTATCTCCCAGCCGCAGAGCCTCCGCCGCCAGCGAAGTCGCACTGACAATCGCGTCCATGGGCGGCTGGCCGCCGTCCCTCACGCGGTAGATAAACTCTTCCGCGTTGCGGCCATGAGAACCCGCTACCGCGTCGGTGCCGAGGACAATTTTCACGTGTTGCGCCATGGCGCGTTTTAGTACGTCGGACATCATGGGGATGGCCTTCTCCATGTAGGCGAATCCTTCTTCGGTGTAGTTGTCGATTCCCAGGAACTTGGGCTTGTTCTCCAGATAGTTGTGCAGGACCAGAAAGTTCGGATCAAAGTAAACGCCGTGCTCGGCCATCAACTTCAGCGTTTCGTCATCCAGGAACACGCCGTGCTCTATCGATGTGCAGCCGGCCAGCACCGCGGCTCTGGCTCCGCTTGAGGCGTGCGCGTGAACCACCGATCTCAAGCCAGCCGCGGTCGCTTCCCCACAGGCCGCGCGAATCTGATCGTCGGACATGGTCTGCGCGCCACCGTCGCGGATGGACGCGGTCGCAAAGAGCTTGATCACGTCGGCGCCATCTGCTTTGGCCTTGCGCACGAACGCGCGGATCTGCTCGGGAGTGCCCGTGGTATCGTGAATCGCGCGCAACGACGTGATGACTCTCGGGCCCGCCAGCTGACCCGAGTTGATCAGATCGCGAACGGGGCCATCCACCTCGGCGCCGACGCTCTGAATCGTTGTGAAACCGCCCATCAGAGTCGCATACGCGCCCGCGGCCGCATACAACGCGCTCAGTTCGGGAGCCTCCTTGCTGCCAGCGCCCCCGCTCTCCAGTCGATTGTTCGAATTGAAATGCACCGCGAAATGGACGTGCGTATCGATCCAGCCGGGCATCACGGTCAAACCCGAGAGATCATAGGTTGTTTTCTCTCCGGCCCCAGAAATCCGCACGATCTTTCCATCTTCGATAACGATGCTTTTGTTTTTCAAAACGTGGCTCTGGCCGTCGAGCATCGTGGAAGTCTTCAGCACCACCGGCTGCGCAGTCGTCCACGTGGCCCACAGAAAAAAGCACAGAGTTACGTTCCGTCTCATATCCTTTCGTCCAGACTACTCGATTCTCACCATCCCTGCCAGTTCGTACCCTCCGCACATTTCGATCCGAACCCGCATTGCCGCGGCAATGAATGTGTGATCTACTTATGATCGTTCATCGGAAGTTGGCGGTGAAGAACGCATGCGGGTTCTAATTATCATGATCGCCGCGCCCGCGCTAGCAGTACTGCACGCGCAGTGGCTGAATTATCCGACTCCAGGAATTCCCCGCTTGTCCAACGGCCAGCCGAATCTCGCCGCCCCTGCGCCCAGGACCCAGGACGGCAAACCCGATCTCTCGGGCGTGTGGAACAGGCTTTCCCCCAAGTATCGCGTCAACATCGCCGCGGACCTGAAGCCCGAAGAAGTCCAGCCGTGGGCGAAAGACTTGGTCCAGCAGCGCACAGAAAACTTCGGCAAGGACTCCATGGGCGCGCTGTGCCTGCCGTTGGGCCCTCAGTACGCTACCGACGCGGACAGCACCGGCGGAGGGATGATGAAAATTGCCGAGACTCCCGGGCTGATCCTCATCCTCAACCCGGATCTAACTTATCGCCAGATATACCTGGACGGCCGCGCATTGGAAACCTCACCGAATCCGAGTTGGATGGGATACTCGGTGGGGCACTGGGAGGCAGACACGCTGGTGGTGGAAAGTTTCGGATTCAACGACCGGACCTGGCTGGATTCGAGCGGCCATCCCCACACCGAAGCCCTGCGAATGACCGAACGATACCGGCGCCGGGACTTCGGTCATTTGGATCTCGAAGTGACGCTCCAAGACCCCATTGTGTACGCCCGGCCTTGGACGGTCGCGGTCCGAGCGGAGCTGGCAGCCGATACCGCGCTGCTCGAATACGTCTGCAACGAGAAAAGCGGCGATCGCGAGCACTGGGTCGGCAAGGCTTCCGATGAAACGAAATCCGCGGTAAAGATCGCTCCCGAGATTCTGGCGAAATATGTAGGCACCTACGTCGAGCAGCCGAAGCTCTGGAGAGTGGTTCCCCGCGTTGTCGAGATCACGTTTTCCGGCGGTGTCCTCTTCGGCGACATGGATGGAAGGGGAAAGGAACGGCAATTTGCGCGCTCGGAAACCGGCTTCTCCGGCTTCGCCGGCCTGGCAATCGAATTCGTCAAGAACAGCCAGGGCGTGGTGACGGATCTCTTAGTCAAGCACGTGTCGGGCGATTACCGGTTCGCACGGCAGAGGTAGCGCCATGAAACTACTCATCCTTGTTGGAGCGGTTTTTCTCGCGATCATCGTCACCGGAGCGCCTCTGGCGGCGCAGTGGCTGAACTATCCCACGCCAGGGGTTCCGCGCACCAGCGATGGCAAGGTGAACCTCTCCGCGCCCACGCCCAAAGCGCCGGACGGCAGGCCCGATCTATCCGGAGTCTGGGAGAGCGGAAATCAATACTTCAACGATCTGGCCAAGGATCTAAAGCCCGGTGAACTTGCGATGCTGCCGTGGGCGAAGAACCTTCAGGCCGAGCGCGAAGGAAGGGACCACCGGGACGATCCCATGAACCGATGCATGCCACCCGGCGTGCCCCGGATCAACATGACGACCGCGAACGGGCCCCATCCACTGAAGATCGTGCAGACGCCGGCGCTCGTCGTCCTGCTGTATGAGACCTCGGCTAATTCCACTTTCCGTCAAGTGTTCCTGGATGGCCGCACTTTCCCCAAAGATCCGCAGCCCACATGGCTGGGCTATTCAATCGGCCGTTGGGATGGCGGCACGCTAGTGGTGGACACCACCGGGTTCAATGGCCGTGAGTGGGTGGATACCGCCAAGGGCCATCCGCAAACCGAATCCGCGCATGTCACCGAGCGTTTCACGCGCCGCGACTTCGGGCACATGGACATCGACATCACCATCGACGACCCCGGCGCTTACGAAAAGCCTTGGCGAGCTCTCGTGCCTTTCCATCTGCTCGCTGATACCGATCTGATTGAGACCTACTGCGAAAACGAGAAGGATCACGTGCACGAGTACTCGCAGGAGAAATAGCGCAGCACGGGACGGCGCCGAGGTCCAAGTAAGATATGCATATGCGCAAGATGATCTTGTTGCCGGTTGTGATGGCCTCGATGCTGACGGGTCAGCAAGCCCGGCGGGTGGACGATGGCGTTCTGAAGAACGCTTCAAAAAGCGGGGACGAATGGCTGACCTACGGCCAGAATCCCGCGGAAACCCGTTACAGCCCGCTCCAGCAGATCGACGCCACGAATGTGAGCCGGCTGGGATTGGCCTGGTCGTACGACATCGGCCAGGGAGGCGGCAATCAGGAGGCCACGCCGCTGGTCTGGAACGGCACGCTCTATGGCATTACCAATTGGAGCGTGGTGTTCGCCCTGGATGCGCGTACCGGCAAAGAGCGCTGGCGCTGGGATCCGGAAGTGAACCAGACCGCGGTGTTCCCAAGAATCTGCTGCGGGGTTGTGAATCG
>PMUP01000043.1 GCA_003166865.1 Bryobacterales bacterium
GCGGGCTCCACGCGCGACTTTCCAATACCCATGAGTTCCTGCGGTGTTCCGGCCTCGGCGCAAGCCTTCTCGCTGAACATCGGCGTAGTGACACCTGGGCCATTAGCAGTTTTGACCACTTGGCCGGCCGGACAGCCCCAGCCGCTGGTGGGGACGCTGAACTCTCCCCAAGCGGGAATCGTATCGGATGCGGCGATTGTTCCGGCCGGGGCCAACGGGGCCATCAGTATCTACGTCTCCAACACCACGGATGTCATCATCGATATCGATGGTTATTTCGCGCCGTAGGAGCACGGATTCGACATCGCCATATTGGTCACTCGGCGCACGGCTGCGCAAAAATGTCGGGATAGACTCAGGTTAGGACCTTATTAAGATTAGTGTCCCGGCTGCCGATGCGAAAGTAGGCGCGAATGTGTTACGCACCGGCAAAGGTTGCGAGCGAGTAAATCCATGGCGATGAGACCTACCGTCTTGAAGCATGTCTGCACGGCCGGCGGGTACATTTTCCTGCTGGCGTGGCAGTTTCTTGCAGCGGCAACAGCAGTTGCGCAGCAAGATGGCGGGTCTCGTCCCGCCGAGCCCAGCGTGGCCGTCTTGTCAGGGAATCGAAATCCCAACGCGAAGGTTGAAAACGATCGAGGGCCGCTAAATCCTTCGCAGGTCATCGGCGGCATGACGATAGTCTTGAAGCACTCCGCGGCGCAAACAGCGGATCTCGCAAGTTTGCTTCAAGAACAGCAAGATCCTGGTTCTCTGAACTATCGCGCTTGGCTTACCCAGGATCAATACGCGGACCGTTTTGGGCTTAATCGCACCGACCTTGCCAAAGTCATCTCGTGGATCGAGGCGGAGGGGCTCAGAGTGGATTATGTCTCGCGAAGCCGCACCTGGATCATGTTCAGTGGGACCGCCGGCCAGCTGCAAAACGCGTTCCATACCGAAATCCACCACTACGAAGTAAATGGAAAGTCGCACTTTGCGAACACCACCGATCCTTTCATTCCAGCCGCGCTCGCACCGTTCGTCTGGTTTATCCGGGGATTGGACGACTTTCACCTCCAACCTCCGAATCCCAGGGTGACGCCCCTTCCCAACTTCACCACGGGCGGCGCGCATGCTCTCGTGCCCGGCGATATTGGAATCATTTACGATATCAATCCGTTGTACCAGAACGGCTTCACGGGATCCGGCCAGAAGATCGCCGTGGTTGGCCAGACAGACATATATATGTCGGACATCGAGACTTTCCGCACGCACTTTGGATTGCCGTCCAATAATCCCCAACTGGTGCGTGTCGCGGGAAGCGAGGACCCGGGGGTGAGCCCTAGCGACCTGATTGAATCCAGCCTGGATCTGGAATACGCCGGCGGCATCGCCCCCAATGCAACCATTCTTTTTGTTTATTCAACCGATGTGGTGACCTCGGTCGCCTATGCCATCGATCAGGATTTTGCGCCCGTCATTAGCATGAGTTATGGCGGCTGCGAACCGGAAAGCTCCAACCCGCCTTCGAGCGCCGGCGCCTATTTTCAGTTTCTGGCCCAGCAGGCCAACTCGGTCGGCGTGACGTGGCTGGCCGCTTCGGGCGATGCCGGAGCGGCAGCTTGCGACCAGGGGACGGGCATTCAAGCCGCCTCGCACGGGCTGGCCGTTAATCTTCCAGCCAGCGTACCGGAGATCACGGCTGTGGGTGGCACGGAGTTCAACGAAGGCAGCGGCACGTATTGGAGGGCAACGAACAACGCCAATGAAAGCTCCGCGCTGTCCTACATACCCGAAAAGGCCTGGAATGATAGTGCCGTCAGTGTCCCTGCGGGAGATGGGCTGGCGGCCACCGGTGGCGGGGCCAGCATCCTTTTCTCTAAGCCGTCCTGGCAAACCGGGACGGGAGTGCCGAGCGACGGTGCCCGGGATGTGCCCGACCTGTCCTTCGCCGCTGCGAGCGATCACGATCCTTATCTGATTTATGCGAACGGGGAGACCTATTACGTCGGTGGGACTTCCTGTTCCACCCCGGTCTTCTCGGGTATTTTGGCTTTGCTCAATCAGTACTTGGTTTCAAATGGCATTCTGTCGCAACCTGGACTCGGCAACATCAATCCCACCCTCTACCGCTTGGCGCAAACCACCACGGGCATGTTTCACGACATCACGGTGGGGAACAACATCGTCCCGTGCGTGAGTGGCAGCCCGGATTGCACGGACGGCCAGTTGGGCTATAGCGCCGGTGTCGGTTACGATCAGACCACCGGGTTGGGCTCGGCGGATGTGAACAACCTGGTGACTCAGTGGGCCGCGAGTCTGGCCGCCCCCACCACCACCGCGGTGAGTGCGAATCCCACCAGCATTGCAGCCAGCAGCAGCACGGTCCTGACCGCGACGGTGAGCGCTACCTCCGGAACCGCCTCGCCAACCGGTTCAGTATCTTTTGCGCTTGGCCAGACAGCGCTCGGCTCAGGCGCACTCTCCGGATCCGGCGGCAGCGCGACAGCGAATCTTACTGTCCAGGGTATTCAGCTATCGAGCGGAAGCAACGTGATCTCGGCGTCCTACGCAGGAAGCGCAACCTTCCTCGCTTCGTCATCCACCTCCTCTGTGACAGTCACTGTCGCGGGCTGCACCTATTCCTTGAATTCCAGTACGGCCTCGGTTGGACCTGGTGCATCGAGCGGAACAGTGAATGTGCTCGCCGATGGCGGATGCTCTTGGACCGCGAGTTCGCATGCGTCTTGGTTGACGATCAGCTCTGGGAGTTCCGGCAGCGGCGATGGAACGGTGAACTATTCCTTTGCGGCGAATCCGGAAAGCACTGGACGCTCCGGAACGCTGACGATTGCCGGGCAAACGTTTACCGTCACGCAGGCCGCGACTCCGCCTCCACTCGCGTTCTACCCTCTGACGCCCTGCCGCATCCTCGATACGCGTTCGGTGGGCGGCAGCGGCCTCACTGGAGCCTTTGGACCACCCTTCCTGGCGGCCGATACTACGCGAAATGTCCCGATTCCGGCAAGCTCTTGCAGCGTGCCGGCCACAGCGCTGGCCTATTCGTTAAACTTCGGGGCCTTGCCGCACGCACCGTTGGGGTTCTTGACCACTTGGCCGACTGGTTCGCCGTTGCCGGGAACCGCGACGCTGGGTTCTCCCAGCGGCCTGGAGGTCAGCGATGCCGCACTGGTGCCGGCCGGGACCGACGGAGCGATTAGTATATACGCGAACGCCGACACGGATGTCATCATTGACATCAATGGTTACTTTGCGCCACCGAATGAGCCACA
>PMUP01000100.1 GCA_003166865.1 Bryobacterales bacterium
GAGCGTGATCGTGTTTCCGCTGATGGCGGAAATGGTTCGCCGCTCTGCCTGCCGGGGATCGTAATCCGTGGATGCGAGGACAATCTCGTCGCCGGCGCGCCAGCCCGCGGCGTTCAGAACCTGTATAGAGGTCGCGCCTGCGTTGGCCGTGCTTGACAGCTTGGTCCAGGTGTTGGTCCGGTCACCGTGCAGGTTCAGGGTTCCGCCCATGAGCATGATCCCGCGGTCCACGCGGTCCGTCGTTCCACCCACTCCACTGATGTCTTCGTCTTTGACGTTGTTGGTGAAGGTGATGGTGGCCTTGCGCGTGTGAGGCTTGGCTTCGGTGCCAATCTCCAGCTCACCGTGCAACATGATCCACTCGGTGGTGAGTTCAACGTCCTTATTGTTTGCAAAGCTGAGTTTGCCGTCGATGGTCAGACCGTTCAGCGGCGGCGGAGTGACGTCGAGAACTACTTGCTTGTCTTTCTCGATGATGACCTTGTCGCCTGCGACGGGTACCTTGCGGTTGGGCCAGGTCGCCGGATCAGACCACTTCGTCGCCTTGGCTGCCGGCGCTGCAGGACTCTGGGCCTGCACGATAGTGAACACGCTGACGAGCAACGATGCTGAAATCAACGACATCAGAAGGAAGGAGCGATTCTTCTTTCTCATGACAGGAACCTCCAATACTTGAAAAAGGATAGCGTGAAACGGATAGGCGCTTCAAAGGGCTCTTACTTTGGTGTGCAAGCTCGATTAAAATGTCCCCTTCCTTAACTCGATAGAAGTGTCCCCTTTGCGCTTGGGGAAAACAGCCGGGGCTGTGGGAATGTGGGAAACGCCGTTCTTGCGTTTTCCAAGGGCGGCGGGCAGCGGTGGAAAACTGGCAGGCCGACACGGACACTCCTCCGAGCGACCAGCGATCTGGCAGGAGTTCGTCGAGCCGGGTGATGGGATGGGAGGCGATCCGTGAGAGCACGTCCTGGAACCAGGCAAACGGGTCCACCTTCACCAGTTCACAGGAGGCCACGAAGCTGCGCAGCACGGCCGCGGTTCTACCGCCGCGGTCGCTGCCGAAAAACGTCCAGTTGTTGGCCCGTATCGACTGCCCGTACTCTCAGTACCGATTACAGACGTTGACCCAGAATTCCCTTGATGGGCGGCCGCATCTCCTGTAACGTGGTTAGGATAAGGTGGCTCCCGGTTCTGAGAATCCACCCTTACGCTTTAGCAGCGTGCTTGTAAGACTTGGAGGAACGAATCCGAAATGAATCACTTTCGAAAGACTTTTGCGTGCGTGGTTGGCGCTGTGCTGGTGCTAATTGCCGCTGCGGCCGCGAATGCCGATACCATCTACACGTACACCAGCGACGACTACGGCCCTTACGGCATTCCTCCTTTTGAGCCGTCCGAACATATTACCGCTACGTTCACTTTCGCCACGCCACTGGCCGGCAGCCTCCCGTTGGCAAATGATTTGCCCAGTTTGTTATCTTGGACGGTCAACGTCGGTTTGCCTTCGCTTTCGATGTCCAGCACTGACTCGTCCGACAGCATGGTTGAACTTGAGCTAGGCACCGGGCCGACTGGGGCGATTACGGCCTGGGCTTTCTGGGCGAACGGACCGAATCCGAATGACGAGGTGGTCATCTCCTATGACCCGGGTGGGGGCCAGGACTCCGTGAACAGCCAAAGCGCGGGGCCTGTGGAGGCGAATGTGAATCCCGACGGCTGGACGATAACGACCACCACACCCGAACCGTCGACTCTTGTATCGATGGCGCTGGGCGTGGCGGTCATGCTTTTCGCTGTGAGGCGGAGAACCCGGAGTAACCCGAGTGACGTTAAGGCAGACACCGCCTCTTGATGAGTAGCACCGATACATAAAAGACAGCTATCCCGGGACGGTTTATGTGCCCGCCAAGACGTCCACTTTGACGTGAAGCCGGCACTTCGTCGCCTTGGCAGCGGGGGCTGGAGAACTCTGGGCCTGCACGAGAGTGAACACCCTGACGAGCAACGATGCTGCAACCAACGACATCAGAAGGAACGAGCGATTCTTCTTCCTCATGGCATGAACCTCTGATACTTGAAAAATGACCACGATCTAGCCTACAGGATAGCGTGAACCGCAGGCTCAACTTGCCGAGCGGTGAGCAGCCGCAAGATGCTGGGCACACCAGCATTGCGTGTCAACGGAAGTGAGTTTACAAAGGCCGGGTAAAAATGTAAGCCTTTTCTTGAGGGATGAATCGCTGCGTGCCCACCGTTTTCTTTTCCTGGCAGTCTGACAGGCCCACCAAAGAGGGCCGCAATCTAATCGAAACCGCACTCAAGACCGCGTTGAAGCGGATTGCGCAGGATATCGGCCTTGAGGAGCCTCTGCGTAACCTTGCCCTCGACAAAGACACCCAGGGTGTACCCGGTTCGCCGCCCATATTCGACACTATCCTTGAAAAAATCGACCGCACCGCAGTGTTTGTGCCTGACCTTACCTTCGTCGCGCAACGGCAAAACGGTGATCCGATTCCCAATGCCAATGTCCTCATCGAATACGGCTACGCCTTAAAGACTATTGGGCATCATCGCATCGTAGCTGTGATGAACACGGCACACGGAAAACCCAAGCGGGACACGATGCCATTTGACCTCGCGCATCACATATTCCCAATTACCTACGACCTGTTCGAGGGAGCGCCAGATGATGAACGACACGCCCAGCGCGACCAACTCGCCAAGACATTGGAATCCGCGATCAGGACAGTACTCAATAGCGAGAAATACAAGGCCAGTCTTCCCAAACCCGAGCCGCTTCCTGCGGTTAAGTACCGCGAGCCCCAGCAAGGCAGGGCAAGATTCTGGGCCAAGGACGATCCCGTCGGGTATGTGTACGACCCACTCAACACCTTTCAGGGAGGGGAGGACGTGCCGGTAAAGATTGCTACCAGTGATGCGATATGGCTTCGTCTTATGCCGGAGCGTCCCATCACTCAACTTTTTCCGATTGCCGAGCTCAAAAAGCTAATACCGCCTTTGACTCAAACACCGTTATACACCGCTTACTCTAATACGCTGCCCTTTCGCGGTGCGGAAGGCGCCGGACTTTGCACTCCCCTTATCGAAGAGCCCTCACCAGCACTTGTCTTCGTCTTTACGGATGCCGAGATCTGGACTCTCGACACCTTTCGTTTCAAGCGCTTGGCCAAAATCCTTTCTCTGGACGAGAAAGGGCTATCCGACACTCTGAACATATTTGCCAAATTTCTCGACGAAACATTGAAAGTTCCTCCGCCCTACCGGTGGGTGGTTGGTGTAGAAGGCGTTAAGGGTCGATCCCTGCCTAAGCGTGACCATGGTCTTCAAGGACCGTGCATGACTGATGTTATCGAGTTTAACGGCATCTTCGCGCGCGGCGACGACGCGGCGGCAGCTCTCGAGCCATTCTTCGCGAAAGTGTTCGAGCTGTGCGGAGCTACCCGGCACCCCCGGCCTTAGCAATGCGGTCCTTGATGTCCTTCCAGCTACGCGGCCTACAACGACGCCTCGACCCAGCCCTCTGAGAAATTGAGCTTTGGTGCAAGCTAGAAGCCGGCCTTACACTGAAGTCGTGGACCTTGCAGCCATGTTGCAAGAGGCTGCCGCGGCGACGGCAAAGCGAAAACTCGAATTGGCGGAGCGGCTGAAGCAAACTGTCCTTCCGCTGTATCTTCAAGACGAGAAGGCACGGCCATGGCCCTTTGCATCATGTGTACTGGGGAAAGTTGAAGGCCGCTTCTATGCCTTCACGGCTGGGCATGTTTTGGAGAAAGTGGTGGCGCCGCTTACTCTGTGGGCTCCAGCGTTAAACGGAAAACTGGAACTGTTGCCCTGCAGTACGGGATTCGTGAAGCGGAACAAGAATCCGGTGAGAGATCTCGACATAGGCCTAATACCGCTGCACGCCTCGTCCCTGGGCCCGTTCGCTGGCTACACATTCTTGGAGAAGACAGAGATCGACGATGCGGAAAACGCTACGTACGCGTTCCTTCGGAACTTTTATATGGTCATGGGCTACCCGTGCTCAGCCCGCCAGTCGAAGGTAAACTATCCAGCACTTAAGCTCAACCCCCAGTCCTTTCAGCTTCACACGAATCCGCCGTATAAAGACCTGTATGAGCAGGAGAAGTTCGACAAAGCCAGACACATCCTGGTCGATTTCGACCGTGACGACATTCGCATAAATCGCAAGCGGGTGGATCCGCCGAGACTACAGGGAGTGAGCGGCGGAGGGATTTTCTGCGTATCCCACGAAACGTATCAGGGGCCCTTAATCGCAATCGCCACGGATCACCGCATTGAAGCGCGGGTAGTCGCGGGAACGCGCATCCGGTATTTCATCGAAGAGGCGCGGCGCGTTAACAGAACTGCGTCTGCGGAGATATTCGAGTAGGGTCCACCACTGTCACCCAACTTGCGGGCCAACGTTTCAAACGCGAGCTCAGCCGGAGCCCGTTCTGTTCTCGCGCGAGAGTTGGCTGTTAAGCGCGATGATCGGAATGTTCGCCTGCGTCGACGCCCGGATGACGAGGGTCGTTGTGAAACCGTCCATTAGCGGCATATCGCAGTCCATGAACACCATATCAAAGTGCTCGACGTTCCTCTCACGCCCGCGGCGAGATTCCCAAACTATGCTTGCAAATCAATAACTCGCCGACGTCGTCCAGGAAGATCGTGCCACCCCCGGCCAACTCGAACCGCCCGACTCGACGCTGCAGAGCCCCCGATCTCCCACCTAGCCGCAGAGCAGCCCCTCCAGCCTCATTCCATCTCAACGTCGCGAAAGATCCGTTATGACCGAACTTGTCCGCCGCACAACAAAGCCCCCGGCTTGCGCCGAGGGCTTCGTTCAGCTCGCGAAACAGATCCTATCTGCTGACCGCTATACTGGCTTGCAGATCCGTTGGACGAACAATCGGCAACGGAGGCTTGGTCACGACCAGTTTGACCCAGAGGGCATCCCCGCCCCTGAAATAAGACGTCGAGTTCGCCTTGCGCAATGCGTCCATGCTGGGCTGTTCCGTTCCGGAGGCTGCTTTGGTGAAACCCGGCAGCTCAAATATGACCCATGACCCCTGGTCCATTTCGGCCAGACTGAGAGAGACTTTCTGTCTTTCGGTCTTCACCAGGATCTCGGTGCCGGCCTTCACAGTGCTCTGGTCGCCGGAGATCTTGAATTCCTTGCCGTTGCGAACAAGCGCGATGGGCGCCTGCGGAGCACGACGAGAAAACATAGCGGCACGTTGGGCCTGAACGAGGGGAGTGTCTGGTGCATTCGGACCGATCGTAGAGAGCAAAGCGAACCGGGCGGTCCGCGATTCGAGATCGACTTTGCCTGGAAGTTCTCCTCTGCTGTCGGAGAGATTCAGGCGACCGACATCACCCTTGCACACAGAGGCGTTCCAGGTGGGATGGATTTCACAGGTGTTGTCGGTGACGACGCTGTCGTTCTCACCATCGTTGAGCATGATGTGGGAATCGGGGATGCCGGTCACCGAACCGTCCAGGTCGTGGATCGACAGGGTCCGATATGCGTTGCCGCCGCGGTTATCATTATCGAACCTGGTATCGAATTTCGGGAAATAGACCGGCTTGGCGTTGACGAATTTCGCACCGCTGATGGTGCTTCCAGTACTGACCCCCGCGCTCGTGTACAACAGAAAGGACAGCGCACCCGTTTTTCTCCGATCGTTGTCCTGGAAATTCACGAATGTCGTGTTCACCACATCACCGCGGTAATCATAGTATTCGAAGCCGCGGATCGGGAAGTCAGGGATCCGCTTCTTGGGCAGGCTGCGGCCATAGGCAACTTCCTCGGGCGCCGTGGGATTGCCGCGATTGTCGCTCTCGCCCACGACCAGCGAATCAACCAGCCGTGCATGAAACGGTTCGCTGCCGATGTCGCCGGCGGCCTGCGTCATGCCAATGGCATTGTCAGCGAGTTTCAAGTTGCTGTAGACGAACATGTCGCCCCGGCCCCAGAGACCGCCATTTCGGTTCTTGTAGCTGGTCAAGCTCTCGAAGTGCGACTCCACCACTTCGCTATCCAGGTCAGCAGGATTTGCCAACGGCAGGAACGGGATGGTGGCCAGACCGAAGGTGTTATCTTCGTAGATGTTCCGGTCGAACATGAACCCGTCGAAGTTGGAATGGGCCACATTGCCTCTGAATGCGCGCAGCGGCGTTCGGCGCGGCCAGATGGTCTTGCTGACTTCCGAATCCTTGAACTTCCCTTGCGGGTGTTCCGGCAGAGACAGCCAGAAACCGTTCTCGTCGGAACCGGCCGCCACATTGTCTATGAAGCTATTGTCCGGGTTGGTGATCCAGTAAGCCGCCACCGTGTTGTCCGAAGGCAGCAGAACGTTCTTGCTGTGAAAGCTCATTTCCCTATAGGCCTGACGCTTCGCATAGTTGGCGTCTCTCTCTCCGTTGGCGGCGGTATTCGTGGGCACGCATTCCAATGTCGGATGACACTTGGTCTGGATTGCCAGGTTTTTGATGAATTCATTACCGTGCTCGATCCCGTCTTCGAGGAAGAAGCAATGGCCCACGGTGTTGTAGGTCACGTTGTTTTCGACGCGCAGGAAGTTCGTGCCATGCACGGTCACGCAGCGGTTGTAGCTGTCGTGGATCGCGGAGTTCTTGATGTACTGCCCTTGGGCATCGCCGATCAGATGCCAGTGGATCGGATACCGGGCAAGAGTCATGTTCTGGCCCATGCGATTGAGCTCGACGCCCTCGACAAACATCTTGCTTCCAACCATCGCCATCACGTGCCCGCCGTAGAAGGACTGTTCCGCGTCGGCCGATGCCTGGAGTTTGATGTTGCGAGTCAGCAAGCCGACTTCGCCGCGTTCATCCACGTCGAAGGTGATCTTGCCGAAGTGCATGTAGTCGAGCTTCTTGTCGAGCGTGATCGTGTTTCCGCGGACGGCGGAAATGGTTCGCCGCTCTGCCTGCCGGGGATCGTAATCCGTGGATGCGAGGACAATCTCGTCG
>PMUP01000102.1 GCA_003166865.1 Bryobacterales bacterium
ATTTACCTCCGGACAGACAGCCACCACCCCCTCTGGCGGGCCTGAAAGGCGAGGCTGATCTTCAAGATTCGAATGGCAGCGGCATTCTCGGGTGGCCCAGGGCTACTGTTTCTGGGGTACGCACAGGCACCGAAAGCCCAAAGAGCACCGGTGTTCAGGGTGTAGAGGTTCTGAAAAGCTCCAAAGACGAGACGGTAATCGGCGTAAATTGGGATCGGGAGACAGACGCGAATGTGAATTTTAACCCGAAGTTTTCCGGCGTTTACGACGCACCGCTAACGACCCCGGTCGAAAGATGAACTTGCACGTTTTCGTAGATGCCAGTTCCGTCCAAAGTATTCTTGAACGACGGAGAGCGCGTACTTACGGCTATATCCTTTCCCTCTGGCGAGAGCCGTGGAGTGGAATTGGGCCACAGGATCGTGCGAAAATCAGCGGCCTCGATGTTTGGAATCTGAAGTCGAGTTGGAAATAGCTCCGGGCAATGGTCTGGGGACTAACGATTCACATGAGGCTATTCTTCTACGTCGTCGGCATGCTCCACCGCTGGCCGCGCCTGCCGCCAAGAATGCCAACTTGATGAAAACGCGTTCTGCATGACCAGCACAAGCGCTAACTCGCCGATTCTCGCAAAGCACGCGTTTTATCAAGGGATGCCGACTAGCCCAGTGGCACGACTCCGCGAAAGCGTTGGCATCTCCGAGATCCATGCAGGCGCTAGCGAATGTAGCTGGCCCGGGCCTCTATGGCGATGTCGAAGCCAAAGCGCGCAAGCCGTTCGGCGCACGCAATCTGGAGGAGTAGCCGATTCCTGCAGCCGACCTATCTGTCGGCTATCCGATCTGGACTCAGGACACCACTTCTTCGGTTGCCGTCGCGATCCGAATTGTCCAGTACCGCCGATGCTCAATGACGCTTCCGCTCTGCTCGGGCTCACCGGTCGTTGGCCGCGAGTTGAGGGACCTCGTTGCTATCGCGGGCGCCGGATCGAACCGTACTCGGCCAAACAACCGTCTGAATCACGTTGATTCCATCATCATTGCTCTCCTTGCCTCCGACCTTGACCGGGCACCGCTGCGCTTGACGGCGTAATCGCCTGGCCGCGCCCTGCGTTCGTCTCCGTTCTGCTTTGCCGGTTCCCCCACCCGTATTCCGCCCTGCGGGTTCGTTCGCGCCGCTCACCGGAATCCGTCCGGTCTCCCCCAACAAAGCACTGCGACTCACCGCTTCGCTCTTGGGAGCTGCCCCGCTTGCTCTTGGGTGCCCCAGTCAAGAGACGGGGCAAAAGGAGACAACGAAATGTTCAACAACGTGACTTTAATCGGCTATCTCGGCTCGGATGCCGAATCCCGCCCCACCCGCAACAACTCGACCCTGACGGTCCTCTCACTCGCGACCAAGCGTACCTGGAAAAACCGCCAGACCGGCGAACTTGAATCGCGGACCACCTGGCACAAATGCGTCGCTTTCGGCCGTACAGCCGAATACGCTGCTGGTCTGACCAAGGGCGCCCACCTTCAAATCGTCGGTGAGATCCAGACGCGCGAGTACATTTCCAAGGACGGCACAAACAAGTCCGTGACCGAGATCCGCGTGCACCGCGTCGTCCGGCTCGACCGCGCGTCGAAGGTGGAATCCACCGAGGGGGCGGCCGCGTAAGCGGCCTCCTTCCTGGCCAAGAGGACCTCGCCATGATGACACCATCCCTTCGCGAAGAGTTGATTCTTTCGCATATGCCCCAAGTAAAGCTTCTTGCGCAACGCTTACATCGGCGGTGCCCGCAAGTTGAACTCGAAGACCTGATCTCCGCCGGCACCATCGGCCTCATCCAAGCGGTTGACCGTTTCGACCCGGCGCGTAATCTAAAGCTCAAGACCTTGGCCGAGCACCGCATCTCGGGCGCATTGCTGGACTACTTGCGTCACATCGATCCCCTACCAAAAGACGTTCGACGCTTCCAGAAACAGCGCGATGCCATAATCGAGCAGATGTCAGCTGGTGGTGAGGCCCCCTGCCACGCGCGCGTCGCGCAGATGCTCGGTGTTTCATCGAAGAGGTACGTCACACTGTCGCGTATGATCGCGGCAGCCGAGCCCGTCTCGGCTCATGAGTTCACAATCGCTTGGAGGTTGGCCGGCTGACGCCGGTCTACTTCGCCCAAAGTTACCTCCAGGCCGCACATCCGCAGGAGGAAACTCTCGCGGTGTAACTTGGCGCGCGCCTGTCACACGAGTTGGCGAGAACCAATCAGTGTTCGTCAAGAGTCTCGACAGAATCCATTCACTGGCCGTTCGAAAATGGACGCCACATGTTCCTCTTCGGTCAACGAAACGCATTTACATCTTCGACAAGTCTCTGGCCAACGACAGCCACCTCCGCTCCCACAAAATCGACTCCCATTCAACTCCCATTACCCGTTTCCGAGGGTTACTTCAGGCTCTTTTGAATTGCCACTCGTGCCGTGTTATTAACTACATAGCCAAAGACAGGTACGCTCCGATCACAACGAGTAGCAACGCCGCGCTGGATGCCCTAATAGCAGTGTTAACCGGAGGCTTGTAGCTAGATCGAGCGCGGCATCGCGAGGCGAACGGACATAGCAAGTTCAAGACAGGCAGGCATGCTCTCGGGTTATCCTTGGGCGATCGTTTTGACTGGGACGCCTTGCAGATATTCGTTGATACTCTGTTCCATTTCAGCTGGAAACTGGGGCGCCGGCCCTACTAGTTTTTCGGTATAAACCCCGAGCGCGATTTTCTTTGAATACGGGAAGGGCAACCCTGCCGCCAGTTTCTCCCGCTCCGAGAGAACGATTGTCGTCAAAGCCGATGCGCACAGCGATCGTGATTCCTGCCGGGCCGTAACTGGAGCCCACAAAGAGCGCATCCCGGAATTCATTTGTCGTTCCCGTCTTGCCCATCACCGCTATCGGGAAACCGCTGGAGTACCGCAGCTGGTTGCTATTCTCTCGAGCCGTCACGGATTGAAGAAAATAACCTCGCACGAGCTGTTGAGTGATGGTGGATCCGCCTTGCGGGAAAATCGGAGAACTATTTACGGCGTCACGCCGTCCCAGCTTAGTGAGGCGTCCCAGAAGGCTTTTGAACCTCAGCTTGCCTAACACGCGAGGAATGTTCGAATAATCGACACCATTATGCGAGAAGAAGTTCTTGTCCTCAGCGGCGAGAATGGCACCACAAACCACAGGCGGGATGTCCTCGTACCTGCTGATCCACCGGTATTCGGTGGCCATCTCCATGAGCGGCAGGTTACCAGCCTAAGGCTTCTCAGAGCGAAGTGCACGCCGTTTGGGCGTTTGGCTGTTCTCTCAAGCCCCCTTCCAGGATCGGCTCCGCAACTGCTCGATTTCGAGACCGCGCAGCAACAAACTGTCCACTATCCAAAGGAAGTCTCCTGCTCGACCTGGAAGAGGAGGCGGCGGTGGCCGCGCAGGCCCGCGGTCGGCAAGAAGCGCGACGTACTCGGGAGACGACGGCGGAACTAGGGAAGGACTGCTTGGCGGCCATCTCAGAATGTCACTCAAGCATGGCCGCAGTCGATCCTTTTCGGCCAGGCAGGAATCATCATACTTCAGCCCGTGCAAGCCTCTCGCGGTAGTTCCACGGCATCCACTCGATGGGATTGGCGGCGAGTTGCCGGGCGTGGCGCTGCAGCTGGATCAGGTAGCCCGTCAATGACCGAATCTGCGAGGACTTCGTCGTCCTGAATCGCTGGTCGGGGTGGTATTTGTTGGACGGGCTTCGGGTCGGACAATACAGCTGCCCTTTCCGTACACCTGTTCAAAGCTGATTTTTAACACCCGAAGAAACCGAATATCATTTGCATTCGAAGTCGGCTTTGCGGTCAAGAATTCTGAGCAAGCAACACACGTCGGAAAGCCGTTGTGGTATAGGTCGGTTTGGGCGCCGCACCGGAAGCAGGTTTTCATTCTAACCCTCTTAAGCTTAAGCGCACGCTGCTACGGCGCGGTCCTGCATTCGGACTGGCTCGTGGATTAATCCGCACCGGGCCGTTAGGTCAACCTCAAAGACGTTGTAAATCTGGTTCTCGAACATGACCTCGAATCCTTCAGGCAAACAGGAAGACGGTCCGATAACCCGAAGCATCGCTCCGAAGGGCAGGAAAACAATCCGGCCCTTTCCGGCCTGGTCGAAGTGAACGGCTACGAAGGACGTTTTTGTCCGATACGCTCGCGTGGCTGCAGCGGCGCTCTCATCGCAAGTCGCGCAAGAAAACATTGATGTCGCAGAAACCACCGGTGTTGTCATCGCTGGCCTCCATTTCAAAAGATGTAACCCAATTTACGCATTTTGCCTTCGTTCTGTCTGTTCAAAAGTGCTCACGGGTCTCATCTTTCCATAAGACCGAGCACGTGTGTGAGGTGGGATATGAAACAGTTCGGTGCCAGGCTAGGTCCAGCAGTTTCGCAGCGACGCTCGCTTACCAGCCGTGCTTTAAGCCGCGATACGGCGATGCGTGTTCTGCATATCGTGGGACCGGATTAATGGCCCGTTGCCAGATGCTCCTGGACGGTCTGCAAGAGCTTATCTTCATCAACGGGCTTGCTCAGGTAGCCACTGCATCCGCTGGCCAGGCATTTGTCGCGGTCTTCCGCCATGGCGTGCGCCGTGAGCGCAACGATCGGTGTCGCCAGTCCCTTGCGGCGCAGCTCGATCGTGGCGGCATAGCCGTCTAGGATGGGCATCTGCATATCCATAAGGATCAGATCGAATGTCTGCGTCGTCGCAAGATCGACGGCGATCTGCCCGTTCAGGGCGCTCGTCACCGAGGCACCGGCGTCCTCCAGCTGCATGCGCAGGAGCCGCTGATTGTCGGCTCCGTCCTCCACAAGAAGAACGCGGCCGCGAAGATGAATATCGGTATGCACCTTCTGATCCACCTTTGCGGGCAACGTCCCTTCGGTCAAATCCTGCAGTAGTTCCGCGTCGCCAGAGGGGCCACCATCGATTTTCAGCGTGAAGGTGCTTCCGATCCCCACCTGGGATGTGACCCTGACGTCGCCGCTCATGAGCTTGGCCAACTCGCGGCTGATGGCCAGGCCCAATCCCGTGCCCCCGAACTTGCGGGTAGTAGACGTATCGCCCTGGGTGAATGGCTTGAAGATTCGCCCGACTTGTTCAGGCGTCATTCCGATCCCGGTGTCGATCACGTCAACACGCAGAACGATGCTCGGGCCGCCGACGCCCTCGTCCGTAATCCGCATGTCGATCTTTCCAGCTTCGGTAAACTTCACGGCATTGGCGAGCAAATTGACGAGGATCTGTCTCAGTCGTAATGGGTCGCTCTGGATCAGGTGAGGAATCGGGCCCTGGAATGTGACTTCGAATCCGAGCCCCTTCTCAGCCGCTCTCGGACGCATGAGTGAGATGATCCCCGACAGCAATTCCGGCAGATCGCAGGAGACGCGCTCCACCTTCATTTGGCCGGCCTCGACCTTGGAGAGGTCCAGGACATCATTGATGAGTTCCAGCAGGTGCAATGAGTTCCGCTGGATGATCTGGACGCAGCCGATTTGCGCACATTCCTCCGGACTCTTGAGCAGCAGCATCTCAGCGAATCCGACGATAGCGGCCATCGGCGTGCGGATCTCGTGACTCATGTTCGCTAGGAACTCGCTCTTGGACCGGTTGGCGGCATCAGCGTCTCGCGTAGCCTTCGTCAGGTTTTGGGTGAGGCGCTTGCGCTCCGTGATGTCGCGAATGTTGCACTGAATGACATTCTGTCTGCCCTCCCGATAGACGTTGCTGACGAACTCGACGGGGATATGGCGTCCGTCTTTGTGTTGCAGCGGAAGATCCTCATAGCGAATTCGGCCGAGCCTCTGCAGCGTCGCCATCGCCCTTTTGGACATTTCGGCATCCTTGAAAACACCGATTTCCCACAGCTCCTTTCCTAAGAAGTGCTCCCTGGGATAGCCCAGCAGATCGCTCATGAAGGGATTGACGTCCAGCACCTTGGTGGTCACCGCATCAAGGATCAGGATGCCATCGTGCGCCGATTCAAAGAGGCGCCTGTAGCGGACTTCTGAAATCTCCTTTTCCTTTTCCGCCTTCCGTCGATTGCTGATGTCATGGAAAACCAGCACCACGCCGGCGGCCCGCCCTGCGGCGTCCAAGATAGGAGCGGCGTTGCCATCGATCGGCCACTCCCCGCCATCCCGAGCGATGAGAACCGTCGATTCCGGCAGATCGACTACCGCGCTCTCGCGAATTACTTTTTCGCCGGGATTCTCGACCATCTGGGAGGTTTTGTCGTTCACGATATGGAAGATGTCCATCAAAGGCTTCTGCAAGGCATCGTTCTGGCCCCATCTCGTTAGCTTCTCGGCGGCAAGATTCATGAACGTGATGCGACTTTTCGAGTCGGTAATGATGACGGCTTTTCCGATGCTCGTCAGGGCACGATACCGGGTGAGCAACACGTGGATTTTCTCTTCGGCACCCTTCTGTCCCGTGATATCGCGGATGGAGAGTAGGATCGTTCCACTTTGAGCGTCGTCACCCGATAACCGTCGAGCGCCGATGAGCATCGTCCTGCGCCCCAGCGCCGGAAAATCATGTTCTATCTTGAAATCATCAAACTCGCCGTCCACCTTCGATAGTTCATTCAACCGCGTCAGGAGGGCCGGGATATTCCACTGGCCGTTGCCGAGATCGGCGAGTTGTTTCCCGATCGTCTGGTCAGTTGGGACCTGGAATGCATCGTAGAACGACTTGCTTGCCGACTTGACGCGGAGGTGCGTGTCGAGAACGAGTATCTGCTCTCGCACGGGATGAATGATGCTTTCCTGGAGAGTCAGGAAATCTTCATTAGTCGATGGGCGCGAAGTGTCCATTCGTTCACCTTTTTCGAGGAGGAGCAGGACAACGAATAGATGGCTCCATGACTTACTAGTGCGAACTCTGCTGTGGATTCTCAGCAAGAAGGAGGTTTGGATCGGTACTCCTGTGTGGCCGCTCTAAGATGTTATGCCAAGTCGATGAGGAGTTGGACAGCGCACCATTCCGACGCCTCCAAACCGGAGCTGGTTGCCACCCATCCCCCCTTTTATCAGGGAGACAGGTACGGCCTGGCGCAGCCGGATTGAACCTACCGAGCAACGAGCGGTACACGAAGCCAGGCGTTTCGGTTGAAGCGGAGCTTACGCGGTTTATTGTGGGAAGGCGATGAGGCATGAGGCCAAGAATACCCCGCATGCGATATAGTGATGGTCGCGAGTGTAGGAGAATCCGCGTATGAACCTCATCCTGATTATTTTGATTCTGCTGCTCCTTTTCGGAGGCGGTGGTGGGTACTATTATGGGGGTCCTATGGTGGGAAGTGGCATTGGCGGCGTGCTGCTGATCGTTCTCGTTGTCTACCTCCTCGTGGGACGGCGAGCTTAAGTCGGGTTCAATAGGTTCTGAAACGCGCGGTCTGCCTTTTGCCAGCTTCAGCGAGGGGGTATGCCAGCTTGCGAACCACCGCCCAGTCAATCCTGGCGGCATCGATGGCAGATAATAGCTTTTGCGGTCCGGGCAGCTCCAGGCCGGCTCCGCTGTAGCCTTCGTCATCGTGGGGATCACGAAAAGCCAGCCACGCCGAGAACTGCTGACTGCGAATACAGCCTTCGACATTAGTCCATTAGTTCCAAGATGCGGTCTGCAAAATGTTCCAACTCGTTGTCGCAATCTATGGCTATATTATGGCCACCGGAATCGACTGGTTTATCCTTGTCTTTGTCGTGCTCTTTAAGAGCTTGGTGAACAGCGAGAACAAATCTCTGACGGTCAAATAACATGGTGTCTCCTCTTCCTTCTTCTTCCTTATTCGATGCCGAGCAGGACTAAGGGAAAGTTCTTCGGGCATCGGCGAGGGAGAAGACTGTGACGACGGTCTGCCGGAGTTAGCCGTTGTCGATCGATGAGCCTACGCCCGACGACAATGATGACGAGCTCGGAAGGCACTCCCTCACTGCCAACGGGAGCAGCCAGCGGTGTCATTTTTCGATGCCGTTGTCCTCCTGGCGAGTTTTCCTTTGGACTCTGCCAACTTTATTTTCATCTTTGCCTTCCAAGGTGGGATCATCCATCAGTTTTCCCACCTCTTTCTTAGTCTTGACCTTCACTGCGTGACACTTGTACTTGACCGCAACTTGGGCGCCTGACTTCATGCTCTTCTTCTCCGTGAAAATGGCTCTGAAACCAACGTATCAGGTCAGCTCGACGCTGTCTGTTCAAGACCGCTCATCGGAAACAGACTGTCCGCATTCGATTCGAAACGTGCTGGAATTTGAAATATGCTTGCGATGGCGGCGGTTAGGTGTATACTCGGGGCATCCAGAAGACAGAATGGGAATCTCGACTAGGTCCGGCTAGGCTCCTATGAAAACGAAAATACAACCGCCTTTCGATCCAAAGGTGTTTCTGGCGAAGATCGGCGCGGGACGGTCGCTTGCCGACTACGAGAAAAACCAGAAGGTTTTTTCGCAGGGCGACAGCGCCGATGCCGTTTTCTATATCCAGAGGGGCCAAGTCAAGCTCACCGTTGTCTCTCGCCAAGGCAAAGAAGCGGTAATTGCCATCCTGGGAGGCGACAACCCTTTTTTTGGCGAAGGATGCCTCGCGGGCCAGTTAGTACGCCTGGCAACCGCCAGCGCAATGTCCGAGTGCACGATCATGCGGATAAAGAAAGCGGCAATGGTCCGGGTGCTCCACGATGAGCCGACCTTCTCCGAGTTGTTTCTGCACCATGTGCTCTTCCGAAACATTCGCATTGAAGAAGATTTGGTGGACCAGCTCTTCAACTCCAGCGAGAAGCGATTGGCGCGGGTGCTGCTCCTGCTGGCCAACTTTGGCAAGGAAGGTACAACCGAGTTGGTGATTCCGCAGATGAGCCAGGAGACGCTCGCTGAGATCATAGGTACCACGCGCTCGCGGGTCAGCTTTTTCATGAACAGGTTCCGTAAACTGGGTTTCATTCACTACAATGGTGGGCTTCAGGTTCATCGCTCGCTGCTGAACGTTGTGCTGCACGATTAAACATGAATATCACGTTGGACATCGCTGTCGAGAGACTCAGCAGCCGTGTTCTTACCTGTGCTGGTCAAGCGCCAGGCGCGCCTTTTTTGAAACTGTTCTAGTTCTTTCCATGGCGGCCAAGAGACGCCCATACTCCTCTACAGAGATCTTTCCGCGCGTGAGGGTCAAGTCATCAACGGTCGCGGAGTAGGCTGACACCTTGGCCTTGTAAAGATTGAGCAACCGGTTTTGTTCCTCGCAGCGCACGGCTAGTAGCCGGCAAACTCTTCCGCGCGAATGTCATCATCGTCGACTCCCGCCCCACTGATCATCGTCTTGAGGCCCTTCACCATCTCCGGTGGCCCAGCCACATAATAGACCGAGGAGGCGGCGTCCTTCAGATGCCTCGCGAGCATTTCCTTATCAATCAGTCCAGCCTCGCCTTGCCAGGGCCGCTGCGATTTCGACATGTCAGTCATGCTGGCAATCAGCTTGTAGTTCGGATTCTCGCGTTCCAGAGCCTGGAGCTCATCCAGAAACGGAGCGTCCTCTGGACGGCGGTTCGAGTAGAAAGGGAAGATTCGGTGAGGCAGCTTCTCTTTCGCTGCACGGAACACAATGCTTCGGAAAGGCGTGATTCCGATACCGCCCGCTAGAAACACCGCCGTTCGCTTCACATTGTTTATGGAGAGTCAGGCTGCCGGACGGTCCTTCGATCTTAACTGCGGAGCTTAGCGGCATGGTATTTAACGCTCGCTTGAATGCCGTATCGCGCATGCGGGTAGCCACCATCAGTGTGTCTTCGTGAGGAGCGCTCGCGATGGAAAACGATCGCATGTTTCCTTCAGCATCCGTCTCGGAAGGATCAAGCAGAGTCATGTCTAGATACTGGCCCGATTTGAATGTCCAGTTCGATGGCTTTTCAAAGCGGAATGCGGTCGTGCCTTCCGCGACTTCATGCCTGCTCAAGAGTTTGGCCATAGTGACTGGCGAAACTGCGGTAGTCGACATAAGTTCTCCTTCTCGCGTATATCTTCCGGAGTCGGCGTTCTAACAGGTGGGAGGAGAGTGATTTTGTTTCGGCTCTCTCCTTCGGTGGTTTCACCCAGATTTAGCCTGCGTGACGAGCCGACTTGCACCCTCTGGATCCGGATGTGATCCAGCTACAAGCTTTCGGGTTCGGGAAGCTGCCTTAACGGGTGCCCCGGCTTGGCCCGCTTTTTGCCGTGCACTCTCAGCCCGCGCCGCGGATTTGTCCTTTAGCTCATTCAGATCTTCTTCGCTCAACTCTTCGAGATTTATGAATGTGTTTTGGGCGCCTCGAACAGCCCGAAGCAATTCATCGACCTTAAGCTGGAGGGCGCAACTCTCCCGGTTTTGAGTGTTCTGAATGACGAAGACCATCAGCATGCTAACGATATTGGTGACCGTATTGATCACCAACTGCCAAGTGTCGCTCCAATGAAAAATCGGTCCGGTCACGAGCCAAACAAAAGTTATCAAGCAGATGGCGACAAATGCGGAACTTGAGCCGGCCAGCCTCGCAGTATTCTGCGCCATGCTGGCAAACCCGTGCTTTTTGGTCACAGTCACTCACCCAATGGAAGCCGATTCTCACGACGTTGTATCGTTTCCTCACACACAAGGAAAACGTGCAGCGCCCGTAAAGCCGGCTCGCTTACTTCTCTAACACCTTTTCGATCTGGCCGACTTTCTTTTGGACCTTGCCCGCCAGCTTTTCATTCTGACCTTTTGTCTCCATGTCTGGATTGTTGATTACCTGGCCGACCTTCTCTTTTACTTTTCCTTTTGTCTCGTGAAGCTTACCTTCCAACTCGTCCTTCGTACTCGGTTTCATTGTGCTCTCCTTTTAGAATTAGCTATTGATGGCCTGCCGGACTGACCTGCTCTCGATTTTTTAAACCAGTCTTAACTGAGGATTTGAAGAGTCGCCGCGAACTCACCTCGACATCGAGCGGCTGCTCGAATCCTATCCCGCTCTCAGAGCCCGCGTTCCCGAAGGCATCCTCCGCCAGCTAGCCTAGCTCCGTCTTCTCCGCCAATTGCTGCAGCTCCCAAATGTCCCGCCGGCTTTGCCCCAGCAGCGGGCCCAGCGCCATCTTCCCGGCGCGGCCGATCTGCGACTCCAAAAACTTCAGCTCCTTCAATTGCCCCGGCAGCTCCGGATCGCGCGTCACCGGAAAGCCCATCTCGCGGCGCAGCAAATCGCCCTTGGCGCGCGCGCTCAGCTCCAGCGACAGATGTATGTACGACAGCATGTCACCCAAAATCTCGGGCGTGAATGTGTTGTCGAGCGACCGCATATAGGAACCGACGTGCGACTCGCCGAACTTTCCCGTCGCGATCATCTGCAGCAGATCGATGTCCTTATCGAGTTTCATTCCCAGCCATTTTTCGAGCACTTTTTCGCTGCGCCAAAAGATGAACGCGATCACCACCGGCAAAGTCACCAGTATGACCACCGCCGCCATCACGGGCCGCCACCAGGGCTGATTGTACAATTCGTGAATGACGATGGCCATCGCCAGTCCGGGAAGAAAGGTAACCGTCGATCGAGATCCGCGCAGCTCGCTCACGTTGGCCGATACAGTTCCAAAGATGGCCGTCGCGCCGCCATGCATCATGGCCGTGCCCATGCCGCGGATCGCGCTCGCGATGAGACCACTTGCTGAAAGATCGGGAATATACGTCAAATTTTCGAGGACCGCGAAGCCCGCGCCCACGGCGAACCCGGAGACCGCCGTGTCCACCATGAAGCCCACGCGACTGGATCGCAATAGCCAGGCGACATACAGCGCTTTGGCGATTTCTTCAATCACCGGCGCTCCCGATCGCGCCCACACGCCCGGCGACGCGATTCCCGACGCGTAGACCGCGGTGTTGATACCGTAGCAAACCACTGCTACTCCGCAACCCACGCCTACCGACCGCAGCACGCGGCCGAGCGTAAGCAGCTTGTAGGTGTCGATCAACTCCAGCGCGGACAAAAACAGTAGCACCGGAAGAACGCTTACGCTGCCCTGCGCGAGCACCAGCCTGAGGGCATGCGGAAACATCAGAGGATCTTCAGCGAAAACATGTATTCGGTCGTGATATGGCCGTCATGATCGGCCGCGGCGTAGCCGCTGGAAAATGTCGAGCTCAAAAATGTGAACAACACTAGCCGCACATCCAGCTGGGTTCCGAGATTGACATAGTTCGCGCGGCTCGGAATGCTGGTGAAGTTCGTCAGCAGGTCCGAGGAAAATAACGTGAACCGCGCCCAATTCACGTACAGCCAGGTGGTCCCGAACTCGCGGAAACGCATCGGCGGCAAATTGTATTCGCCCAGCAGCTTGCCGAAACTGCGCGCGCTAATCGCGTCGATGGCTACGCCGGGGAAGCTGTAATAGTCGCGGTACCGGTCGATGGAAAGATGGTCGATGTAATTATTGCCAAAGGCGCCGAAGTAGTAACTGGCGAACGGGCTGTTGACATTGCCGTACGATTTTCCGGCCGAACTTCGCAGCCAAAACGCGCTGTTGCGTGGCAGCAGGAATCCCCGATCGTAATTCCCCCAGAAGCTCGGGGACGCCCCATGCGTGTAATACAGGCGCGTATGCAGGCCCCACGCGGTGCCTTTTTCGTCATCCACCGCAGCTTGCGCCCTTACGAGATTCGAATACTTCAGCCCCAGGTTCGCATCCAGCAGATTCCCGACGTTGTTGGTGGAAACGTTCTGATATTCCGGCAGCGCGTTGAGATCGGAATAACCGGCCACGCTCCAATCCAGCGTCAGCGTGCGCGGCGTGTCGTAGATCAAACGTTGCGAGTGTGCCAGCTTCAGCGATTCGCCCTTGCGGCTCAACTTGGTGGGGCCAAACAGATCGTAGAAATCGGCATAATTGTAAGAGCCGGTAAGCTTCCAGTCCCAATAATGAGCGTCGAAGGACAGGTGCGCGCGTTGATTGCCGGGCAGATTCGGATCGGGCGAAAAGCCGGCATCGAAACTCACACTGGCGACATGCAGGCGATCGGCAAACTCGGCCCGCACTCCCACGGCGACCGTGTCCTGGTAGCCTTGGACAATCGGGTAAGCCGAGATCAGTTGAATATTTTGAATGGGGTTATAGGAGCCCGCGCGTGTAATCAGATTCTCCGAGTTGACGGAAGCGGGCGGCGGCAGCTTCCAGGCCTTCAGCTCCGGATATTTGTTGACCGTTGCCTGGCCGAAGTACTGCACTGCGCTCACGTCCTCGAGCGCCTTGTTGGGCACACGCGCCGGCATAAATCCCTTGCTGGTATATTCGAACGCGATCAACGACCCGTCGGCCAGCGGCAGCGGACGGAAGAGGCCAGTCTCGGCGTTGCTGATCACGTCCATCTTTTTGGTCTCGAAATTGTAGCGGAACAGATTGGATGCGCCGGTATAGTAGGACGAGCCGTAGAGATAACGCCCGTCCGGGGAAAACACGAAATTGCCAGGCGAGTTGTACTCGAAGTCGTACAGCGTTTCGAACGAGATCTCGTCCTTGGTCTGGCCCTTACGCAGGTCTTCGATGCGAAAGCGCACCAGCTTCTGGCGTCCGCTTACGTCGGAGATCGCGCCGGTGAGAAACTGCCCATCCGGAGAAACGTCGATGTCGAAGACGTCGGTGCCGTAATCGAATTCGCGCCTGATGTCCCCGTCCTTGTACGGCGCGGGAATTTCCACCAAGCTGGACAAGCCATTGCTATGCCGCACGCCCCAGATCGAACCGTCCGCCGCATCGAACGCGAGGTCCCCGGTACGAATATTCTTCTGTAATTCCCTGGAATGGTGCGTGTCCACGTCATACACATTCAGGTCGCGTAAATCACTGTTGTCGGTGGTGTAATAGAGCTTTCGCCCGCGCGGGTCCCAAGCCAGAGAGGTGACGTAATACCCGCCAGGCCCCTTGATGTCCTTTAGCTCATCCACCTTGCCGGTATCCACGTGAATGGCCGCGATGTCTCCCACGAGCCCGGGATAACGGATGCCGGCGTAGATCACATTATCCTTCGGATCGAAATACGCGCGTGAGACCGAACCCACGGTTTGGGTCGTCAGCCGCTGCGGCACCGTCACGGGATACTTGCGAATTTCGGCGAGGTTGACTTCCTGAAATTTCCGCTCATCGGCGATCCACATTTTCCAGGCCTGACCCATCCCAATTCCGTAGACCTGCTTGAAGCGCGACTCGAAGTAACGTTTGGTGTTTTCGCCGCGGGTAATCCATTGGAGCAGCTTCCCGGGACCATAGGTGTAGGTCAGCCAGGTCATGAAGCGCGTGCCGTAAAGGTACGAATTGGCGCCGGTTTGAAAGTCGGCCGAGGTTCCCTCGGCTTCGAGGCCGACCACGTCGTAAATGTAGGCGTCGTCCCGGACCATGGCCCGGAACACCATTTCATCCCACCCGCCGATCGCGCGGCCCAGGCCGCCGGCCATCCACGTTTCCATGAACGTCGCGATCCCTTCGTGAAACCAGCGCGTCGCATAGTACCGGGGCGCGGTCATCGAACTGTAGAAAATGGAAATCGGGTCTTGGTCCGTGGGCGCCACCTTGCCGAAGAACAGCGAGCGAAAACGGCGATCGGTGGAGTTCGCATTGTCGCCCATCACGATGTGAGTTGACTCGTGATTCATGATCCAGGTCATGCGCTCGTTGGCCGGCATCGTTTCGTAGGTGTAGCTGAAGGGCGCGATGCCGATGTCGATAAAATTGGACGGCACGATTCCGGCGCCGCCATGGCCGTAGTCGCCAAAATCCTCAAGCAGAACGCTTAGCTTCTTCGAAGGCGTGTAGTGAAACAGATTGGTCTCGAAATTGAGGGCATTCTCATACGATCGGATAAGATGCGTGACCAGGTATTCATGCGCCGGGCTGTAATAGAGAACTTCGATGTGCTTGGAGGACTGAATGAAGATCTTGAGCTGGGCTGCGGACGCAAGACTTAAGGGTAGGCTACAAAGCAAAGAGAGTCCCGCGACCCAGCGCGAGACCCTCGTGAAAAAGTCGATTGTCTTCAAAGGCCTGTCGATTATTCCTTGCCGTGCTCCGTCCTTGATCAGGCTCTGGTGCTCACGTCGCTACGGGTGAATCAGACCCAGCTTGTCCTGGCTGTTCAGCTTGTCACCGTTGCTTAGCTTGTCACCGTTGGCTAGCTTGCCACTGTTGCCCAGCTTGTCGCCGTTGGCCAGC
>PMUP01000080.1:0-576 GCA_003166865.1 Bryobacterales bacterium
GATAATACCGCGCGCAAGCAGGCAGAAGAGGCGTTGCTTAAAGCAGGGGCGCTGCAGAACGCGATCTTTAACAGCGAAAATTTCTCCAGCATCGCCACCGACGAGAAGGGCGTCATTCAATTATTCAATGTAGGCGCTGAGCGCATGCTGGGCTACACGGCCCTCGAGGTGGTGGACAAGATCACCCCCGCCGACATTTCCGATCCGGGGGAAGTGATCGCGCGCGCCAGGGCATTGAGCCTGGAGCTGGCAACCGTGATTACGCCGGGCTTCGAGGCGCTGGTCTTCAAGGCCTCGCGCGGCATCGAAGATATTTACGAGCTGACTTACATCCGCAAAGACGGCAGCCGCTTTCCGGCGGTGGTGTCGGTTACAGCGCTGCGCGACGATCTGGGCGGAATCATCGGCTATCTGTTGATCGGCACCGATAATACCGCGCGAAAGCAGGTGGAAGCCGAGCAGAAGCAGTTGGATCAGCGCCTGCGCGACCAACAGTTTTACACGCGCTCTCTCATCGAATCCAACATTGACGCGCTGATAACCACCGATCCGGCCGGCATCATCACCGACGTCAAC
>PMUP01000080.1:603-6510 GCA_003166865.1 Bryobacterales bacterium
TTCCACGACCGCGACCGGAAGCTTCAGGGAGTGTTTGCCGCCGCGCGCGACGTCACGGAGCGCAAACGCTTTGAGCGCGCGCTGCAGGAAAGCAACGTCGAGCTGGAGAGAGCCAAAGCGGCGGCGGAAAAAGCCAACCTCGCGAAATCGGACTTCCTGTCCAGCATGAGCCATGAGCTTCGCTCGCCGCTGAATGCGATCCTCGGTTTCGCCCAGCTCATCAACTCCGATTCGCCGCCGCCTACGCCCGCTCAGACGGCCAGTATTGACCAGATTCTCCATGCGGGATGGTATCTGTTGGAGCTGATCAACGAAATCCTGGATCTCGCGCAGATCGAGTCCGGCAAGCTGGCGCTATCCAGGGAACCGACGTCGCTGGCCGAAGTGATGCTCGAATGTCAGGCGATGATCGAGCCGCAAGGGCAAAAACGCGGCATCAAAATGACTTTTCCCCAGTCCGGCATCCCTTACTTTGTGGATGCCGATCGGACTCGGTTGAAGCAGGTTCTGATCAATCTTCTTTCCAACGCGATCAAATACAACCAGGCCAATGGAACTGTGGTCGTGGATTACGCGGCGAGCACCCCGGGCCGCCTCCGCGTCAGCGTCAGGGACAGCGGCGCTGGGTTGACTCCGGACATGCTGATGCAGCTTTTTCAGCCCTTCAACCGTCTGGGACGAGAGACCAGCCGGGAGGAAGGCACGGGCATCGGCCTGGTAATGAGCAAGCGATTGGTTGAACTGATGGGAGGCACCATTGGCGTGGCCAGCACGGTGGGGTCGGGAAGCGTGTTCTGGTTCGAACTGAACGCGGTTGGTGCTCCACAACTTGGAGACGCTGACCCAGCCACCCCCGCGGCAATTGCCGAAGCGCCCGTTCAGCAGGGGGCGGCGCTGCGCACGCTGCTCTACGTTGAGGACAACCCGGCAAATCTGAAGCTGGTTGAGCAGCTAATCGATCGCCGCCCCGATATGCGCCTGCTGGTTGCCGGAGACGGAGATCTGGGTATCCAGCTTGCACACGCCAACCATCCGGATGTGATCCTGATGGACATCAATTTGCCAGGCATCAGTGGCATCGAAGCCCTCAAAATCCTTCGCGAAGACCCCGCTACCGCGCACATTCCCGTGGTTGCCCTCAGTGCCAATGCGATGCCTCGCGACGTCGAGAAGGGCCTGCAGGCGGGATTCTTCAGGTATCTAACCAAACCGATCAAGGTGAATGAGTTCATGGATACTCTGGACGTCGCACTGCAATTCGCGGAACAAACGGCCGGTCAGGCCAAATGAATCGGGACCGGGATCATGGTCAGCTCAGCCGATATTCTAAACGCTAGAATCCTGGTCGTTGACGATCAAGCAGCCAACGTTTGTCTGATTGAGGGCATGCTGCGCGTTGCCGGCTATACTTCGGTTCAGTCCACGACCGATCCGAACGAGGTCTGCGAACTCTACCGCCAGAACCATTACGGCCTGATCCTGCTGGATCTCCAAATGCCCGGCCTGGACGGCTTCCAGGTGATGGAAGGCCTGAAGGAAATCGAAGGCGACGGCTATCTTCCGGTCCTGGTGATCACGGCGCAACCGGGTCACAAGCTGCGCGCTCTCGAAGCCGGCGCTAAAGATTTCGTCAGCAAACCGTTTGATCTAGCCGAACTGCGGGCGCGCGTCCACAACATTCTGGAAGTGCGTCTGCTGCACCTGGAAATGAAGAACTGCAACAGAGTGCTGGAGGAGACGGTGCGGGAACTGGAGGAAAGCCGCGAAGTAATTCGTCTCAAAACCCTGGAGGAGCAAAAGAAGCGTGAGCAGGAATTAGCTTTGGCGCAAGAAACCCAGGAAAGCCTGCTGCCCCGTTGCCTGCCCCAGTTCGAGAATTTTCGCATCCACGCTTTCAACACTCCGACGCGTTACGTGGGAGGAGATTTCTACGATTTTCTGCAACTGAGTTCGGGGGAATGGATGGGAGTTCTAGCGGATGTCTCCGGCAAGGGGATGCCCGCGGCCCTGCTAAGTTCGATGGTACTGGGCGCTCTCAGCATGGAATTCCGCTCAGGGAGTCAACCACAGGAAGTCTTGCAGCGGGTAAACTGCTTGCTTTGCGAAAAATCTCTCCCTTTCCAATTCGTCACGCTCTTTCTCTTCTTGCTGAGCCCGGATGGCATAGGGCAGTTCATCAGCGCGGGACATAATCCGGCCTATCTGTTCCGCTCCGCCACGGGAATGATCGAGGAGTTGGCCCCCGACGCCTGCGTTCTGGGGATGTTCGATTCCTCCTGCTATGAATCCCGCAGGTTCCATCTCGACACAGGAGACATTCTGGTGGTGTATTCCGACGGACTCACGGACGCGGAAAACCCCCGGGAAGAAATGTTCGGCGAGAAGAGACTGCTGGAAATCATTCAGCGAGAGGGCCCCTCGGGAAGTCACGCGGTTGAGCAGAGTTTCTTGAAAGCCGTCCAGGACTTCACCGAGGGCCGGCCGCAAACGGACGACATCACCTTCGTGGTCGTCGAAAAGTGTCACTGACTCTGCGCAGCGCGGACGCGGGTTTCCAATCCCCCGGCTCCCCAGTCTGGATTCGAACCACGAGCTTGACAGTTTCTAGAAGTCTCGCAACTTATTGATTCTAGAAAATCGCTGAAGTCACCTAAGGCGTCAAGGACAACCTCTCGGTACAGAATCGGTACAATTGGCATACGCAAGACGGCGTCAAGAAACTCTATATCAGAGTGGGGATCGCTTTCGATTCCTTCCTGATCAGCGCGCGCAAGGCCTGTCCAGAAAGCGATAGTTGTTAGGGTCAAGCAGCAACTTGGAAACGCTGATGTCCTGGCCTTCAAATTCGAAAGGGGCCTGCGTCCCGGCCGCAGCCGTATGACTGGGTGAAATTTTCGCGATAAAGGTTGTGACCAGGCCGTTTTACCTGAAGCCCGTAATGTCATTCTATGCCTTCGTGGTCGGCCACGCGCGGAACAACACTGTGGCACCTTCTCATAAGCCAGCATGGATTCCACCTTCGAATCTATGCTCTGCACGCTTCTAATAACAGCGTCAATGAGTTCGGCGCGCTCACGAGCGCATAGCTTCGGGCTATAGGTACAAGACTCATCCACGGACGAGACAATCGTCTTCTAAATCATTGAAGCCAAGGAGTGGCTCCCCAGGCTGGACGCGCTTTGAACTCTTGCGGCTCAAAACGCGGTGTTGGTCAAATCTGGGTTGTTTTACGGTAACCACCGTGCGCTCCCGTGCTAGGGCATAATAGAGGCCGGATAGATGAACCAGATGCTCCAGCTTGGCGACACCCAAGTCGACGGCCCGACGCTCGCAGAAGTGTGCCGCCGCTACGGTGTCAAGGAACTGTCTCTGTTCGGGTCGGCGGTCCGCGGCGAGACGCGTCCCGAGAGTGACATCGACATCATGGTGGAGTTCGAGCCCGGGGTACGCGTCGGTGTGATCAAGTTCGAATCGCTCGTTGAGGAGCTGGAGTTGCTCGCTGGGCGCAGAGTCGATCTCGTTACCAAGGGCGGACTGAAGCCCTGGATACGCCCGCACGTTCTCAAAGATGCCCGGGTCATCTATGCGGCATGAGCCGTCGTTCCTGAAAGACATCCTCTCCGCCTGCCGCAAGATTGAAGCGATCGTTGCGGCAACCTCCGAAGATTCATTCCTCAGAGACGAGGTTTTGCCCGCAGCGGTCCTTCATCACCTGACGGTAATCGGCGAGGCGATCAGCCGCTTGTCTCTTGAGTTGAGAGAACGCCACCCTGAAGTGCCGTGGAGACAAATTATTGCGGTGCGGAACAGAATCGCGCACGCCTATTTTGATCTGGATTGGCAGATCCTCTGGGACGCGGCCACTGATGACATTCCCAAACTCCGCCAGCGTGTTCTCGACATCCTCACAACGGAGTTTTCAGATTCTGGAGTCGATTGAAGGGAACCATGCCGGACATGGCTTTTTATTGCCTTCAGGCGAATGGCACACACGCAAGGCTGAGCACGCCCACCCCGACTGGGTGCCCGGCTGGATGCACCGGTAATCGTTTAAGATTTCTGCGATCGCCGGCGCCGCACCCCAATGAACATTGCACCAGAAGCAACACCTAGCAGCCCGAAAGTTCCCGGCTCAGGGGCCGCCGAGGACTTGCCCGGCGTGCCCGGAGTAATATCCAGGGACAGGAACTGAGCCGTCGGATCAATCTGCTCGATACAACTTGCATACCTTTCACCGGCGGTGCAGTATCCCACATCCAGTACGAAGGAGAGCGAGGACGACGACGGCAGCCCGAACAAGGAATCGAAAGTCGAGATGTTCGCACCAGAAGTGATCGAGCTGATCTTGAGAGTCCCGTCGATGTCGACTCCATCAAAGCCGATGCGCGGCGTGGAGTCCGAAGCGAGGCTAGTCAGGGCGAACGTTCCTGTCGCAGAATCCCCATGACTATCCGAAATTGAGAAGTCAAGTATAGGCGAACCGGAGGTCGTGATGGTACTCGGCTCGCCATCATACGAGAACGGCGATTTAGAGTCGTTGGGCATGCTGAAGGTGAACGTGTAGTTCGTCCCGCTTATGTCCTGACTCCCCGTTAGCGTACAGGTCGGATCCTTTCCCTTGGTGCAGTTATTGGAGCCTAGAGTCAACGTGCCCGGGTAGTTTCCGTTGAAGGAAACCGTATCGTTACTCGATGTAAAATCGACGCTCGAGGCAGACAGAATCAGCGGCGCGGTTGCTGCCAAAAGGGCTAACTGGAAAAATCGCATAATAAAGCTCTCCTGTAAGATCACATCCCATTTTGGGAGACGTCGCGTAATCTGGCATGAACTATTCGATCTACCTGACCGCTCGCTAGTACCATAGGCCCCTACTAATCGGTACTGGTTTCCGCGCCACAGGCGCCACCCCTGAGTACTGAATACCCTGTAGACTAACAGCAGGAAATCACTCTGCGGTAAATCCATCGGCGCGAGGTGAGAATGGCGCACATATCATTGAAGGTGAACGGTAAGGCTCATCTGGTTGACGTTGATCCGGAGTGCCCGCTTCTGTATGCGCTGCGGGACAACGCCGGCTTGAACAATCCACGGTTTGGATGCGGACTGGGGCAGTGCGGCGCCTGTACCGTGCTGGTGAATCAGCTTCCGGTGCGGTCGTGCATGCTTCCCGTGGCGCGCGCCAGCGGGAAAGAGATCGTCACGCTGGAGGGACTGGGAACGCCGGAGCATCCTCACCCGGTGCAGAAGGCGTTTATCGAGGCGCAGGCATTCCAGTGTGGATACTGCCTGAATGGCTGGGTGTTGGCCACCAAGGCGCTGCTCGACAAGCATCCCCATCCAACGAATGATGAAGTGGCCAGTGCGTTCGAGGGATTGATTTGCCGCTGCGGCAGCCATGCGCAGATCGCGGCCGCCGTGCGGTTGGCGGCGAGAGCGTAATTATGGCGTCCCCCATTACCGCATCGCGAAGAGGATTTCTCAAAGTCAGCGGCGGGCTCCTGATCGGATTCAGCTTGTCCGATTCTCGCGTGGTTCCTCAGCTAGTGGCCGCCGAAACATCGGCCAATCCACTGCCGGGCCGTTTGGACGCGTGGCTCCGAGTCGGGACGGACGGGAACATCCGCGTCTTTACGGGCAAGGTGGATATTGGGATGGGCGTCCAGACCGCCCTCAATCAGATTGTGGCGGATGAGTTGGACGTCGCCTTCGAACGTATTCAGCTCGTCATGGGCGACACTGCCGAGACTCCCGATCAAGGTGGAGTGGGCGGCAGCACGTCGATATCGGCCGGCGGGAAACCGTTGCGGAATGCGGCGGCGACGGCGCGGCTCATGCTGCTGCAACTGGCGTCGCCGAAGCTTGGGGTGTCACCGGAACAGCTTCAGGTGAAAGACGGTGTGGTGAGCG
>PMUP01000057.1:0-195830 GCA_003166865.1 Bryobacterales bacterium
TTCATCAACTTCACCGGCTATGCCTGCACCAACTGCCATTGGATGAAGGCCAATATGTTCCCGCGTCCCGAAATCACCGGACTATTGAAAGACTTCGTGCTGGTGGATCTCTACACCGACGGCACCGACGCGCCTTCCGAGCAAAACCAGCAGCTGGAAGAGAAGCGCTTCGGCACGGTCGCGATTCCGTTTTACGCCATTGTCGATCCGGACGAGCGCACCATCGCGACGTTCCCCGGGCTGACGCGCAACGCTTCCGAATTCGTCACGTTCCTGAAGCGGCGCGGCGAAACGAAAGTAGCGTCGTCCTCAGTTAGTCAGTCGTTGAGCTCTCTCTAAGTCCGCCGCCGCTCCCACCGTATCGCCGATGGCTTTCTTGGCCGTCCCCCGAATGTGGTAGGCGTTTCCATAATTCGGATTGAGCAGGATGGCCTGGTCCAGATCCGCGATGGCCCGCTTCCAGTCATGCAGCATGAATAATGCGAAGCCGCGCGCATTCAACGCCAGGGCAAAATCGGGAGCGATGCGAAGCGCTTCGGTCAGTTCGACGATCGCTTCCCGGTAGCGCCCCGCTTTACTAAGTTGGCGCCCGAGAAGATTGTGTTGCTGCGCCGCGGCCAATCCAGAATCAGAAATCTGTGCCACGACCGGCTGAGATTTCGCTGGCGGTTGCACTGCTGGCGCCACCGTCGCCAGTGTCGTGAACCGTTGAAGTTGCACTGGCTGCGCCACGGGCGCGGGTGGGGCGAGCGGTTGCGGTTTCGCCGGCACTGGCGGCGCCGGGGACACGGGTTTCGCCGGCGACGCGGGTGCGTCCGAGGGGATGGGCTTGCTGATCTGAAAATCCACATTCGCTAAATCGACAGGCTCGGCGCCTAATCGAACCGCGCGGGTAGATGGTGTGGATTCGTTTTGAAATGAGACTGTGTAGGATCCCGCAGCCAGGTCACGGAACAGGTATCGTCCGAACTCGTCCGTCAGGGTGGTTAGTTCGCGCTCCCGCAAAAGTACTTGTCCCCGGATTACTGGAACGTACCGGCCCGCCGACGGGTTATAAGTGAGCACTCGTCCGGAAATGCTGCGCAACGCTCGCGCGCTGAAGGCTGCTTTGCCCGGCGCTGTCGCCCCCACCGTAACTTTTTGCGATTCGCCCAGCGAGTCCGCCGAATAACCCGACGGAAGAGAATCTTCATCCGCCTGGACGTCATACTCTCCGGCCACTAAAGAGGACACGAAGATGCTGCCCTCCGAATCCGTCACCGCGCTCCACTTTTGTCCTCGACTCTGGATCGCCACAGTGACTCCAGCTACGCCTTGGCCGGCGTCATTGAGCACTTGGGCCATCAGACCGGACAGCGTGTAGCCGATCCCGAAGTTTACAGTGGCGTCTTCGTCCACCTCCGCATCGGATGGAGTGGTGAAGAAGAACGCGTCACGGGAGGTGAATATAGCCGCGACTTTGTGGTTTCCGCGAGGCACACTGGGGAACCGGAATGAACCATCGGCGCGGGTCATGGTATGCCGCCGATCGTCCAGCGAGATCTCAACTTCGGGCATCGGCAGCATGCCCGGTTGCAACTCGCCGACCGACTGGTCGTCCCGAAACACATTTCCCGAGATGGTCCCACGCCGTTCAGGAATGATCAAATAAGGTACGTGCTGGAACTGATGCCTCCAGGCAACGTAGCAAAGCGGTGTGTACGCCGGCGCGATTCCAGGATTCTTCAGCTCCACAACCGAGCAAGACAGTGCGACCTTGTCCGAGTTGGTGATGCTCTGCGAGTAGGTAAGGGTGTGCGCAAGGTCTTGGGTACTCCCATCCAGCGCCTGATTGTCGTTATAGAGAAAACTGTAACTGAGGGCTCTCTTATGCTTGCCCCGGCTGGACCAGTCCGCGGTCCCGCCCACCTGGATACGCACGGGAACAACGTTGATGGTGGCGCCCTTTATGTATCCTGCGGCGATTAAATAGGCGTCGCTGGATAGAAGCTCGTCCACTTGCTGGACGGTGGTCGCCTGGATGCCCTGTTGCTGCAGAATCTGCTGCAATCCCGTCACTTGGCTGAAGATGAAACTCAGAGTGGGTGCGTTGGTGTCTCGCTCCGCGTAGCCGGTCAACGTGAAAGCGCCCCAACCTGACCGCAGGGATGTTCGAAACTGTTTAGCACCGTCCTCGCGCCCGGGAGTTACCGCGAATTGGTATTGTCCGGTGGCTCCAAAATGCAGCGACTGAAAAGCCAGGCCCGCGGGCAAAGTGAAATTTCGAATGGCGGGGCTTGGCGGCGCCGTGGTCTGGAAACTCGAAGCCAAGGCCCCGCCGGTAACGCCCCAATGCCTGGTGAGCTGATAAAGCAGATTGACCGCGCCAGAGATGGTGGTTTCTTTCAGATCCGGCAGCACCAGATTGTTGTTGTAAAACGTCAGAGTCGACTCGAATTTATCCGTCAGGTGGCGCGTCCAGGAGGCGTCGGTGTGAAGCCCCCGCAAATTGTTGGCGCCCAAAGACGCAAACTGCAGCGGCATGTACCGCACCAGGGACGTGACATTGTCGCGCTCCGTCTTGTAAAACAGCTGTGTCGAGCCAGCGATGCCATGGCTGATCCCGAGATCGGCGGTGAACCAGAAGTTTTCCCGGGGAGCGTATTTGTATCTCAGGGCGCCGATACTTCCGGAGCGCCCCAGCATGTCCGAAGAGGGAATTCGTATTTGATAGAAAGAACCCGTGATGGAAGAATCCGCTGTGAGTGGATAGCGATATCCGCCGCCGACCACAAGCTCCGGCTGAATGGGCAGGAACAGCCCCTCAAACGTTGCCACACTTGTGTAGCCGGCATGCACGAACCAGTTGCCGTCTTCCATATGGAATCCCCGGATAATGGATCCATCAATGGTGAGCTGGGATTCGTTCACGTACTGATCGAAAAACGTCATGCTCCGCTCGGGGGTGACGATTTGATAGGACGCGGAGGACAACGCGATTCTGGACTGGCCCTGGTCGAGCGGTCCTAGCAGACTGGTTTCCACAACGTGCACGTGCGTCCGGTCGTCCCCGTTCGCTTTCGAGAAATCGAACTGGTCCTGGATCTGGGCCGGACTGGAATAATAACGTCCTTCGTAGTAACCGCTCTCGGTGCCCTCCGCGGCGTTTACAGGCGCAACGAAACCGGGGGGATATTTCGGAGGCGGCGTGGTCACCAGGACTTGAAAAGTCTGCACTCCCGAAGGAGTGACCACCACCACTTGAGTGGTGCCGGGATGAATCCCCACTACCGAGACCACCCCATTCTCGGCGGTCGCTTCCGCTACAAACGCCTCCATGCCGTAAGCCGCGGTCGCCCCGGGCACTGGAAATGTAATAGTCTTCTCCGGATCGACTTTATGAATCTGCGCGGGCAACAGGAAGCTACAGGAAAGCAGCCAGAGCGGAGCCAGCCATCGATTGCTGGAAGCGCGCCCAAAGGCACGCCCGCTATTCAGGAACAGTGAATTCCCCGGCACTGGTCAAAACCTTCCGCTCGAATTCAAAAGACGAGAGCGTGTGATAGTGGCCCGGAGCGAGCGGCGCGGGATTGGTGGCGGCAAAAGTCAGTTGCTCGCCCGGTAAGAGACGCAGAGGAGGAAAAGACGCTTTAGCCACTCGTTTCCCGGACTCGTTCAGAACTACGATTACGCCCTTGGGCGCTACCGGTTCGGTGCCGCTGTTGCGCAGCTCCTCAGAAAGGATCAAGCGAGCCGCCGAGGTCTGGGCTTGCACCGGCCCGATTTCGACTTGGTAATCGCCCGATACGCTAAAAATGATGAGCGTGCCCAAGGTAACACCCACGCCGCTGGCACCGGTGCCAAGGGGCGGCAGCTCAGCCCGAAACTGAGTAACTACGGCGCGCTGCTTGGTCTCGAGTGGAAGAGTGAAAGTAACCTGAACGGTGCCTTGTTGGCCGGCTTTCACCAGCAACAAAGCGGGCCAGGTCACCGAGTTCGCGGCAATGCCGTTCGCAATCTGCCCGGCCGGCGAAAGCGATCGCTTGCCTTCGCGCACCACCACATCCTGGCTTACCACGTGAAAGGTGATGTCGCTCGCCGTATTGTTGGCAATGCTCAAAGATTGGGTGGTGCCTTGCCCCGGTCTGCAGCGTACCATGATCAGAATTTCGGCCGGAAACAGGGCGATGAAAGGTCGCGAGGCAGCGCGCTCGTCAGAGGCTGGGGTCGCGGGGTCGGCGGGTGTCTGGGCACTGGCGATGGACCACAGCGCAGTGTAAGAAAGCATGGCAAGTCTGGATGCGAGTTTCATCGGTTTATACATTGAGTGTCGCGGCAAGCGCGACGGTGGACGCGCGAACCTTCCGGCCGGTGTCCGCCGCCCGTCCTGGTCCGCATGGGTTCCTGGCCGCGTGGCCGGTTAGTTGCCGGTCGCAGTGAAGTTCATGGTGTTGCTGATCAGACCGGGCCCCGCCGAGGCCGGAACAGTGAGGTTGAGCGTGTAGGGGACCGCCATCGCGTATGCACCGGCCGCGGTCAGAGTGGTCGACGTTCCACTCGATATGTTGATCGCCCCGAGCAGCCAGGTGTTGATGGCATCCGCCGCGGAGAGTGTGGCGGCCAAAGTGTACGTGGAGCTGGCGGAATTCGCCAGATCCACCCGAACGTCGAACGGCGTGGCGAGAGCGAACGATGTCACACCATTCACCGTCTTAGTCACATTGGCAGGCGTTGTGCCGCCGTAGAACTGCACGGTTCCAAAGGGCAAGGATGCCACGTTGGTAGTCGTGCCGGTCACCGCCAAGCCGCTCACGTCAGTCACGAAAGTCAAATTGATCGAACCCTGGACGGTGGCAGTCACCCCCATGGTTCCCGAACCGGTCTGAGCGTCCGCAACTCCGAGGAACGCGACGGCGGATATTACACTCGCAAAAGCAAACTTGCTTTTCATCTCGGGTCTCTCTCTTCTGATCTACAGCTCGGGAATATTGAATTCCCCGGGACTGGTTAGAACTTTCCCCTCGTATTCAAAAGACGAAAGCGTGCGATAGTGCCCGGGAGCCAGCTGCGACGGATCGGTTGCGGAGAAATTCAGTTGCTCGCCGGGCAACAGACGCTGGGCGGCAAAGGGCGCTTTAGCCACGCGTTTTCCGGAGGCATTCAGAATTACCATCACACCCTTAGGTACCACCGGTTCGGTGCCGTTGTTGCGCAAGGCTTGCGAAAGAACCACGTTCGCCTCGGCGGTCTGGAGTGAGGCTTGCACCGGCCCGATTTCCATTTTGTAATCGCTCGAGACGCTAAAAGTGATGAGCGTGCCCAAGGAAGCGCCCAGGCCGATGGCGCCGCCACCGGGGGGCACCAGGCCAGCCCGAAACATTGTCACTACGGCGCGCTGCTCGGTCCCCGCTGGAAGAGTGAAAGTAACCTGCACGGAGCCTTGTTCGCCGGCTTTCACCACCAACGTAGCCGGTAGCGCCACCGAGCCCGCGGCGATGCCGTTGGCTATCTGCCCGGCCGGCGAAAACGATCGCTTACCGTCATGCACCACCACATCCTCGGTCACCACATGAAAGGTGACGTCGCTGGCGGTATTGTTCACAATGCTCAAGGTTTGGGTGGTGCTTTGCCCCGGTTTGCAGCGCACCATGATGATGGCCGGCGACAGGGCGATGGATGATCGCGGAGCGCCGCCCGGGTCCAGGGGCGGGGCTGCGGGCGTCTGGGCGCTGGCGATGGACCACAGCGCGGTATAGGAAATAATCGCAAGTGTTGATGTGAGTTTCATACGTTTTGAACTGGCTTTCGTTGTGATGTGACTTTCATAAGGCTATCTATTGAGCGTCGCCAGGAACGCGACGGTACTTCCAATCGATCCGGCGGGTGTGGAAACCGGAACCTCCACGTCCAGCCGGTGCTCGCCGGCCGAGCCGCACGGCATCGACTGCACCATACTCTGCGCCGCCAATCCCAGCGTGGTCCCGTCAATCGCAATGGCGTGCGAAACGGCCGCGTCGAGACGCGACATGCTAACGTTCACCTTGGTCGACGCCAAACTCCCCGGACAGTCGACCTTCAACCCAAACCGGGTGGAAACCACGAATGACCGGGAGTTCTTCTGAATGCTCTCGCCCGGTGCCGAGGTCCCCTTGAAATAAGAAACGCGGCCGAGATCGAGCGAGGCGTTGCCCGCTCCCTGGCTGAGCACCATCGCGCCGGCCGCCGCCGTTAGAATCGAGATCGTGGGCGCCGCCGGGGCGGCCGCCACGGTTGGGGTGCTTCGCGGCGCGCCAGCCGGCTGAGCGAATGCCAGTGCATTGGTAAGCAGCACCAACATCCATATCCGCGATAAAGTTGCGTGACGTTTAGAGTTCATTGCAAATTCAACTGACTGGACTCCTTCGGCCCAGCCAGTATTGGTTCTTTCCTGCGAGCTTGAAACTAGTTACCGGTCGCGGTGAAGTTCATGGTGTTGGTGATCAGACCAGCCGCCGCCGAGGCCGGCACTGTGAGGTTGAGCGTGTAAGGAACCGCCGTCGCGTATGCGCCAGACGCCGTTAGAGTGGTGGAAGTTCCGCTCGAGATATTGATCGCACCGACCAGCCACGTGTTGATGGCATCCGCCGTGGACAATGTCGCCGCCAAGGTATACGTCGTGCTGGGGGAATTCGCCAGATCGACGCGAACATCGAAGGGCGTGGATAGAGCGAACGATGCAACGCCATTGGCTGTCTTAGTCACGTTGGCGGGCAATGTGCCCCCGTACATCTGCACGGTTCCGAAGGGCAAAGATGCCGTGCTGGTGGTAGTCCCGGTCACTGCCAAGCCGCTGGCATCGGTCACAAAAGTCAAGTTGATAGAACCCTGGACCGTGGCGGTCACGCCCATGGTTCCGGATCCTACCTGAGCGTTCGCAACTCCGGAGAGGGCGAAAACGGATAGTACAGTCGTAAGAATAAGTTTGTTTTTCATTTGGGTTTATGTTTGCTTTTTTACTTTCTTGAATAGCTTATCGGCCAGTCCGCGAAAACATGAATTTATTTTGAGCTGCCTCCCAAAGCTTGCAATGCTGGAAGGAATCTAAGACCCTAAACCTTTCAAAGCAAAACGCCGTGACGCGAGGCAGCTTCCAGGCTGGCGCATCACTCGTAGCGCAACGCGATCATGGGGGTCGACGCACAGTGCCCGCCGACCGGGGATCCAGCACGCCAGCAGCGCTACGGCAGCCAGCAGCACCGATACTCCAGCAAACGCCAGCCCTATTTAGCGAACTGGCGAGCAGCGCTTGAAAGCTTGGGCGTGGATTAGGCGTCCGAATCCGGGCAGCCATTCTTGAGGACGGGTTTGGGACGGACGATCCCTAGGGTCCTGGTACCAGAGCTAGGGCCCAACCCCCGCCTTCCTTAGGTATATTCCCTCTGTTACACTAAGCGTTACCTGAGGTTGATTACGTACCAGTACCCCGCTAGAATCTAGATGCGATGGTCGATACACTACATATGAACGATACCTTTGCGACATTGGAAGGGAACGAAGCGCAACCTAGTCCCGCGGAACCAAGGAAAGGCATGATTCGAATTCTCATTGCCGACGACCACCCCATTGTCCGGGATGGTCTAAAGAAACTCCTTAGTCTGGAGGAGGACTTCCAGATCGTGGGAGAAGCGTCCGACGGTTGCGAGGTTTTGGACCGGGTCCAGGAACTGGATCCGGACGTGTTGCTGCTTGATTTGCGCATGCCCAACCTGGATGGGCTTTCGGCGCTGCAGGCGCTACAGCAGACCAACAAGCGCACGCGCGTCATCGTCCTCACGGCTTCCGAAGACAAGAACGAATTCGTGCAGGCCATGAAGCTCGGCTGTTCCGGTATCGTGCTCAAGCAAACCGCCCCCGAACTGATCGTCAAAAGCATCCGCAAAGTTCATGGCGGCGAAATCTGGCTGGATTCTCACACCACTGCGGCGGTCATGCGGCAATTCGCCGCCCCCGGCGATATTACCGGCGGTGGCGGCGGTAAGACTCGGGAGCGGTCGCCGTTGAGCCAGCGCGAGCGCGAGATCGTGCAGCTGGTCGCCCAAGGCTACAAGAACAAGGAAATGGCTGAGAAGATGTTCATTAGCGAACAGACCGTGAAGAATCACCTGCACAATATCTTCGACAAGCTGGGTGTCTCAGACCGTCTGGAACTGGCGCTGTACGCCATCCATAAAGGCCTGCACCTCACCGCCGAGCGCTAATTTTCTCCCTTAAGCGGGCTGGCGCAAAATCGTCAGTCCGCCTTCCCCTACTAAGCCCTCCCTTACCTTTCCCTACCATATCCCGTTCAGCAATCCCCCTCATAGGGTTTGGTACTTTCAGTCCATTGCGTACTATCGGTACTGGAATTAAAGTCCTTGCTACGGAGCTTCCAACCATGCGACTGCAAATCATGCGACTGGTGCTTTCTCTCTCCCTGCTTTGTATCGGCGCAGCGGCCTCGCTGTCAGCTCAAGTGCCCCTCATGCACAAAGTCGAGCCCGATAGCGGCAAGATCGGCTCGGTCCTCCAGATTCACGGCGTGTTTCTCGGTAAGACCAAGGTGGACGAAGTCTACCTCACCGATCACACCTTCGATATGAAAGTTAAAGTTCTTGGCCAGTCGGAGGACGTCATTGAGTTCCGCATTCCGCCCTCGGTAAAGCCCGGCCGGCTGCAGCTCCTGGTGAAAACCACGGGCCACGAGCCCATGCTGCTGGAACAGCCCGTCTTTATCACCGTGGAAGAACCGAAAGAGACGCTCGAAGCCACCACCACGACGCCTCCTGCCAACGGGACGCACTGAGCCACCCTTACTGCTACTGCTGTTGTTGTTGTTGTTGCTGTTGTTGAAGCTGAGCGGCCAATTCCGCGTCCGCGTTTTCCTCGCGCAACGCTGAAGACCAATCCTCGCCTGCTGACCCCAAAAGCCCTATCGCACGGCCAGGCTTCTACGGTAGAACCACCCAATAAGCACCATGCCGCACGCCGCCAGGATCAGGGTGCCGGGTATCGGCGTGGAAGGTGGGGGCGGGCCCGGCAGGGTAAAGCTTCCGACACCGCTACCGCCGATCCCAAATCCGCTGGTGAAATTTCCTGGGCAGTCTGCGCCCAACGTCCCTCCGGAAGTACAGGTAACGTTGACGAAGTTCGAGCTCTCTGTCCCAAAAGAACCACTGGCACCTGCATACGCTCCGGTCCCACCGGTGATCGTGATCCCAGCGTTGAAGGCGCCGTAATGCGAGGTAAACACGTCACCTCCACCGGTGTCCTCAAAGCTGTTCTGCAGAAATGTGATGGTCCCCGTCAGAGTGCCGCTGGGCAGCGTGACGGTAATCGGAAATGCGGTTGAGGCTGAAGTGTAGTTGATCGGCCCGATCCCTGAAAACGAGCCAAGCACCTCAGTTCCGGTGTCTGGGCCGAGGTAAAAGCCCGCCGACCCGCCAACAACGGTAAACGTAGCGGTGTTGGCGCCTGTCGAAACGCCCGCGCCAGTCGGGGAGGTGGAGAGAAATAGGTATTGTGCGTTGAGCGCAGCCGACATCCCAATTAGACAAACAGCGATAGTACAAGGTTTAAAAAGCACGAAGTCCTTCCCTAGCAATATGAGCTGCGCTACGCCACACACTATATCACGATGTTGTTGTTCGGGATGTCATTGTCCGGATCACTGCTGCTGTTGCTGTTGTTGTTGCTGCTGGAGCTGAGCGGCCAATTCCGCGTCGGCGCTTTCCTCGCGTAACGCCGAAGACCAATCGTCGCCAGCGCCGAGTTCGGACTCCAAAGGCGGCGGAGCGTCCGATGGGGCCACTCGAACCGCCACCAGCAACTGGCTATCGGCCGATCCTTTGAAGATACCCTTGGTTGGAGGCACGTCCGCGTAGTCGCGTCCCACGGCCGTCCGCACGTGCCGCTCGCTCGCGAGCACGTTGTTGGTGGGGTCCAATCCTACCCATCCTAATCCTGGCAGCAGCGCTTCCACCCAAGCGTGCGTGGCGCCTTCGGCCGAGCGCGTCTTGTCCCCGGCTTTGTGGAACAAGTAACCGCTGACGTAGCGGCAGGGAATGCCGATGCGGCGAGCCAGGCCGATCATGATGTGCGCGAAATCCTGGCAAACCCCCTGCCGGCTCTCAAGGGCGTCATCGATGGGCGAATCCACGCGCGTACTCTTTGGAACATATGCGATCTTGGAATACAGCGCGGCGTTGAGGTCCAGCACCAAATGCAATGGATCGCGCCGCCGGGCTCTTTGGCGCGAGTCCACACCGAGCTCCTTTTCGAACCTCTCCAGCAGCTCGCTCGACTGCCCGAAGTGGCTGGGCATCAACATCTCGTTATAATCGCCGGCTGCGATCATCTGGTCCAGCTCATCCCACGCCCCCTGACCGAGCGACACGGGCAGCGCCGGCATGGGCTGCACGTCCACCAGCGCGTCGGCGATGATAGAGAGCTGCTTGTGCCGCCCAGGGACGTCGAAGTGATGCACGGTGTTGCCAAGATAGTCCCGGTAGAACTGCACGCGCGCCCGGGGATGCACCATGAGCTGAAATGTCAGGCAGCGCTGCGGGCCGTCCGAGCGCGGCTGCATCCGCGCCTCCATGAGGCTCTCGCTCACATGCTCGCTATAGCGGAACTTCGTCAGATGGCGGATGCTGTAATACATATTGGAGTAGATCAGACCTCGATAGCTGCCTCGATCGAGTACGTGATATAGACCTCGTGAATCGCCACGTGGATGCGGGCGCATTGCTGCTGGATATCGGCGAAGAATTCGGCCAGGCCCACCACTACTTCTTCCAGCGGCGTGAACATCAGACCCGCGCTGAGCCGGCCCGCGATCTTGGCTACGCGCGGCGACCGCCTGCTGGCCGCGGCCTGATTGATTGCCTCCAGCGAATTCTGCATCCGATCGGCCGCAAAGCGGACCGAGTGCGGAAATTCGCTGTTGAGGAGCAGGAATTCGGCCACGCGTTCCGGCCGCAGGTCGGCGGTGTAAACCTTGCAGTAGGCTTCAAACGCGGTACAGCTTCTGAGCAGCCCGATCCATTCCATGTGCTCGCCGGAATCCATGGGCTGGCCGGCCGGGAACTCGTGGAAATAGATATCGAGCAAGCGCGCGATCGCGGCGGCGCGCTCGATAAACCGCCCCACTTGGATAAACTGCCAGCCTTCGCCGTGATTCATGGTGGAATCCGTCACCCCCTGCACCAGGTGCGAGCTTTCCAGAATCACCGCCAGAAAATCCAGCGGCTGCGACTTCCATAGGCCGGCCGATTCCAGGCGTTTGACTTCATGAAACAGCCGGTTGAGCTGCTCCCACATTTCCGAGCTGATCTGCTCGCGAACCTGGCGGGCGTTCTCGCGCGCAAATCCGATGCCGCCGGTGATTTGCCGCAGTGCGTGGGCCTGCGCGAGCGCGAACGGGTCGCTGTCGTCGGCGAACGGCCCGGTATGTCCGAGGCTCGCCAGCACGCGCAGCCACCTGCGGTCCGAGGATTTCGGACCCTGCTCCAGCATCAGGTTGAGCTGCGTGCCCAGTACTCGCGCCGTATGTTCGGCGCGTTCCAGATACCGGCTCATCCAATACAAACTGTCCGCTACTCTCGATAGCATTTTATTGCAGCACCCAAGTGTCCTTGCTCCCGCCGCCTTGCGACGAATTCACCACCAGCGATCCGCTGCGCAAGGCCACACGCGTCAATCCGCCGGGCACGATGGTCACCTTGTCGCCGCACAGAATATAGGGCCGCAAGTCCACGTGCCGTGGCTCCACCTTGCCGTCGAAGAAGCACGGAGCGCGCGACAGCATCAGCGTCGGCTGCGCGATGTAGTTGCGCGGATCGGCTTCGATGAGCTGGCGAAACTCTTCGCGCTGCTCGGCGGTCGAGTGCGGCCCGATCAGCATCCCATATCCGCCCGATTCGCCCACGGCTTTGACGACATACTTTTCCAAATGATCCAGCACGTGCCGGCGCTCGGCGGGCTCGGTCAGCAAGAAGGTCTCGACGTTGTCGAGAATGGGATCTTCGCCGAGAAAATATTTGATCAGCTTGGGGACATACGCGTACAGCGCCTTGTCGTCGGCCACGCCGGTGCCGAGCGCGTTGGCGAGCGTCACGTTGCCGGCGCGATAGGCATTAAATAATCCCGCTACGCCCAGAATGGAATCCGAGCGGAAAGCGAGGGGGTCGATAAAGTCGTCGTCCACCCGGCGATAAATAACATCAACGCGCCGCAGCCCGCCCGTGGTGCGCATGTAGACCACGTTGTCGTGCACCACCAGGTCGCGCCCTTCCACCAGCTCGATGCCCATTTGCCGGGCTAGATAAGTATGCTCGAAGTACGCCGAATTGTAGACGCCCGGCGTGAGCAGCACGATGTTCGGCTCGCCGCGTCCTTCCGGCGCCAGCGCGCGCAGCGTGGTCAGCAGCACTTCCGGATAATGATCGATCGGCCGGACGTCAGTGTACTGGAACAATTCGGGAAAGATCCGTTTCATGACCTGCCGCGACGTCAGCATGTAGGACACGCCGCTGGGCACGCGCAAGTTGTCCTCCAGTACGACAAAGCGCCCATCGGGAAGCCGGATCAGGTCCGTGCCCATCACCGCGACATAAATGTTCTTGGGGGCCGTCACGCCGCGCATTTGCCTGCGAAAATGTTTGCAGCTATACACCATTTCGCGCGGCACCACGCCATCCGCCAGGCACCGGCCTTCATGGTAAATATCTCTGAGGAAGAAATTGAGCGCCGTGATGCGCTGCGTCAGTCCGCGCTCGATGGTCTCCCACTCAGCGCTGGTCAGGATGCGCGGCAGCAAGTCGTGCGGGAAGATGCGCTCGGTGCCTTCGTCGCGGCCATACACAGTGAAGGTGATGCCCTGGTGCAGAAAAGACACGTCGGCGGCCTGTTTTTTGCGGCGCATCTCTTCCACCGGCAGGCTGAGCAGTAGCTCATACAACGCCCGATAGTGTTGTCGCGGCCGGCGCTGAGCGTCGAACATTTCGTCGAAAGCGCTGTCGAGAACGTAGCTTGAAAACGGACCGGAGGCAATGCGCGGTTCGTCGATTCCAGGAGTTGCCATGGCGTTTCCAGCTTAGATGCCCAGCTTCGACGGGGAAGGACGTAACTCAGATTATCACAATTGCATAAACTGGAGATTGTTTTCCCTGCTTCTTCACCCCTCGCCCGATCGTGAGGATTTTCTGGTTGCCGAACTTCAGGAATGCGGTACGGCGGGTCTTGCGGAAGAGGCCGACGGGCTGCGGGCGTTCTTCGAAGCCAGCCAGGATGCTGAGGGGCTCGCGCGCCGCTTCGCGGAGTTTTCTCCCGAATTACGCACGGAATCACCCACCGACTGGGAGCAGATCACTCGCGAGGCCTGGCCGCCGCTCTATGTCGGCGAACGGTTCTATCTTGTGGCACCGTGGCACGCCGAGTTAGCGGCTCCGCCGGGCCGCCTTCGTCTTGAAATTTATCCGGGCATGGCCTGCGGCACCGGCCGCCATCCGGCGACGCAGCTCTGCTTGCAAGCCATCGAGCGTTACGTGCAACCTGGTGCGCGCGTGCTGGATGTGGGCTCGGGATCGGGCATTCTGTCGGATGCCGCCAGACTGATGGGCGCCGCTTGCGTGATCGGCTGCGACATCGATCCCAGCGCGGTTCAAATCGCCAGCGAGCGCATTCGCACCCCGATGTTTATTGGCTCAGCCGATGCCGTCCGATTTCAATGGGCCGACGTGGTCGTCGCGAACATCGACGCCGCTACGCTCGAAAGCATCGCCGGGGAACTCGCGCGCGTTCGCAAGCCCGAATCCACTCTTATACTTTCTGGTTTCCCCGGGTCCGACGTCCCCAAGTGCTTCTCGCCGAAGGAGGTTCTGCGGCTAGAAGAGTGGTGTTGCCTCGTCTGCTAGCGAGCAGTCAGCAAAGATATCGGTTTCGCAAGCGAAATCGTTCCGCGCAATCGAATGTCTTCGGCCGAGGCGCCGATCAGAATGTCGAATTCACCGGGATCGCAGCGCCACTCTTTCGCGGCTGCATCGTAATATGCGAACGAGCGCGCGTCCAGTGACAGCACCGCGGGGCGGCCCTCGCCCGGCTTCAGATCGAGCCGGGCAAATGCTTTCAACTCCTTGGGTGGGCGGGGAACCCTGGCATGTTTCTCGCTGACGTAAACTTGCGCCACTTCCGCCCCGGGCCGGCCGCCCGTATTCTTTACATTGAACGAGACCTCGTAACGCGGATCGCGATCATCGTGCCCCGTTGCTTTGAGCGCGAGCTGACTGTATTCGAATTTGGTATAAGACAATCCGTACCCAAAAGGAAACAGCGGCTTCTTCCCGTCCCGGTCGTATCCTCTGTACCCCACAAAAACGCCATCCCGGTAGACGACATCTCGTCCATCGCCCTGGGGATAATAACTCTCATGCGCGGGATTGTCTTCCCAGCTCCGGTCGTAAGAAATCGGCAGCCGGCCAGACGGGCTGACGTTCCCGAGCAGCAGATCGGCCAACGCAACTCCCCCACTCTGTCCTGCGTACCACGCCTCCATTAACACCGGCACGTTATCAAGCCAGCCCCTCGTATCGACGGCGCCGCCGGATGTGAGGACCACGATGGTGTTCTTGTTTTCGGCCGCTATGTCGCGGATGAGCTGATCCTGTCCCGGCGGCAGGCCGAACGTCCGATCCCCTCCCTCGCTCTCGGTCTCCGGATCGAAACCGGCCGCCACGATCACGGCATCAGCTTGCGCCGCCAGCTTCTTTGCGGCGGGATCGATCGCCTTGTCTTCCGCGAAAATGCCCAGCCGTAAAGCGCCGCCGAAGAAATCCGGCCTCCCGTCCGAAAACTGTTCGAAAACCACCTTGTGCGGCGCGGCCGTTAAGGGCAGCGTTGCATGGTCGACCGTAGCCTTGCGCACCTTCCACCCGTCCATCACTAATTGTCCGTCGATGAACAAGCGATGGCCGCCGTTCTCACCCGAAGCTTGGAGGAACACTTCAAACGGGCCTGCCGTCTCCGGGAAGTAATATCCGGTCCAACGGGTTGAAGATCCCTTGGGCCGTTGCGGCGGCGGGCCTCCCGGTGCGAAAAGCCCGGAAAGATCCATTTCCGGCAAATCCGCCATCGTGAATCTGGGCTTCTGATTGACGTGAATCTCCGTTCGGGTCTCCACTGGAGAGCCCGCCAGATTGACGTTGTCAAAACGTTCCACCGTCAGGCCCGGCTGGGCTTTGGTGTCTGAAGTGAAGTAGCTGGTCGACATTGCCAGCCGGTTCAAGGTCGGGACCCCGCGATGGTACAGCACCTTGACATTCGCTCCGAGGGCTCGGCTCAGACCTTGCATAAATCCTACGGCCGAAAACGGCGCCACTTGAGCGCTCCCTCCGCCCACCGGAACCGCCGGGTAGGCGTCCGGGCCGATCACGGCGATATACTTGATTCGCTCCCGGTTGAGCGGCAGCAGGTTGCGCTCGTTCTTCAGCAGAACCATCCCTTCACGCGCCACCTGAAGCGCTGCTTGATCGCCTTCCCGGTTCTCTCGAGGAATGGACAAATCCGTCTGTTCGCGATCGAGCCAGCCGAATCGAACCGCCAGCCGCAAAATCCGGCGCACCTTGTCATCAATGGCCGCGACCGAGACGGTGTTGTTTTCAATCGCCGCAAGCAGGACTCGGCGGTTCATGAATCGGCCCGACGGCATCTCCAGGTCCAGACCAGCATTCGCGGACGCCACTCCGTCGTAGGTAGACGACCAGTCCGACACCAGCACGCCATCGAACCCCCACTCTTTCTTCAAAATGCCGACATTGATGGGCGCGTTTTCGGTCATGTGCGTGCCGTTCACCAAGTTGTAGGAGTCCATGACGGCGCCCACGTGCGCCTCTTTCACCGCCGCCTCAAACACGGGCAGATAGATCTCGCGCAGGGCCCGCTCATCGATAATCGCGTTGACGTTGTGGCGATCGTACTCGGAATTGTTGCCTAGGAAATGCTTAATGGTCGCGCTGACTCCCTGGGACTGCAGGCCATCAATGTAGGCCACCGCCAGGCGCGCTGCGAGAAATGGATCTTCGCCCAGGTACTCAAAATTCCGGCCGTTTTGAGGAGCAACATAGATGTTGACGCCCGGTCCGAGAAGGAAGTGATCGCCCCTGGCTCGCGCGTCTCTTCCGATCTGCTCTCCTTCTTTGCGGGCGAGCGCGGTATCCCAAGTGGCTGCCAGCGCGATTCCGCCGGGCATGGCGGTGGCCGGCCCGTCATTGCGCGTGCCCAAGGGCCCGTCGGACGTCTTCAAGCGGGGCAACCCGATCTGGGGCAGGGCGGACGTATAAGACGAGTCCACCCCCCCCAGAAGATCGATCTTCTGCTCGAGCGTCAAACGGCCCAAAAGTTCGTTAACCTTGGCCTCCATGTTCTGGCTTCCGGCCTGAGCACCCAAATCCGCCGCCAAGCCGCACAAAGCCAGTAGGGGGAGTCCAAAGTGAGCGATACGCATGGCTAAAACAAGAACTTCATCACAAACTGGAACTCTCGAGGCGTGTAGTTAACATTCAAACCCGTAATCTGGCCGAAATTTCCGTTCCCGAGCGTGGCGCCCGACTGTCCGGCCAGATTCGCGAAGCTTGGTGTATTTGAAATGTTGAAGCACTCGGCCCGTAACTGGATCTTCATCGCTTCATGAATGGGAAAGTCTTTAAACACTGACATGTCCACGTGCCGGAAGTGAGGCCCATGCAGATCGTTTCTGCCTTCGGTCCCAACAGTTCCCGCCGATTGCTGAACAAAGGCCGCGGTGTTAAAGAATTCGCCAAGCGTGGGAGACCCCAAAGTCGGACTACCCACGGCATCGGGGCGGTCAGTTTGGTTGCTGAGACTGTCCTCTGCAATGTTGCTGGAATTCACAACGGTGAACGGCAACCCCGTCTCCCAGGAAGCCAGCCCGTTGATTTGCCACCCTTTCACCAGCGCCGCACCGAAGCCGTGAAGAGAGTTGCCGAACGGAAGCTGGTAATTAGCGCTGAACGCAAAGCGGTGGCGAATATCGAGGTCGCTATTGCCTCTGTCGACAGTGGCTATGGCACTGGGTATCAAGCCGTAGCCGTTGGCTCCTTCTTCGCTGAGCCCGGTGGTATCGTCCAGGGCGTGGGCCCAGGTGTAATTCGCGTCGATCGACAGACCCTTTGACAGGCGCCGTTGGAAGGCCAGCTGCAAGGCGTTGTAGGAGGAATTACCTTCCGTCAATACCTCGCCGATTTGACCGATAAGCGGCAGCTGGGCGGCATACGGACGCGGCCCATTGCCGGGTGCCGGTGCATCCAGATCGTTGATGATTTCGGCCAGATGGCGGCCAAACATACCCACGTAGCTCGCAGTGATGACGTTCGATCCGAAACTCTTCTGCAGCGTCAGATTGGTCTGTTCCAGGTAGCTGGGATGGAAGTTGGGCGCTATATTATCGGACAGACTTCCGGTGAAAGTCGGCAGATTGATGGGCTGCGCCGTGGGAATGGGAAGTCCGGCTGCGAGAGTTCCATAAGGCGCGGGGCAAGTAGAGACCGAGCAGTTCGCGAAATTGAATACGAATGGCGGGTTCTTGAGACTGGCATTCGAAGTGTAGTTCATCGGGAAGTAGCTAGTCCCGAATCCGCCACGGATTACAAATCCTTTTCCGGCCGTGGCGGCAAACCCGATGCGTGGCATCCAGTTGTTGTAATAGGTCTTTACCCCGGCGGTGGGATTGTTGCTGCTGGCCGCCACCAACGTGGCTGTCGCGGGATCGAAGTTCGACTCGTGATTGTACTTCTCCTCCTGCGGCGTGAAAACTTCATACCGCAACCCCAGATTGAGAGTCAGCCACGGCCTGACGTGCCAGTCGTCTTGCACAAACACGCTCGGTTCCCAAAAGCGCCAATACGGCTCGTAAAGCTCATTAACCCGTTGCTCGGACGCTACTTGACCGCCGATCAGATCCGACAGACTGGCGATCTGGAAAAATCCTTGCCCGAAGTTGTCCTGCGCATTTACAGCCTGCCGGCGAATCAGGCTGGCGCCGAATTTTATGGTCTGCTTGCCCCGCGTGTAGCTAACCGTTCCGGAGTACTGAAAGGTGTTGTCGATATCGTGAATCGGCGTGAACGGGCTGTCGCCCAAGCCGCCCAGGCCGCTATAAAACAACAATTGCGGTAATCCGCTATTGGAAGGATTGAAATTGATACCGGGCATTCCAATTTTCTCTGCTGCGTCGGTTCCGGTATTCGGCGGAGCCGAGAAATTGTTGATCCGAGTGTATCCGGCGGTCAAAGAAAGCAGCAAGTTGGGTCCGAACAGGTGAACGTAGTTGGCCTGAAACTGCTGCGCGAAATCCTTTGCCGGGCCCGTGAAGCCGAATGCAATTCCGCCCGGACTGATGTTGGCTCCATCCAGCGAGACGCGTGGAAAGATATCCGGAATGATCGACTGCACGTTGTTGTAGCTCCAACGTACAAATAAAGTGTTGCTATCGTTAAAATGGTGATCGATGCGGCCGTCCGCCGTACTACTAAACTGCGTTTTGCTTGGACTGGCCGTGAACTCAGGCGTGCCGTTCACCACTGCATTCGGCGCGGGAAACAGCATGGCGTAAGCCAGACCCACCGGATCGACAGTCGATACGCCCGCCGGCAGAAGGCTGGCCGGATTGTTGCGAATGGCCTGGTATTGCGCCAAACTCGGTACTTGAATCAGCTGCGGATTCTGTCCTTGCACCAGGCGAAACCCTTCATAATCGGCGAAGAAGAATGTTTTGTTCTTAACGATCGGCCCGCCTACGCTGCCGCCGTACTGGTTTTGACGAAGCTCGGTCGTGGGGAGCGAGGCCCCCAATTGAAATGAATTCGCGTCCAGGGCGTCGTTCCGGAAGTATTCGTACACCGAACCATGAAACTGGTTGGTCCCGGATCTCGTGATCACATTAATGACGCCACCCGCCGTGCGTCCCACTTCGGCGGTGTAGTCGTTGGTCTGAACCCGCAATTCGTCGATGGCTTCGATGGATGGACGCACACCCAGGGTACCGATCACGCGCTCATTGTTGTCCAAGCCATCTACCATTTCGTCGTTAATCACGTCGGATTGTCCGTTCACCGAAATGGCGGAGGACTGACGACGGTCGTCCGGGCGCTGACCGCTGGTTAGGCCGTTCGCGGGCCCTTCATTGGCGCCCACCGTCAGTTGCGCCAGTTGGACGAAGTTGCGGCCGTTTAAGGGCAGATCCTGCACCGCTTGCACATTGATGACGTCCTGTAGCACGGAGCTGTCGGATTGAAGCAGTGGACTGGTCGCCGTTACTTCCACAATCGTGGTGCTTTGTCCGGGCTGCATGCTGGCGTTCTGGCGCGCCCGATCTCCGCCACCTAACGTCAGCGCTTGCACACTGAACGTCTGGAAACTGGGCGCTTCTATTTTCAGCGAATACGAGCCTGGCTCCAACAGGGTGAACGCATAATCACCGCTAGCGTTGGTCTGAGTGGTTCGAACCTGACCGGTGCCTGTGTTTGTAATTGTTGCTTTAGCGTTAGCCATGACGGCACCGCTAACGTCGGTAACCGTCCCAACCACATCCGCGGTTGTTACTTGACTGTACGAGCTGGTAGTCGACAGCAGGAACATGCTGGCTACCAACAGAACGGAACTTGCGCGAGAAAGCATCAACATGGACTCACCCCTTCAGACTTGGAAATTACCGCCGATCGAGGTATTGTAGGCCGAACCGGCGTGGTTTCTATAGGCGCGTTCTGGTATCGAACCCCCGTACGGTACGGGCGCACCGACGCATTTCGCGCGTACATCGCACGATTTGCTGTTTGCCGGCACTTCTGCTATAACTGCTGTCAGCGAAATCTCGAGGTTTTGCGGCTTATACCTAGAAGTGTATGCTTGCACCCCCGCCCAATTACGCGCCCGGAAAGCAGCAGAAGGACTCGATTGTTGAACAGCTCGATCGCCTCCTCGCGCATCCGGTATTCAAGAACAGCAAACGCTGCCCCATTTTCCTTCGTCATGTCGTGGAACGCACTCTCCAGGGCGAAACCGACCACCCGCTAAAAGAGCGCAGCATCGGCATCGAGGTGTTCGGACGCGAGGCTGGCTACGACACCAATCACGATCCCATTGTTCGCACCACCGCCGGTGAGGTTCGTAAGCGCATCGCTCAGTACTATCACGAGCCAGGACACGAAACCGAAATACGGATCGAGCTTCCGCCCGGCTCGTACGTGCCGGAGTTCTTCTTTCCACCCGGAGTCTCAGAGGAGCCGTCAGCCGTCGCTCACTCCCGCGCTCCAGGCGCTCCGGTCTGGCTGGCGCCGAAGTGGCGTGTGGCGATGTGGTGCTTGGCCGGCCTGGTCCTGAGCCTCGCGATCGTGTTTAGTGGGACCGCTCTGGAACGCTCCCGGCTCGCCACGTCCCGGGCGGTTCTCGATGAGTTTTGGGGTCCGATACTGAATTCGTCTGCCCCGGCGATCCTGTGCATCGGTCAACTCTCCGTTGATACGGTGCAAGCCGGCCCGCGTCAGGACGAGCAAAAAACGGTGTCCGAGTTTGTCCGCACCACCGACCACATCGCTCTTTCCGACGGGATGGCGCTCGTCGACTTAGCGGGATTCTTGAGCAAAAGAGGCAAGACCTACCGCGTGCAAGGTTCAGCCGCTACCTCTCTGACGGACCTGCGGCAGGGATCCGTCATTCTGATCGCCGGATTCGATAACTCCTGGACCATGCGAGCCATCGACCCGCTCCGTTTTCACTTCGTACACGGATCGTCGGGGCCCAACATTTTTTCCATCCAGGACCGTGAGAATCCCTCCCGGAACGATTGGTCCGTAAACTATGACACGCCGTATGCGAGAGTGACCGAGGATTTTGCGATTATCGCGCGATTCGTGGATTCGGTCAGCGATCAGACCGCGGTGGTCGCGGCCGGCATCGGTGAAAACGGCACCATCAGCGCGGGAGAGTTTCTGACAAATGCGCGTTTTCTAGAACAGATCGCCGCGCGTGCTCCAAGAGATTGGGCTCACAAGAACCTGGAAGCCGTGATCGTGACGCAAGTGATCGACGAGAAATCGGGACCGCCCAGGCTGCTGGCCGTCCACTTCTGGTAAGTTCGGCGGCTAACAGCAATGTAAGGAGTCCACTCAAAAGAAGAAGCCCACGGAGCATTGCGCGCCGTGGGCCACTTTTCAAGGATAGGAAAAGGTATCCGTTTATTCAGACGCTGGCCGCCGCCATAAAGTTGGCCGTTAATTAGAATCTGGACGGCGCTTTAAAGTCGGACGGTCGTCGTCATCGGAGGAATTGGTCGTGCTGCCGGTTCCATCCGCACCCACGGGTCCACCGCTCGATCCCGGCGCGCGACGCAGCGTAGGACGGCTCGGATCGGCGGTGTTATCGATCTTGCGCTTGTTGTGCATGGCCATCAACCGCGTCCGAATGTCATTAAACTCGGAGGTCGTCAGAACATACTCGGGCTTGGCCTTGAGAAGCTCCTGAATGTTCTTTTGGGCCGCTTGAATGCGGGAGTCGGTCGGCGGATGCGTCGAGAAAACCTTGGCCATCGTTCCCGGCTTACGCTTTTCCAGGGTCTCGATCTTCTCGAAGAAGTCCACGAAAGCGGTTGGGTCATACCCGGCCTTGTACATGTATTCCAAGCCCAGCATGTCCGCCTCGGATTCAAAAGCGCGCGAAAACTTCAGGAAGCCCACCGGCACCAGCACACTGGCGGCTTGATAGAGTCCATAACCAGTCCAGCCGCCCAGGAAGATCAGCGGGATTGTGCCCAACTGCGCGATCTCTCCGCGCGTCGCCTGCCGTGTCCCGTGGCGCGCAGCCACGTGCGCGATTTCATGCGCCATCACACCGGCCAGTTCCGCTTCGTTGTCCGCCTTCATAACCAGCCCGGAGTTCACAAAGAAGAATCCGCCCGGCAGCGCGAACGCGTTCACCTCTTCGCTGTCGATCACCTTGATGGTGAACGGAACCTTGGCATCGGAATTCCGCACCAGGTTCTGGCCCACGCGATTCACGTACTCGGCAATCACCGGGTCGTTGATGATCTTGGCCTGACGCTCTACTTCGTTAGCCAGCTGCTTGCCCAGCGCTATCTCTTTTTCGATGGAGTAGAAATTGACCTTCCCGCTGACGTTCCGATTGCCAATCTGATCGGGGTCTTTCTCCGGGTTATCGGTGGCGAACATGCTGCCAGGCACGGCCAGCGCCAGAACCAGCGAAAAACTCAGGCTAGCGGACAACAGGCGTTTCATCCACAGACTCCTAGAACTGAGTATAAACCTTAATAGATTAAACGTATAGTGGGTTCTATGGGTTTCGACGAAAGACCAAGCCAGCCCACCGTGGCCGCCGAGCCGCTGTGGCGCCAATACCGCGACGAGTTCCCGGTGACCCAGAACTTGATCTATCTGAACCACGCGGCAGTCTCACCGCTCCCCCGGCACACCGCCGTTGCCATGCAGGCGTTGGCGCAGGACGCCTTGGATTTCGGTTCGCTGCACTACGACCGCTGGCTGGATACATATGAGGCAGTGCGAGTTGCGGCCGCGCAGCTCATCGGCGCGAATCGCAACGAAATCGCGCTCATGAAGAACACCTCCGAGGGAATATCGACGGTCGCTCGGGGCCTGGATTGGCGTCCCGGCGATCGAATTGTCGCCTTCCGCGAGGAGTTCCCCTCCAACTATTACCCGTGGCTACGCCTGGAGTCCCAGAGGTGTTATGTCGAATGGCTCTCGGCGCAAGATCCACTGGAAAAGATCGACAACGCTTGCACCGGCGCCAAACTGCTGGCCATCAGTTTCGTGCAGTATCTCAGCGGCTTCCGAGTGGATTTGAACGCCATCGGGGAGATCTGCAAACGGCATCATTGCTTCTTTTTCGTGGATGCCATCCAAGGGCTGGGAGCATTTCCGCTGAACGTGGAGACTGCCCACATCGATGCCCTAGCCGCCGACGGTCACAAATGGCTGCTGGGCCCCGAGGGTTGCGCGATCCTGTACGTCCGGAAATCGCGGCAGGATTCCATTTTTCCCGAGGAGTTCGGCTGGACCACCGTGGCGGGCTACCACGACTATTCGTCGCGTGACATGGCGCTGCGCCAGGATGCGGGGCGCTATGAATGCGGGACGTTAAATACAATTGGATGCTATGGATTACAAGCTTCTCTTGAACTATTGCGCGAGATCGGAACGGACCGCACCTCGGTAGCCGTTCAGGAGCTGACGGACCAGCTCGCGAACGGCGCGGCCAACAAAGGTTACCAGTTGCTGGGTGACCGCACGCCCGAGACCGGTGCCGGGATCATCGCCATCCAAAAGCCCGGAATCGACAGCCGCAAAGTGGTACATGATTTGAAGCAGCAGGGCATCATCGCCGCTCCACGCCAGGGTTGGGTTCGGCTTTCACCGCACTTCTACATTAGTCCTGAAGAGATCGATCGAGTGATCGAAGCTTTGCCCTGAGGGACGCTCTACCCTAGGAGCAGCCCTGCCTTAGGAATCCAGCCCCAGCGGACGCTTCGGCACATCATCGCGAGGAAGGCGCGGTTTGCGAAAAACACTCCAGAGCAAAACGAGCACCAGCAGCAGCAACAGCACGGCGACTGGCACGTTGATGAGCCCCCGCATCCACAGCAAGGCCAGGACGACGATGACCAGAACGATGCGGAGAATCTTGCGCGGCGACATCCTCCGCTTATTTTAGTCCACAGGCATCCAGCTCGGATCTGGATCGTAGCTGGTGACCGGTGAAGCCGGCCGCGCTCCACGATCCTTCTCATAAACCATGCCATCCTGACTCACGATGAAGGTGTGGATTCCCGTAACGCCATAGTTGGCCGGCCATGCGACCAGTGCAAAACCGCCGATCACTGCTTTCCCCACCATGTAGGAATGCTGTCCGCCCGGTGCGTGCGGGCCCTGCCCCTTCAGCGCCTTGAAATAATAGCCGTGGTAAGGGCGAGTGGGATGGTCGCCGGCAGCGTTAGCGAGCTCCGGAGGAACCTCGGAACTTGCAACCGTTTCGGCATATTCTTGCGTTCCGGCAGCGGTGCGCTTCTTGGCTGCGTAGGCCTGCTGCACGCTCACATATCCGGCGCACGCTTCAATGGCATCCAATTCGTTCGAGCCAACCTCGCGCGCCCGCACCTCCATCATGCCCCCCGCGCTGTCAAAGCGCCACTTCTGCCCGTCATGCAGCAGCGGAATAGGAAACGGCCAGTCTTGATCGCCGATCAGGAGAACCATGACGTGCGAATTCATCGACGATTGTTCCAGGTGGTGCTTCTCGGTGGCAATCTTAGCGAATTCTTGCCGTTCCGCTTCATCCTGTTTCGCGTCGCCCGACGTAAGAATGCCCTTGGCGGACGATCCCAGTATGTCTTTCAGGCTCGCCGCATCGTTCTTCGACGCGGCGTCGATCAGCGCTTGAGACGCTGCCTCCGGCGATTCGAAGCTCTTCTGCGGAATCTTCGGCGTAGTGTGCGTCGCAACGCCGGAAGGCTGCGCAGTCTGGAGCGCCTGCGGCGCCTGCCCGAATGCAGGGATCGCTGCAACAAGAAAACCCAATGTGAATGTTCTTAGTGTCATGTTACCTCCGGCCTCCGCCACCACCGTGGAATCCACCGCCACCACCGAATCCACCGCCACCGAAGCCACCTCCTGAGCGCCCTATGCTGGAGAATCCGTGGTCACTTTGCATCCGCGTCACGCCACCATTTTGGATTCCGCCAAAGGCGCTATGACTGGCCGGCGCCTCGGGCCGCGCGGCAAAAGAACGGCCGCCCGCCTCGCCACGTCCCGCCTCCGCTCCACGAAATCCTTCGGCTCCGCGAGCACCAGCGGCACCACGAAATCCTTCGGCTCCGCCCCGATATGCCGCGGCGCCGCGAGCTCCCGCAGCGCCTCCGAACCGGCTCGCCACGGCGCGATTCGGATACGCCACTCCCAGCCGATGAGCGGGATTGTGCGCCCACGCCCCGCCCAGGCCCGGATGGTAATCGGCGAACCCATAGCGATGGAAGAAATTGCCGTTTACAAAGATTCCTCCTCCGAACCAATTGGGGCCCCATCCCCATCCAAAGCCGCCCCACAGACCCCAGCCGCCGCCAAAATAGAACCCCAGATCGATGCCCGGATAGAACCCGAATCCCACGTCGATCCCCGGATAGAACAGAGGCGGATAGTAGCCGAAGAGCGGCGGGCCCCAAACCCATTCGGGGTTATAGACAGGAACGTAGACCACCTCGGGATTAGGAGGCAGAATCTGTATCGCCGACTGCCCGTTCTGAGTTTGGGTGGTCACGGTCTCTTGGGGCGTGGATTTCAGCTTCCCGTTGGCCTCGGCCTTGGCCCGCATATCTTGGACGGCGTGCATCACGTCGGCCTGCTGCGCTAAGAACGCGTTGCCCAAGTCCGTAGTCCAGCGTACGTCCTGATTCAGCCGGGTCAATACATCGGGAAACACAACCAAAGCTTGAACGCTCGGGTCCCAATTTTGCTGTTTCGCCGCGTCTAGCAGTTGCTGACCTTTGAGACTGCGGTTTTGCTGCAACCATTGCTGCGCTTCCACTACCTCGATCGGATACGTGCTGGCCGCGAGAATCTGGCTGAGTATCGTGTCGGGGTAAAGTGCGATTGGCGCGACCAGATCATCCAACTGCTGGAGACTCAGCGGGGGCGGCGGCGGACCCTGATCGGCCGGGGCTCCCTGATCCGCTGGAAGCTGACCTGGCTGTTCCAGCGGTTGCTGTCCGAACAACGCTGCCGCTAATAGAACCGTCGAAGCGATTGCGGCTGCTACCCTGAAGACTTTCATTCTGCGCTCTCTTTCGGACGTCAAGAACACGCCCACATATAATGATGCCAGAGAACCCTCAGAGTTACGGCTAACTTTGGAACTTGTTTAGTAACCGCGTTAACGCTCCCCGTCTGGCCAGATTCAGCGGTACGCGGCGGCCTGGATACCGTAAAGCTCCGAGTACTGGCCGCTGGCGGCCATCAGTTCCTCGTGCGAGCCCACCTCCACCAGCCGGGCCCCGTCCAGCACCACGATGAGATCGGCCATGCGGACGGTCGAGAAACGGTGCGAGACCAAGATGGTGATGCGGCCGCTCGCGGTCTTTCCCGTACCTGGGCCGGTCCCGTGCGCCGCCGCGGCGTAGCGCTCGAACAGCGCGTGTTCAGTCTCCGCGTCCAGCGCCGCCGTCGGTTCATCGAGCACCAGCAATAGCGGCTCATCCCGCATGAAGCCCCGCGCCAGCGCGAGCTTCTGCCACTGGCCGAACGATAGCTCCACTCCGCCCGGCCAGGTCGGACCGAGCTGCGTATCGAGGCCCGATGCCAGACGGGCCACCACATCGGCGGCGCCGGCGCGATCCACGGCCGCGACCACTGCGGGCTCAACGTCCATCCGGGGGACGTCGCCCAAACCGACCGTGTGCCCGGCGCGGAATTCGAAGCGGAAAAAATCCTGGAATGCCCCCGCCAGTCGCGCCCGCCACTCGCCGGCAGGTAAGCGGGCCAGCGGCGTGTCGTCCACCAAGATGGCTCCTGATGACGGCTCGTACATCTTCGAGAGCAGCTTCACCAGTGTCGTCTTGCCGGCTCCGTTCTCGCCGACGATCGCGACCACCGCGCCCGCGGGCAGCGTCAACGACACATCCTCCAGCACCACGCGCGACGTGCCGGGGTAGGTGAACGACACGTGTTCGAACCGGATGCCGCGCTGCAACACCGTGGGTACCGGCAGATCGCCCAACGCCGCAACCGAGGCGGCGTAGTCCTCCAGCCACGCGAGCCGCCGTGAGCCGTCCATCCAGAATCCGCGCAGAAATCCAATTTCGCCGACGGTGGCGCCGATGTACGCCGACAGCCGGGCACCCGCGGCTAGCACCAGCAGCACACTGCTAGCCGGCGCGCGGAGGCCGGACGACACGAACACCACCGCGCCGACATACGCGAAGCCGAATATCGCCCACGCCAGCGCGTGCCACCATGCCGAACCCCAACGAGCGGCCGCCACCGGTCCGTACCAGCGCTCCCAGGCCGCTCGGCGCTCTGTAACCAGGCGCTCTCCGATGCCGGTGACTCGCACTTCCTTCCCCGGCGCCGCGGTGGTGGCGATGGTGAACAGGTGTCGCGCCAGCCGATTGGTTTGCGCCCCACGCTCCTGCGCGGATCTCTCCACCTCCGGCCGCCACGTCGACGTCAACACGGTGGGGATCGCGAACACTACCAGCAGCATGAGCGCCGGATGAACCGACGCCAGCAGTCCCATCGTTATGCCCAGCCGTAGGATCCATCCGAGGGTGGAAAATACCGACATGTACATGTGGTCGAGCACGAACACCTGATTGCGGAGCACAGACAACCGATCGAGATACTCCGGACGTTCCTGATGCGCGACTGTCGCGACCGTGGCCTGTAGCAGCGCGACGTGCGACTCGAGCGCGATCGTCACCTTGTCGCGGAAGCGGCGCTGCACCCGCGTGCTCACCGTGCGGAGAAACCACGTCGCGGCCACCGACACGCCCAGGCCAATCGCCGCGCCTTGCACCAGGCCGGGCCGGTGCTCGAGCACCCCTTTGCCGAGCAGCATCAGCCATAACGCCAGCAGCGCATCGGGCAGCGCGGCCAGCTGCGACAGTACGAACGCCGCGACCATCAAGCGCGGCTCGTGGCGATAGCCCAGCTTGCACAGTCGCCACATCGACGCGAGTGCGGGCGGCAGCGGGGCGATGGCGCTCTCAGAGGGTTTCATAAGTAGCGCCCTCCTCCTCCGGGACATTGAAGCGCTGCGCCTGCAGATCGAACATCGTCCGATAACGCCCGCCCAGCGCCATCAATTCGTCGTGCGTGCCAAGCTCGATCACCCGGCCTTGCTCCAGCACGCAGATACGATCGGCCTGCCGAACCGTGGAGAAGCGATGCGAGATCAGGATGGTGGTGCAATGCCGTGTCGCGGTGAGCAGCCGATCGAAGATCTCCGCTTCCCCGCGCACGTCGAGCTGCGCTGTCGGCTCATCCAGCAGCACCACGCCCGCGCCAAGCTGGACGGCCGCGAGCGCTCGGGCCAGCGCGATGCGCTGCCATTGGCCGCCCGACAGGTCGGTACCGCCGTCGTACCCGCGCGCCAGCACGGTGTCCAGAGCGGCCAGGTTCGTCGCTCCCGCCGACTCCAGTGCGGCACGCACCACATGGTCTGGCGCGCCCGCCGGCGCCACGTTGTCGCGCATCGGCAGCTCCAGGCGGATGAAGTCCTGAAACACGGCCGTGACGCGCGAGCGCCACGATGCGAGATCGAACTTGCGTATGTCGACGCCGTCGATCTCGATTGCGCCTGACTGCGGATCGTACAGCCGGCACAATAGCTTTGCGATGGTCGTCTTGCCGGCCCCGTTCTGTCCAACGATGGCGAGCGACGAGCCGGCGGGAATCGTGAGATCGAAGTGTTCCAACACCGGCACGCCAGTGCCGGGAGAAGCCGACCCGCCCGCGGGGTACCCGAACGTCACATCGCGGAGACGAATCTCGCGCGCAGGCATCTTATCCGCGCTGCGATCCCCCGAACGCAACTCGCCCGCGGGGCGCATGGCCGGCTCCAGCCGCAGCACCGCGGCCACCGGGGCAGCCGCTCCGTCCAGCGCCCAACTGAATCCGCCGAACGCGATCATCGACACGCCGATGGCACATTGCACATAGACCACCACTTCGCCGAGACTAATGCGGCCTTGGGCTACGTCGCTCGCCAACAACCAGAACACCAGGACATTCGCGGAGGTGACCAGGAGCATGCTCCAGATGACAGGACGCTCGCGCAACCGCGTGGCCGCGTACTGAAGCTCGTGCAAGCGAGTGCGTTTGGAAATAAAACGGTCGATCGTCCAGCCCGCCAGGCCGAATAGCCGCAGCTCCTTGCTTGCGGGCGGGTCCACCGCCAGGCGGAAAGCATAGTCGGCATCCCGCTGCGCGCTGCGCACTTCCTCGGTGTTGCGATCGTGCCAGATCGCACTGTCGCTCAGAATCCAGTGGGTCGCCAGCCACGCGCCCGCGAGCACTATTGGCGCCCACCACGCGTATCTGGCCAGGATCACGGCGGAAGCCACGCCACCGATCATTTCGGCCATGCTGTTCGCGATGAAATCCAGGGAGATCGCAAGCGGCGGCCCGGTCATCCCAAGGTCGAAATCGCGGGCCACGGTGAGGTCGCTGGTAAGCGTCGGATCCTCGAGATGCCCCATACCGGGCGGGCGCACGCAGGCCTCGGTAAGCCGGTCATAGAGCCATGCGGCCGTGCGATCGCCAAGGTTGGCGCTGGCGGCCTGATGAATCGGGCTGAGCACCTGCAGCAGCACGAAGATCCCGCCGGCAAATGCGAGCGGACCAGTCAGAGCATTCCCGCGTTGCACCGCGCCGACGAGCACGCCCATCGCGATCGCGAACCCCGCCGGCAGGATCCCTCTTAGCAGGAGGACTGTCCACCATGCGGCAGCCAGGCCCGCGTCCGCCTTCGGTAGGACGGCGAAGAACTTCCATTCCTTGCGCTCGGTCAGTGCTTGGAGCACCACCGTATTCTGCCACAGAACAAGGGCCAGCAATTTCCCCGAGGCGCTGGTAGAGCCACTGCCATCCAGCGCCACGGTGGACTGACTCGTCGTCAGACTGAGCGGCGCTTCAACGCGGCATTAGTTGCCGCAGCAGGTGACAGGTGGTTCGGGCGTCGCCAGGTAAGCGTGAACCTCGCCGCCGCTCGTTACGCCGAGCCCTGCGATCTGGCCCCGATCATTGATCGAGAAAGCAGTCAGCAATTGCAACGGCGAGTCCGCCGGGATTAGGGCGTTGAGGTCCGCCATCACTCCGTCTTTCCATAGGAAGGGGTGTGGATTACCATTCGGCAGTCCGGGCGGGCTTATCGAGTTCCCAATCACCTCGCCTCGGTTGTTAATCCCCAGGCCGGCGCTCACAATGTCTCCCGGAAGTGTGCCGAGGTCCCGCATACCCGTGTCCCAGGTCCACAGGAAGGCGTGATGGGTTGTGTTGCCGGACAGGGCCGAAGTACCAGCCACCTGACCTCGGTTATTGATCGCGAGAGCGGCATTTCCGACCCCCAGCAAAGCAGGATTTGCCGTCCCGCCCAGGTTCCCGAGATCGGTGACCGAGCCGTTTTCCCAGAGCACAGCGTGCGCCGAGGCTGCGGGCCCAGGAAGTTGGGTGTTTGCGCACGTACCCGACATCCCGACCGCTTGGCCTTTGTCATTGATCCAGAAAGCGACGCCGACAGTGTCGCCAGGAAGCGGGTGAAGTTCCCGAATCTCGTTCTTCCCTGGCCCCCATATCACGGCTTCATAATCGAGAACTTGAGGCCCGCTGCCGTTGAGCGCAACTCCGGATGGGCACTGTGGATCGCGCTTTTTATTTTCCGCGTACCCCGCCACTTCGCCTTGATTGTTGATTGAGCCGTAACCGGCGTTGACGCCTCCCAGCGTCGGAAGTTGCGTGATCACGCCGTTTTGCCACAGGAACACGACACATTGGAGGCCGGTACCGTAACCGCAGAAGTTTTCATTATTTGGATCTTTAGAGGAAGTCTCGGCGCCACCCATCGCCAGGCCGGATTCGTTGACGCCACCCGCTCCACTGTTCGGTCCTCCCAGTCCCGGTACGCCGATGTCTCCCGATATTCCTTCGTACCACAGCATGGAATGTTGAGCGCCGCCAGTAATGGTCGCAATTCCAGCGACAAAGCCGTTATTGTTCACGTAGTTCGCCTCGCTAAACGGGTTGTTCGCCGGGCCCAGGTCGATGACGGTATAGCTTGGCGTCTGCGCCATTGCAAGCGCGGCGAACAAGCTGCCCGCGGCAATCGAAGTTAGGATCGATTTCATATGTTTGCTCCTTCACCCTGAATAGGCGCAGAGTGCGTGAGGGGCGGATCACGCAAGGCCCTACAATTTTGGGATCCCCATAGCGGCGGTATAATTCAGCCCATAAGCGATGCAGAAGGCGGCACAACCCGGTGAGCCGGCTGGGGGCGACGTAAGCACGCTCTTGCGCGCCTGGAGCGCCGGGGACCAGGCCGCGCTGGAAAAGCTGACGCCCATCGTTTATGACGAGCTCCACCGCCTGGCGCGCCGCTACATGAAAGGTGAGCGCCCCGGCCACAGCCTCCAAACCACGGCCTTAGTAAATGAAGCCTACACGCGCCTGGTGGATTATAAACGCATGCAGTGGCAGGATCGCGCACATTTTTTCGCAGTTTCTGCCCAATTAATGCGGCGCATCCTGGTGGAGCATGCGCGGCGCCATAACCTGAAACGCGGAGCCGGCGTGCAGCACGTCTCGCTGGAAGAGGCCGCCATCGTGGGTGGTGAGGATATGGACCTGGTCGCTCTCGATGATGCGATGAACACGTTGGCGCGGCTCGACCCACGCAAAGTGCAGGTTGTCGAGATGCGCTTCTTTGGCGGACTCAGTGTCGAAGAGACCGCCGAGGTGCTCAAAGTATCCACTGTCACCGTCAAGCGCGACTGGAGGGCGGCCCGAACCTGGCTCTACCGGGAACTGACCGGCGCGGCTATCGATGCTCCCCAAACGTGATGCAGCCCGAACGATGGAGACAAGTCGATAACGTCCTGCAATCGGCGCTGGAGCGCGCGCCCGAAGAGCGCGATACGTTTCTGCGGCAGGCCTGCGCGGGCGACGATACCCTGGAGCGCGAGGTCCGGTCGCTACTCACTCACGAGCAGTCCGCCGAGCGCTTCATGGATCGTCCGGCAATAGAAGTCGCCGCGCGCCTAATCGCCGATTCCGGCTTCCCCGCGGGCCACACGATCTCCCATTACCGCATTGTCGAAAAGCTGGGCGGAGGAGGGATGGGCGTGGTCTATAAAGCCGAAGATCCTCGCCTGCACCGCTTTGTCGCGCTCAAATTCCTGTCGGATTCCCTCGCCCGCGATTCGGAGGCCTTGAGTCGTTTTCAGCGCGAGGCTCGCGCCGCTTCCGCCTTGAATCACTCCAACATCTGTACGATTTATGATATCGGCGAGCAGGACGGCCGCTCGTACATCGTCATGGAGTTCCTGGATGGAACGACCCTGAAGCACCGTATCGTTCCCACCGCCGGCGGGCGCCCGTTGGAAATCCAAACGCTCCTTGCGTTGGCCAGCGAAATCGCCGATGGCTTGGATGCGGCTCACGGCGCCGGGATCATCCATCGCGACGTCAAGCCTGCGAACATTTTCGTCACCGCCCGAGATCACGCGAAAATTCTCGACTTTGGACTGGCCAAGACCAGCACCGTCCCCGCTGGTGGCGCAGCCGAAACGGGGCGGCCGACTCTCACAATCGAAGACCAGCTAACCAATCCAGGCAGCGCCCCGGGAACTGTCTCCTACATGTCGCCCGAGCAAGTCCGCGCTAAACCTTTGGACCCACGCACGGATCTATTCTCCTTCGGGGTGGTGCTCTATGAAATGGCTACCGGCAAGCTGCCATTTCGCGGGGAAAGTTCGGGGGTCATTTTCGATTCCATTCTCAACCACGCGCCTGTTCCCGCGGTGCGCTTGAATCCCGATGTGCCGGCGGACTTGGAGCGCATCATCGACAAGTGCCTTGAAAAAGATCGCAACCTGCGCTACCAGCACGCTTCCGACATTCGCACTGACCTCCAGCGCCTGAAGCGCGATACGGATTCCGGCCGCGTGACTGCCGTAACGGGCGTTGCATCACAATGGAAGCGGATTGTACCTGCCGCCGCGGCCGTGCTGGCGATCGTCGCCGCGGGGTACTTCTACTTCCACCGCGCCCGGCCACTCACCGACCAGGACACCATCGTACTCACCGATTTCGTCAACAACACGGGCGATCCCATCTTCGACAGCACGCTGCGTCAGGGGCTGGCGATCCAACTGGAACAATCGCCATTCCTCAAGATCATGGACGATGAACAGGTGCGGCGCGATCTGCGCTTGATGAATTTCCAACCCGGATCGCGCATAACTGACCAGATCGCTCGTGACATTTGCGTCCGTGACGGAGCCGCGGCCACCATCGACGGCTCCATCCAGAGCCTGGGCAAGAACTACGTCATCACGCTCCAGGCGGCGACTTGCCAAGACGGCAAGACGCTCGCGCGGCAGCAAGTCCAAGCCGATGATAAAGAGCACGTGTTGAATGCATTGAGCACGGCCGCCACGGGTATCCGCGGCAAGCTGGGAGAATCGCTCGATTCGATCCAGAAGCTGAGTCGCCCGCTGGAACAGGCAACCACTGCTTCGCTGGAAGCTCTTCAGAAGTATACTGCAGGTACGTCCGAGCTGGGCCAGGGCCATTTTCTAGCCGCTATTCCTTTGTTTGAGCGCGCCACGGCAATCGATCCGAATTTTGCGGACGCCTATTACAGGCTTGGCGTCGCGTTCGAAACCGCCGGGGATATGGCGCGCAGCGCGGAATACGCGAAGCAGGCCTACCACTTGATCGACCGGGTTTCCGAGTTCGAGCGGTCCGAGATTACTGCTTACTACTACCGGGCCACGGGCGAGTTGGACAAAGAAATCGACGCATGGCAACTGGCAGCCCGCGACTATCCCCGGATCTGGTATCTCCATAACCAATTGGGCCTCATCTACGTCGACGACGGGCAATACGAGGAGGGGTTGAAGGAGGCTGTGGAAGCTGCTCGAATGCAGCCCAACGTGGACGCTCCCTATCGCCGTCAATTGGACGCCTACATCTGCCTGGATCGCCTTCCGGAGGCCAGACAACTAGCGGAGCAACTGCGGGCGCACAAGATCGACGGAGCGAGGATTCATCAGCGCTTCCTCGAAATGGCTTATGTCGCGGATGATGCCGCGGCCATCGCTAAGGAGACTCAATGGTTCGCTGGCAAGCCCGAGGAGTACCTCAGCTTCGGCTTGCAGGCGGCCAACCGGAATGTCCATGGCCAGCGTCTTGAGTCGCACAAGTTGTACCAGCGGGCTTCGGAGACAGCGCTGCGCCGGGGACTGCGCACCGTTGCTGCAGAGTTCGACGAAGCCGATGCTCAAGCCGATGCGCTTTCGGGCAATTGCCAGACCGCGGGCCACCTGAGCCGTCCAGCACTTGCGTCGGCGATGTGCGGTGACGCGGCCCAAGCGGAGAAACTCGCCGGGGAGACTTCGAAGCTCTTTCCAAATGGAACTATCTGGAATGCAGTACAGTTACCCGAAATTCGAGCAGCGATGGCGCTCAATCGCGACCAGCCCGCCAAAGCGGTGGAACTGCTGGCATCCGCCTCGCCATACGAGCGCTCTTACCTCGCCCCGGTTTACTTGCGTGGCTTGGCATACCTGCGTCTGCACAAAGGCGCGGAGGCGACAGCTGAGTTCCATAAAATCGCGGATCATAAGGGCGCGAGTTGGGGCGCTACTTGGGTCCACCCCAATTGGGGTCTGTATTATTCGCTGTCCTATCTTGGGATAGCGCGCGGCTCCGCGCTCGCAGGCGACCCGGCGACAGCCAGGAAAGCTTATCAGGACTTTCTCACCCTCTGGAAAGACGCCGACCCCGGCATCTCGATCCTCAAGCAAGCCCAGGCCGAATACGCCAAGCTGCAGTGATCAGACGCGCCGCCGATTGGCCACCACCAACACCGCAACGCCCGCCACCACCGCAATCCCGCCGTACACCGCCCATCGAATCTGCCCCGTCATGAAACTGCCCGGCAGAACATTGATCCCCTGAAAAAACCACACGCCGCCAAACAACACCAGCAACGCGCCCAGCACGTTCAGAACGATTCTCATGCTTCAACAATAACTCCGGTGCTGGCCCCTACGCGCTCTCCGACCACACCGCCAACTCATTCCCATTCGGATCGGCAAAATGAAACCGATATCCGCCCGGAAACGAGAACGTATCTTTCACGATCTTCCCTCCCGCCGCCTTGACCCGCGCTTGCGTTGCCCCCAGATCGCTCGCATAAATCACCAGCAGCAGCCCGCGCGCCGGCGCTGGAATCTCGGTCCAGAACCCGCCCGCCAGGCGGCCGTCCTGAAAGCTGGTATAGTTCGGCCCATAGTCCTCGAACTTCCATCCAAACGCGGCGCCGTAAAATTGTTTCGTCCCCGCGATGTCGGTCGCTGGAAGCTCAATGTAATCGATTTGGTTCTCGGGTTTGTTTTGACTCATCGTGTCTCGATCTTAGCCGAGACCACGCCGCCGGGATTGTAGAAAACGGCCAGGAGTGCACCCGGCGAACTCCTGAAACTCCCGAATGAAATGCGCTTGGTCGTAGTAGCCGCAGGCCACCGCGAAGTCCGCCCAACTGGGCTGAGCCAAAGAACCCTGCCCTGAGCCCCTCACCACCGCGATCTTCTGCGCCGCCTTACGGAATCGAAGAATCCGGCTCAAGTACTTCGGCGAAACGCCCGCCCGTTCCACGCACAGCCGCCGGAAATGGCGCACGCTGAGCCCGCTCTCGGAGATCAACTCGTCTAAGGAACTCCCCGCGGATACCTCCGCCGATTGAAGCTGCCACAGCACTCGATCACCGATATCCGGCGGATCCAGGGGCCTCAACAACTGATCCATCACCCCGCCCATCTCTTCAAAGCTGCGCGACTCCGCCAGGCGCTCGAACATCCGCCGCGCCGCGCTGCCCATCAGATCATCGAGCGGTCTCGTTTCATCCGTGAGTAACTCCGCGCCCGGAATGAAAGCCGAAGCCATGCCGGGCCGAAACCGGACTCCAAAGAACGACTGCGCCGGCGCCCCTCGCGCCTGCATCGGAGTCGTCATCAAACCCACCGTGGCCAAGCCGATTGGTTCGTCGCCGCTCCGTGACAACAAAATATCGACACAGCCATCGGGCAGCACCAGGTAATCGCCCGCTCCCTCCCGGCTCTGCCCCCAATAGCATTCCACGTAGCGCCGCAATCGCGCGCTCGGCAGGATTTCTCTGTACGTAACCATCACGCCCCTTCAGTTTAAACCGCTTTCGCGCTCGCGCGGTTGCGAATATATGATCAACTGTGGAGGGAGTTAGAGGAAACCATGGCACACATTCCGAGTCGAATTCTGACCACGCACGTCGGGAGCTTGGTCCGGCCGCCCGAGCTGGTCCCCTTCTTGGAGAAGATCGAAGAGGGACGTCCTTATGACAAATCCGCGTACGAGGCCTGCCTGCGCGAATGCATCGCCGACGTGGTCCGGCAACAAGCCGAGGCCGGCGTGGACATCGTCAGCGACGGCGAGTTCGGCAAGACCGGCAACTGGGCCTGGTATATCCACCAGCGGATCTCCGGGTTCACCCAACGGCCGGCAACACCGGAAGAGGCGCGGGATCCTCTGGCGACCAGGAGCATGGGGCAGGACTTTGCAGCCTTTCCGGAATTCTACGCCGAGTACTTTCCCACTCAGGGATTCCGCGTCCCGGACAGCGCCACCGCCACCACCACCGTATGCAATGGCCCCATCCGCTATATCGGGCACGCCCAGGTTCAGCGCGACATCGCCAATCTGAAAGCCGCAGTCGCCAAGGTCAAAGTTGCCAACATCCAAGTGGACGCCTTCCTGCCGCTAGTCGCTCCGGCGAGTGCCTTCCCGTTTTATAAAAACGAATACTACCAGGACGAGGAGTCGCTTCTGTTCGCGCTGGCCGACGCTCTGCGCGAAGAATACAAGGCGGTGTTGGACGCCGGGCTCCGAATCCAGATCGACGATGCGTTTCTTCCCTACACGTACGAACGCATCGTGCCGCCTATGACGTTGGCACAGTATCGGAAGTGGGCCGAGCGGCGCATCGACGCCCTCAATCACGCCCTCGATGGTCTCCCGCAGGAGAGAATTCGATATCACATCTGCTGGGGCAGTTGGAATGCGCCTCACATCTACGACGTGCCGCTGCGCGACATCATCGATCTGCTTCTGAAGTTGCGCGTGGGCGGCTATCAATTTGAAGCCGCGAACGTACGCCACGAGCACGAATGGAAAGTGTGGCGGGACGTCAAGATTCCCGACGATCGCGTCTTGATCCCCGGCGTCATCAGCCACGTGACTAACGTGGTGGAACATCCGGAGCTGGTCGCCGACCGCCTGATGCGTTACGCCGATATCGTCGGCCGTGAAAGAGTGATGGCCGGTTCGGATTGCGGCTTTGCACAAGGCCCGTTCACTCGCAGAGTGCATCCGACCATTCAATGGGCGAAGCTGAGAGCGCAGGCCGAAGGCGCCAGGATCGCGACTGCACGATTGTGGGGCCAGAGCGCCAGTTCGTAGTATGGTCGCGCCCTCGGATTCTTCAGCCCGCGCATTCCACGTCGCTATCCCCGAAGACGTGATCGACCGCATCGTCACCCGCGTCCGTCTCGCGCACTGGCCCGACCAGCTCGACGGCTACGCCTGGCAGTATGGCGTCGACTGGAACTACATGCGGGAACTCGCCGGCTACTGGACCTCACGCTTCGATTGGCGCAAGGCTGAGGCGAGGCTGAACGCCTTCCCGCAGTTCACGGCCCCAGTCGACGGCTTCGATATTCACTTCTATCATGTGCGCGGCCATGGCCCTCGGCCCTTTCCGATCATCCTTACGCATGGCTGGCCTGGCTCGGTGGTTGAGTTCCTGGACGCCATCGGTCCGCTCACAGACCCCGCGAAGTTCGGCGGGTCTCCAGAGGACGCCTTCGACGTAGTGATCCCATCGCTGCCCGGGTTCGGATTCTCTTCCAAGCCGAAGGGCAAGCCGATTGGCCCCCTCAGCATTGCGCGGCTCTGGCATAAGCTGATGACGGAAGTCGCCGGCTACCAGCGCTTCGGCGCGCAGGGCGGTGATTGGGGACAAGCGGTAACCGTTCAGCTGGCAACGCAGTTTCCCGAATCGCTGGCCGGCATTCACTTGAGCGGCGCCACCGCGTGGCCGCTGCCCGAAGCCGAGCAGACCCAGGAGGAACGCGCCTGGGTGCGTGCATCCGCCGCGTACCGCCAGCGGGAGCTGGACTATTTTGGAGAACAGTCGCGCAAGCCGCAGACTGTCGCCTTCGCGCTTTCGGACAACCCTCTGGGTCTGGCAGCTTGGATCGTCGAAAAATTCAAAGTGTGGAGCGATTCAGCGGATGGGATCGAGCAGGCCTTCACCAAGGATCAGCTCCTGACCAACGTCATGCTCTACCTGGTCACCGACACCGCCGGGTCCGCAATTTGGATCTATCGCGGTAATGCGGACGAAGCCAGCCCGCCTGGAGCCAGGATCACCGTCCCCACGGGTTTCGCTGCGTTCCCTAAGGAAATGCCGCTGCTCTTGCCTCCCCGGCGATTCCTGGAGCAAGACTTCAACCTAGTGCACTACACCCAGATGCCCCGAGGCGGCCACTTTGCGTGCCTGGAGCAGCCGCAACTCTTCGTGGATGATTTGCGCGCATTCTTCCGCAAAGTGCGGGACTGATCGGCAGTGAGGTAGTTGGGCGAACTACCAGAGCCTCTCAACCACGCTCTAAGAGACTTCATGGATCGAACACGCGAGCCGCTGGAATCAACGCTGCGCAGGGTGATCCGCGAGCAGCTTCGCAGGACCGGATAAAGCTGCGTACCATTCCTTCGAGTTCCCCCCTGCGGCGAGTGGAAAAAAGTGTAATGTTGAGATATCGCCATGCTTAACCGATTCCTTGTATTGTTCGCAGGCCTCGCAATCCTGGAGAGCGGCTTGCCGGCTCTCGCGCATCACTCCTTTGCCAGCGAGTTCGATACCTCGAAGCCAATCACTCTGGAAGGCGTGGTCACGCGCATCGACTGGGAAAACCCGCACGTGCACTATTACTTGGACGTCACCGAGCCGGACGGCACGGTCATAAACTGGGCCTGTGAGACCGGTGGTCCGGCACGCCTTGCGCGCCGAGGCTGGACCCACGATACGCTGAAGATCGGAGACAAGGTCATCGTTCACGGCTACCCTGCCAAAGACGGCTCCAACGCCGCCGACGGGCGCCAGGTCACGTTGCCGGACGGCCGGAGCATCGGCTTGGAGCCAAGCGCTAAGTAACGGTCGGTGAACGCAGCGCGTCGGCCCCGCATGGCCCTTTCGAGCTACCCGTCAAGTCTGCCCCACCTAGCCTGTAACGAATCAATGTATGCTGTCGTTAGTATCTTATAGGACCGAAATTTTAGGACCATGGAAAGCACCACCCCGGCCACGTTAGAGCCCGTTCGTCCGCCTGCGACAAAACACGTTCACCACGATTTGCCCCCGCCCTCGCCGCCACGCCGGCGCCGGGGATGGATCTGGCTGGTCGTCCTGGCCATACTCGCCGCGGTGGGATATTGGCAATGGCCGAAGCTCAAGACTTTCCTGCCGGGCGGCGACACCACATCACAGGCCACCGCGAAGGGCAGAGGCCGGGGGCGCGGCGCCGGCGGGGGCACCGCGGAAGTGGTGGCAGTCCGGGCGGCCAAAGGCGACATTCGTGTGTATGTTACCGGTCTAGGCGCCGTAACACCCATTTACACCGTGACAGTAAACTCGCGCGTGACCGGGCAGCTCATGAAGGTCCAGTTCAAAGAGGGGCAGATCGTTCATCAAGGCGATTTGCTGGAGGAGATCGACCCGCGCCCTTACGAAGTGCAGTTGGAGCAGGCCGAAGGTCAACTCATCCACGATCAGGCGCTGCTCAAGGACGCGAACCTCGATCTGGATCGATATAAGACCCTCATTAAGCAGGACGCGATTCCTCAGCAGCAGCTCGACACGCAGGCAGCGCTGGTCACTCAGTATGAGGGTACAATCAAAACCGACCAGTCGCAGATCGACAGCGCCAAGCTGAATCTGGTCTATTGCCGCATCACTTCGCCGATCACCGGACTGGTGGGCTTGCGGTTGGTGGATCCGGGCAACATCGTGCAGGCCACCGGCACCAGCGGGCTGGTGGTGATCACGCAACTCGACCCCATCAGCGTGATCTTCACCATCGCCGAGGATCAGCTTCCGCCGATCATCGCCAAGATGCACGCCGGCCAGCAGTTGACGGTTGAGGCGTGGGATCGCGAGAACAAGACCAAGCTGGCCGAAGGCAAACTCGAGACCATTGACAACCAGATCGATCCAACCACTGGCACGTTGAAGTTGCGCGCGGTCTTCGGCAACGAGGCCGGCAAGCTGTACCCCAGCCAGTTTGTAAACGCGCGTTTGCTGGTGGAACAAAAACAGCGCGTTACGTTGTTGGCCAACTCCGGGATTCAACGCAACTCGCAAGGCACCTACGTATGGCTGGTGAATCCGGATCAAACTGTGACCGTCCGTCCGGTTACCGTCGGCACCACCGAAGGCGACGAATCCGAGATTACCGCCGGCCTGGAACCAAGCGATGCCGTCGTCACCGTGGGTGTCGACCGCCTGGAGGAAGGCGGCAAGGTCAACGCGCAAATTCCCGGCGAAAACGCGGCGCCCGGCAAGCGGGGCCCAGGCAAATCCGGTGGCGGCAGGCCCGGCGGCAGGCCCGGCGGCGGGCAGCCCGGCGGCGGGCAGCCCGGCGGTGGCAAGCCAGGCGGCGGCCGATCGCATAAAGCAGCATCATAAGGCATCAACTCTCATGAATCCTTCTCGGACATTCATTGTCCGGCCCGTCGCAACCTCGCTGCTGATGGCCGGGATTCTGCTGGTGGGTGGCGTGGCCTACAAGCAACTGCCCGTGTCGGCGCTCCCAGAGGTCGATTATCCGACCATCCAGGTGATCACCTTCTACCCGGGCGCCAGTCCCGATGTGATGGCATCGTCGGTGACCGCGCCTCTGGAACGGCAGTTCGGCGAGGTGCCCGGACTCCAGCAGATGACCTCCACCAGCTCCGATGGCAGCTCGGTGATCACGCTCGAATTCAATTTGACGTTGAACATCGACGTGGCCGAGCAGGAGGTACAGCAGTCCATCAATGCGTCGGGGACGTATTTGCCCGCTGACCTGCCCGTTCCTCCGATTTACGCTAAGGTGAATCCCGCCGATACGCCCATCCTCACGCTCGCGTTGATGTCCGACGCGCTCTCGCTCTCCAAGGTGGAAGATCTTGCCGACACCCGTCTGGTGCCGAAGATTTCACAATTGCCCGGCGTAGGTCTGGTGAGTATCAGCGGCGGACAAAAACCCGCGGTGCGCATCCAGGCGAACCCCACTGCTCTGGGTTCCTACGGTCTGAACCTGGAGGATCTGCGCAATTCCATCACCGCCGCGAACGTAAATCAGGCCAAGGGCAATTTCGACGGTGCGCATCAGGCGTATCAGATCGGCGCCAACGATCAGATGCTTTCCAGCGCCGACTATTCGTCGATGATTATCGCTTACCGCAACAACGGACCGGTGCGCGTCAGCGATGTCGCGACAGTGATAGACGATGTCGAGAACGTCCGGCAGGCGGCCTGGATCAACGAAACGCCGGCGGTAATCGTCAATATTCAGCGGCAGCCGGGCGCCAACATCATCGCGGTGGTGGATCGCATTAAGGCGCTGCTTCCGCAGTTGCAGGCCTCGCTGCCCTCTTCGATAGCCGTGAAGATTCTCACCGATCGAACCAATACCATTCGTGCGTCGGTCTCCGATGTTCAGTTCGAGCTGATGCTCACCGTCGGTTTGGTGGTGCTGGTGATCTTCTTGTTCCTGCGGAATCTTTCGGCCACCATCATTCCCAGCATCGCCGTGCCGTTGTCGTTGGTGGGCACCTTCGGCGTGATGTACTTGCTCGGCTATAGCCTGAACAATCTGTCGCTGATGGCGCTCACCATTTCCACCGGCTTCGTGGTGGACGACGCAATCGTGATGATCGAGAACATCTCGCGCTATCTCGAGGAAGGCAAGCGCCCACTGGAGGCGGCGCTGCTCGGCTCCGAGCAGATCGGGTTCACCATTGTGTCGCTGACCGTCTCGCTCATCGCCGTGCTGATTCCGTTGCTGTTCATGGGCGACATTGTCGGCCGGCTGTTCCGTGAATTCGCGGTCACATTGAGTGTGACCATTCTGGTGTCGGCGGTGGTTTCGCTCACGCTCACACCCATGATGTGCGCGAAGATTTTGAAGCACAGGCCGGCCAGCCAGCAGGGATGGTTCTATCGAGCCTCCGAACGTGGATTCGAAGCCGTGATCGCGTTCTACGCCAAGACCCTGCGCTGGGTGCTGCGGAATCAGCCGCTGACGCTGCTGGTAGCCGCGGCAACGCTGGTCCTGACGTTTGTCTTGTTCATCAAGATTCCTAAAGGCTTCTTCCCGGTCCAGGATACGGGTGTAATTCAAGGGGTTTCAGAGGCTGAGCAAACCATCTCCTTCAAGGCCATGTCCCAGCGCCAGCAGGCGCTGGATAAAGCGATTTTGCAGGATCCGGCCGTCGAGAGCCTGTCGTCGTTCATTGGTATCGATGGAACCAACACCACGCTGAACACGGGACGTATTCAGATCAACCTGAAGCCGCTTGAAGATCGAAAGATGAGCGCCAGCGACGTGATCCGGCGATTGCAGCCGCGGCTGACCAAAGTGGCTGGTATAACGCTGTATATGCAGCCGGTGCAAGATCTGACCGTTGAAGATCGCGTAAGCCGAACGCAATACCAATACACGCTCGAAGATCCCAGTGCCGACGAGCTGAACTCCTTCGTTCCGAAGATGGTGGCGCGCCTTCAAGAAATACCTGAGCTGCGCGACGTCGCAACCGATCAGCAGGTGAATGGCCTGCGGGTGAAAGTTGTCTTCGACCGCGATACGGCCTCACGCCTGGGCATCACGCCTTCCACCATCGACAACACGCTCTACGACGCTTACGGACAGCGCGAAGTCTCCACCATGTTCACGCAGTTGAACCAATATCACGTGATCCTGGAAGTGCAGCCCGGTTTCCAAAATAATCCCATCGATATACGCAACCTGTTTATCCGCTCGGCGGCGGGAACCAGCGGAGGCTCCGGGCTGGTATCGGGAGGCTCGGCTAACACGGTTGGGTTCGGACCCTCCAGCGCTTCGGTGGCGCAGGGGACGGCGGGCCTATCGGTTGGCGCTCCCGCAACGGGAGCCGGCAGTGGGGCCTTCAGCGGCGGTCCGGCTGCGTCGTCACTGGTCTTTACTAACGGCAGCCAGGTGCCGTTGAGCGCGTTCACGCACATCGAGCAGGTCTCCGTTCCGATTACCGTGAATCATCAGGGCCAGTTCCCGGTGGTTACACTGTCGTTCAACCTCGCGCCCGGCGCTTCGCTCGGCGATGCCGTGAACGACATCAATCGCGTCAAAGACGAGCTGCAGATGCCGGCCAGCATCCAGGGCGCGTTCCAGGGCACCGCCGAGGCGTTTCAAGCCTCTCTTGCCAACGAGCCCATCTTGATTCTGGCGGCGCTGATCACCGTCTACATCGTGCTCGGCGTGCTCTATGAGAGCTACATTCATCCCATTACGATTCTCTCGACGCTGCCCTCCGCCGGCGTCGGCGCGCTGCTGGCGCTATTCATCTGCCGGCAGGACTTCAGCGTGATCGCGCTCATCGGAATCATTCTTCTGATTGGCATCGTGAAAAAGAATGGCATCATGATGATCGACTTCGCGCTGGACGCCGAACGTACCCAGGGAATGCCGCCGCACGAAGCCATCTATCAGGCGTGTCTATTGCGGTTCCGGCCCATTATGATGACCACCATGGCGGCTCTACTGGGCGGTCTGCCGCTCGCGCTCGGCACGGGAGTGGGGTCCGAACTGCGTCGCCCGTTGGGCATCACCATGGTTGGCGGCCTCATCTTCAGCCAGCTCTTGACCCTGTACACCACCCCCGTGATTTATCTTTGGTTCGACCGTCTGGCGCATCGCAAGCACAGTGTGCACGCCCTGGATCCGAACTTGGCGCCGGAGATGGGCGACTAATGCGCCGCTCTTATCTCTGTGGCGCCCGCGCGCTGTGGCGCACGCACTCCTGCGTGCAGCGTTCACACTTGTGTGAACGCCGTAGGAGTGTTCGCATGAGGCCCGCATGAACATCTCCGAGCCCTTCATCTACCGGCCTGTCGCCACCACCCTGTTGACCATCGCCATCGCCATGGCAGGCGTCGTGGCGTACAGCCTGCTGCCCGTATCCCCTCTGCCGCAAGTGGACTTTCCGACCATTAACGTGCAAGCCAACCTGCCTGGCGCAAGTCCGGAGACCATGGCGTCCTCGGTGGCGACGCCGCTCGAGCGCCAGTTCGGCCGCATCGCCGCGGTAACGGAAATGACGTCCACCAGCACGCTGGGCGGCACCGGCATCACTCTGCAATTTGAGTTGAATCGCGACATCAATGCCGCGGCCCGCGATGTGGAAGCGGCCATCAACGCCGCCCGCGGATATCTGCCAACCAATCTGCCCAGCAACCCCAGCTACCGCAAGGTAAATCCGGCCGAGCAACAAATCTTTCAGCTCGCCCTCACGTCCGACGTGCTCGATCGTGGCACGCTCTACGATGCCGCTTCCACCATCATTGTGCAGAAGCTCTCACAGATCAAGGGAGTCGGGCAGGTAAACGCGCAGGGGGGCGCTCTGCCGGGCGTGCGTGTTGAGCTGAATCCCATGGCGCTGAATAAGTACGGCATCGGATTGGAACAGGTGCGTAGTGTTTTGAACAACTCCAACGCCAACGTTCCCAAGGGACATTTTTCGGACGGGTTCCACCTGTGGGAAGTCGGGGCGAACGATCAGATGTTCAAGGCCAAGGACTATCGGCCGCTGTTCGTGGCGTACAACAATGGCGCGCCGGTACGGTTGTCGGATGTCGCCGACGTCCTCGATTCAGTGGAGGATGTTCGCAATATGGGAGTAGCGAACAGCCAGCCCTCGGTGAACGTCGCCATAAACCGGCAGCCGGGCGCGAACATTATCGACACGGTGGATCGGATTCGCGAGGCCCTGCCGCAGCTCAAGGCCGCCATTCCGCACTCCATCAACTTGAGCGTCACTCAGGATCAGACCGTGACCATCCGTGCGTCGGTGCGCGATATAGAAAGAACGATGCTCATATCGGTACTGCTGGTGGTCCTGGTGGTGTTTGTATTCTTGAGAAGCCCCCGCACCACCTTGATCCCGAGCGTGGCCGTCCCGGTTTCCCTCATCGGCACGTTCGGTGTGATGTACTTGTGCCACTACAGCCTGGACAATCTCTCGCTGATGGCTCTCACCATTTCCACCGGCTTCGTGGTGGACGATGCCATCGTGGTCATCGAAAATATCACGCGCTATCTGGAGCAGGGCATGGAGCCCTTTGCCGCCGCCCTGCGCGGCGCGCGCGAGATCGGTTCCACCGTGCTCACCATGAGCCTTTCGCTCATAGCTGTTTTCATTCCGCTGCTGATGATGGGCGGCATCGTCGGCCGGCTATTTCGCGAATTCGCGGTGACCATGTCGGTGGCCATTACGATTTCCATGGCCGTCTCGCTCACCACCACGCCCATGATGTGCGCGCATCTGCTCAAGGAGCACACCACGCATGGCTGGATGTACCGGACCAGTGAGAACGCGTTCAACTGGATCGTCGGCCTCTACGGACGCACGCTGGATCGCGTACTGCGCCATCCCGGGCTTACCCTGGGCGTGCTCGCCGCCACTATCGGGCTGAACGTGTACCTGTTTATTCACGTTCCAAAAGGTTTTTTCCCGCAACAGGACAATGGCCGGTTGAACGGGACCATCATCGCCGATCAGGACACCTCCTTCCAAGCCATGGAAGGCAACCTGCGGCGCATGGTGAAGATCGTCCAGGAAGATCCGGCGGTGGATACGGTAGCCGGATACACCGGAGGCAGCGGCGGCTACGGTAACACCCTGAACACCGCGCGCATGCAGATCCAGTTGAAGCCGCTCGCCGAACGCAAGGTCTCGGTGTACGACGTCATCGAGCGGCTGCGTCCCAAGCTGCGCGTCATCCGCGGATCCACGAATTATATGCAAGCCAACCAGGACGTGCGCGTGGGCGGGCGCAACAGCGCCTCGCTCTATCAATTCACCATGCGCGGTGACAACGTGCAGGACCTGACCAAGTTCGGCCCACCCATGCTGTCGGCATTGCAGCACCTTCGTTTGATCAGCGACGTCAATACCGATCAGCAGAACAGCGGTCTACAAGCCGTGGTCCAATACGATCGCGATACCGCCGCCCGCTTCGGGATTTCGTCGCAGCTCATCGACAACGTGCTGTACGATGCCTTCGGCCAGCGCCAGGTCTCCACCATGTACACTTCGCTCAATCAGTATCACGTGGTGATGGAAGCGGCGCCGCGCTTCTGGCAGGATCCGGAGTTTCTGAAACAAATCTACGTGTCCGATCCGCAGGGCAGGACCGTGCCGCTCACCGCTATCGGCCGCTACGCGTCTTCGGTAGCTCCGCTGGCGGTCAATCACCAGGGGCTGTTTCCCGCGGTGACCATTTCGTTCAACCTCGCGCCGAACGTGGCGCTCGGCGATGCGGTGGATGCCATTCAAGCCACCGCTCGTAAGGTAGGTTTGCCCGATACGATCCAGACCTTCTTCGCCGGCACCGCGCAAGCCTACCAGGACTCGTTGCGCAATGAGCCCATCCTCATCGCTGCCGCCCTCGTCACCGTCTACATCGTGTTAGGCATGCTGTATGAGAGCTGCTGGCACCCCATCACGATTCTTTCCACGCTGCCGTCGGCGGGCGTGGGAGCGCTGCTGGCCTTGCTGCTGTGGCACACCGATCTGAGCATTATCGCGATGATCGGGATCATTCTACTGATCGGACTTGTCAAGAAAAACGCCATCATGATGATCGATTTCGCGATCGAGGCCGAACGCTCCGAAGGACTGCGCCCGCGCGACGCCATCTACAAGGCTTGCCTGCTGCGCTTCCGGCCCATTCTGATGACCACCATGTCGGCGATGCTGGGCGCCCTGCCCCTAGCGCTCGGCACCGGAGTGGGTGCGGAACTGCGGCGGCCGCTCGGAATCACGATCATCGGCGGATTGATCGTAAGCCAGATGCTGACGCTCTACACTACGCCGGTGGTTTATCTCTCACTCGATCGGTTGCGGCTGCGGTGGAAGGGCGAGCACGTGCCTGAGCTAGCCCACAGCTCGGCCGACTGAGCCGCGGCCGCTACCGAGCCGCGACCACAGGGAGCCGGTGTTTCCTACGACGCTTTCTTGACGACCAACTCGAACGGCATCCCGTCGGCGTCGCCCGAAATCTTGATCTGGTCCGCCGCCACCACTCCCGTGTAGGTGAGTTTCACCGTGTTTCCGCCAAAATCCAGGCTGAGCCAGAACGAAATATTTGCGCCGTCGATCTTGCCGTCCTTGATGGCAATGTCGCCGCCGTCCGGGCCCGACATGGAACCGCTCAGGGCGGGTCCATCTGCCTTGAAATTAAACGTGACTGGGAAGTCGCCGTTGGGCGTGGAAACGCTGCCGGTCCATTTTCCGTCCACGTCCGCGGCCAAGGCGGAAACAGCGAGCAGCAACAGCGCGGCTGCGGCGGATGCAAAGAGCTTCATGGGTGAATCCTCCTGGAAGAAACTGTTTGCAATATAGTAACAGCTCTTAGTGCGTCATGGAGTACACCACGTAGTTGACGCCAGTGCGTATGCCGAGCGCCGAATAACGCTCCGGATAGCTCGGATCGTCGGCCCACTCCCAGGAGTCGCCCGTGTCGTGATTGAACAGCACCGCCACCTCGATGCGGCCTTTGTCGTCGTAAATGGCGCGCCAGTGCGGATCCCGTCCGCCATTGAGATACGGCATGCCGCGCAGGCTCCACTGACCCGAGACCTGATAGCGCTGATCGAGATCGAAGACGGTGTGAAAGATCGGATCGCTCGATTCAATTTCGACGATGGGACGGCCCGGCAGTAGCTTGGTCATGTTGCGCTGAAAATAATACCAGTCTTCCTCGCCCCAGAAGTCGTCTCCCAGCAAGAACCCGCCGCGCGCCAGGTAATCGCGAACCTTGGCCATCTCCGCGTCAGTCATGTTCCATTGATCCGGACCGGCGCAATAAAGGAAGGGCCAGTTGTAGATGTCATCGCCGTCGTCGGGGCTGACGGGTTGCTCGACGCTGCGCGTTTCCAGGCGAGTCAGGCGGCGCAGCGCCAGCACGAAATGGCGATCGGCGCGCGGATAGTCGTTGGTCCAGGCGCTTCGCCCTTCGCGCCAGTCGAAACGATACAGCCATCCGAAGATGCCCCAGGTCCCCTGCGGATACATCAGGCGACCGAAGACGAACTCGGCTTTGTCCTTGTAATCTGCGGGCAGCGGGAAATCGTTGTACTCCTGGCCCGCGTACTCGCGGAAAGGCATCTGAAACGCATACAGGACGCCCGCAATGGTCAGCCCGAAGGCCAGAAAACCAATCCGCCGGGACTTCACACGACCATGCTAGCATCGCCCCGGCGCCCGACTTCACTCTCGCTTCCCGGCAGTCCTAACGTCGCCAGCCGTGCTAGAGTTCGAGGAAGAGGTGCAGTGGTTGTGCGGGCACTTTTGGCCTTTTTCTCGGCGTGCGCTATTGCCGCGTTCGCTCAGTCCGATCCGCAGACCACCACCGCGTTCCGCGCCGACACCACTCTCGTCCTGGTTCCGGTTTCAGTCACCGACCCTTCCAATCGCTACGTTCTCGGCCTGGAAAAACAGGACTTTCATCTCTTCGAGGACGATGTCCCGCAAACCATCACGCATTTTTCGAGTGAGGACGCGCCGCTGTCCATCGGCTTGCTGGTGGACACCAGCGGCAGCATGGGCGCCAAGCTCGACACGTCGCGAAGAGCGGTGATCGAATTCTTGAAAACGCTGAACGCCTCCGATGAAGCCTTCCTGGTGGAGTTCAGCGATCAAGCCGAACTCGCGGTGAGTCTCACCAGCGACTCCCGCGCCATCCAGAACAAGCTCACCTCGGTGACCTCTGGCGGCCTCACTGCGATGCTGGATGCCGTCCACACGGGATTGCAGGAAATGAAACGCGCCAAGAACCCCCGCAAGGCTCTGCTCATTATTTCCGACGGCGGCGACAACAACAGCCGGTACACGGCCACCCAGATTGGAGACCTGGTGCGCGAAGCGGACGTGCAAATCTACGCGATGGGCGTGTTCGAGCCGGTACTGTCATTTGGACTGACCACAGCGGAGATGAGCGGGCCGAAGCTTCTGTCTGAAATCGCCGAGCAGACCGGCGGTCGCGCGCTGGCCGCCACCAATCTGCGCGAACTGCCCGGGATCGCCGAGCGGATCGGCATCGAGCTTCGTAACCAATACGTGCTGGCCTATTCGCCGTCCAATAAGAACCGCGACGGCAAGTATCGCAAGGTGCAAGTGAAGCTGGACCAACCCAAGGCGCTGCCTGCGTTGAAGGCTCGCTGGCGGCTGGGATACTACGCGCCCAACGATTAGCCGCGCGTGCTAGTGGTGCCCGCCCACGTGCACTGTGCCCGGGTGTCCCACGCCTACGCCCACGCCCAGACGAACCACCCCCGGACTTTGATACAAGGGACGGCCGATTCCGGAGCGTACGGGCAGAGTCGCACCGCGGTAGCCGAACACCGTGGGGTAGCGATAAGGGAGATAGAGAGGCGACCAATAGTACAAAGCCAGTGGGCCCGCCGCGCCGAATCCATAGGGACCGTAAGGCGAGTAGCCGAACCCTGTTCCATACGAACCAGGGCCGTACAGCCCCGCGCCATACAGTGCGGACCCGTACGCGTAGGGCTGAATATAGCTCGACATGCCGGGCGGATACGGCGGAATGCCCAACGATTGAAGCACCGCATCCGGATCGTTCTGCCAGCCGTCGATGGCGCTGGATAAATCGGACGCGGCGGCGGCCTGTAGGTTGCTGTCGGCGACGGAGTGATCGCGCGCGCTGGCCCAGTTGCCCAAGTCGTCCGGGTTGCTGAAGCCTGCATCGTTCAGGAGTCTGCGAGCCGTGAGCTTGCCCTCCAATGCAACGGCGTAGCCCGCGCCGGCCTCTACCGATTTTCCGTCGGCGCTGGTCACGTCGGCGTCGCCAGTCTCGACCTTGACCTGGGGCGGCTCGGAATCGAATCTGTAGCGGCCCGGCTTCTTGATGTGAACCTGATCGAGGTTATACAGGATGCTGACGGAGGTGTTCGGGAGCGCGTCCGATCCCTGATCCAGCACCGCGGAACCGTTCAACAGCTCGACCCGCGTGTTGTCGAGGTCGTTCGAAACCATCCGGATCGCGCTGTTCGCGCCCACGCGAAGAAATGTCCCGGGCGTGAGCAGCACTTCGGCGCGGCCCTCCTGGGTACGCAGCTCCGAGCCGTTCTTCATCTGGTCGAACTTGCCGGATTTCTGTTCGACACGCTGGTCGTCCAGGAAAACCGCGCCGTCAGCGAGATGAATCAAGCCCGAATGCGCCGAGATGACGGATTGGGCTAAGGCAGGGAGACCGAGCAACGGAGTCAAGGCCCAGCAAAGGATCCACCGCTGCGACATCAAAGAGACTCCTTTGAATTAGGATCGATGGTTTCCGGGCGCATGTCAAGCGGCCCTACCGGTAGGCTTGAGCATGGCTCCCGCCGTGCGCACGGCTGCATCAATCAAATGATTCCAGTTGTCTTTGCCTAAGGCTTTCCGCAGGCCTCTTTGAGCACTCTGCCAATCAGGAAGAGCGCGCTCGTACTTCCGTTTTCCCGCTGCCGTCAGGGAAAGCCGCAACTCACGCCGGTCAGTCCCGGCCGCCGAGCGCAGCCATCCTTTCTTTCGCAGCGGGGCCAGGGTTCTGGTGAGAGTCGTGCTGTCGATCTGTAGCAGTTCGCCCAACTGTTTCTGGGAGATCCCGGATGCAAGTGTCAAGGCCTGCAATAGCGTGAACTGGGTGACGCGCAGGCCGCTCGGGCGAAGCGCCGCATCATAGAACTGGGACACCACCCGGTCGGCCCTCCGGAGGTTAGCGCACGCGCACGGCAGCCGCACAATTTGATCCATAAGATACCTGTATCTACATCTATATCAGGTCCTGGTGTCTCGTGCAACTTTCTTGCAACCAACCAGATGCATATACATCTATAAGGCGAAGGAGATCGAAACATGAACACTACAGTGATCGGGGCCGTGGCGGTTGTAGCCGTGTTGATATTTGGTCTGCACCGCGCGCTCAATCTTGTCAAGCTGCCGGCCGGAGACCGCAGGCGCGCGTTTTGGAGCATCTCGGCACTCCTCGTGGCCTGGTTCTTCGCCGCGCTGCTGCCGGTCTGGCTGGGGTTCTATCAGGGATCCCCCACCCGCATTCCAACCATCCAGTATGGCCTGCTGCCTCCGATCGCGGTCGGCGTCGCCCTGTTTTGGCGATGGCCCGCGCTCAGGCGCGTCATTGAGTCCGCGCCGCAAGAGGGGATCGTGAGCGTTCAGGTCTATCGAGCGCTCGGTCTGATCTTCCTTGTACTCTATGCCGAAGGACGGCTGCCGGGCGCGTTTGCGTTGCCGGCCGGCTGCGGCGATGTTTTGGTCGGGCTGCTTGCGCCGATCGTGGGCATCGCCGTCGCGCGGCAATGGCGTGGATCCGTAAACCTGCTCCGGGCTTGGAATCTGTTGGGGATTGCCGATCTGGTTGTGGCTGTATCAACCGGTTTCTTGAGCTCGCCCTCACCGTTCCAGATGCTCGGGTTTGACCGGCCTAATGAGCTCATCGGCGCGTTTCCGTTGGCCATGATTCCGGTTTTCCTGGTGCCCCTCTCGATACTGTTGCACCTGGCATCCTTGGAAAAACTGCGCCAATCCCCGGCGCGGTATCGGTGGATGGCCCGGCAACAGGCGTAAACTGAAATGCATGTTTCTCAGGCGATTACTGCTCGGCTTGTTTTCGGTGGCGCTATGGGCGCAGCCCGCACGCCACCCGTTCAATCTGGACGATCTGGCCCGCACGCGCGAGGTCCGCGATCCCCAATGTTCGCCGGATGGCCGATCGGTGGCATACACCGTGTCCACGGTCGACGTGAAGGAAGACAAAACCAACTCCCACGTCTGGATGATCAGCTACGATGGCAAGGACGATCGCCAGGTCACCTCGAGCCAGGATAGTGAGTCGTCACCGCGCTGGAGTCCGGACGGAACGTATTTGTCCTTTACATCCTCGCGGCCGGCCCCGGCGAAGGGCAACCAGGTATGGCTGCTGGACCGGCGTGGCGGCGACGCATTTCAACTCACCGATGTGAAGGGGCGTCTGGAATCCTACGAGTGGGCGCCGGATTCAAAGCGCCTGGCCTTGTTGACTGCCGATCCCGATCCCGCGGCGGAGCCGGGCGAAGGAGGCAAGCCCAAGCCGCCCAAGCCGATCGTCCTTGATCGATACCATTTCAAGCAGGACATCCAAGGCTACCTGGTGTCGGACCGGCACACCTACGTCTATCTGTTCGACATCGCTACCAAGAAGCTGGACCGCCTGACCACAGGCAAACGGGACGAATCCGCGCCATCCTGGTCGCCCGACGGCAAGTCGATCGCCTTCTTAAGCAATCACGAGAAGGACCCGGATCGGGACCCCTACACCGAACTATTCGTCGCGGAGGCGCGCGCCGGCGCGAGCGAAAAAGCGCTGACTACGATTGAAGACCGCGTGGGACGTACGCGCCCGGAATGGAGCCCCGACGGCAAATGGATTGCCGTTCTGGAAAGTGACGAAAAGAAATACGAGGAATATTCCATGTCCCGGCTCGCGCTGGTGGCTGCGGATGGAAGCGGCAAAGCGGCGCTCGTAAAGCCGGCTGCCGATCTCGACCGGGGAGTCTCCACGCCGCGATTCAGTGCCGATGGGCAGTCGATTTCTTTTTTGGTGACCGACGACCGTTCCGTCTACCCTGCGCGCCTCAGGCTCGCCGGCGGATCCGTGGAGCGGCTGGCGGCTTCGCCCATTGTGGCAAACAACCCGAGCGTGGCGGCAGCATGTTCCGTCGTGCTCTCGGGCACTGACACCAAGCCGATCGAGGTTTACTCGATTCAGGGCGGCGCGCTTGGCCAGCTCACGCATCAAAACGATTCGCTCTTCAGCAGCATCGAAGCCGTGACGTCGGAAGACGTCAGTTTCAAAAGTAAGGACGGCACGGAGGTGCATGGGTTGTTGTACCAGCCGGCCGGCTACGTCGCGGGCACGAAAGTCCCCCTGCTGCTGCGTATTCACGGCGGTCCCAACGGCCAGGATCAGCACTCGTTCAGTGCCGAGCAGCAGTGGCTCGCCGCCAACGGTTACGCGGTGCTCGCGGTAAATTATCGAGGGAGCGCCGGGCGCGGCCAGAAGTACTCCCGGTCGATCGCGGCTGACTGGGGCCATTTCGAGGTGGAGGACCTGGAGGCCGGCCTCGACTACGTCATCAAGATGGGCCTTGCCGATCCGGACCGCCTGGGCGTGGGCGGCTGGAGCTACGGCGGCATCATGACCGATTACATGATAGCGAGCGATCATCGCTTCAAGGCGGCGACCAGCGGCGCTGGCACTGCGTTCGCAATCGCGTTGTACGGGGTGGATCAGTACATCCTTCAGTACGACAATGAACTCGGGCCGCCGTGGAAGGCATTCGACACCTACATGAAGTTGTCGTATCCGTTCCTCCACGCCGACCGCATCACGACGCCGACCCTGTTTCTGGGCGGCGACAAGGATGCCAACGTACCACTCGAGGGTGGCCAGCAGATGTACCAAGCGCTCAAGAGCCTCGGCATCGACACGCAGCTCATCATCTATCCCGATCAGTTCCACGGCCTCACGCGGCCGAGCTTCATTCGCGATCGGCTGGAGCGATACCTGGCCTGGTATGACAAATATCTGAAGCCGGCGGCCGTGACGACGACGACCGCAGCGGCGCAATGACATTGTTCGCGATTACACCTCGAGACACAGTTCGATCGCCTCGCGAATGCGTTGAGTGACCTCGTCGAGCGACCGCGCCTGGGTATGGCATCCAGGGAGTTGAGGGACCGACGCAACATAATACCCCTCCTCATCGCGCTCTATGACGACATCGAACTGGCGTGGCAAAAAGACCGTCCTGGTTCATTATTCTACGCCGTTCGGTTTGCGGAGGGCCAGCGCATTGGCCGTGCGACGCCCTCGTTCTTGTCGCCCGCAAAGCGCGTTTATCCGCGCCAAGAGTCTCTGCAGTTGACACTTGGTTGTCCTTTGCGGTCGTCGATTATTTAGCGCAATTTGGGAATCGACCTTCTCTCGGCTTCCACGACTCCCGCCTGCTCGAATTTGGCTCGCGGAGTACGCGAAGGCCGAGTTCCCAATTGGGGTCTTGTGAGGGAGTTAATTCACCTGTCGGACGACCAGCCGGATTTTCCGGGCTTGCCAAGGACGTTCTCCTCCCAACAGACGAATATCATGCCATCCCTATTCGACGTAAACGCCGAGGGTATTTAGGATCAGTGCCGGAAAGGCAGCTTTGGGCGCAGACGTGAGCGCCGCCGCCCACTTGGACATAGAATACCCCTGCCCGTAGAGTTGTGACTGACCGCCGCGCCGTCAGAAGTATTCCATCAGCGCCATGAATCCGTAATCCATGTGCATCTGCTGATGGCAGTGGAACAGCGTCAGGCCGGGGTTGTTGGCGAGCAGGTCCACTTCGGTCTGGCTCTTGGCACCGACCACGACCACGTCCTTATAGACGCCTGACGTGGGCACGCCGGCGATCTTCGCCAGCTCGAACGTGTGCCGGTGCAAATGGACCGGGTGCGCTTCGTCGCTGCGGTTGTCGAACACCAGGCGGTAGCGGCCGTTGGCCTTCACGCGAATGGGATCGGTCTTGGGGAATGACTTGCCGTTGATGGTCCATTTGTCCACCCAATGGTGGCCGGCGAATTTCTTTTCGAAGACCAGGGGAATGCGCTCGGAAGGGCCGGTCTCCTCTTTGCCGAGGCTTCCGAACGCCGCGTAATCCCAGCGTTCGTCGCTAGCGGGCAGCCAGCGCGGCTCGCCGGATTGTCCCGCATACTCGATCACAATGCCCAGACCGTGCTCGCGATCGTGATCGTCGGTGGCGCCCAGGATCCACACGCCGGGGCTATTCATTTCCACGATCGCGTCGATGCGCTCGGCCGGCCCCAGTTCCAGTGCCCGCACCTCTTTGGGAACGGCGACTGGGTTGCCGTCCATCGCAACCACCCGAAACTGATGACCCGCGACGGCGATTCGGCGCGTGACTGTCGCACTGGCATTGAGGATGCGCAACAGGACGCGCTGCCCTTCTTTCACGCGGATCGGTTCGCCGTGCCCCAGGGCGCGGTTGTTCACGGAGAAAAGGTTGTAGGCGACATCGATCGAGTCGTCGTCCACGCCGCCACTAGACAAGTACGGGTCCCATTCCTTGAGCGCGAGGAACACTTCCTGATCGTAATTGCCCGGCTCGCTGCGCGGCTCAATATATATGAAACCGAACTGCCCGGTGTAGGTGCCGCGTTTCAGATTTCGTCCCGCCACGACATGCGTGTGATACCAGCGCGTGCCGCTGGGCGCTGGCGTGAAGCTGTAGCGCGCCGACGATCGTGCCGGAATCATGGGCGTTCCTTCTTCCATGGAACCGTCCACCGCGGAGGGGATTTGCAAGCCGTGCCAGTGAACGATTTCCGCGTCGCCGGTGTCGTTGAACACTTCGATGGTGACGGGCTGGCCCTCCTTCATCCGCAGGAGCGGCCCGGGTACCGAGCCGTTGTAGGCGACGGTCTTGATCACTTTGCGCGGCCCGATTTCGACGCTCGCCGGCGCGATGCGGAGGGTGAAGTCGGCACCAAGGAGCCTCGAGGGAACTGTTGCGGCGGCGGCGAGCGATGCCAGAAAATGCCGGCGATGCATCCGATTCAATGGTAAACCGGTGAGATGGTAAGATGGACGCTCAGACCGTAAACTCTGGAAATGATCGGCGAGAGTCTCCGCCATTATCGTATTGAGGCCAAGCTTGGCGCGGGTGGTATGGGTGTGGTGTACCGCGCCTTGGACACGCACCTGGACCGTTCGGTGGCCGTCAAAGTGCTGCCGTCCACCGCTGTTGCGAACGCCGACCGGCGGGCGCGTTTCTCCCAGGAAGCGAAATCCGCCTCGGCGCTGAGCAATCGCCACATCGTTACGATTTTCGATATCGACACCGGCCAGGTGGATGGCCAGCCGGTGGACTTCATCGCCATGGAGTACGTGGCCGGCAAGACCGTGGACCGGCTCATCGGCCGCAAAGGCATGCGGCTGAACGACGCGCTGCGCTACGCGATTCAAATTGCCGACGGACTGGCGGCGGCGCACAGCGCGGGCATCGTACACCGGGATCTGAAACCCGCCAACGTGATCGTCAACGAACAGGGCGAGGTCAAGATTCTCGATTTCGGCCTGGCGAAGCTGACCGAAGTGGAAGAGCCCGACGTGTTCGCCGCGACGCAAAGCGTGCACATAGAGGCAGCGCTCAGAACCGAGGCCGGCACCATTATCGGGACGGTGGCCTACATGTCGCCCGAGCAGGCAGACGGACACGCCGTGGACGCGCGCTCCGACATTTTTTCGTTTGGCGCGGTGTTGTACGAGATGGTAACCGGGCGGCGGGCGTTCGGCGGCGATTCCAAACTCTCCACACTCGCATCGGTTCTGCATTCCGAGCCGACGCCGCTGAGTCAAACCGGCCCAGGCGCGCCGCGCGACGTCGAACGTATCATCGGCCGCTGCCTGCGCAAGGATCCGCAGCGCCGCTGGCAAAGCATTGCCGATGTCAAAGTGGCCCTGGAAGACGTATTGGATGAGCTGGAATCGGGCAAGCTGGGCGCGGCCGAAGGCGCTGCTGTCGCGAAACCACGCCGCGGTTTTCGAGTTTTGCTTTGGCCGGCGCTGATCGTGATCGCGCTGGGTGCGGGAGTCCTCGCCGGATGGAAAGCTCTGAAGCCCGCGCAGCCGGCCTTCGAGCGGTTGACGTATCGGCGCGGCGAGATCCCTTCGGCGAAGTTTTCGCCCGACGGCCAGACGGTGGTGTTTAGCGCGCAATGGGCCAGCGAACCGGCCAACATCTTTTCGATGCGTCCGGGCAGCCGCGAGTACCGGCCGCTGGATCTGCCGGGAGGCCGCATTCTCTCCATCAGCTCGACTGGAGAAATGGCCATCTTGCTCGGGCCCAGTAAGGATGGCACGGCTGGAACGCTGGCGCGGGTGCCGCTGTCGGGTGGTGCGCCACGCGAGATTCTCGAAAACGTGAACGACGCGGATTGGTCGCCGGACGGCGCGAATCTGGCCGTATCGCGCACGGCGGGCGGAAAGAACCGGATCGAATATCCCATCGGAACCATGCGCTACGAAAGCGACGGCCTGGCACCGAAGTGGCTGCGCGTTTCGCCCAAAGGGGACCGCATCGCATTTTTCGAGCCTGACAATGCCGGCGGCGATTATAGCGTGGCGGTCCTGGACATGAACGGCAAGAAACAGGCTTTGTCGCGCGGCTGGCAGCAGCTGCTTGGCCTGGCTTGGTCCTCCAAGGGCGACGAGATCTGGTTTGGCGGCGCAAAGGCCGGAGGCGAACCCGCGTTGCACGCCGTTTCGCTCGGTGGGAAAGAGCGCATGCTGGTGGAACCGCCGGCCACCGTGATCATCGACGACGTCACGCGCGATCAGAAGGTGCTGGTGACGGTAGTGGATTCGCGGCTGGGGATTTCCGGCCTGTCGCCCGGCGCCAAGCAGGAGCGCGATCTCTCGTGGTTTGATGCGAGCCGCATCTTCGATATTTCCTCCGACGGCAGCACCATCTTGTTCGAGGAGCTGTCTTACGGGGAAGCACGCAACCCCGCGATTTACCTCCGCAAAACGGATGGCTCTCCAGCCGTGCGGCTGGGCGATGGCAACCGTCCGGCTCTTTCGCCGGATGGCAAATGGGTGGCGTGCATTCTGAACGACGGGCCAAATGCGGAGCTGACTCTGCTGCCGACCGGAGCGGGAGAAGCGCGCAACATCAGCACGCCCGGAATGAAGTACGATCGCGTGGAGTGGTTCCCGGATGGACAGAAGCTGTTGTTCACCGGCAACCAAGCGGGAGGGCGCGTGCGGACGTATACGCAAGATGTTCGCGGTGGCGGCCCGATACCGGTGACTCCAGAGGGAGTGCCCGCGGCGCGCGTCTCGCCCGATGGCAAGTATGTGACGGCAGTGGCCGGCGGAAAATTGGACGTGCTCGCGATCGCGGGCGCCGAGCCCAAAGCGGCCCTGGACATCGAGGCCGGAGAATCCGTGCTGCGGTGGAGCGCCGACGGGCGCGTTCTGTTTTTGCAACAGATGGTGGGACTCACGGCGGTAAAGATCAATCGGCTGGACCTGGCGAGCCGGCGCGAGGAGCTTTGGAAAGAGATCAAGCCGGCCGACCCGGTGGGTGTGCGGATCATTGATGTGGTGGTGACGCCGGACGGGAACGCGTACGCATATTCGTTCCAGCGCGATATTGGCACGCTGTATCTGGCGAGCGGACTGAAGTAACACTAGCGGTGCGCGATCACTAGCAGCGACCGCGCCCGTTTGACGACGCATTCGACGGCGCGCTTCAGATTTTCAGGATCCAGCGCGGCGAAGCTTTCGTCCAGGACCACGAGCTCGGCGTCCTGCAGCAGCGCGCGCGCGATGTAGAGGCGGCTGCGCTCGCCGTGCGAAAGCTGCCAGCCGGTTTCACCGACCATTTGCAGCATGCCCGCGGGCATGCGTTCCAGCAGATCGCCGAGGCCGAGTTCGTCGCAAATGGCTCGCGCTTCTTCGAAGTCGGCGGGACCCAGCACGCTCGGACGGCCCAGAAACAAATTGAATGCGAATGTTTCGGCGAGGACGTGATTCTCGTGGAACTGCGGCGCGGCGGCCAGACGCCTGGTCCATTCCGCTGCGCCGACAGTCTTGCGATCGAGGCCATGGATGAGAACGCTGCCGGAGCTGGGCTCGCGGACGCCGGCCAAGATGGAAACCAGCGTGGATTTTCCACCACCTGAGGCCCCTTCCAGGACGACTCGATCGCCAACGGCGATCCGAAGATTCGCCCCGCGCAGCACGGGCTGAGCGCGATCGCTGTAGCGAAAGCTGAGATCGCGGGCCTCGACTATCGGCGATGCTTCGGCGGACGCGGGTGCATTTAGCGATCCCGGAAGATCGGGTCGCGCGGCCGCGTTGAACAGAACTAAAGTGCGCTGCCAGGCTGTCGCGGCTCCGGCCAACTGCCAGGCGCCCGCCGCGAGCCGCTTCCACGCACGATACGCGAGCAGGATGCCACCCACGGCGATCGCAATGCCCGCTTGCGAAATGCCCGCTGGAGAATCCACGCCGCGTATGAACGCCGGTACCAAGCCGACCAGGCCGAGAATCAGCCATCCGCGCGGCACCAGGGCGATGAAGCGAGCTGTTGACCGGTCCATCGCGCGGGAGCTTCGCAAATATTCTTCGAGGGCTTGGTCTTCGCCAACGTGCCAGCGATCGGCTGGGAGCTGGGCCAAGCGGGTGCGATGGCCAGCCATGCTCTCCACCAGATCGTGCGTCATGGCCAGGCGAACGCCGACCCAATCGCGATTGCGGCCGAAGTACGACCACGCCAGCGCTGCGGCGATCAGAAGCCAGAGGAAGAGCAATGCCGAGTGCAGAAGGCCGCCGGCGCCAAGTGCCAAGACAAATAAGGAAGCGATGATTTCGATGAGGGCGACGAAAGCGAGAAAGCCGCCGCTCAGCGCCAGCGCTTCCACGGCTTCCGATTCAAGCACGCGTCCCAGCAGTTGGCCAGCGCCTTGATGACGAAGGCTGTCGGGTTCCAATCGCAAGGAGCCGAAGAAGAGGCGCTGTTTCAGCAGTGCTCCCGCGCCGATGGCCACCCAACCTTGCAAGCGCGTGATCAACACGCGTAGCGGGACCAGCGTCAGCAACAGAAGCGCCCACGGAACCAGCCAATCGCGAGGGGGTGTGCCGCGCAGCACGTTAGACCCGACCACCCACCACGCGAGAATCCAGAGCGCGTATTGAAGCGCGTGGGCGCTGGCGAGCGCGAGGAGCCGCTGGGGAATATGGGCGTGGCGTAGTTGCTCCCAGAAGTTCGCGCCGGGCGGCAAGCGCAGAAGCCAGATGCCGCGGATTCGTTTGGCGCTGAGACGTTCCCGCAAGAGGGCGTCGCGCGCGCGGGCTTGTTTTGACGGCGGGATCTGGGCGCGGTCGAGGGTCTCCTGAATCTCGCGTAAGATTGGCTCTTCCATGCTGGAGCAGAGCGCGGCGCGGATTACGGCGGGTGAGACGCGGACTTTCTTGAGATCGGTTGTGAGCAGCGTCGAGCCGGGGAGCAATGCGAGAAAGGCAGGGCCGTCCGGGGTAGGAACGTGGATTAAGGCGGGACCGATGTGATGCAGTTGACGTTCGAAATCGGAGTAAGGAGTTTCGGCGGGCTGNNGTCAACGCCCTGAGGGATTGGGGATTGGGGATTGGCAACGCCCGGCCCAGTGGTCAAAAGGCAGAGGGTTTCGCCCAGACGGGAGGGAGGCCAAAGCCACGAATCAGGAAGTGAGTTGGCCATTGTGCAGACGCAAACGGCGCCACTCGGGGCCGTCCCAGAATTCTTCGCGGATTGCGCGCTCCGCTTGAAGCATGGCAAGGAAGCGCGGCCCTTGGCCGTCTTCGACGGTGGTCCCGTCTTCCATGACGAGCACGCGTTCGAAGCTCATCGCTTCCCGGATGTCGTGCGAAATGAAAATCAGCGTGGCATCGCGCCACTGCTCGCGCGCGCGGGCGAGCAAGGTGTGCCGCTGATCGAAATCGAGTCCGCGGAAGGGCTCGTCCAAAATCACGAGCCGGACATTGGAACGCAGCATTGCACGGCCGAGGCGCACGCGCTGGCCTTCGCCGCCCGAGACCAGTCCGCCGCCTTCGCCGAGCGGAGTTGCGAGGCCGTCGGGAAGGCGCTCGATCACGCGGTGCAACTCAGCCGCGTCGATCACCTGGTCGATGCGAGCGGTCTCCAGAGAGCCGTAGCGCAAGTTTTCGGCGAGCGGCCGGTTCCAGAGCTGCACCGCCGGGTCCACCCACGCGGTGTGCGAGCGGAGCTCATTGAGGAGCGAGTCGTCGAGCTGGATGCCATCCACCAATACGCTGCCAGAGGCCGGGCGATGCCATCCAAGCAGAAGCCCTGCCAAGCTCGACTTACCAGCTCCGGATGCGCCGACAATTGCGACATGTGAGCCGGCTGCGATGGATAGGTTGATATCGCGAAGGATCTGATGCCCGGCGGCGACCACGCTCACGTTGTCGAAAGCAATCGACACGGGCGCGCCAAGCTCGCGTTTTTCGACAGAGATGGATGCTGGCTGTTCCAATGCGCCGAGCGGCTCGAGCAGCCGCAGAGTCACGTTGCGATATGCGGGATATTGCCACGCGATGAGCGCCACCTCCTGGCCGAGCGCGGGAAGATTCAACGCCCAATAGACCAGCAACAATACTGCGCCAGTCTGGCCACCGCGCGCGAGATAGGACGCCAGCAGCCAAATCGCAAGACCGAAACCGGCCAGGAATTGCAGTGTTTCGAGAGAAATGACGGAGCGCTGAAGATTGAGGCCGGCGCGCGCCCATTCGGTGAGCAGGGACTCATGTTCGCGGCGCACGGCCGATTGGCCGCCGTGCGTGTGGATGGCCACCAATCCGAGCAGCGCATCGAGGTAGAAATGGCTGAGCGCGCCAGCGTGGGTGCGCAATCGAAGATCGCGCTCCATCAATAAAGGTTGCGACGCGAGCGGGATCGCGACGGCAGCGAAGGCCGCAAGAATCGCGATGGGAGCGCTGGCTGGATCGAGCCAGATGATCCCGGCGGCGGTGAAGACAATCTCGAAGACGTAGCGCAGAAGCTGGCCGCCCATTTCGGGAAGGCGGCGGATCAGGTGAATGCTGTGGCTGCGCTCGGCCATATCGGACTTGAGGCGGCTTTGAAAATAGCGATCGCCCAGGCGCGGGATCTTTTCGAGGAACGCTACGCGCAGGCGGATTTCCAAACGCCGTCCGAAGCGCAACAGGCTGGCGGCCAATGGAATGTCGAGGAACAGAAGCGCGGCTGAAAACGCGATGGCGGGGGCCAGAAGCTCGCGTCCCGCGCTCAGTATACTGCGGAACAAAACTGCTTCCACGATTACCGCGGCGGCGGCCAGGGCGAGTGCGATGCCGATGACGGCCGGAGTAAAGAGACCGTCCGCGCGGAGCAGGCGCGCGAGCTCACGGCCGGGACGTGCCGAGGGTTGTTGCAGCGCGGCTAGGAGCTCGGGTGAAGTGGGCGCGTCCGCGGGGGAAGTTCCGATGGCACGCACCAGGACGGCGCCGCGCATCACAAGCTGATCGTGTTCGGCGGTCTTCGCTCGGACTGACCAGTAGTGTTCCGGAATACTGGCGTCGTGTTCGAGCACGGTATCGAGCAGGCGCGCGCTGTGAGGCCCGCGACGGATGGCTCCGGAACTCGCGAGCGATTCCAGCATGCGAACACCGGCGTCCAGGGCGGCGAGCGATCGCCAGTCCGGATCTTTCGTAGCAGCGCTGAGCAGGTGGGTGTTGTCGTCGATTCCGAGCGAATGCAGGCGACGGCGCAAGGGCGCGAGAAAATCGTTCGTGCCGGCGTAGGTGCGCCAATCGGCGGCCGCGACGGGCTGCTGGTGCACGTAGAGATCGCTCAGGAAGCGAGCGGTGCTCACCCAGCGGCGGCCGGCCGCGGGATCCATCAGCTCGACGAATTTGCCGAATCTGCGCCAGACGATGACGAAGTGAGTGATGCCGGAGGGCAGTACGACGACCGCGATGGCGGGCAGAGCGCGCGCCTCGCTAAGCAGAACGTGATCGGCCGGGAGCATGATCTGCTCGGCCTGGAGTCCCAATTGATTCGCGACTTCCTCGATGGTGTCGATGGAGGTGCCGTCCACGTCGGTCTGGCAGGCCTCGCGCAGGCGGCCATAGTTGACCGGGATGCCGAATCCGTCGAGCAGGCATTTGAGCGCCGCCGGGCCGCAGTCCATGTTGGAGGTCTGGACGACCTCGGGGACGATGAGGCGAGTGCGCTTCGTCATCGATTGCCGCGCGCCAACGTTCGAAGTGCAATGGCCGCTGGAGACACGCGCGTGGTTTCGACATCGGCGGAAGCCGACGACGAAGCCGGGATTGGGGATTGGGGATTGGGGAAAACCAGTTCGGCGCGATCAGAGGCAACCGCTTGGACCCGGGCTGGGATCCTGTCGCCACCGACAGTCACAAATGCTGTTTGACCCGGACGAATTTGATCGGTCGATGAAAAATAGGCGATGGCGCGGCCGGATTCGAGGCGCACGTTAGTGGTGGATTCGTATTGCGGGACGCGCGCGGCCAGCATCCACCAGGTCCATGCGCCCAACAGAATCACGGCGAACACCAAGGTGAATTTAGAGCGTCCGAAATCGTCGGCGTCCAGGGCGCGGATGGTTCGAGCGAACGCGATTCCCTGGTTCACTGATTTGATCCAGACTGGCGTGATCCACGATGGGGCGATCGCCAGCGGTGTTCATTTACGGGATTCGCTCCGTTTGGTAATTTCACTATTTGCCCGCTGCGCGGCTTCTATTTTCCTCAGGCCACTTCTATTGAGTGTATCGTGCGAGTCAAGCGAAACGGCCTGTCACCAGGCGGAGCTGGGCGGTTTTGGAGCGAAAGAATAAAGTCCAGGGTAGGTGACTGGCCGCCGGGCTCAGCCGACTTGTTGCAGCTCGATGTATGCCACTGCCGTGTGAGGATCGGGGATCGGCTCGCCGTCTTCACGCAGCCCATCGAGGTGGAGTTCCATCGCCTCGCGGATGTTGTGCTCGATTTCCTCAACGGTCCTGCCGGTTGTGATGCATCCGGGCAAGTCCGGAACATAGGCGGAAAGATTGTTGGGGCCCTGCTCGATGACGATCGCGTATTTCTTCATTGTTCTATTCCGCCGCGGCGTGCTTCAGCATCGGCTTCATGTTCAGATTGCGGATCAGGCGGTGCAGGTAGTTGGGATGCAGCCCGAGCAGACGCGCGGCCTCGGTGTAGTTGCCTTGGGCTTGTTCGAAGGCGTTTAAGATGAGCTGCTTCTTGGACTCGCGCAGCGCGTCGTGGAAGGCGGTCATACTGGCGCCGGCCGATTCGGCCTTTTCGAGAACCGCTTCGGGCAGGTCTTCGGGCAGGATCAGATCGGAGGAGCCCAGCACGACGGCGCGCTCGATGGCGTTTTCAAGCTCGCGCACGTTGCCCGGCCAATCGTAGGCGGTCAGACAGGCGCGCGCCTGGGGTGAGACGCCCAGCACGGCGCGGTTGGATCGCTGGGCGAATTTGGCGGCGAAATAGCTGGAGAGCAGCGGGATGTCTTCACGGCGCTCGCGCAGGGCGGGCATGCGGAGCGCAACCACGTTGAGGCGGTAGAACAGATCCTCGCGGAAGCGGCCGCGCTTGACCTCTTCCTCGAGTTCGCGATTGGTGGCCGTGATGAGGCGCACATCCAGCTTGATGGTGCGCGTGCCGCCGACGCGCTCGAATTCACGTTCTTGCAGAACCCGGAGCATTTTGGCTTGCAGCGACGGGGCGAGCTCGCCGATTTCGTCGAGGAAGACCGTCCCGCCCTCGGCGATTTCGAGCTTCCCTTTCTTCTGCGCGATGGCGCCGGTAAACGCGCCTTTCTCGTGCCCGAACAGCTCGCTCTCAAGCAGCGTCTCGGCGAGCGCGGCGCAATTGATGGCCACGCAAGGCTTGTTGGCGCGGCTGCTGGTGCGATGGATAGCGCGCGCCACCAGTTCCTTGCCGGTTCCGCTCTCGCCGAAGATCAGGACGGTGACGTCTCTGGGCGCCACGCGGGAGATAAACTGATACACGTCGCGCATGCGCGGGCTATCGCCCACCATATTGTGTTCGAGGCTGATCTCGGCTTGCAGGCGGCTGTTTTCCTGTTCGAGCGATTCCATGCGGCGCGCGTTGTCGAGCGCGGCGGCGGCGATACCGCCGATGGCGGTGAGTAGCTGGAGATGTTCTTCGTCGAAGCGCGCCTCGGGATTGGAGGCGTCCAGGTAGATCACTCCCATGGTGCGGTCGAACACTTCGAGCGGTACCGCGAGGACGCTGTGGATGCGGCGCTCCATAATGCTGGCGGTGTCGGAGAACGATTCGGTGGCCGGCAGGTCGTTGCACAGAACGGCGACCCCCTCCGAAAGAACTTGGGTGACGATGGTGCGGCTGACTTGAACAGCCTGGTTGGGGCCCGTTACGCGATCCCAGCCGAATACCGAGGTCCATTCATCCAGGCCATGCTCGCACAGCAGAATGGCCGCGCGATCGGCCGGCGCGACTTCGAAGATGCGTTCGAGCACTTGCTTTTCGAGCGCCTCCAGCCCGCGCACCGAGTTCACAGCTTTGCTGATGCGGAGCAAGGCGTTCAAATCGCCGACGGTGCGGCTGTTGGCTTGCATATCCTCCAGCTGCTGGAGGTAGCGCGCGTCTTTTTTCCGCAGGACGATGGTGGAACCGCCGCGCGCCTCGGACTTGTCGAACTCGACCGAAGTAGAAGCACTCTTGGCGCGCTCAGTATCGGGCAGCACAAAGACGAACAGCGAGCTTCCGATCTTGATCTGGTCGCCGGAGGCCAGGACGCGCTCGATAACGGGAACGTCATTCACGAAAGTACTGTTACGGCTATTCAGATCTTGGATCTTGAATTGCCCATCACCGCTGTTGAGGATGAGGCAATGATGGCGGGAGACTCCGGCATCCAGCAAGGAGATGTCATTAGACGGCTCGCGCCCAATGGAGACTTCAGCTTCCGATAGCGGAATGCTGCTTCCCCTCAATGGGCCAGCGATGGCTTCGAGCTCGGCCGCAATATCCGGCATCCTTACGCGTAAGTATATCGGATACGAGGCGGGGAGGGCTGTTTTTCGTTTGGCGGCACCCTAAGGCGAATACCCTATCCAGCCGGATAGGGTGTCTATCCGAGTGGATAGCGAGAAGAGGGCCTTCAGCCTTAGAGGACGGCTTCACAGGCGGATGCATGCAACCATTTTGTCTTTTGTATTCAGTTGGTTACATCTACTTAGTACATTGGTTCTCTAAGCCTGGTACTCTTGGTATCCCAGTTGCACTTCTAAGGCGCGTAAGTAAGCAAAATAAGGAGGTATCACACTATGAGGACCAAGACGAAAGTTAGAGCGGGCAACTCATCCTGGGGAAGCTAGGGAGCCGTCGAACCCGAACAAATGCCGCGGCTGGGAACCACACCCCAGCCGCACTTTTCACTGTTCGGGTTTCGGTTTTTTTCCGTGCTGTGGCCCATCGCCGAACGTAGGGCATGGCTTAGCACGAGGGACCAGCGGCAGTCGAAGTCGCGCAAGACGGAGCGCGGCGCGAGGCAGTCCCGGCCGGTTATGTGGTGCGCGCCGCACCCTTTGCGCTCTTAAGGAACTCGCGCAAAACGGAGTACGGCGCGAAGAAGTTCCCGGCCGGTTTTGTGGTGCGCGCCGCACGCTTTGCGCTTATGATGGAAACGTCGGGAGATGAGCGCGCTCACGCAAGACTTGCGGTACGCCCTGCGTACGTTCTCAAAGACTCCGGGATCCACCGCGGTAGCCATCGTTGTTCTTAGCTTGGGAATCGGCGCCAACGCCGCTATTTTCAGCGTCACGAACGCCATCTTATTTCGCAAGCTTGCTTACAAAGATCCGCAGAATGTGGTCTTCGTATGGGAGAGCAATCTATCCAAAGGCATGCGGCAAGAGCGGGTCTCGGCAGCGGACTTCAAAGACTTCCAGACCCGCAATCAAGTCTTCGATCGGATGGGAGCCATTCGCTCTCAATCTTCGGTCCTGACGGGTGGGGAAGTGCCGGAGCGGATCGAAACGGCCGCAGTTTCCCCCAGTGTCTTCGAGATCCTGGGGATGCAGCCGGTTTTAGGCCGATCCTTCGCTTCCGATGAAGACCAACCGGACAAAAACCACGTCGCGATTCTGAGTGCCGGTCTCTGGCAGCGCCGCTTTGGCAGGAATCCCAGCATCCTGGGCAGTACCCTGTTGGTGGACGGCGGCTCGTTCACTATCGTCGGTGTCGGAGCTCCCCAGTTTCGGCTTCCGGAAAACCAGTCCGAGCTTTGGATTCCATATACACCCGAGACGGCCGATTTTTTGCCAGACAACCGCGGCCGCCGCTTCCTGAACGTGCTGGGGCATCTCCAGCCGGGGATGTCCCTGGATCGGGCGCAGAGTGAGATGCGGATTATCGCGGACCGGCTGGCGCGGGAATACCCAAACTTGAACTCGGGCTATAGCGTGGGTCTGACGACCCTTCGAGAGCAACTCACCGGCGATATTCGTCCGACTCTGTGGATGCTGATGGCCGCTGTGGTTGCGGTCTTGTTGATCGCCTGCGTCAACGTAGCCCACTTGCTGCTGGCTCGCGCGAGTGTGCGAGAGAAAGAGATCGCCGTCAGGACGGCGCTGGGCGCCAACCCCGGCCGGCTGGTGCGCCAGCTTCTGACCGAGAGCGTTCTGCTGGCTGCGATCGCCGGCGTGGTTGGGCTCCTGGTTGGTTATTGGAGTACATGGATACTGGCCAAGCTGGCGCCGGCGGGCCTCCCGCAGGCCGAGGAAATCCCGATGGACTGGCGTGTGCTGGCATTCACCCTGGGCGTGTCGCTGATCACCGGGCTGGCGTTCGGGCTGGTGCCGGCGTTATTCAGCGCGCGATCCAATCTGAACCTGGTGCTGCGCAGCGGAGGCCGTGGCGGGACCGGGCCCCGAGCGCGCCGCCGGGTGCGGGATGTGCTGTTGGTGTGCGAGGTGGCATCCAGCGCGGCGTTGCTAATGGGCGCGGGATTATTGATTCGAAGCTTGGTCCGTTTGCAAGAGGTAAATCCGGGCTTCCGCGCCGATCACGTTCTCACGATGCAGCTTTCGTTGCCGCAAGCCCGTTATCCCGGCCTGAAGGTGGGACTGTTCTACGAGCAACTTCTCGGCCGTATAACGCAGCTCCCGGGAGTGCAAACGGCTGGAATCTGCCGGTTTCTCCCATTGAGCGGCAATGACGCCAGCTTAAATTTTCAGATCGAAGGACAGCCGCGTCTGAACGACGCGGATCAGCCGCGCGCCAAGTACCGGACAGCCAGTGGCGGGTACTTTGCGGCGCTGGGAATCCCGTTGCTCGGTGGCCGGCTCTTTGACGCCCGCGATAATCAGCAGACGCCCAAAGTGGTGATCATCAATCAAGTCGCGGCGCGACGCTACTGGCCCAATGACAATCCGATTGGAAAGCGCATTCTCTCGGGGCTGGACGACGACCAGTGGTCCACGATTATAGGGGTGGTCGGCGACGTCAAGCACGCCAGTTTGGATGCAGACACAAATCCAGAAACTTACTACCACTATCTGCAGATTCCACCGGAGGCGATGAATCTCGCCGAGGCGACCATGGCGCTGGCGATTCGAACCGGTGGCGACCCATCCGCGGCGGCGTCGGCCGTGCGGCGAGAGCTGCGGACGCTGGATCCCAGCCAGCCGATCTTCAACGTACACAGCATGCAGGATCTGCTGGAAGGATCGGTAGCTCAACCACGGTTTCGCACGTTTCTGGTCAGCACGTTCGCCGGGTTGGCTCTGGTGCTGGCTGCGCTCGGGCTGTACGGGGTGGTGGCATACTCGGTGTCGCAGCGGACCACCGAGCTAGGCATTCGGGTGGCGCTGGGCGCCCAACCTGGCAGCATTTTGAAGCTTGTGATTTTCCACGCCGCTGGACTCGCGGCGATCGGCGTTTCGATTGGCATTGCCGTCACTCTGGCTGGCCGCCGGATCTTCTCGCGTTTCCTTTTCGGCGTCAGCGCAACCGATCCAGTAACGCTCGGAGCCGCTAGCCTGCTCATTCTACTGGTAGCTCTGGCGGCCAGCTTGGGTCCAGCCCTCAGGGCCGCGAAAGTTGACCCGGCAGTCGCGCTACGGGCTGAGTGAACCCGGCCTTAAATCCCCGCAAATCCTTTCATCTCCTTAAAGTTCCGCAGTTCCGAAGCCGATCAGTAACCATGACAATTGTCAGAGGTGGCGTACAGCACACGCTCTAAACGTACGGCATTCGGAAACTAAGAACGTAAGTGTCTTATTTTTCTGAGGTTTTGCGAAACGAGTCGGAGGGAAGGGCCAGCCCTAAGGAAAGTGAAAGTGGAACACGCACAGCCTCAGCGAATACCGACCGCAGCGAGACTCTTTATCGCCGTGATAGGCCTCGCCGGTCTGGCGGGAATGGCCATCACCTTTCAAGGCTGGATTCCGGAACCACGACCGCGCTTCCTGGTCTATCTTCTTCTGGCCCTGGCGACCTCCGGCATGAAGGTGGTCTTTCCTGGCGTGCAGGGCGCTGTCTCACTAAGCTTTGTCCTCATCATGCTTGGTTTGGTTGAGCTCAAGGCGCCGGAGACGATGTTCCTGGCAGTTGCGGCCATGGCCGCGCAAACCTTCTGGCATGCCAAGGTCCGCGTCAAACCGGTGCATCTTTTCTTCAATACGACTTGCATCGCGTTAGCCGCTCTGGTCGCCACCTCCGTCTATCACCAGCACTGGTTCACAAATGTTCCGGAAGGCGGACTGTTGCGGCTCACTCTGGCCGGAGTGTCCTATTTCATTGTGAACAACGTTCCGCTGGCGATCGTGATCGCTCTCACCGAAGGGCAAAGCATCCAGACGGTGATTCGAAGCTTATGCGATTGGTCTTTCTGCTATTACCTGGCAGGTGTTTCGCTGGCGGGAATCGTGCACACCGCCAACCAGCGGCTGGGATGGGCCTTCAGTCTGGCTCTGCTGCCGCCGCTCTATGTCGTCTATCGCTCCATCCGGTTGTACTTCGGCAAGATGGAGCAGGAAAAAGCGCATGCCGAGAGCATGGCGTCGCTGCACCTGAGAACCATCGAAGCGCTGGCGACGGCCATCGAAGCCAAGGATGAGTGCACGGGCGATCATTTGCGTCGCGTGCAGGTCTATTCTTTGGAAGTGGCCAAGCACTTGGGTCTCGCGTCCGACGAGGTGGATGCGCTGCAGGCGGCGTCGATCCTGCATGACATCGGGAAACTGGCCGTGCCGGATTACATCATCTCCAAACCAGGCAAACTGACTCCCGACGAATTCGACAAGATGAAGATCCACACCGTAGTCGGCGCCGAGATCCTGGAGCAGGTCGCGTTTCCTTATGCAGTGGCGCCGATTGTGCGGTCCCATCACGAAAAATGGGACGGCAGCGGCTATCCGGATGGTTTGAAGGCCGAGAACATTCCCATCGGCGCGCGCATTTTGTCCGCCGTGGATTGTCTGGACGCGCTGGCGAGCGACCGGCAGTACCGCCGCGCGCTTCCTCTAGACGAAGCCATGGAATATGTGGCGGGGCTCTCCGGAAAAAGCTTCGATCCGCAGGTGGTGGATATCCTGAAGGCCAATTACCGCGAGTTCGAGCGTCTGGCTCAAAGCACGCCCCTGCGCAACCACCGGCTGAGCAAGGATCTGATCGTGAGCCGGGGGGACGCTCCCGACGCCGGATTCGAGAAGAGCGCGTCTTCTTCTGGAGCCGCGGGAGCGGTTGCGGCTGGAGGCGGCTCAGCAGATCGCGTACAGATGCCGGCGGACTTGGTCGCCTCCGCGCGTCAGGAAATGCGGGCCATCGTCGATCTGGCCATGGACCTCAGCAAGTCTTTGCGCATGGAAGACATTCTTTCCATCCTGGCCGAGCGATTGAAGCAGCTGGTGCCCTACGATTGCATGGCGGTCTACGTTCGGGAACGGAGCGTACTGAAGGCGCGCTACACCAGCGGGTTGAACAGCCAAACATTTGCCGCGCTCGAGATTCCGGTGGGCCAAGGCCTTTCCGGATGGGTAGTGGAAAATGGGAAAGCGATTATCAACGGCAACCCGGCCGTGGAACCCGGTTACGCGGCGGCTGGCGGACAAGTGGAAGCCTTGAACTCCGCGCTCTCGATTCCCCTGGGCGATGGAGTGGATCAATTCAGCGGCGCGCTGACGTTGTACCGCGCCGATAAGGACGCTTACAACGCGGACCACTTGCGGGTTTTGCTGGCGATCAAGGGCGACATCGCCAGAGCCGTGGACGGGGCCGTCCGGTTCCAGAAGGCGCAACGGGGAGTACAATCCGATGAGCTGACCGGCTTGCCCACCCGGGTGTCGCTCCGGGCGTGCCTGCAGGATGGATTCGTCGCGCAAGCCAAGGCGGTGACGGTGTTGCTCTGCGATATCGATGAATTCCGCCGGGTGAACGAGCTGTTTGGCCGCACCACCGGGGACGAGCTGCTGAAGCTGGTCAGCAACATTCTGCGAACCAACTCGCGCAGCGTGGACTACGTGGCGCGGATGGGCGGAGACGAATTTATGCTCCTGCTCGCGTCGGCGCGTCCGGAGGAACTGGCCGGCAAGATCGAAGCGCTGGATCGTCTGGTTGCGAACGCCTGCCGGGGCCTGTGCGGACAGGAAAGCTCGGGGCTGACTGCGGGCGTGGCCTGCTTCCCGGAGAACGGCGCCGACGCCGATAGCCTGATCGCATTCGCCGAGCAAGCCCTGGTCCGCGCCAAGGAAGCACGGCGCGCCAGCCGCAGCGGAGTGCTCCAACTGGAGCACTCGATACGGCGGCCGGCGTAAGCCGGAAAGGTCCTAGTGGCCCGAGGCGGCCTTCCAGGCCTTCACTTCCACGCCGCCGTGAATCATCCCCTGGATCATGCCGCTGAAGAAAACGTAGGGGTGCACCGGTGCCAGCGCGCTGGCTTCGTCCAGACGCTTGCGAAGATCGGCCGGGATGCTGAACTCGAGTGAAGCCAGATTGTCGTTGAGCTGGGCCAGGCTGCTGGCGCCGAGAATAGTGGAGGTGATGCCGGGCTGCGTCGCCACCCATTGCAGCGCCACTTGCGCGGGCGATCTCCCGATCTGCTTGCTGACATCGAGAAGCACTTCCAGCATCCGCCAGTTACTGTCGGTGAATTTGTTAAATGGACTTCCCTTGGTGAGGCGTCCATCGCCGGTTCCAGTATCGCCCTGGCGCTGGTACTTGCCGGTGAGGAAGCCGCCACCCAGCGGACTCCACGGACAAATGCCGATACCGAGTTCCTGCGCCGCGGGGATGTGTTCGCGCTCGATATTGCGCTCGATGAGCGAGTACTCCAGTTGCAGCGCCGCGACGCGCTCCTTGCCTTCGCGCTCGGCGATGGTTTGGGCGCGCGCCACATACCAGGCGGGGGTATCGGAGAAGCCGTAATATCGAATCTTGCCGGCTCGCACCAGGTCGGTGAGCGTGTTGACTACTTCCTCGACGGGCGTGACGGTGTCCCAGGCGTGCAGCCAGTAGAGATCGACAAAATCCGTGGCGAGACGGCGAAGCGAGGCGTCGATTGCGCGGTAAATGTTCTTGCGGCCGTTGCCGCCGGAATTGGGATTGCCGGGCGAGCCGTTGAAGGTGAACTTGGTGGCGAGCGCGATCTGATCGCGCAGCTTGCGGTCGTTGATGAACTTGCCGCACATCTGTTCGCTGTGGCCGAGTTGGTAGCCGTCGGCGGTGTCGACGAAGTTGCCACCCGCGTCGACGTAGCGGTCGAAGATGGATCGTGAAACGGTTTCGTCGGCGCCCCAGCCCCATTGCGTTCCAAAGGTCATCGCGCCCAGGCACAGCGGGCTGACGCGCAGGCCGGTACGTCCTAATGTTGTGTAGTTTTTGAGGTCCATATGCTCCTGTTGAGATGATAGCGTTAGCGGGTTTGATCCAAGAGTTTTTGGGTGTTGAGGAGCAGTTGGTAGTGGCCCTCGGTGAGCTTGTCGATCTTCTCGTGCAGGTACGCGATCTTGGTCTCGGTGTTGATGCTGGTTTCAAACTCGATGTCGGAGCGGATGCGGTCTCGCGCGCGCTGGCGGTTCTGGCTGGTGAGCACGAACAAGGTCAGGAAAATCGCTTCGAGCGATACGATCACCGAGAGGAACTCGAACGGGTACGGGTCGAAGGTTCGCAGGCTGCGGATCAGGCTGAGATTCACCGCGATCCAGCCGCCCAGGAACAGCGCGTGCAAGGCCACCGATGCCAGGCTCCCGGTGAACGCGGGGACGGCGTCGGCTAGCCGCGTTAACGGAGTCTGCTGCTCGGCCGCCACATCGTTGACGTTGCGCGCGACGGTGCGGCGGATCACTTCATCGCTTCTGCGCAGTCTGCGGGCGGCGACGCTCAACAGGTTCAGAGCGGCGGGCGTGCACTGGCGAACGTAGTCTTCGAAATGCCTGCGGTCCAGCCGCAGCGCCTCCGCGTCGCCGAGGGCGGCCACCCAGGCCGTGCGTGCGCCGCCGTCGAGCAGCGCGACCTCTCCGAAAATGTCGCCAGGCCGGGAGATTTCGAGCACAATTTTCTCGCCTTGGTCATTCTTGACGTAGATCTCGAACTCGCCGGTGCGAACGATGTAGAGGGCGTTCCCAGGGTCGCCATACTTAAAGACCGTCTGGCCGGTTGAATAGCGGAGCAGGTCGATCTTTTCGGCCAGGGCGGCCTGTTCGAGCGGGCTCAGCTCGCGCAAGTGCTCGATTTCGTTGAGGATCGATGCATCAATGGGCATAGTGGTATTTAGGCTATCACTGCGTAGGCGCCTCCCAGCTACCACTCACGGAATAGTACGTTTGTCTGGAAACAATGGAAATAAATAGAGAACATGGCGGTGTTATTAGGAAATATTGAGCGCATAATCAGCTAGCAATAGAAGTTCTTCGAGGTGCTCCCGTGAAAACGTTATGTTCCCTGGTGCTGTTCGCAGCGTCTGCTTTTGGCAATCCGATCTTCACGATTACCAGCCTGGGGGAGCGGAGCGGTGGTTCGACATCCACAGGATACGCTGTCAACAATTCGGGGATAGTGGCAGGCTGGGGCGAGAACTCATCGGGCGGGACGCAGGCGGTTGTTTCGACCACTGGAGGTTTGACGGGTTTGCCGTTAGGCTCCGGAACGGAATCGTATGCATATGGGATCAACGACGCGGGAACGGTGGTCGGGAACACATATATCAATGGCCAATCGCACGCGACCATTTGGGCCGGTTCGGGTACCACGGTTCTGGGCGCGAACACGTACGCGATGGCGGTCAACGACTCGGGCGTTGTGACGGGGAGCAACGGGGGAGCGTTTGTGGTGATAGACGGTCAGGTGCAGAGTCTGGCAACATTGGCCGGCGTGATCTGGAGCGCGGGTTACGGGATCAATGATGCGGGCGAAGTGGTGGGTGACGGCGAACTCGCGAATAGGACTTTTCGTGGCGTGATCTGGAGCCCGGGCGGCACGGTGACGTTATTGGGGACCCTGGGAGGCAGCAGCAGCGATGCTACCGACGTGAATGACAGCGGCGAGGTGGTGGGGTTTGCGAGTCTGGCGAATGGCTCCCAGAATGCCTTTTCGATGACAGATGGCACGATGACCGATTTGGGTACGCTGGGCGAAAGCAGCTACGCCTATGGCATCAACGACAGCGGCGAGATTGTGGGTTACAGCTATCTGGCGGACGGCGCTCAGCACGCGTTTCTCTACGACGACGGAAGCATGCTGGATTTGAACTCGCTGCTCCCCGCGAATTCCGGTTGGGTATTGGAGGAGGCGTTCGGGATCAACAACGCGGGCCAGATCACGGGCATGGGGCTGTATGACGGGCAGCAAACGGCGTTTCTGATGACGGACCCAGGCGATATCGCGGCGGTTCCTGAGCCAAGCGCAAGTCTGCCGATTGCGGTCGGGGTAGGATTGATCGCGCTGCTGCGGCGGCGCGCGAAAGTCTAAGGGTTTTGGGGGCCGGCGCCGGGATTGGAACTGGGAACGGGCAGCCGCGGCGAAGCCTGCTGTTGTCGTGGCCGGCGGCGAAACAGGCGCAGGCGAGCCCAGACCGGCAAGCTTGGGGACCGGTCGGCCTCCGCTGGGACCACGCCCCAAACGGCTGAAATCACCGAGCGTCCTTGGAACATCATGTTTCGCACCTGCCTATTGAATCGGCACGCTGTCTTTGAGAGTTTAGACGTAAGCGCCGAATAGTTGTTACCTCAATCCGCTGATTCTGCGAGGACGGGTTAGTGCATTATTGCTCGCAACAACGCGGGAAGCCCGGCATTCCGCTGGAAAACTACACGCTGGAAGACTTGCGGCGCGAGGCGGCGCAGCCCAAGGGATGCGCTCCGTTCTGCACGATTTCGTGCGTGCATCAGACCGCTATGCTGGACGATTTTCGCGAGCGGCCGCGGGAAACCCTGGTAGGGATCCTGGATCGCCGCCGGGAAGCCGATCCCAACTTTCGGGCTCCGGCGGCGGTGCGCGCGCCCGCCTGGATGTTTCTGGATCCCAAGCGGCGCGGGTTTTTCGGCAAGCTGATGCTGGCCGCGCTGGGCATCAAGGGAAAGCGAGCTACGGCTGGTTCCCGCTGATCGATGGTGGCCGCGCCGCCAGGTGGTGGTGAATAAACCGGCGCTTCCTGGCTTTGGAGCGAGCCGCGGGCGTCGCGTCGGAGCTGGTGGTTCCGATTTGAAGTAAAGATTCGAAGGCGTCGGAGTCCGGTCCGCCGCCGGAATTCAATCCTGCAAGGATGTCCAGGGTCGCGGGACCCGAGGCCACGCCGGTGGGGACCCCGAAGTTGATCTGATAGAGTCCGGCAAACCCAGGAGCGAGGCCGGAAAAGTACACCGGGGCCGAAGTGTAGTTGCCGGCCGAATCATTGATAAAGACCGTGGGAACGTTGACCGCCTCGGCGTACGGAGAGGTGCTGGGGCCGGCAGCGCCAGCGGCGACTGACGGACTCACAGTGCCAAGTCCCGCCAGATACACGGCGACAGTGTCGCCAATTTGCGCGGGATTGGAGGGTCCTACCACGGAGTAACCGGCAGTGACGTCCAGTGCGTCCGCGTTGCCAATGCCGCCGGACGGATCGTAAGTGAAAACCCCGGCCGAAGAGGCTCCCACGAACTGAGTCACCGTGTTGGAGGCGACTCCATTGTTGATCACCCGGATTTGCGCGACGGATTGGGTGATAACGAACGGCACCACCACGGAGATCTGGGTGGCACTCACAAAGTTGATGGGCGCCGCCACGCCGTTGATCATCACCTGCACCTTATTCAAGGTGGTCGGGAGCGGAATCTTCGGCGCGGACGCGGAGCTGGGCGCCAGATCCGAGCCATACAGCGTGAGATATTCGCCGGGCGATAGATGCGCCGTGAAGGGCGCCGAGCTGGCCGCGTTCACCATGCCGTTCGGGAACAGATATGGGCCGGAGCCGGTGAGCGAGGGCGCTTGAAACGCGACGTTGATGCTCAGCGGGTATCCCTGAGAGGCGCTGTTGCCATATCCAATCCGAATGCTTCCGTCCGAGGTACTCCAGTATTCCTGACCGAAAATATCATCGGTGGAGCTGCCGTCTCCGTTGAGCGTGTAATCGTCATAGTAGGTGTAATCCGCCGCGCCCTCGTAGAACAATTGCGAGTTCAAGCTCTGGTGGCCAATGATGTTGCCTGAAAACACACTGATGGCACCGTAGTAGCTGTCGAGCAGCACGACATTATCTGTCGCCGCGATGGATTCGTCCAGATCGAGCCCCGCCTGGTAATACAGCGCGTCGTAAGTGGTGGGATTGCTGGTTGCGGCGCGGACTCCCACGAACATATCGAAGCCTTCATAAGAGCCGCCGAATATGAAATTGCCGTCGGGCGAGATGTAGAGCAGTTCCGTTCCTTGGACCAGTGCTGTTTTGTTTGTGCCTAAGTTGAGCTGTGCGGCCCCGTTGGTGAAGGCGTAGGTCGCTCCGGAGAGGGTGTAGGTGCTTGCCGAAGTGCTGTCTGAGATATAGCTGGTCACATTGACGTTCCCTATGTTGCCTTGCCCGTCGGCAGTCATGGTGAAAAGCGCATCGCCGCCGGGAGGCCCATTGAGGACCGAGAAGGTGGGATCCATATAGGCGACCGTGTAGGAGCCTTTCAGCGTCGCGTTGGTAGCTTCGGAGCCGACGGGTGCGGCGATCACCAGATCGTTATAGCCTAAGTCACCGGTCGCAGCGGCTGGCGTGTTCTGAGTGCTGCTGCCAATGAAAATGCCTTTCGGCGAGACCAGGCCGATGATCAAGTCGGTGGCACTCACTTCCGGATTCATGGCAGTGATGTAACCCATGCCGCTGGCCGAAATCACGTAGGTGCCGTTGGAGGTGAACTGCGTGGGCGAAGTGGAATTGAGGGCATCGAAGTACGATCCGCTGAAACTGTAATTTCCTTTCCCGTCGAAGGTGATGTTGCCGTAAGTGTTGACGGCGTCGCCCACGGTTCCCTCCGGCGATTCGCTATTTTGGACTGCATAGATGACTTGCCGGAGATAGTAGGTGCCGTTCAGCATCGAGTCTCCGCTCGAGTCATAGGTTTGGGCGGACGATCGCCACGGGAAGGCGGCGAGAGCTAGCAGGAACAGTAGGGTTGTTTTTATGGATCGCATATAGGGAAAGACCGGACCTCATTTTTAACGTCGCGCACAACGCAGCGGGCCGCGATAGTAATTCTCCACGTTCGAGCGCGTCCCGCGCTGTGCGCTCTTTACACATTGACGCGGGAGCGGGTCAGCTGGTTAACCGGCACTCGGATGAATTCCCGGGTGAGTTCAAAGTGACGACCCCCAGGAGCGCCCTCCAAAATATTACAACACTGATTGGGTTCAGAGGCGGGTGCGCGCCTGTAAAGGTTTGTCTTACGGGGGCGGCTGGCTCGACCGGAGGGTGCCCGCTAGCCTGAGAAACGGCCTATTGCCAGCAAGCTGGTTAGCCGATTTGATAAGGAGAAATTGCCATGAAACTCCTGTGCGCCATTGCGAGCCTTTTCTTGGCACTCAGCTTCTCGACATTGAACGCTGTCGCCGGTGACGTTAGCGGACACGCGCTTGTCACCAAACGGCTAACCAAGAAAGCTTTGTCCCCTATTGTCTATAACTTGCGCGGCACTACCGCGCCGGCCGCGCCGCCCGATAGCACCGTTGTCAATGAGTTTGATCGGATGGTGATGATCCTGGAGGGCGGAAAGCTGCCGTCCCGGCCGCCGATTTCGGTAGTGCTCAACCAACAGGGTGCGCGCTTTGATCCGGAACTGGTGGTAGTACCCACGGGGTCGACGGTCCAGTTTCCGAACCTTGATCCGATATTCCACAACGTGTTTTCGCTTTCAAAAGCGCGGAAGTTCGATCTCGGCTACTTTCCGCAGGGCCAAAGCCGCAGCGTGAAATTTAACGATGCCGGTATTGTTCAGGTGTACTGTCACATTCACGCCAACATGTATGCAGCCATTGTGGTGACAGACAGCCCTTGGTATACCAAACCGGGGGCTGACGGCAGTTTTTCATTTTCGAATGTGCCGGCGGGCAATTACCGATTGACCGTCTGGCACAAGATCGCCGGTTACCGCAAGGTGAACGTGGTGGTGCCCGAAACCGGCAGCGTGGACCTCAACATCAGCGTGCCGGTGGACATGGAGTAGTAGCGATGATTGCACGGATGTCGCTCACCACGCGGGCCTTTCTGTTTTCGTTTCTGCCCGTGTGCGTGGTGCTGGCGGTCAGCTTTGTGGCGCTCAACACGCTGGTACAGCAGCACGTCAAGAGCGGATTGCGCGACTCACTGCAAAAATCACAAGAGCTGCTGGCTCGCGCCAACCAGGATTACTCGCGCCGCATCAGCCAATTCGTATCCGTGCTGGCCGATAGCGCTGGATTAAAGGCCGCGATTGGACTCACGCACGAAGCGCCCGCGACGCCTGAAACCCGCGCTGAGATCCGGCGCACCATCGAGGCGCAATTGCGTGAGATGCACGGGTTGGTAGGCTACGATCTTCTGGCGGTGACGGACTGGAAAGGGCGGACGGTGGCCGCGGTCGAATTCGGCGCGGGCGCCTCGGCTTCCCCCGGAGGGCTCGCAGGCATCCCGTCTGAAGCCACGTTTACGCAGAGCGGGGTAGTGCAGAACGGCGGGATCGTTTATGAATTGACGTCCACGCCCATCGACATCGCCGGCGAGCAGATCGGCGAACTGAAGCTCGGCGCCAAGTTCGATTTGAGCCGCTACCATTTGGGCGGTGAGACGGCTTTATTGGAAGACGGCCGGATCCTGCAAGCCACTATTCCGCAGGCCGGCTGGGGGGCGCTCGAAAACGAGCTGCGCTCGGGATGCCGGCAGCCGCTCACGGAATGCGAAGTGCGGCGCAATGGCGAGACCTTTCTAGTTCTGCCAGTACAGGATGAGCGGCTGGGCTCAGGCTTTCAGTTGGTGGCATTGCAGTCGCTGGATGCGGCGGTGCGCGATTTCACGGCTGGATGGGTTGGCATCCTGGTAAAGGTCGGGGTCTCGGGAGTGCTGCTGGCGCTGCTGTTCACGGCGGCCACGTCGCGATCGGTTACCAAGCCGTTGCGTGACTTGGCGGCGCAGTTGCAGCGTGGCGAGCGCGCCAACCAGTTTCCCGAACGCGTGGCTGTCGGCAGAGGGGCTGGAGAGCTGCGCGTGCTGGCGGAATCGTTCAATCGAGTTGCGGCGGCCGAGCGGCGGACCCGCGAGGAGCTGGAGCGATCCAAGTTCGCGGCGGAATCGGCCAACCGCGCCAAGGGCGAATTCCTCGCCAATATGAGCCACGAGCTACGCACGCCGATGAACGGAGTGATCGGGCTGACCGAGTTGTTGCTGGACACGCCGCTGGACGAGGAGCAAACGCAGTTCGCGTCAACCGTTCGCGATTCCGCCAATTTGCTGTTGGCGATTATCAACGACATCCTGGATTTCTCGCGTCTGGACGCGGGCATAATGACGCTCACCCCGGCGGTGTTCAATCTTCGCGAGACGGTCCAAGAGGTGATCGGGACGCTTGAGGCGCAAGGGTCCGCCCAGGGTCTGCAGTTGGCTTTGCAGTACTCCCCGGATGCTCCCCAGGCGCTGATTGGCGATGCTGTACGCATCCGGCAGATCGCGAGCAACCTGATTGGCAACGCGATCAAGTTCACGCATCGCGGACGTGTGGATGTGCTGGTGCGATCCACGGAGCAGACGGCCGAAGAAGCATGCATGGTGCTGGCCGTGCGGGACACCGGCATTGGGATTCCGGCCGACAANNCGCTGGATGTCGAGAGCCGCGAGGGCGTGGGCTCGACGTTCACCGTGGCGCTGCGGCTTCGGCTGGCTCCGGCTAGCGAAGCTGGCGAGGAACAGTTGGTGAGCAAGGAGGCCGAACCATGTTGAGACAAAGGCTCCGGACGCTAAGACGAACACTCTGGGCCGTGTTGTTTGCGGCGCTGGCCATACCCGCGCAATCGCAGGATTCCGATTTCGGCGTCAGCGTGCCGGTGACAGTGAGCGGCGGCGCGATGTACACCGGACGGCTTCAATTGGAGCAGTGGGGCAATTCGCCGAGCTATTCGCCTTTTACTGGTGGATTTCAGGCTATGTTGTATCCCACCTTGCGGCTGGGCAAACACTGGTTTGCGTACTCGGCCCTGGATTTTCGTCTGGCGCCGTACCTCTACTACGACGCTTACGAAGACCAGCGCGAGTGGTACATTCAAGCCATCCAAGCGTTCGTTGGGTATCAAATTCAAAAGGAAAAAACCTCCTTGGTGATCAAGGCGGGCCGGCTATCCTCGGCGTTCGGCGCGTTTCCCTTGCACTACGACGACGCCGACAACCCGTTGCTCGATCAACCCATGAGCTACATGGCATCGCTCACGTTGCGAAACGACCAGCTCCCTTGCGGAGTGGCGGACCTGCGCCAGCAGCAGTATGGCTGGGTCGGCAACCTTTGTGGCGGAGCGCCCGGAGCAGACGAGGGCCTGACGCCGGTCAGCCTATACGGATTGCCGGGTGTGGAAGCCGACATCTCCAGCCATAAGATGGATGCTCGCATCCAGGTGACCAGCGGCTCGCCGTCGGACCCGCTGAGCGAGAGCCATGCTCCGCAGTATGCCCAGTGGGTGGCGGGCGGCGGCTATACCATCCGGCAGGGGTTTCGCGTGGGTATTTCCGGATTTCGCGGCCCGTATCTAGCGCCTGACGCTGCGCCGTTTCTGCCGGCCGGCACCAGCGTGCGCAGTTTTCCGGCCAGCGCCATCGGCATCGACGTCCAATGGGCGCGCGGGCATTGGAGCACCAGCGGCGAATGGCAACGGTTCCAGTACGATTTGCCGCGCTTCACCCAGGCGCCCTCGGTCACCTCCACCTACGGCGAGGTGAAGCGGATTCTGACGCCCCGGCTTTACTTGGCCGCGCGCATCGGGTGGCTGGAACCCGGTGGGGCGGCGGACATCAGCGGAGCCTCCACCAATCAGTTCGCGCCTTGGATGCGGTCGTACGAGCTAGGCGGCGGCTGGTGGCTCAACCGGCATCAACTGCTGAAGGCGAGCTACGAATGGCTGAGGATTGAGCATTTCCCGGGAACCGAGAACAACGTTGTGGGACTCCAGTTCGTCACCACGTTCCACGCGGTGGACCAGGCGTTTCACTAGGCGGTTTTAGTAGGCGTTTTTACGAAGCGGCGGGGCGGGAGAGATCCACGTTTCCCTGAATGAATCCGCCGTCCTCGATGACAATGCCGTGCGCGCGAATATCGCCCAGGAATCGTGCTCCGGCACGGATGTAGATTATGTCGGCGCCCTCCACGTTGCCTTCGAGGGAGCCATGCACGTCGATTTCCTTGGCTTTGACGCTGGCGCGTACGTTACCGCCCGCTGCGACGGTGAGCCGATGCCCGGACACATCGATGGTTCCTTCCAGCTGGCCTTCGATCGTCAGCGGTTCGCGGCTTCGGATTTCGCCCGTAATCGCAACCTGCTGGCCGAGAACTGCATAGGCGTTACTTGCTTCCGGCATACTGGGACCTGCTTTCTAGGCTCGGGAATTCTCGACGGGACTAACGCCCGCCTACCTGGGTTTGGTTATCATCCTGGCACAGGGCCTGATACTGCCGCACCAGCGACCCTTCGTCCGCGCCGATGGCGCGGGCATATTGCCGGATGTAGCTGATGTTGTAAATGCCGCCCGGCAAAAGATCAAAGTTAGCATCCTCAATAGCCTTGAGAGTAGTGACCCTGAGCTTGGTGTTGCGGGCGATTTCTTCCAAACTGATTCCGCTGGTCTTACGGATGGACGCGACGCTCCAGCCTTCTTGAGGCAACGTTGCCATGTTGACTCCAATCAAGATCGCGCACAACGCAGCGGGCCGCGATTATGTTCTTTCCTAAAGGGCGCATCCTGCGCTGTGCGCTCCTGGGGTTCTTATCGGCAGATAGGCCTTAGCGCTACAGGGTACGGCCTGGTGTGGGCGCCCTGAGACTTCCACGTACAATCGGTACAGGTGTCTCGAAATCGAGTCCGAAAGGAATGGTTGTTTGGGCTTTTGGCGGGTCTAGCTGCCGCCTGCGCGATGGGCTTCTATCTGTGGGGCGGGCGAGTGCACGAGCCTGCGCAGCCCGCGGCGGCCGCGCTTCCGGCCAGCGCCCGTGAGCTTCTATTGCCGTTCCGCAAGGACAGTCTGGATCTGATGGTCTCGGCGCACGGTGAAATCAACTACCGGGTGGGGATGCAGGCGGGAGCAACTCTGGTGTACGCATGGTCAAGCGGCGAAATGCTATGGTGCGAGTCTCCAGGCCAAAAGACGATCCGGGCGGCGGAAGCGCATAGCGCGTTCCTGGCCCAATCCACCGGTTGGTACCACTGGCGCTGGAAGAATCAGAGCGGCAATTCAATCACGATTCACATCAAATTGAGCGGGTACTACGAACTGGCAAGCATGCCGTATGATAGATGACGATGGTCCTCGAGCTGGAAGCCAATCAAACACAAGTCCAGCGGATTATTCAGAGCAAGGCCCTTCGGACGTCGGAAGTCCACCGGAATCTTCTGCAATACCTGGCCGAGAAGTCCCTTTCGGGGATGGCGGACAGCCTGAAAGAGTACACGGTGGGTCTGGATGTTTTCGCCAAGCCCGAGTCCTACGATCCGCGCCAGGAATCCGTGGTGCGAATGCACGTTGGGCGGTTGCGGCAGAAGCTGGCCGAGTATTATCGCTCGGAGGGCGTGGACGATCCGATCTTTGTCGAAGTGCCCAAGGGTGGTTTCAAGGTAACGTTCGAGACGCGCGAGATCCGGCCGGATGGGATGGCGGCCGCCACGGAAGAGACTCCGCAGCGAGGAGAAAACCGGCGCGTCGAGATTATCCTGGCTATGCTGCTCGCGCTCTCGGCCGCATGCGCCTTGATCTTCTGGATACAACTTCGGCACCCCAAGGAAGCCGCTGCGGTTGGCGCGCCCGTGACCTACGGATCCGCCGATCTGGATCAGCTCTGGGGACCCATCCTGGCCAGCAATCGTCCCTTGATGGTGTGCCTGGCTGCATCCAACGGGGTTACCGGAGTGGGAACCGCGAGCGCGTCCTTCTTGCTGGGCCAGTTTTTGGCGCACCGCAAGGACAACGTCCTGCTGACTCGCAGCGACCTGCTGTCGACGCCGGAAGTGATCATGGACAATGTCGTCTTTCTGGGCCCAGTGGCCGGCAATCGCCAAATTCAAGCGATTTCCACCGGCCAGCCTGGTCAGCCTTTCGTCCTGGAGCCCAACGGAATCCGGAATCTAAATCCCCAGCCGGGCGAACCTGAGTTTATTCCGGACCACGAGCCGCAAGCGGGGGCGGATGCCGACGAGAGCCTTGCGCTCATCAGTCACGTGCCTGGGTTGTACGGCAACGGCGACATTCTTTACCTTTCCGGCAATCAAATCTCGAGTACTCTGGCGGCAGTGCGAGCGCTCACCGATCCCACGCTGGCGAGCTTGCTGGTGTCGAATCTGAAGACGCACGACGGACGTTTGCCCCGCTTTTATCAAGTGGTGCTGAAAGTCCGGTCCATGGACAGCATGCCCATCGAGATTTCGTATGTGTTCCACCGGGACCTTTCGGCGCAAAGCAGCCTCAAACCGGAAACTGAAAAGTGATGCGAGCGCTGGTTGCGCTTTGGCTGGCGGGCACGGCCATGGCCCAGGCGCCGCCGAATTTGAAGCAGGTGATGCGGAGCGTAGCGTGGCCCAATTCCAACATCATCTTCGAGGTTCAATCCAAGACTCCAACGAACGACATGGAATGGCAGAGGGTGGAGAACGCGGCCATCGCGATCCAGGAAACTGCGAATCTGATCCTGCTGCCCGGGCGCCTGCGGTCGAACGGCCAACCGGTTCCGGTGCAGGCGGCCAGCTACACTCAGTTCGCTCAGGCGCTGGCTACGGCTGGAGGGAAATGCCGGACAGCAGCGCAGGCCAAGAGTCTGGGAGCCATCGCCAACTGTACCGACGTGCTGAGCGAGGCCTGCGATAACTGCCATAAGGTATATCGCGACAAGCCATAGACGTAGCATGCAAATCCGATATGCCCTTTTCGCCGTGGTTATCGAGATGATGGTGCTTGGGCTGACGCTGCCCGTCGCGCCGGCCTTTGCGCATCATTCGGTTTCGGCTGAGTTTGACCTAAGCAAGCGGATCACCTTGGAAGGGCGGGTCACCAAGATCGAGTGGATGAACCCGCACGTGTATTTGTACGTGGACGTGAACGCGGATGGGAAAACGTCCAATTGGGCCTGCGAGACGGCTGGTCCAAACACGCTGGCGCGGCAGGGCTGGAGCCGGTCGTCGCTCAAGATCGGCGATCGGATCACGGTGGTGGGCTATAAGGCGCGGGACGGTTCCAACGTGGCTTCGGCGCGCGAAATCGTGCTGGCGAACGGGCGCAAAGTATTTGTCGGATCGCCGTACGATGGCGGGCCGCAACCTTAATCAAACGGCATTGCATATTCCTGATGGTTACCTAAGTCCGGCCACTTGCGCGGCGCTCTACGCGGGCGCGGCGCCATTCTGGTACGTCTCGCTCCAGCGGATGAAGCGGGCGTTCAACACGCAGATGGTTCCTCTGCTGTCGGTATTCGCGGCGTTCTCATTCATCATCATGATGTTCAACCTGCCGTTGCCGGGAGGGACCACGGGGCATGCGGTGGGCGTCGGGATCGCAACCATCGTGCTGGGACCCTGGGCTTCGATCCTGGGGATTTCGATCGCGCTGATTATTCAGGCGGTGTTCTTTGGCGATGGCGGCATCACCGCGATTGGCGCGAATTGTTTCAACATGGCGGTTATCGGGTCGCTGGCGACCTATGCGATCTATCGGGTGCTGGCGGGGCGCGCGAGCATTACGTCGGCGCGGCGCGTGATTGCAGCCGGCGTGGCGGGATATGTTGCCATCAATCTTGCTGCGCTGGCAGCCGCCATCGAATTCGGAATCCAGCCGCTGCTCTATCACGACGCTTCGGGCGCTCCTTTGTACGCACCCTATCCTCTGCGCATCGCGATTCCGGCCATGATGATCGGGCACCTGACGATCGCCGGGTTGGCGGAGATGGTGGTCTCGGCGGGCGTGGTCGCGTACTTGCAGAGGTCCGAACCAGCGTTATTGAAAAGGACCGCGCCGGGTGCGGCCGAGAGTAGTGCAGCCGTTGGTAGTCTTCGACATTTGTGGTTCGCGCTTGCGGCGCTGCTGATCTTGACGCCGCTCGGAATCCTGGCCACGGGTTCGGCCTGGGGCGAAGCGCCGCTGGCCCAAGCGCCTCGCGGACTTCGCGCGCTATCATCCTTCTGGACCGCGCCCATGCCTCGCTATGCTCCTCCGTTTCTGAAGAGCCCGGCATTTGGCTATCTGCTGTCCGCGATGACCGGGACCGGCCTCATCCTGCTGGTAGTTCTGTTGACTGGTTGGCTAACGCGAGGGCGAGCCGGATCCCGCGGGCTGACCAAATAATGTCCGGCTATATCGAGCGGACCATCGCAAGCTTGGTTGCGGCATCCGAGCGCGCGGCGATCGCGGAACAGGTGGCGTTTTCTGAAGGCGCACTGCAGCGCGTTGATCCGCGAGTGAAGGTGGCGGGCTTGTTCGCTTTGATCGTAGTAGTTGCGGCGTCGCGGCGATTGAGCGTGATCGCGGCGTTGTTCGTGATCGCGGCCATTCTAGCGGCAGCGTCCCATGTTCGCATGCGGAGGCTCGCGGGTTGGGTGTGGTTGCCGGTCTTGTTCTTCACGGGCGCCATTGCGCTGCCGGCGATTTTCCTGACGCCTGGCCACGCCGTCGCATCCTTGGGGATCACCGCGATTACTGAACAAGGCCTGCGCGCGGCCGCCTTCCTGATCGGAAGGGCCGAGACCGCCTCCACGCTCTCGGCTCTGCTGGTGCTGACAACTCCATGGCCCTGGGTGCTGAAGGCGCTGCGGATTTTTCGCTGCCCCATGATTGTGGTCGCAATTCTCGGAATGACGTACCGGTATATCTTCGTCATCCTTCAGACGGCGCTCGAAATGTTCGAAGCGCGCCAGAGCCGGACCGTGGGAGTTCTGCCGCCGTCCGAGCGCCGCCGTCTAGCATCGTCGGCTGCGGGCGTGCTGTTGAGCAAGAGCGTTCAGATGAGCGGCGAAGTGCATCAGGCGATGCGATCGCGCGGATTTCGAGGCGAGATTCATTTGCTTCAGGATTTTCGCGCCCGAGCAACCGATTGGTGTTGGTTGGCCGGTTTCGGGTTGGTCGCCGCCGCATCGCTTTGGTATGGCCGATGAACATTTTTCAACTGCGCGATGTTTCGTTCAAATACGAAACCGTGGCCGCGATTGATGGCGTTTCGCTCGACATCGAAGCGGGCAAGCGGATTGCGCTGCTGGGCGCGAACGGCTCCGGCAAGTCCACATTGCTGCGGCTGCTGGATGCCTTGTCTTTTCCCGGCGCGGGCTCCATCTCGTTCCAAGGGCAGCCGCTCTCTGAAGTTCGCTTCGCCGACCACCAGTTTGCGTTCGATTTCCACCGCCGGGTCGGGCTCGTTTTTCAGAACCCGGACGTCCAGCTCTTCAATCCGACCGTCTTCGATGAAGTGGCTTTCGGTCCACTGCAACTGCGCTGGTCCAAGAGCGAGATCGTGGCGCGGGTCAACGCGGTGCTGGAGTCCATGGAGATCGCGCATCTGAAGGATCGGCCGCCGCATCGGCTCTCGGGCGGCGAAAAGAAGCGCGTTGCGCTGGCGTCGGTGCTGGTGCTGGATCCGGAAGTGCTGTTGCTGGATGAGCCGACCGCCGCGCTGGATCCCAGAAGCCAGAGCCAGATTATCGATCTGCTGATCGGCTGGGGCGACGGCGGCAAGACCGTGATCACGGCGACGCACGATCTCGGGTTGGTGGAGGACATCGCGGATCATTGCGTCATTCTTCAGGCGGGTAAAGTGGCGGCCGAAGGCAATCCAGCGGAGCTGCTGGCGGATCAGGCACTGCTCCAGCGCGCGAATTTAGTTCACGCTCACCGGCATCGCCACGGCTCCGTCGTTACCCACTCACATCCTCACACTCATCCGCACAAGCATGGCTCGGAGACTATATAGTTAAGGATTAGTCTTCGAATGGCGGAACCAGACTCGATAGCGCGGTGGGAGCTTGCGGCGGGCACAAAGTCCGAACGCGCGTCCGCGCCGACGGCTGATGAGCAAGAGGTGATTCAGCTCTTTGATGAGCTTCGGAACCGGTTGTTGCGGTACCTGCTGGCCTTCGGTCTTCCGGCGCACGAGGGAGAGGAAGTGATTCAAGAGGTGTTCCTGGCACTGTTCCAGCACTTGCAGCGAGGAAGGTCCCGGCAAAACCTGCGTGGGTGGATCTTTCGCGTGGCTCACAATTTGGGCTTGAAACGGCGGCAGGCCAGAGCCAGGGAAGCGGTCAACGCGGCGGGTGAGCAGGAGTTTCTAGCGGCAGCTCGGCCGGATCCGGCTGAGAATCCCGAAGAGCAGCTTTTGAGTAGCCAGAGGCTGCAACGCTTGCAAGCGGTTCTGCGCGCGCTGCCCGAGCAGGATCAGTGGTGCCTTTCCTTGCGCGCCGAGGGGCTGCGCTACCGGGAGATCGCTGACGTTCTCGGTATGTCGCTTGGCTCAGTCTCCGCTTCTCTTGGACGATCGCTAGCGCGGTTCAGCCGCGCCGACGGATATTAACGCCGGATAAATATGCTGCCTCCAGATGATCATCTGTCCGACCAAGAGCTGGTTCTGGCCGCCGATGGCGAGTTGAATCCGCGCCGGGATGCACAGGTCCGGGCTCACTTGTCGGCTTGCTGGCAGTGCAGGACGCGCTTGCGCGGTTTGGAAGGCGCGATTGCGGACTTTGTTCATGTGCACTCGGCAACTTTGGATCCACAAGTGCCTCCCGCGGCGGGTGCGCGCGCGATACTGAAAGCGCAGCTTGCGGAAATCGCATCGCAGACTGGTGCTCGGCGCGCGGCGTTTTTCCCGGCGCGTTGGCCGACGATCGCGGGGTTAGCGGCGGCAGTGGCACTTTTGGCAGTCTACGTTGCGATTCCTGAGCGTGGCGCCGGAGCGGTCCCTCGCCAGAAACTGACGCCCGGCGCAGTTCGAAACGTGGCGAAGGACGAGGTGTGTTCCGCGAACGTGCAGGCATTCGTGCTGCCGGTGGCGCTGCAGCGCCGGGTGTTCGAGGAATACGGCATACGCAACGCCTCACCGAACGCGTACGAAGTGGACTACCTCATCACGCCGGAGCTGGGCGGGGCCGCGGACATACGGAATCTGTGGCCTGAACCTTATTCCGCCACGGTCTGGAACGCGCACGTCAAGGATCAATTGGAGGATCGCCTGCATCAACTGGTCTGCGACGGCCAACTGGACTTGGCGACCGCCCAACATGACATTGCCACGGACTGGATAGCGGCCTACAAAAAATACTTCAACAGCAGCCGTCCCCGTCAGAATTGAGCCCCGTCCAAGGTGTAAAATGGTGCCCGGCTGAAGCTTTGGGAGGACCATGAAGACCAAAATGAATCGGCGATCTTTCGTAAGCGGCGTCGCGCTCGGCGCGAGCGGGATCCTGGGCGGCGCACTGAGCAAGGCCATGGCCGCAAATGCAAAAGACAGCTCGGTGCAAGGGCCCGTTGCGAACACCACTTCGGGCAAAATCCGCGGCGTGGTTCAAGAGAACAAGGTCAACGCATTCCGCGGAATCCCTTACGGCGCCCCTACAGGCGGCGCGAACCGGTTCATGCCGCCAGTGAAGCCGGAGTCGTGGACTGGCATCAAGGAGACCGTCGAATGGGGGCCGGAAGCGCCGCAGGGTCCGCACACCGAGATTCCGGAAGTGGCCGCGACCATCCCGAAGACGTTGACCATCAGCGAAGACTGCCTGCATCTGAACGTCTGGACCAATGGTTTGGACGCGCGCAGCAAGCGCCCGGTGATGGTCTGGCTGCATGGCGGCGGATTCACCAGCGGCAACGGCAGTTACAGCATGTACGACGGCGCCAACATGGCGCGCAAGCACGACGTAGTCAACGTCACTGTAAATCACCGGCTCAATTCGTTCGGGTTTTTGTACCTGGCGGATGTGGGCGGCGAGAAGTACGCGAACGCGAGCAACGCTGGAATTCTGGACGTTGTAGCCGCGCTGGAATGGGTGCGCGACAATATCGCGAACTTCGGCGGCGATCCGAACAACGTGACGATTTTCGGCCAATCCGGTGGGGCAGGGAAGGTGAGCACGCTGCTTGCGATGCCTTCGGCCAAGGGGTTGTTTCATCGCGCGATTATCCAGAGCGGCTCGAATGTGAAGGGGGTCCCGCGCGCGGATGCGACCAAAACCGCCCAGACATTGATGAACAATCTGGGGGTCAAAACCGTCGACGAGCTGCAATCGATCCCGATGCAGCAATTGATCACTGCGACGCTCAGCACGCGCGGGCTTCGGCTCGCGCCCGTTGTGGATGGCAAGACGCTGCCGGGCGATCCGTTCGATCCGACGGCGCCGGCCTTGTCGGCCGAGATCCCGTTGTTGATCGGGTCCGTTGAATTTGAGGTGAATTTCTTTCCGACCACCAAGCTCGATCCGATCGACGATGCCGAATTGCATGCCGCCGTGAAACAAGCCACTCATGCGGACGATGCGAAGGTAGACCAGTTGATCGCTGTTTATCGCAAAGGCCGGCCGAAAGCCAGCGACATCGATCTCTCGGAGATCATCGCCTCCGACGGGTTCCGCACGCCGGTGATCACGGAAGGCGAACGCAAGAGCGAGCAGACCGCGCCGGTGTATATGTACTACTTCACATGGAAATCGCCGGTGCGCGATGGAAAGCTGAAAGCATTCCATACGCTGGAGATCCCGTTTGCGCTGGAGAATGTCGACGAAGCCAAGTCCATGACGGGTCTAGGCCCGGATCGCTACCCGCTACAGGAAAAGATGAGCGGCGCCTGGGCGGCGTTCGCTCGCACCGGCAATCCGAATCACAGAGGTCTGCCAAAATGGCCGGCATTCAAGACCGACCAGCGCGCCACCATGATTTTCGACAATCAGTGCGAGGTGCTGAACGATCCGCATGGCGAAGAGCGCCTGGCGCTAACGGCGTTGCGGACGGCAGCGCCGGCGTAAAACAGTGAACCATGCCGCTCCGCGGGCGCATCCCATTCACATATGGACCTGCAACTGGACGGTAAGCTCGCATTGGTGAGCGGATCGACGGGTGGCATCGGCTATGCCATCGCCGAGGCGCTCGTGAACGAAGGCGCGCACGTGATTGTCAACGGCCGAACGGCCTCGCGCGTGGGCGATGCTCTTCAAAAGTTACAAAAGGCCGGCGTGCGCGGCCGCGTGGAAGGCTTCGCCGCCGACCTGGGAACCAGCGACGGAGTAAATCAGATAACTACGAAGTTTCCGGACGTCGAGATCCTGGTGAACAACCTCGGGATCTTTGAGCCCAAGCCCTTCGAACAGATTCCCGACGCCGATTGGTTTCGTTTCTTCGAAGTCAACGTGCTCAGCGGAGTCCGGCTGAGCCGCTTCTATCTGCCCCGCATGCTGGAGCGTGGCTGGGGCCGCATCGTGTTCATTTCCAGCGAATCCGCGCTACAAATCCCTAAGGAAATGATTCACTATGGCATGACGAAAACCGCTCAGCTTGCGATTGCGCGCGGGCTGGCCGAGACGACGGCCGGCACCAATGTCACCGTCAATTCGGTGCTGCCCGGTCCCACCGAATCCGAGGGCGTGGAGCAGTTCGTGGAACAAATGGCGGCAGCACGGAAGATCAGCCGCGCCGAGGTGGAGAAGGAGTTCTTCAGCACCGTGCGCCCCTCTTCATTGCTGAAGCGCTTTGCCCGCGTCGATGAAGTGGCGGCGATGGTGGCGTTCGTATGCAGCCCGTTGTCATCGGCGACGAATGGCGCGGCACTGCGGGTGGACGGCGGAGTTGTGCAGGCGATCGTCTGATCATCCCGGCGGCTGAAAGATCGCGATGGCTTTGCCCGCGAGCGCGACACTGGTCCATAGCCCGAGCGACAAGCAGGCCGTCCATCGCGCAGGCTGCCGCGGCGCAGCCGGCTCTTCAAAAACGACCTTCTTGTGAATGGTGAAATGAAAAGTCACCGCGATCGCGAGCAACGCCATTTTCGTCCAGAACGCCGGAGACCTATAGCATCGGATCGCTTCCGAAGATAGGAACACGGGTCCGCTTACGAGCATAATGACGAGGCCCGCCGCAGTCCAGCCCCTCAGTTCTCTAGCGATGCGCGAAGCCGGGCTGCGCCCGATGCCGAGGCCAAGCAAGCTCAGGTCCACCATGAGTATGGTGCCGAGCAGGAGCGTCAGTCCGATCAGGTGTATGCTCTCGAGAAGCGCAATCAGCGCAGCTGAGTGGCGAATCGTCTGGCCCACCGGCGTGCTCTCCATCCACTCGAAGACCGGGAGCAGGGAGATCGCCATCATCCCAGATCGTAGCCCGAGCCATAGGCGATTGCGCGACCGGCCGCGATGATTGCAATCCAAAATGCGAGCGAGAGCAGCCCAGTGAGGCGTGCGCGAACAGGTACGGCCGCAACCGGGTCCCAGTTGGCTACGCCGCGATAGATAGTCAGATGGAAGATCAGCGCGTTCAACCCGGCCAGCGCCAAAAGGACAAGTTTGATGCGAAAAGCGGGGCTGTGATAGAGCTTCACGGCTTCCGACGAGAACAGCAGCGCTCCGGTCACGAACATAAGAGCAAAGCCGCGCAGCGTCCACGGCACGATCCGCTGGACGACAGCGGTCACTGGCTCGCTCGGCAACGCCAGCCCGAGCAGGCGCAGATCCACCAGCATGATGGTTCCGGCCACCAGGACGATTCCGAGCGTATGGATCGTATCGAAGACCGGGAAGAACCAAGTGGACATGCGCATAGCCGCGTTCAATCGCGTGCTGTCCAGCCACTGGCAGATGCTGAGCAAGAACATGGAAACTTCGCTCGACTTACTAAGTCGCTACAACGAGTCTAAGTCTTCCACGCTGCGGGATTCTCCGGCCCGATCGCAGGAGTGATCGGCCTCATGGCGCGACAAGGCAATACGGCTGCTCTCCGCCGTGTCCCAGGCTACGCGGCACAGTCTGCGCGCTGCGTTGGATTCACTCTCGCGCCCCGCGAGCGCGAGCTCCACCATCTGACGCACTCTTTCAGCGTAGTTGGTGGTCGCGTCGTTATACTCGCGAAGGAGACGAACGCGCACCTCGCAGATCGACAGCAGATCGCTAGGCATCAACGTGTTAGATAGATGATTGTACACCCGAAGATTTCGATTCGAGAGAAAATAGCACTATGACATTTGTCAAAGTTTGTGTAGTTTGTACCGTGCTTACCGTGACGGTAATCGCCGCGGAAACTCCGTCCCCGGCACTGCTGGTTCTGAACAAAGCGGATCGGGCACTGGCCATTGTAGATCCCGCGTCCGGAAAAGTCGCCGCGCGCGTGAGCGTGGGTGAAGGCCCGCATGAAGTCACCGTGTCCACGGACGGGAAGTTCGCCTTTGTTGGCAATTACGGCCAGCAGACACCCGGCAATACGATTTCGGTGATTGACCTGGTGGCGCAGAAAGAACTGCGGCGAGTGGATCTTGGACCGCTGCGGCGGCCGCATGGCATGTTCTTCGCCGCAGGCAAGGTCTATTTCACAGCCGAGGCGAATCGATTAATTGCCCGTTACGATCCCATTACGAATCAGATCGACTGGCTGTTCGGCACCGGCCAGGCAAGCACGCACATGGTGATCGCTAACCCAGCCGCCAGCCGCCTGTTCACTTCTAATATCGGTTCTGACAGCGTCTCGGCGATCGAGCGAGTTTCTGGTCCGGCGGGGTGGACCGAAACAGTGATTCCGGTGGGTAAGGGACCTGAGGGAATTGACTGGTCACCCGACGGCAAGGAAATCTGGAGCGCGAGCGGGGGCGACGGCGGCGTGTCGATCATCGACGTCGAGACGAAGAAAGTAATTCAGACGCTGAGCATCGGCTCCAAGCGCACCAACCGTTTGAAATTCACGCCGGATGGCAATCTGGTGCTGCTGTCGGATAGCCAGGGCGGCGAGTTGATCGTGTTGGATCGCGCGACCAAGAAGGAACGCGCCCGTATTGCGATGGGCCGCAATCCCGAGGGCATTCAAATGGAGCCAGGCGGCGCCCGCGCCTATGTCGCGCAAGAAGGCGCGAACGACGTCGCGATCGTGGATCTCAAGACGCTCATTGTGACCGGGCACATTTCCACGGGCAACGGTCCGGACGGCATGGCTTGGGCGGTACGGAAGTAAAATGCTGGTTTACTTCGGTTGCGTTGTTCCCATGTGGAGCAGATCCTTGTTGTTCTCCAGGCAAACGTACTCCTGGATTTCCCAACCCGGCCGCCACTTGACGTTGAAGCGAGTGGTCCAAGGCTTGGTATAGTTTTTCTGATCTTCGATGGTTGCCTCATAGTGCAAGCTCGAGTAATTCGGCCGGCTGAATCGCTCCACCACATGCAGTTGATCGCTGGCGGGATGTCCAACGTAATCCAGCCAAGTTCGTCCGTTGAAACCGATGGTGTCGACCACCAGCGTGTCGCCTTCATACCAGCCGATGGATTCTCCGAGCCAGTTCGGATTCGGATCCGCCGAGTGTTTGGCGTTCAACAGAATGACGCGATACATGTGCGAGGCGCCCTCGTAGAGAATCACCACCCGATCGGGAAGTTGGATGAGTTGAAACGGATAAGGAGTGCCCGTATAGCGCGGCACGCCGGCCGGTAAGCAGTAGCCTTCCGGATCGTCCTTGGAATGGTTGGCTTGGCGCTCTTTGTATAGTTCCAATCCGGCGGGCGTGAACGGGACGTCGATGTTCTGCTCGACGTATTTTTTGTCGGCCCAATCGAGAACCCAAATGGGGGCCCACACGCCTTTTCCGCCCAGGTCCACTTTGCCATCGGACAAGTGCGGCGTAGGCTGCGCGGGCTGGTCTGTAGCGGGCGCGGGCTTGGCTGCAACGGGTTGCGCGTACGCGGCCGTATTTCCCGAAAACGCAATCCAGAACATACCGGCGGTTATTGCACCAAGCAACGGAGCTTTCATGGTGATCCTTCCCGACTGGCGACGCGCTGCGCGCCATCTGGGGACCATCATAGCTGAGCCGCATTCTGATATGTCGAGCGCGGCGGCGAGTTGGAAGCTGCGGCCTGACATCCTCAATACTAACGCCTGCGCCTGACACTGACCTATCAGACCGGCCGTCAGAAAGTGTCAGAAAGTGTTGACAGCTCATAGGACACGTGTTAGCATTCCTCATGCGTTTACTACTAGCGGTTGTCTTGCTGCTTGTCCCTGTCTGCCTCAGCGCCCAGGATAAACCTAAGGGTCCACCGCCTCCGCTGAAGAACATAAAGATTCTGGTCGGCGAGCCTAGAGAGCAAGTCATCATGACGATGCGTGCGTTCACTGTTGCGCTCGGGGTGCAGTGCACGTTCTGCCACGTACAAGGTGATTTTGCCAGTGACGATAACCCCAAGAAGGAAACCGCGCGCATGATGTTAACGATGGCGCGCGACATCAATGGCAAGTTTCCGGATGGGAAGCGTCACGTCAGTTGCTACACCTGCCATCGTGGCGCGACCGAGCCCGCGACGGAACCTCCTGCCGCGGCTCCCGCTAACTAGCTCGCAAAGGGTGCGGCGGCGCCGGCCAATCGCAACGCTTCGGCAGTCACTTCTTTCCGGTACGGGTCGCCTTCGGGCAGTTGCTCAAGGTTGGATTTCAAAGTGACGAGCGTGGATCGAACGGCGCCCTCGAGCAGGGCGGCGGCGATGCGAAGGTCGGGCGCGACCACCACGTGAACATGTCCCGCGGATTTCTCACATAGAGTGATGCCCACCGAAGCCGCGCGTGCCACATTGAGAGGAACTTCGATAGTCTTCCGAAGGGCGGAGCCGGTTGGCTGCTTGCTCCGCACGCAATCCAAATACTGCTGGAAAGCTGCGACATCGTCATCGGCGAGGTGCGACAACTGAACGGAGGATTTTCGCGCGTCTTCGAGCAGCGCGCCAACCAGGTTGGGATCGCCGGTGAAATCTTTGTGCCGCAGCGTGACTTGGAGGACTTTGGATAACAATGCGAGCGCGAGCGTGGCACTCACAGCCGCCGCCGTAACCCCCGCGGGGACCGGTTCGTGACTCGCCATGCGATCACGAAACTGTTGCAGCGTGGCGGTCCAAATGGAATCTGCCATCAGGACAGGCCAATAATTCGGCCGGTGGCGGTGTCGAGATCCACGTCGTAGTAACCGGGTCGCGTGGAGAGGCCGGGCATAGTGGCCATGGTTCCGAGCAGCGGATAAAGAAAGCCCGCGCCTACGCTGGCGCGAATGTCGCGCACGGGCACCGTGAACCCTGTTGGCGCGCCTTTCAGGTTCGGATCGTGGCTCAAACTAAGATGCGTCTTGGCCATGCAGATGGGCAGCTTGTCGAAGCCCTGGCGCGTGTACAGCTCGACCTTTTTCTCCGCTTCCGGCGAATATTCGACCCCCGAGCCGCCATACATTTCGCGCACGATGATCTCGATCTTCTCCTTGATGCTTAAGTCCAAGGAGTAGAGGAAATGGAAATTGCCAGGCTTCTCGCACGCGGTAATCAGAGCCTTGCCGAGTTCCACCGCTCCCGCGCCGCCTTGCGCCCAATGGTTCGAAACGACGGCATCGGCAGCGCCAGCCTCGATGGCCAGACGCCGCACCAGCGCGACCTCGGCATCGGTGTCGTCCTTGAATCGATTGATCGCGACCACCACCGGGATTCCGAACGAACGCGCGTTCGCTATCAGGCGGATCAGATTGCTGCAACCCTTTTCGAGCAGCTCGAGATTTTCCTGCGTGTACGCATGCGCCAGCGGTTGGCCGGCCACGACTTTTGGACCGCCGCCGTGCATCTTCAATGCGCGAATAGTTGCCACCAACACCGCGCCGTCGGGCTTAAGGCCGCTATAGCGGCACTTGATGTTGCAAAATTTTTCAAAGCCCATGTCGGCGCCGAATCCGGCTTCGGTCAGAACGTAGCCATCGGGTCCAACCAGCTTGAGCGCGATCTGATCCGCGACAATCGATGAGTTGCCGTGAGCGATGTTCGCAAACGGGCCGGCATGGACGAACGCGGGCGTGCCCTCGATGGTCTGCATGAGATTGGGCATGATCGTATCCTTCATTAGGACCGTCAGCGCGCCACTCACACCGATGTCGTCGGCGGTAATCGGCTCGCCGGCGTGGTTGCTGCCGATCACCATGCGGCCCAGCCGATCGCGCATGTCGGCCAGGTCGGTCGCCAGCGCCAGGATCGCCATGATCTCGCTGGCCACCGTTATGTCGAATCCCGTGCTGCGCGTGAAGCCTTTTTCCTCGGGGCCTTGGCCGATTGTGATTCCGCGCAGCATGCGGTCATTGGTGTCGAGCACGCGCCGCCACGTGATGGTGTTGGGGTCGATGTCCAGGCGCGCGAAGCGGCTGCGTTCTTCAGGTGTCAATTCGTTGGGATCGGTCTTGGAAATACCAAGCTTGCGCAGGCGGCGCAGCATTACGGGAGAAAACTTGCGGGTGCCGTCTTTCGCGGGCGGGCACAGACGCTCGAACATCTGCGTGTCGTCGGCGCTCTTCTCGTGAAACATGCGCGCATCGATCGCGGCCGCCAGCAGGTTGTTCGAGGCGGTGATGGCGTGAATGTCGCCGGTCAGATGGAGATTGAATTCTTCCATCGGAATGATCTGGCTATAGCCGCCACCGGCCGCGCCGCCTTTGATTCCGAACGTGGGACCTTGGCTGGGCTGGCGAATGCAAGTGAACACTTTTTTCCCCAAGTGCGCGCCGAGAGCCTGGCTGAGTCCGACGGTGGTGGTGGTCTTGCCTTCGCCGAGCGGAGTGGGCGTGATCGCGGTCACCACGATGTATTTGCCGTTGGGCGAATTCTTCAGCCGGTCGCGAATGGAGAGATGCACTTTGGCTTTGGTCTGGCCGTAGAGCTCCAACTCTTCAGGAAGAATGCCGGCCTCGGTGGCGATCTGGCCGATGGGGAGGGGCGTGGCAGCTTGCGCGATTTCGATATCGCTGGGCACACGAGTCAGGATGTTGGTTAGCTTGTGGGGCATGGCAACCCATTATTCTAGAGCAACCGGCTCCCTTACGGTCGCGGCTTGGTAAGCGCGCGTTAGCAAGCGGGCTGCGTCTACTCGGACTCGCCGGCCGAGAAGTACGCGCAATCGGGATGATGGAATACCAGGGCGCTGACACTGGCTTCCGGCTCCATCATCATCCCCTCCGTAAGCTGTACGCCAATTTCATCAGGCTGCAGCAGCTTCCAGACGCCCTGCTGGTCATCCAGATTCGGGCACGCCGGATAGCCAAAGCTGTAACGCTTCCCGTGGTATCTCGAAGTAAACCGTTCCTGCATGGTCATCGAAGCTGGATCGGGAAATCCCCAATCTTCGCGGACGCGGCGATGCAACCATTCCGAGCAGGCCTCGGCAGTCTCAATCGCCAGCGCCTGAATCGCATGGGCCTTGAAGAAATCGCCGGCTTGCTTCCATTGCTCCGACCGTTCCCGGATGCCCGCTCCCGCAGTGACCACAAACATCGCCAGATGATCGCGGCGGACGGCCTCGGGCTCGAGAATATAGTCGCTGAGGCACAGCCCGTCTTCACGCAACTGCCGGCCGAATCGAAAGGTGTGAAGCGGCCCAGATGCCCCGGGGGCGAACAGGTGAATTGCGTTGCCGTCGCGCTCCGCCTCAAAAAACTGCCAGGCCGCTCGGACCTTCATGAATTGCGCGGCCTCCTGCTTCAATTCATCCACCTGACGATGCAGCGCGAGCGCCTTCGGATCGTGTTCCTGGAGGCCTACTTCGAAGTTCCCCTTGTATCCCAGATGCCGCCCATACAGCATGTACGGATTGATGTAGCTCCACACTTCGGCAAGGTTCGGCACAGCGCGCAGTCTTCGGTCCAAATATGGCGCGTGGGGAATCGGAAGGCCAGTACGCACCTTCGCACTACGCCGATTCGTCGCGGGCAGGGCGGGAGATTCGCACTTTGGCTCCTCCACCGGAGTTTGCGTTGCGCGGTGATGTTCCAGCACTGCTTCGCGCGCCGCGGGGTCCATGAGCTGATTCATCAGACTCAAGCCAGTCATGGCGTCCTTGGCGTAACAAGTTGCTTCACCGTAGGCCGGGGCGATTTTCGTGCGTGTGAATTTTTCCGAAAGCGCGGCGCCGCCCACCAACAAGGGCACTCGAATTCCGGCGGCCTTGAAATCACTGGCCGTGGACACCATTTGCTGCGTGCTCTTCACCAGGAGCCCGGAAAGCCCGATGGCGTCAGGCTGGTGCTCAAAGTACGCGCTAATGAGGGCCTCCGGGGGCACTCGGATGCCCAAATTGACGACGGTGTATCCATTATTGGCCAGGATGATCTCAACCAGGTTCTTGCCGATATCGTGCACGTCGCCCTTCACGGTCGCCAGGAGGATGCTGCCGCGGGCAGAGGTCTCACCTTTTTTCATGAAGCGCTGCAAATGGCTCACGGCGGTCTTCATGGCCTCGGCCGATTGCAGCACCTCCGCCACGATCAGCTCGTTGTTGTTGAACAGCCGCCCGACTTCGCTCATCCCATCCATCAGCGGGCCGTTGACGATATCGAGCGGATCGGCGCCTTCGGCCCGTTTGCGGTCGAGATCGGCGATCAGGCCATCCTTGCTTCCCTCGATGATGTAATTCGCCAGCCGCTGGTCCAGTGAGAGGTCCTGGGCGAGTTGTTTGGATCGCTTGGTGGCCTGGCGGAAATGTGCGGCGACGGCGGCGATGTGAAATTGGTTGATCGCGATTCTTTGTGCCTGGGACTGATCGCGCCAGTCGGCCGGAGCGCCGCGCAAGGCTTCGTCTTCCACGCCGGCTGGAGGCGTGTTGAAGAGCAGATCCAGAGCCAGGCGCCGTTCAAGTTCCGGAATGGATGCGAAGCGCTCCAGCTTTTCCGCGTTGACGATGGCCAGATCCAGACCAGCCTTCGTGCAGTAGTACAAAAAGACCGAGTTCACCACCTCACGGGCCGCCGAAGGAAGCCCGAAGGAAATATTGGAGATACCGAGAATGGTCTTGACGAATGGCAGCGTCTGTTTCAACGCGCGAATGGCCTCAATTGTCTCGACGGCGCCGCCGATGTAGTTGGCGTCCCCGGTGGCGCAGGGAAACACTAACGGATCGATGATGATGTCTTCGGGCGGAATTTTGTACTTCTGGGTCAACAGGCGGTATGATCGCTCGGCGACTTCCAGTTTGCGCTCGCGGGTGAAGGCCTGCGCCTGCATTGGGTCTTCGTCGATGCAGCCGACCACCAGCGCGGCCCCGTACCGTTTCGCCAGGGGACACACGCGCTCAAATTTCTCTTCGCCGTCCTCCAGATTGACCGAATTGATGATGCTCTTCCCCTGGCAATAGGTCAGCGCAAGTTCGGTAGCTTTGGGATCGGTAGTGTCGATCATGAGCGGCGCGCGGACCTTGCGGATCAGCTGTTCGTAGAAGTGAGGAATATCGTGGATTTCATCGCGGTCCGCGCTTTGCAGGCACACGTCGGCGATATGGGCACCGTTTTTCACCTGGCGGCGGGCGATCTCGCTGGCCTCTTCCCAATTCTCCTGGGCGATCAGGTCCTTAAAAAGGCGCGAGCCGATTACATTGGTGCGCTCGCCCACCACCAGCGGGCGATTGCTCTCCTCGGCTTCGACCAACTCGATACCGGAGTAGTAGGCGCGATGCGAACGCGTTGGCATCTGGCGCGGACGCTTGCCTTCGGCCATTTGAGCAATGGCACGGATGTGCGCGTCGGTGGTGCCGCAGCATCCTCCCACCATGTTGAGCCAGCCGTGATCCAGGAAGCGCTCCAGGTGGCCAGCGAGAGATTCCGGCGTCGCCAGATACTTCCCTTCTTCATCCGGCAGGCCGGCGTTGGGATAGCAGGAAACCCGGAACGGAGACATCTCACTGATGGTGCGTAAATGATCGGTCATGAATTCCGGACCTGTGGCGCAGTTGAGGCCGATGGAGAGCAGGTCCGCATGGGCCATGGAAGCGCAAAACGCATCCGCCGTTTGCCCGGCCAGCATCGTGCCCATGGCCTCAATGGTGCCGGAGACCATGATCGGTATGGGCTGGCCCAGTTCGTGCCGTAACCGCTCAATCGCCACCAGCGCGGCCTTGACGGTACGCGTGTCCTGACAGGTTTCGAGCAACAGAAGATCCGAGCCGCCCTCCAGGAGCGCACGGGCCTGCTGATAGAAATTGTCCACCAGTTCCGGAAACGTGACGCCGCCGGTGACGCTGATCGCTTTAGTAGTGGGGCCCATGGCGCCCGCCACGAAACGGGGCTTGGAGGTGGTGGAGAATTCGTCCACCGCCCGCCGGGCCAGCCGCGCCGCCTGGAGGTTCAACGCATGGGCATCGCTTTCCAGACCGTACTCAGCCAGCACCAGCTTGGTCCCACCAAAGGAATTGGTTTCGACGACGTCGGCGCCCGCTCCGAGGTAAGCCCGGTGGATCTCCAGCACTACGTCCGGCCGGGTGTGCACCAGATTCTCATTGCAGCCTTCCAGAGACGCGCCGCCGAAGTCCGCCGCGGTGAGTTGGCGCTGCTGGAGCATGGTCCCCATGGCGCCGTCCAACACCAGGACACGTTGCGCGAGCAGGTCTTCGAGGGCTTGTTGGCGTATTGCCCGCTCAGTCATCTGTTGAACGAACTGCCTTTGCGACTTCGATCGCCAATTGGTACCGGCCGAACGGAGCGCTCAGTTGTACTCCCTGCACCATGGATCGGACTTTCGCCGCCATTTCTTGAGCGATGGCCACACCCTCCTCGCGGGCTTTCTCCTGATTGTCGGCACGGCGCATGCGTTCCACGAACTGGGGCGGTACGCGGACGCGCAGTTCGTTCATCATGAATTCCGCGTTACGCAAGCTGGAGAGCGGCCAGATCCCGCAGATGACGGGAATTTTGACGTGTTCAATGCGCTGGAGAAAGACTTCCAGCAGATCCAGGTCAAAAACCGGCTGCGTGACTACATATTCGGCGCCGGCCTGGACCTTCCATTCGAATCGGCGGATTTCCTCGTCCAGATTCAACGCTCCTGGATCGGCCCCGGCGCCGATGACGAGCGCGGTCTGCGATCCGAGCGGGTTGCCGCCGATATCCAGCCCGCGGTTCAGATTCTTCACGATGTTGATCAGGCCGATGGAATCGATATCGAACACTGCTGTCGCACCCGGGTACATACCCATGCGGGGAGGGTCGCCGGTGATGCAGATCAGATTGCGGATACCCACGGTGTGAGCTCCCAGCAGCTCGGATTGAATACCCAGAATGTTGCGGTCGCGGCAACAGAAGTGGTTAACGGCTTCAATTCCCGCCTGCCGCTGGATGAGCTGGCAGGTGGCCTGAGCGCTCACGCGCGCGCTGGCCCGGGGGCCGTCCGGGACGTTGATGCAATCAATTCCGTGTTCCGCGCAGAGTCGCGCGCCGGCAATTTCTCTGGAGGCATCGAGTCCACGGGGCGGAAGGATTTCCACCATGGCCACGAACTTCCCGGCGGCCAATTTGGCGCCGAGCTTTGACTTTTCAGCGAGAGGGATCGGCGCGAGGCCCAAGGATTTGGATTCGGGCTCCTCCACTGAGACGCTGCGGTTGCCTTCGCGCAGTTGCAGCGAGCGGGTTTCAGAACGAATCAGCTTGATGTGCTCCGGCGTGGTGCCGCAGCAGCCTCCTATGATCTTGACTCCCGCCAAAAGGAGCCGCCGGGCGTATTGTGCCATATACTCAGGCGAGCACAGATAAATATTGCGGCCTTCTACAAGCGTGGGGATTCCAGCGTTGGGCATGGCGCTCAAGGGCTTTGAGGAAAGCCGCGCCATCTGTTCAATTACCTCGAGAGTAGTTTTGGGTCCTACTGAACAATTGACTCCGATTACATCCGCGGGCCAGGAATCCATCTCGCGGCTAAAGGTCTCCACCGAGGCGCCACTCGCTAGACAGCCGAAATCGTCGACGGCCAACTGTGCAACGATGACCAGATCGGCCCCGGCAGCCTCCCGGACTGCGAAGACCGCTTCGCGCAGCTCATGCAAATCGCTGAAAGTCTCCAGGATCAGCAGGTCTACGCCGGCGCCCACTAGCGCCTCGGATTGTTCGCGAAAAATGGCGCGGGCTTCGGCGAAGGAAGTAGGCCCCAGGGGTTCCAGGTGGACGCCCAGGGGACCGATGGCGCCGGCGACAAAAGGTCCGCCTCGCGAGGCTTCGCGTGCCAGCCGGACCCCAGCCTCGTTGATCGCGCGGAGTTTTTCCGAGAAACCGAATCCCCCCAGACGGACGCGATTGGCTCCGTAGGTATTGGTCTCCAATATCTCAGCTCCGGCATCGGCGTAATCACGATGAATCTGGCGGACCAGATCCGGCGAGGACAAGTTCAGCTCATCGAAGCATCTGTTGATGAAGACGCCGGAGGAGTACAACATGGTTGCCATGGCGCCGTCGGCAACCAGGACGCGCTGAGACAGATGTTGCCTGAATTCGAGTGCTCGATTGGTTACTGTAGTCATCATCCATCACACCCGTTGATGCCGCGGAAAAAACCCTCACGTACCGCTCCCTCACGGGTTACGGCTCTGTAAGCGGCCGCTGACGAGCTTGCAACAGCCCCGGTTGTCCACCCTGATCCACTGATCGGCAGTGTCCCTCCCTTAATTTAGGGCCGTATCGCAGCCACATGGCGGTGCCCGGGAGTTGGCTACTTCGCGTGGTGCGTCTTGACTAGCGGCTCTTCCACTTCGCGCGGGGCGCTGGCTGGCGTCGCGCTCGCGATCGTGATCAGCGGTTGCGCATGTCCCGGGCGGCTGTCGCGATCGAGGAAATAGTTGATGTAGGAACTGGTGCCCTGCAGAGCCCGATTCCGCGCGGGAATGAAAGTTTTCAACTCGTCAACGCGCTGGGCCGACTTGGCGCGCTGGTAAACTTCCACCCAGATGCACGCCTGCTCGGGGATCACCTCGCACTGGCCGTTGAACGTGCCGCCGCAAGGGCCGTTGCGCATATTCTTGGGACAGGTCATGGGGCAGACGTATTCCATCAAGCCCAGAACACAATTGCCGCAGGCCTGGCATCCAAAGACCGGCTTCTTAAAGGCCAACTCGGCCTTTTCCAAAGCATGGGCAGCCGCGGGGCGATTATCGATCCAGCGAAGGATGCCCGTCAAGACGGTGCGCAGAGGGGCCGGAGTGTTGGCGGGCTCGATGACATCGAAGAGCTTCTGCGTGAATTCGCGCGGCTTGGGCGGAGTTGGTGGCGAATCGTAGAAATAAAAGCCGCCCTTGGGAGCGTAGCTGATCTCTTCGGCCAGTTCCTCCCAGCGCGGAGCCAGAGCTTCGGAACGGCGGATGATCCAGCGAATATTATCGGCTTGATGATTGCCGCCGATGTACGCGCCCGCGTAACCCAGGCCTCGCACAATCGCCACGATGCGGGCGGCGCGTTCCAGCCGCGCGGCCATGCCCTTGTCCTCGGCCCGCGCTTCCACTTGAATCTCTTCGAGCAGCTCTTTGGAAACCCAGCATCCGGGCGGCTCGCCTTTCGACATTCTCTGCGCCGCCTTGGGGGGCAGCACGTAGACGTTTCCAAAGATCGGCGTCTTCAAGCCATGCTCGTCCAGGTAGCGCTTCAGCTCGCGGAATTTGCGCGAGTCAAAGCCGAGCTGCGTGATAGCGTAGTCGGCACCCGCGGCGATCTTCTTCTCGAGCTTCAGATATTGATAGGCGCAATCCGCTTCCGTGTATTTGAATGGCGATACCGCCACTGAGATGTAGAACGGCCACCCACCGGCCGCCCGCATCTCGCTGATCATTTCAACCAACTGAACCGAGTCGGCCGCGAACTCAACCGTCGCTGGGGCCGCGCCCTTGGGATAGTCGCCCGTGATCGCGAAAACGTTTTCGATACCGAGCGCCATCAGATCATCGAGCGCGTTGCGGACGTCCAGCGGATCTCGATTCACGCACGTCAGATGAATATTGGGGACCAGACCGCGCGCCCGCGCCGCCGTTCCCACGCGGATGGGATCGTGACCCATCGCGCCGCCGGCGTAACTGGTGATGCTGCCGGCCACCACGTTCGGAATCTGTGCCAGTTCGGAGGCGACATGCATCAGCTTGGCCTCGCGGGTGAGGGCGCTGGCCACCAGCTCCACCATGTAGCAAAAACGGCCGCTGGTGAGCGCTTCCCGAACTGGATTCACGGCTGGCATTTAATTAACCTTGATCACTTCCCCAGCTTGATTTTACTTCCCCAACTCCTTGCGGACGATGCGCGTGCCTTCCACCATGGCTTTCAATTTGGCGAACGCCACGTCGTGCGACAAGTGGAACAGCCCGCAATCCGGCAGGATGAAGATCCGTTCCGGCGGCAGCACCTTGAGCGCTTTCTGAATACGGTCCGCCACCATCTCCGGTGTTTCGATGTCGTCGGTCTTCACATCGATGACGCCGACGCCCAGCTCGAAATTCGTATTGAATTCCTTGAACAGATCCAGGTCCTCGCCGCCACGCCGGGCGAACTCCAGCGTCAACTGCTGCACCTTCGCTTCCATGATGGTCGGAAACAGATACCGATAACTGCCCTCCCAGGAAGGTTTGCCATACCGGTTTCCATAACAGATGTGCACCGCGATCTTGGCGTCCACACCCTCCACCATGGTGTTCAAAACCTTCACGCACCACGGGAGGTCCTCCGGGAAGCCGGAATAATACGGCTCGTCGATCTGGATGTAGTTGGCGCCCGCCTTCACCAGCGCCTTCAACTCCAGGTTCATCACCTTGGCGATGTCGGTGGCCAAAGCTTCTTCGCTCGGGTAATACTGATTGCGAATGCGCTTGCTCAAGCAATGCGGGCCGGTGATACAGATCTTGGTGGCGCGCTCGGTAAACGCTTTCAGAAAGTTGAAATCCGGCACCAAGCCGAGCGAAGCCATGGGCAGCTTACCCTGCACCACGCTGTCGTAGAAATCGTAATAGAACTTCTTGGACGACCGGTCGATCTGCACTCCAGGAAGCCGCTCGACGAAGTAGTCGACCATGTTGTCGCGGCGCGGTTCGCCGTCGGTGACGATGTCCAGCCCGGCGATTTCCTGGTCCTTAATCGCGGCTTTGGCCGCCGCGTCATAGATCTCGTCGAGATCATGACGGCTGATCCGCCGGGCAAAATATTCGGTCTTGAGGCGCTCCAGCCAACCCGGCATGGCGTAGCTGCCGACCATCGTGATAGGGAGAGTGGGAGTCATTTATTCTCGGCGCGTTGTATAGAGAACGGAAGTGCGCGATCCTTTGCGGTAGTGGAACGGAGCGAAATGCACGTCATATCCGGCCCGCTCGGCCACCTCTTTTAGTAAAGCACCATTGACCCAATTCAGCAGCGAGCCGTCCAGTTTTCCCGGACCGTAGAAGCCCAGGCGGTACTGATCCAGATCCGTTACGAAGATGTCCTGAACCTGCAAATAGCCGCGCGGATGCAACAGCGGAAGTGTGTTCAGAAAGCTTTCCAGCGCGCCCGAACTCAAGTGAAAACGGAAATCGCTCGGAGCTTCCTTGAGGATGTCCTCCACCTTGGCTGCGTCCAGCCCCTGCGGAAAAGGGAAATCGGGAAGATCCTCCATCTGGACCAGCCGCTCTTCCAGGCGCACTGCGCTCCAAAGCTGCATCCAGAATGCCACGCCGCGGGCCGAATCGCCCAGGAAGTCGGTGCTGCCCGACAGCAAACGGCTAATGGTGGAGCGAAGCTTGTCAGGTTGAATCTCGAACTCGGTCGCGAGCCGCACTACATCCGCCATGGGAACATAAGCGCGAACCTGCACGAAGTACAGTTTGCCGTCGCGCCGCACCACTTCTTCATCCGGCAGGTTGTCGTAAACATTGGTGGTATGAACCTGCATGATCTTGTGGCGCAGGAACGACAAGGTCTTCAGCGGATTAATGGCGTCCAGCACCAGGAAGCTGCAAAGATCGGCGTGATCCGTCACCGCCGGCTTCGACATATCCAGCGTGGCGAGTGAATAATCGCCTAGCAGGACTCGCAGTTTCGGATAGTAGCTGGTTCCGCGCTGCTGATCCAGCGTGCGAAACCTGGTGAGCCACAGCCCGCAGCGCGTTCCGGTCCCAACGCCGATTTCGAGCAGATAGATTTCCGGCGGAAGCTGGTTCTTCGATTCCAGATCACGCAACAAGGTCCAAAAGTCTCCCACGCTATCGGCGATCGCTTCCGGATTGTGGCCGTCCGACTGGCCGCCCGGCAGCGCCTGCTCGTAACCCTTGCCGGTCGCGATCTCCCAGTCCTTCAAACGGGTCCAATAGAGCTTGTTGAATTCCCACACGATGCTGGAGCGCATGGACTGGAACTGTTCCAGCGGCAGCCGGTCCTGATCCTGCGGCGCTTGTGCGTTGGTACGGGCCAAGGCGCGCAGCAGCGCTGCTCGCAAACATCCCGGCACCACCTGGCGGGTGTCAACGTGCACATCCATGATCGGAACTTGTTGGCCCTGTTCGTTGTAGCCTTGGGTCGCGATGACCACTTCGCGAAAGTTCTGTTTGTATTGGATCCAGTCCAATTCGATCTGGAGGCGGGCAAACTGGGCTTTCTCGATATGGCCTTCCTCCAATAGCGTGTAGACCGTTCCAATGACGTCTTGGGCGCTGGTAGCCGCCGCTTTACCTTGGAGGTGATTGAGTTTGACGATCATGTTTCTTGCGAGAGCGGTAAATTTATATGCTAACCCGAAGCAGTCGGCGTTGCGGCCGAGTTGCATGCATATCGCGAGTGGCTCGGCCATTTTATCGCATTCGAAGCGTTCTAGTTCGTTCGTCGCTGCGATCCACTAGCAGACAGGAAATTGGGTGGCGCCGGTGCGTGGCAGACGACTTTGCAACCGGAAGCTATTGGTCGAGAACGATCAAATGATCCTCTGAGTTTGGCAACTCGGCGATACGGATCGCATTGCGCCGCAGCACCTGGGCGGCAACCTCCGTTGGGTACTCGCAAGATCGAAGAATGACGACCTGGCCACCGGGGACGTGTCTCAACAAACCCTCGAAATCGCTGTCTGCCAAAACCAAGATGAAGTCATGAGCCGCGGCGTAGTCCAGAATCCTGCGATCGCCGACGCCAGCAAGCCCGTTTCGAAGCGCACTTTCGGACTCCGGAAAGAGATCGCTCAGCAGTAGAACCAGCTTCGGCGATAGGCTTTCGTCGAAGAGGAGCTTCATCCTCCGGAGGCTTCGCACCCCGCCGCCAAATCGGCAGCATAGCCGTACACGGCGAGGAAGTCATCCGGTTCGAGCTGAGGATAATCGGCCAGGATTTGCTGCTGGGACGTCCCGTTTGAGAGCCATTCCAAAATCTCCTGAACGGTGATCCGGTGACCGCGAATGCACGGCTTCCCGAACCGCACGTCGGAATCGATCGTGATCCGCTGAAGGAGAGAATGGTGGGCTGCCTGCATTTGTGTCCGCTTAATTATTGTATCCAGGCGCTGGCCTGGCGGAAGGATGGGTTTGAGACGGAACCGACCGATCTGTCCTCAGCTTAAGTACAATCAAAGGAAGATAGGAACACGTCGCCTCTCGATTGGTCTCAATGTCCCGCCGTGGAGAGCATTCCCAGCAAGCGCAGCGGTGCGTGGGTATTCAAAGGCACTCGGATGCCGGTTTCCACGGTATTCCAGAACTTGAAAGACATGACCGTCGATGAACTGGTGGAAGAATTCGGAGTAACACGAGAACAGGTTCAGGCTGTTCTCGAATTCGCGGCGCGCAGCGCCGAAGCGTCAGTTGTCCCTGCGCCCCACCCGTAGATGCTCGTTCTGTTCGACAACGGAGTGCCGCGCAACCTTGCCCGATATCTGATCGATCATCACGCCGTAACCGAAGCGCGCGCGAGGGTGGGAAGAGTAGGAAAACGGCGAACTCTTGACCGCCGCCGAAGGGCGTGCCACTTGGAAAGATTGCAATCGGCAGGCAGGCCTCCCGGAGCTGCAAGCTACTGCAGCGGAGGACGAGAATACGGGTGCGACGCGGCGGATTTCTCCGAAAGCCGCATTCCGTTCAGGAGAACATCATCAAAATGCCGGAGCAGATTCACTAGACCGGCTCGATACCAGAGCTCACGGGCGATCCCGGCGGCGATGTCGGCTGCCTGAATCTCAGGAGAGTCTGCTGAGCTCATCTCCTCAAGTTCTTTCGGACGGCGTAGGCCCGGGAAGAAGCTCAATTCGGCGAGCGCCTGGGCTCGTTGCTTCCTCACGAACTCCAGAGCGTCCGGTTCGCCTTCGTCAAATGCATGCCCCTCTGAAAGAAAGTGCGGCATTAACTTCATGAGCGCGCGGGAGGCTGCCGGTGAGTAGTTGTCTGCTGCATCGGTGGCCATCTCCAGCGCTTCAGAAAATACCGACGCCGATTTTGCAACGGCGGTCGACGCTTGATTCACCATGTTCGACGACCGCTTCTCAAAGTCGGAAACATCCAGAGTCTGCCGGGGCCTTGGTGGAGCAACCATTCCCTGGATGTCAGGCGGGATCGGAATCACCCGCAGACCACAGAGGCAGTCCAGCAATTCGGTCTCCCGCTTGGGGCGTTCAGCGGGAGAGTCCCGGACGATGTCTTCCGCAACGTATCGGCGCACCATTTCCTGAATACGACGGACGTGTGGCCGCCTGTCGAGCCGGGCGAGAAAGCTCAAAGTCGTCGTTCCAGGCGCCAGATTGGCTCCAGAGCAGACTCAAACGTGTCGCAGTACGTGCGTGGATCGATAATATGAATCCGAACCATCCGCAGGCTAGGTAGGATGGAGCGCATCTCCCGCTCAGAGAGGTTAAAGAACACATTGGCACCAGGAACGGACTTCGGCTCGCCCCAATGGTCAGGAATGCGCTGCGCGATTGCCCGAAACCACGGCATTGGCTCGTCCCTCAAGACCTGAGCCTGGATTGATACCCTGCATCCAACGTAAGGCAGAGACGTGCCGTCGGTGAACGACTTGAAGCCTACCAATCCTGCTTCAGGGCACATATCCTACAGCTTATCGTCAAGGCCTTATTGTTTGGCGGCCACGAGAGGCGTACGAACTGCGCTAGGCAAACAGCCTTCACGCCGATGTGAAACTCCGGGGGCCGACCCGCCGAAGGCTGCCCAGACGCCGATGTGATAAAATTTAACAGCAAGACGTGTGCCTGAAGTTAGCCATTGGTGTCTTCGGAAAGTACGGGTAAATTACTCAGCATGAGCAACATGCAAGCCTGGGATGCCGACCGGGCTCGAGCCCGGATTCGGGAGTTGGAGCACCTGCCCGGCGCTCTGCTGCCAATCCTGCATGCACTCCAGGAAGAGTTCGGACATATCGATCCCGCCGCGGCGCCACTGATCGCCACCGCGCTGAATATTTCGCACGCCGAAGTGCATGGCGTCATCAGTTTCTATCACGATTTTCGCCACGCGGCGCCCGGAAAGCATGTGTTGAAGATCTGCCGCGCGGAGTCTTGCCAGTCCATGGGTTCGGACGTGCTGGTCCAGCACATCGAAAGGCGGCTCGGCGTCAAGTTGGGCGAGACAACCGCAGACCAGAGCCTGACCGTTGAACAAGTTTTCTGTCTTGGAAATTGCGCTCTGTCGCCGGCCGTGATGCTGGATGGAGAGCCGTATGGCCGCGTCTCGCCGAGTGTCGCTGACTTCTTGATTGACGGCTCGCGGAGGGCGCAATGAGCCCCGCGAAGGTGACAGCAAGGAGCGTACGAGTTTACGTTCCGCGCGATTCCGCTGCGCTCTCCGTCGGCGCCGAGGGCGTGGCGCGCGCGATCGCGAATGAAGCGTCGTCGCGGGGACTCGATATCACGCTGGTCCGCAATGGTTCGCGAGGGATGTTCTGGCTGGAGCCGCTGGTGGAAGTAGAGACCGAAGTGGAAACTCCGAGCGGACGCATTGCCTACGGACCCGTTTCGCGCGAAGCAGTCGCAGGCTTGTTCGACGCGGGATTCCTAGAGGGCAACGCCCACTCGCTGCATCTCGGGCCCACTGAAGACATTCCCTATCTCAAGCAGCAGGAGCGCCTGACCTTCGCCCGCTGCGGCATCGTGGATCCTTTGTCGCTGCCGGATTACGTCGCGCACGGCGGCTATCGCGGATTGCAGCGTGCCCTGAGCTTGGCGCCGGAAGAGATCGTCACCGAAGTCACCAACTCGGGATTGCGGGGACGCGGCGGCGCTGGTTTTCCCACCGGTATCAAGTGGAAGACGGTGCTGGGCGCTGCATCGGATCAGAAATACATCTGCTGCAACGCGGACGAAGGCGACAGCGGCACCTACGCCGACCGCATGATCATGGAAGGCGATCCCTTCGTTCTCATCGAAGGCATGACCATCGCCGCCATCGCAGTCGGTGCCACGCAAGGCTATATCTATTGCCGATCCGAATATCCGCACGCGTTCCGCACGATGCAGCGCGCCATCGCCATTGCCTATGAGAACAGTTATTTAGGCGCGAATGTCGCGGGCAGCGGCAAGCGGTTCGATCTCGAAGTGCGATTGGGAGCCGGCGCCTACATCTGCGGCGAAGAGACATCGATGCTCGAGAGCCTGGAAGGACGGCGCGGGCAGATCAGGCCGAAGCCTCCGCTGCCTGCCATCGAAGGCCTCTTCGGGAAGCCGACCGTCGTCAACAATCTAATCACTCTGGCCACCGTGCCGATCATATTGGACAAGGGCGCGGCGTATTATCGCGACTTCGGCATGGGCAAATCGCGCGGAACATTGACCATTCAGTTGGCCGGGAACATCCAGCACGGCGGCCTGGTGGAGAAGGCCTTCGGCATCACGCTGCACGATGCGATCTACGGCTTCGGCGGCGGTACCGCAACGGGCCGTCCCTTGCGCGCGGTGCAGGTGGGCGGACCTCTTGGCGCCTATTTCCCCAAATCGTTCCTCGATACGCCCCTCGACTATGAAGCCTTCGCCGCCCGCAAAGGCATGCTCGGTCACGGCGGCATCGTGGTCTTCGACGACACTGTGGATCTGGCGAAACAAGCCCGCTTCGCGATGGAATTCTGCGCCATCGAAAGCTGCGGCAAATGCACGCCGTGCCGGGTCGGTTCCACGCGCGGCGTGGAAGTGATCGATCGCATCATCGCGAATGATAATCGCACGAAAAACCTGGAACTGCTGGATGATTTATGTGAGCTGATGACCGACGGATCGCTGTGCGCGCTGGGCGGCTTGATCCCGCTGCCGGTGATGAGCGCGATCCGGCATTTCCCCGAGGATTTCGATAAACCGGCGCCCGCACCGCCGGGGCTCATTGATCCACAGAACCGAGAGACACACCCATGGCGCTAATCCAAGGAACTAAGCACGGCGAAACCGATTACGGCACTCCGGCACGGATCGCCGAAACGCTGGTCACGCTCGAGATCGACGGCAAGCCAGTAACTGTGCCACGGGGAACCTCGATAATGCGCGCCGCTGTCGAAGCTGGCGTGCAAGTGCCGAAACTGTGCGCGACGGACAACATGGAAGCGTTCGGCTCCTGCCGGCTGTGTTTGGTCGAGATCGAAGGTCGCCGCGGGACGCCTGCTTCTTGCACCACTCCGGCCGAACCCGGCATGAAGGTGCGGACGCAATCACCCAAGATCGCGAAACTGCGGCGCGGCGTGATGGAGTTGTACATCTCAGATCATCCGCTGGATTGTCTGACCTGCGCGGCGAACGGCGATTGCGAATTGCAGGACATGGCAGGCGTGGTCGGGTTGCGCGAAGTCCGCTACGGCTACGAAGGGCAGAATCATCTCAAGGCCCCGAAAGACGAGTCGAACCCATACTTCACCTTCGAGGCTTCCAAGTGCATCGTGTGCTCGCGCTGCGTGCGCGCCTGCGAGGAAGTGCAAGGAACTTTCGCGCTCACCATCCAGGGCCGCGGCTTTGCGTCCAAGGTGGCGTCCGGTCCCACCAATTTCTTGGATTCGGAATGCGTCTCCTGTGGTGCGTGCGTGCAAGCGTGTCCCACCGCGACATTGACGGAAAAAACCATCATCGCCAAAGGACAGCCCGAACATAGTGTCGTGACCACCTGCGCCTATTGCGGCGTCGGCTGTTCGTTTATAGCCGAGCTGCAGGGCAACGAAGTGGTCCGCATGAGTCCGTACAAGGACGGCAAAGCGAACCATGGCCATTCGTGCGTGAAGGGCCGATTCGCATGGGGCTATGCGACCCACAAGGATCGCATTACCAAGCCCATGATCCGCGCCAAAATTACCGACCCGTGGCGCGAGGTCACCTGGGAAGAAGCCATCAATTACGCGGCCAGCGAGTTCAAGCGCATCCAGGCCAAGTACGGACGGGATTCCGTCGGCGGCATCACCTCCTCGCGCTGCACCAACGAAGAAACCTACCTGGTGCAAAAGATGATCCGCGCGGCGTTCGGCAACAACAACGTCGATACNNACCGACGTCATCATGGTGATCGGCGCCAATCCCACCGACGCCCATCCGGTATTCGCGTCCCACATGAAGAGGCGGCTGCGCGAGGGCGCGCGCCTGATCGTTGTCGATCCGCGCCGCATCGACTTGGTGAGGAGCGCGCACGTCCAAGCGGATTATCATTTGCCTTTGCTCCCCGGATCGAACGTCGCCGTCATCAACGCCTTTGCGCATGTGATTGTGACCGAGCGTTTGGTAGACGAGCCGTTTGTCCAAGAGCGCTGCGAGACCGAAGCTTTCGAGCAGTGGCGCAAGTTCGTCGCTGAAGAACGCAATTCGCCGGAAGCCACCGAGGCAGTCAGCGGCGTTCCGGCCGCCGACCTGCGCGCCGCGGCCCGGCTGTACGCTACCGGCGGCAACGCGGCCATTTACTACGGCCTCGGCGTCACCGAGCACAGCCAGGGATCCACCATGGTGATGGGCATGGCCAATCTCGCCATGGCCACCGGCAACCTCGGCAAGCGCGGCGTGGGCGTGAATCCGCTGCGTGGCCAAAACAATGTGCAGGGCGCCTGCGACATGGGATCGTTCCCGCACGAATTCTCCGGATACCGGCATGTCTCGGACGACGCCGCGCGCCATCTGTTCGAAGAGGCTTGGCATGTGCCGCTCCAAAACGAGCCCGGGCTGCGCATCTCCAACATGCTGGACGCCGCCTGCGAAGGGACGTTCAAGGGCATCTACATCGAGGGTGAGGACATCGTCCAATCCGATCCCAACACGCAACACGTAACAGCCGGAATGACCGCGATGGAATGCGTCGTAGTCCAGGATCTTTTCCTGAATGAGACCGCCAGCTACGCGCATGTTTTCTTTCCCGGATCGTCATTCCTCGAAAAAGACGGGACCTTCACTAACGCCGAACGGCGCATCAGCCGCGTGCGCAAGGCGATTCCTCCCATGGCCGGCCTGGCAGATTGGGAAATCACGATGGCGCTGTCGGCGGCGCTCGGCTACCCGATGCCGTATCAACATCCATCGGAGATCATGGACGAGATCGCCCGCCTCACGCCGACCTTCGCCGGCGTCAGTTTCGACAAGATCGACGAGCTCGGCAGCATCCAATGGCCCTGCAACGCCAAGGCGCCCGAAGGTACGCCGGTGATGCACATTGGCGGATTCGTGCGCGGTAAGGGCCGTTTCATGATTACCGAATTTGTACCCACCGAAGAGCGCACCACCGGCCGCTTTCCGTTGATCCTGACCACCGGCCGCATCCTGACCCAATACAACGTCGGCGCGCAAACCGCGCGGACGGAAAACAATGTGTGGCACCCCGAAGACATACTCGACATTCATCCTTGGGATGCCGAGAATCGCGGCATCCGCGAAGGCGACCGCGTAGCGCTCACCAGCCGCGCCGGCCAAACCACGTTGCACGCGCGCATCTCCGAGCGCATGCAGCCGGGCGTCGTCTACACCACGTTCCATCACGGCTTCACCGGCGCGAACGTCGTCACCACCGAGTTTGAGGATTGGGCTACCGGCTGCCCCGAGTACAAGGTAACGGCCGTGGAGGTGTGTCTTGCCAAACGCATGTCGGAGTGGCAGGAGAACTATCTCGAAACGCGCCGCGAGACTACTCAGATTCAGAGCAAGCAGATCCTGAGCGGCGCGGCCGGCGACTAGGGCTCATCGAATAACCATGGAATCAGACCGCATGGTTCACCGGGCGAACCAGATCGCTCTGTTCTTCGCCGGCTATCCGCATGATGAAGCGGTCGCTGGCGTGACCGATCACTTCAAGAAATTCTGGGAGCGTCGCATGCGCGATCAGATCATCGCCTATGTCGCGCATGGCGGCAAAGGTCTGCACGAATTGGCGCTGGAAGCGGTCAAGCGGCTGCAATAATCATGTCAGGTGCCGACCCTCTTCTTACTCTGCGGATTGCCCGGTTCCGGCAAGACAACGTTGGCAAGAAGATTAGAACGCGAGCGCAACGCCTTACGTTTAGCGCCAGACGAATGGATGTGGGCTCTTTCCATCGATCTGTACGACGAGGCGAAGCGAGCGGCCGTTGAGAGCTTGCAATGGGACGTTGCGGCACGGGCGCTGGCTCTCGGCGTCGACGTTATTCTTGAAAATGGCTTCTGGTCCCGCGCGGAACGTGATGAGTACCGTTCGCGGGCTAAGGCGCTGGGCGCACGCGTGGAACTACGCTTCCTCGACGTCCCTCGTGACGAGTTATGGGCTCGCCTGAGTAAGCGCAACGCTGATTTACCGCCCGGCCATGGCCCATATCGATGAAGCCAAGCTTGATCTCTGGCGAAGTTGGTTCGAGCCGCCGACCTCCGACGAGTTGGAGTAAAAAGACGAGCTGGAGTAACGTTCAGTGAGCCGCGGCCGCCTTCGACGCGGCAGCTTTCGTCAAAATCAAAATGTGCTGCCGGGGCAGCGTCTCGATCACCTGACTCAGCACCAACCCTTGTGGCTCCAGTTCCGCCTTTACTTCGGCCACGGTCATTTTGTGCTCCTCGCGAATCGGCACGTTCGGATCTTCCTTGCGATATTCGAGCAGCACCAGCCGTCCGTCGGGCTTCAACGCTTCGCGAATTTTGTCGATCATCTGGCGCGGCTTGGAGAACTCGTGATACACGTCCACCAGCAGCACCAGATCCATGCGGCCCGGTGGAAGTTTCGGATCGGCCTCCTCACCCTGCACGGTCTCGATATTTGTGAGCCCTGCCATGGCCGCATTCGCCTGCAGCCGCCGCAGCATCTCGGGCTGAATATCATTCGCGTAGACCTTGCCTGATGGTCCCACACGCTTCGCCAGCCGTAACGACATGTATCCGGTGCCGGCGCCGACGTCGGCCACCACCATCCCCGCGCGAATTGCGAGCGCATCCAGCGCGCCTTCCGGATTTTCTTCCTTCTCGCGTTCCGGCCGATTCAACCAGTCCGCGCCCTGCACCCCCATCACGCCCGCGATCTTCCGGCCCGTAACCGGATGCTCGCCAGACTGATCAGACTGACCGGGCCAAGCGTGGCCTGCGAATCCAAACCCCAGCCCCAGCAAGAAAGTTAGCCCGCAACGCCGCGTCATCCACATACTGGCGTTGTATCATACAGCCATGGGGCGCCGTTGGCCAGAGTGTTCGACCCTCATCGCCGGTTTGATTCTCATTACAGCCGCCACTGCGGCTGCGCACGACATCATCACCACTCCCATCACCTGGGATCGCGAAATCTCGCGCATCATCTATGAGCGCTGCGCGTCCTGCCATCACGACGGAGGACAGGCATTCTCGTTGATGACTTACGAAGTGGCGCGCCCTTGGGCCGTCGCCATCAAAGAAGAAGTGCTGGAGCGGCGCATGCCTCCGTGGGGCGCGGTGAAAGGCTTTGGCGATTTTCGCAACGATAAGGCGCTCACCCCCGAGCAACTCGAACTCATCGTCAGTTGGGCGGGTGGCGGCGTGCCGGAAGGCGAGGCGAAGGATCTGGCGCCGGATCCCAAATTCGAACAGCCGGCCGACGTTCCCACGCACGGATCAATCGCGGTCAGCGGCGAGTTCGAACTTCGCAAGGATTTCTTGCTGGATGGCCTGGTGCCCAAGGCCGTGCCCGAAGACGCTGCGTTTCAGATCACCGCCGAAATGCCCGACGGCAGCATCGAGCCGCTACTATGGTTCGAACATTACAGCGCGAAGTTCGCGCATCCGTTTCTCTGTCGAAACGCGATCGAGTTGCCGGCTGGCACGAAGATTCACGGAGTCCCGCCTGGATCCACAGTGCTGCTGCTGCCCGCTGCTCCGGCGACGACTAGTTCCACTCCAACGCCCTGACTATTCCAACTCCTTGACGGGCACGTCAAAATGCGCAGTGTTCACTACGCCCTTGCGCTGGAACTGCACCCACACCCGATAAGTTCGCGCACGCGGGAACTCCAAACTGAACTGAATTTGCGGACCGCCATCGGCGATGAACGGATGCGTGTGGATCATATCGATCAGATCGTCGCTGGCCGCCAACATGTGCGACCACGCGCCGATGTATTTCTCCAGGCCATCGGCCGGCGTCAGCCGAAAATAGATCTGCGTCTTCTGCGCGGCGATGGGCTGTGGCGGATCGGTGGTCATTTCCACCTGCATGTTCTCGGCCTGCTTGGTGGAATAATCGCGCGGGAGTATGGCCGGCGGTGGGGGTGTTCCAGAAACGATCACGGTCTTGGCGATCAACTGCGGCGTAGCGCCGTCCGGATAAAAATCCCCCAGGACGCGGTACATTCCGGGCTTGGGAAACGCGAGACTATAAATAAAGTCGCCCTCCGGCTCGAACACCGGATGATCGTGCACGAAGAATTGCAGGTCCTGACTCACTACAAACATATGGAAAAGCTTTTCGTGAACAATCTGGAAATCCTTGACGGTGCGGTCCTTCCACGGATCGTGCACGGTAAACTTGAGTTGGGTGGTCTGATTGGGTCTTGCGGCGCGCGGAGTCATCGTGAGATCCAAGTGGAACTCCACCGGCTCCGGGATACCCTCGCGCAGCTTCATTCCGCAGCGCCGGCAAGTGCCGGGCTGATTGGAGCGAACGTCGGGGTCCATGGGGCAGATAAAGACCTTGTCCTGCGCCCACAACACACCCAGCGCGAAGAACAGCAGGAAACAGCGGACTGCTGTACGCATACCTTGATGGTCTCACACGCGCCAGCCGCTGACAATGCTGGCGATGAAACCGCGACAGCAATGAAGCCGTCCACGATATATCATGGCAGCAATGTTGGATCAGCATGCCGCTAAGTAAATCCAGCGCCCTTCTCACGTGCATAACTGCTCTCTTTGCGGGACTTCCTGTTCCAGCCGCCGCGCAAACCTTCGACACTAGCGGCAATGGCAAGCTGAATGGCGAATATTTCGTCCGCCAAGTGGTTACCACCGATCTGGACTCCATCACCAGCGCGATCGGCCGCGCCATCAGCATTATCGGCGTCATGATCTTTGACGGCAATGGCAATTACACCTTCATCGGACAGATGTCGGACACCATGGCTGGAACCTCCGGGGTAACCTATTCGATCGCCGGCACCTACTCGGTGGAATCCAACGGGCTGGCGCAGATTCAGAACCCGATCGACAGCACCGACATAGAGTATGGCGCTATCGCGGGCGTTGGACCTGTGGCAATTGTCGCGAGCGCCACGGAGGGAGCATACAACGATGTCTTCGTCGCCATTCAGGCCGGTTCGGGAGCCACCAATAGCAGCCTGAGCGGATCATACAACGTCGGTTTCATCGATTTCCTTCAAGCCAGTGCAACTCAAGTGCGGGACGGATACTATACTCTCGCTTCCTCTGGGAATGGAAGCCTCGGCACCGTCAGTGTAAACGGCGCGATGGCCAATCAGGGCAGCAAGAATGTCACCCAAACGTTTTCCGGCGTCGCCTATTCGATTAACAATCCCAACGGGGCCGGTACCCTGACGTTTCCCACCGCCTCGATACCATTGACCGCGCTGGTGAGCGGACAGAAGACGTTCTATGTTTCCTCGGATGGAACCCTTTTGCTGGGCGGCGACCCAAACGGATTCGACTTGATTATCGGCATCCAGTCGCTTTCCGGATCAGCGGCGAACAGTATGTACCACGGCACCTACTTCAACGCGGCGCTTGAGAACGACGCGTCCGGCGAAGCCGACGGCAACGATGACATCGATTCATTTTACGGTTCCACATTGGCTCTCGGCAGCCAGGACGCCACGATTTCGCACCAAAGACTCGTATTTTTCGATCAATCCGCGATCGATGACACCTTCGCGGGATCGTTCAATTTCGCATCCAAGGGCACTTTCACCGACGGCACCTCCCAGTACGAGTTGGGGGTCAACGGACAGGCTGTCTTATTGGTCGGGACCGGTTCATTCTATTCGCTGTCCGTCAATCTATTGGCGCAGCCGTCCCAGGCGGCCACCAGCGTGTATATCGAACCGCTGAGTATCTTCAACGCCGCCAGCTATGCTCCCATCACGAATTCCGTGGCGCCGGGCGAGTTTGTGACTATCTACGGCTCCGGCTTTTCCTCGGCGCCGCAGTCGGCGCAGAAGTTGCCGCTACCAACGACTTTGGGCAATGTGCAAGTGACCGTGAACAACGTGCTCGCGCCGCTCGATTATGTGAGCCCGACACAGATCAATCTGCTCATTCCATTTGAGACCACCGCGAGCTACGCCACGTTCCAGGTGACGAACAACAGAGTTGCGTCGAATCAAGTTACGGTATACACCAACCTGACCGCGCCGGGCGTGTTCACCAGTGCGCCGCTCGGAATCGGTCCGGCCGCCGTAACGCACCTGGACTACTCCGTGGTGACGCCAGACAATCCGGCGGTTGCGGGCGAAACGCTGGTACTTTACCTCACCGGACTGGGTGCGGTCACTCCGGCGGTCGCCGACGGGGCCGCAGGGTCTTCCAGCCCGGTCAGTAACTCCAACGAGGCAGGATCGATCGGCATCGACATCGTGGATCAGACCGGCGTGGATAAAGATTCCCCGATGGTCTATTTCGCCGGCCTTGCCCCGGGACTTGCCGGTGTGTATCAGATCGACTTTGTCGTTCCCAGAGGGCTTGCGCCGGGCCCCGGGACCGTCGATGTTTCAACCATCGAGGCTTACACGTCGGAAGCGATCATATACATTCAGTAGACGACGGCAAGCGCCGCTCTACTTCAGCGGAGAGAAGTCGACCGGGTCCATGTAGGTGGAATCTACTTTTTCCACAATTTTCGCCTCCGGGGTCTGCTGGGACTTGATCATCTCCTGGAAATCCGGATCGGCCTGAAACGCCGCCCAGTGCTTTTTCGCTTCATCCCTGCTGGGATGAGCCAGGATGTAGATAAACGTGTTGTCCGATGCAGGCGCATCCACGGGCGCCCAATAACCCACGGCTTTCAGATCGTGCTTGGCGAAGAGCTTGGTCACTTTGTCGCGAAACTCGGACTGCAATGCGAGAGCTTTGCCGGGAACCGTATGATAGACGCGCAGCTCGAAAACACGGTTGGCGTCCGCCCGAACTTGCTCCGCTCGGTAAAGCCGGGCAGTGAATAACGAGCCGGCCACGAATGCGAGCACGGCGATCCCACAGGCGCTGAATCGGTTTAGTCTCATGGCCAGCGATTGTATCAAATCGCCGTTACCGAGACGCCTGGACCGTCCTGGAGCGTCGTGCAAGTGTAAGCTATCCTGATGCAAGTGAGTCCGGACATGGGAACTTCTGAGGCGTGCCGTGCCGTGCCGGCATCCAACCCGAATTCCACGCCGCCGGTTACGCTGCCCCTCGTTACACTAAACGACCTGCTTTGGCTGCTCTATCTGTACCCGCTTCGCCTGCTGGCCAGCGTACTGCCACGCTGGTCTTTATACGCCATCGGAAAGTTGTCAGATCCGATCGTCCAGTTCGATGCCCGCCGCTCGAAAGCCCGGGCCGCCAAGTGGATCGCACAGGCCTGCCGCACGACGCCCGCAGACGCCAGACGAATTGCCAGCCGGTCGCTCACAAATACCGTGATCCGCACGCTGGATGGGCTTCTGCTGCTCCGCCGTTCTTCCGACAAAATGCTGCGTTGCAGGGACCTCGATGGGATTCAGCATCTCGAAAGCGCCATCGCCCACGGGAAGGGTGTGGTTCTGCTGGCTGGCCATTTCTGTGCAAATCGAATCGCCCTGCGGTATCTCGCCACCAAGGGTTATGCCGTGCTTTCCGTTCACAACCGGCGGCCGCGGAACCAGGCGCAAGGCCGGCTGGGCAAGCTGTTCTTACAGCCGCTCTCCGCCCAACTCCAGGAGCGCGCTAACCCCGACCAGGTTTCTATTCATGATCCGGACTGCAGTCTCAGGATCATGCGAAGACTGCGCGCGGGCGGATTGGTTGCCCTCCAGATTGATGGACGTAGAGCGACGGTGGTCGGTCATCCATTCCTGGGAGTTCCTTGGCGTCTCCGGCCCGGGATTTTTGAGATCGTCCGATTGTCGGACTGCGCCGTGGTCCCGATTTTGTGCCTGGGCCGGAGCAGCGGATTTCGAATCCGCTTTGATCCCATGCTGGAAATCGACGGCGCCTCTTCGCGGGAAACCTTTATATCAGCCAACTTGCCACGCTTCTTTGCCGTTGTGGAAAAACAGATCATCGAATATCCGGAGGAGTGGAGGCTATGGAATCACTTGTGAAAGACGCCGGCTCCGGGTCGCGGGATACGATGGGGCGGATACGGCGCGTCTTCATCGAGTCGCTGCACGTGAACCTGCGCGAGGAAGACTTCAGCTACGAAACCAAGCTGGATGAAGCCGCCGGGATGGACTCGGTGGCGGTGCTCGAATTCGTTGCCGCAATCGAGAAGGAGTTCGGAATCACATTCGAGCCCGAAATGTTGACCATCAAGGTGGTGCGCGATCTGAAGGAGCTGGCGGCTTATGTTGATCAGCGGACCGCGCGGCGCTCCCACGCTTCGGCAAGTCCGTCAGGGCACGGTCCGGCAGAGGTGGACCCGGCGTGATTTCTGAATACCTGCGCCACGTCGCACTCCGGTATCGCGATGAACTCGCCATCGTCGACGGCGAGCAAAGAATTTCCTATGGCGAACTGTCCGAGCGAGTGCAGTCCGCTCATGAATGGCTGCGGAGAACGCTCAATCCCAAGCCCGGCGACGTCATAGCCCTGTCGCTCGATATCTCCTGGCAGTTCGTGGCATGCTTTTTCGCAATCTCCGAATTGGGTTGCGTGATTATGCCGTGCAATCCGCAATGGCGGGCAGTGGAATTGCGCGCGTTCGCGGCGCGGTTGGGATTCCGGAGCGCCGTTATCGAGCCGCGTTTCAGCGCCGAATGGGATCAGATTCTCGACGTGATTCCGAATGACCGCTTGCTCACCGCCGACCGCATGCCGGTTCAAGGCAAAGCTGCCGGCGCCTCCAGCCCCTCCGCAATCGTTTCAGTAACTGAAGACGCTCCGGCACTCTATTTGTCCACCTCGGGATCAACGGGTACGCCGCGCCTGGTTCCTCGCAGCCATCGCAATCTGATTGGAAACGCTAAAAGCTTGGCTGGTTGGCTGGACGTCGGACCAGGCCGCCGATTCCTGAGTGTGGTGCCGTTTCATTACAGTCACGGATTAAATAACAACCTGATGCTGCCACTATTGAGCGGCGCAACCTTGGTGATGATGCGCCAGTTTAGCCCCGGCGCTTGTGCTGAACTCGTCCACCGCGAGAAAGTAGACATGCTGTTCGGTTCACCGTTCATCTACGGATCCCTGGTGGACTGTGATCCCGCTTCGCTGTCCAGTCTGAAGCATTGCTTCAGCTCCGGCGGACGTATCCCATCCAGCATAGTTGAGCGTTGGCGAGATCGCTTCGGCGTATTTGTCCGGCAATTTTACGGGATGTCGGAGGCGGGCGTCGTCGCGCTCGAACGTGGTGTCGAGACGCCGGCCTCTTCCGTTGGCGCGTGCATCGGCGAACCCGTTCGTGGTGTCGAAGTTATGGTCCTTGGAGCTGGCGGCCAGAGGTTGGAGCGTGGCGAGATTGGCGAACTGGCGATACGATCGGAATCCGTAATGTCGGGGTACTTGGGAGAGCCCGAGCTAACCCGCAGCGTCTTTCACAATGGCTTTTTCCGCACTGGCGACCTCGGCTATTTTGATTCCGCCGGCAATCTCTATTTGACCGGCAGGATGGGGCGCGTGATGAACATCGCCGGAGTCAAGGTGGATCCGGTGGAGGTTGAGCGGGTCCTCGAGATGCTTCCAAACGTGGCGTCCTGCCACGTCGATGCCGTTCCGAACGGCCGTGGAGGCGACCTCATTCGGGCTAGGGTCGTGCCGCGCGAAGGCCTTCAAGTTACCCGCCGCGAAGTAATTGAACAATGCCGTCAGCAGCTAGCCGAGTATAAGCTTCCGCGAGTTATTGAGTTTCTGGAAGCCACCCCCGTCACCATCGCCGGTAAGATTCCGCGCTATGGCGCGGCGGATGCCGCTGCTCGAGTAGAGAAGGCGGGTTCTTCTTGACCGAGCCTCAGAGCGGCCAGCCGCTGTTCTCACTCCACACGGCTCGCTTCCTGGTGAGCGCTGGCATCGAATAGTTTTCGCAGTAATCGTTTGAAACGCGTGTCCCTCCGGAGCCTGCCGTTCGGCACGCATCAGGGCGCCGCCCTCTGACTAGAATCTCCTAGTTCGCTAAATTGGCCGCGGTTCCACCAGGAGCCGCGGCTTTTTCTATCACACGTCCCCATCTCTCGAGCCACGCCAGCAGGTATAATTTTGCAGGAAGGACTCTAGAATGCGTCGCGCCGCCAGCACCCTACTGCTGCTCTCGCTTCCAATTGCTTTCGCACTCGCTCAATCCGGTACAGCGGGCGGCGAGTGGCGTTACTACGGAGCCGATGCGCAGAGCACCAAGTATTCGCCGCTCGATCAAATCAACCGCGACAACGTCGGCAAGCTGCAAGTCGCCTGGACATGGAAGGCGCAGAACTTCGGCCCCCGAGCGGATCCGAACTATGAGGTCACGCCGCTCATGGTGCACGGCGTTCTGTATTTCACCGCTGGAATGCGGCGCGACACTGTCGCGGTGGACGCCGTCACCGGCGAAACGCTGTGGATGTATCGGTTCGATGAAGGCGACCGCGGCGATCACGCCGTGCGCTTCAACAATCGCGGCGTTGCTTACTGGGCCGACAATCAGGGCGACGAGCGGATTCTGACCATCTCGCTCGGATATCAGTTGATAGCGCTCAATGCCAAGACCGGGCTTCCCGCCGCCGGCTTCGGCAACAACGGCATCGTCGATCTACTGGTCGGCCTCGATCGCGAGAACATCAAACCCGGCATCATCGGCGCTACCTCGCCCGCCATCGTGGTGGGTGACACGGTGGTGGTTGGATCGGCCTTGCAGCTCGGCACCACGCCGCCATCCAAGGAAAATGTTCCGGGCTACGTGCGCGGTTATGACGTGCACACCGGCAAGCTCCTGTGGACTTTCCACACCATCGCGCAGCCCGGCGATTTCGGAAACGAAACCTGGCAGGACGGATCGTGGAAGTACACTGGCAATACTGCTGTGTGGGCGCCCATGAGCGCCGATCCGGAGCTGGGCTACGTCTACCTGCCGGTCGAAACACCGACCGGAGATTTCTACGGTGGGCATCGGCCGGGCGACGATCTCTTCGACGAAAGCCTGGTCTGCGTGAACGCGCGCACCGGCAAGCGTGTCTGGCATTATCAGATCATCCATCACGGTATTTGGGATTGGGACAATCCGGCCGCGCCCGTTCTGTTGGACATCACAGTGAATGGCAGGAAGATCAAAGCCGTCGCGCAGGTCACCAAGCAAGCCTTCGTGTACGTGTTCGATCGCGAGACCGGCGCGCCCGTGTGGCCGATAGAAGAGCGGCCCGTCGGCCAATCCGATGTTCCCGGCGAAAAAACCGCACCCACGCAGCCATTCCCGACCAAGCCTGCGGCCTTTGACCGCCAAGGCGTGAGCCCTGACGATCTGATCGACTTCACGCCGCAGCTCAAGGCCGAAGCGCTGAAGATCGCATCCGAATACAAGATGGGCCCGCTTTTCACTCCCGCAACGGTATTCGACGCCAATGGCAAGAAGGGAACCTTGATGCTGCCGAACGCGACGGGCGGCGCCAATTGGCAAGGAGCGGCGGCGGATCCGGAGACGGGCGTCCTCTATGTTCCATCGGTCACCAATCCTTTTGTGGCGGCTCTGATCCACGATCCACAGCACTCCGACATGAACTATATCGTCAAGAACGTGTTTCTCGAAAAGATCAACAAGAGTCTGCCGATCATTAAACCGCCCTACGGCCGTATCACCGCCATCGATATGAATTCCGGCGATCAGCTCTGGATGATTCCGAACGGCCAACCGCCCGACGACATCAAGAACAACCCGGCGCTGAACGGCATTGACACCAGTAAGTTCGGCAACCCGGAACGCGCGCTGCTGCTCGCGACCAAGACGCTGCGGTTTTCGGCCGACGCAACCGGCCTGACGCCGGTGAACGGTTCGAATGCGTCCACCCTCCGCGCGCTCGACAAGAAAACCGGCGACACCATCTTCGAGCTGAAGCTGCCTGCGCATGCGACTGGCGTGCCGATGACTTACATGGCGAAGGGCAAGCAGTACATCGTGGTCGCAGTCGGCGGGCGCGGTGAGCCGGCGGAGTTGGTGGCGCTCTCCGAGCCTGCTCCGGAATCGGGAGAAAGCCGCCAGCGTCCGCCCGAATGACCCGCGCCGCTGCGATTCTGTCCGCCGTTGGCCTGTTCTTCCTCTATTTCTTTGGACTCACGCGCGCCGGTCTCCTGGGACCAGACGAGCCGCGCTATGCGGCAATTGGCAGGGCGATGGCTGCGACTGGCGATTGGATCACGCCGCGTTTGTGGGGACAGCCGTGGTTCGAAAAACCCGCGCTTCTGTATTGGATGACTGCGGCTGGGTTCAAGGCCGGTCTCGGATCCGACCTGGCGCCGCGCTTGCCGGTGGCGCTCGCGAGCGTCGCGTTCCTGATTTACTTCTTCGTCGTGTTGCGGCGCGAGTTCGGTGACCGCGCGGCCTGGTACTCGGCCGCGATCCTGGCAACTTCAGCAGGCTGGCTGGTCTATAGCCACGTAGCGATCACTGATCTGCCAATGTCCGCTGCGTTCGCCGCCGCGATGCTCGCGATCTTCTATTCCCCTCGCGCGTCGCTCCTCGCCGGTGTGCTCCTCGGCCTCGCCGTGCTCGCGAAAGGTCTCGTTCCGCTTGTGCTCTTCATCCCGGCACTTTGGTTCTTGCGCCATCGCATCCGCGACCTCGCGCTCACCTTTGCCGCGGCCGCTCTGATCGCAACGCCCTGGTACGTGCTTGTGACCCTCCGCAACGGCACGCCGTTTCTTCAAGACTTTTTCTGGAAACATCACTTCGACAGATTTGTTAGCAGCACACTTCTGCATGGCCGGCCCATCTGGTTTTACATCCCGGTTCTCCTCGCCGGCCTTTTCCCCTGGACCCCAATGTTGGTCCTGCTGTTCAACCGTCGTCTCTATCACGATCGCCGCGCCCAATTTCTGCTGGCATGGTTCGCATGGGGCTTCGTATTTTTCTCCGCCTCTCGCAACAAGCTGCCGGGTTACTTGCTGCCATTGCTGCCGCCGCTGGCTGCTCTCATCGGTATCGCGCTCTCCGAAGCTGCGCGGGCCAGAATTTTGCTGGCCGCTTGCGGCCTTCTGTTCTTCATCGCACCTCCCCTGATGGAAGTGCTGCCCCAAGCCCTTGTCAGCGGCATTTCTCACGTGTCCTTGCATTTCACCCTATTGGGGATTCTCGGCTGCTCGGCCCTCGCGGTCGGATGCGCTGTCGGCCGCCGCGAATATAGCTTCGCGGCCTTGGCCTTGTTCGCGACGGCAACCGTCGTTTGGGTCGTATGGCGCGTTTATCCGGTGCTGGATCGCGATCTCTCGGGCCGCGCTATGTGGCTGGCGCAAGGCCAGTCCATCACTTGCGTGCCGCCGACCAATCGCTCCCAGCGCGCCAGCACCCGCTATTACGTCGGCCAAGATCTGCCGGATTGTAAGTAGCGGGCCGCTCACTTCCCCGGGCTGTAAGACGTTCGCGGCGCAACCGCCCAAGCGTACTTCGTCGGCGGGTTCTTCGCATCCGGCACGACCTTCCGCCCGTTAAAGACGAATTCGTACCGCCGCGATGGTCGGATTGGGCTTGATATAACAGTCACTCAGAATCTTGGCGGGGATCGCTGCTTTGCCCAGCCGCGCGGTCACGCTAATCCGCACGGCATGCGGCGCCTTCGCTGGAGAAAACGACACGGATTCGATCGCGCCGCTTACCACCGCGCCGTCCGGAAGTTGGGTGCAGCCTCCCAGGGAATCATCCACCCCGAAAAAAATATCGAGAGTGTTATCTTCCCGCTTGCTCGGATCCTGACCGGCATCCAACAGGTACAGGAACCAATCTCCGACTCCCTGGTGCATATCCGCACCCTCGCAAACCAGAAGATCCCGTCCGTCGGAGCCGGTCAGCTTCTTGCAGTCGCTCGCATTTTCGCCCGCGCCGTACCAGACCTTTCGCCACGAAGATCCTTCCTTGGTAAACAGGTAGGCGCCACTCATCCCGTTGGAGTGGGGCTCGCACCCGAATCCACTGACGAAAGCGTCCTCGCTCGCCGGCCCCAGGTAATGCCCGAAGGTGATGGTCTCAAGATTCCATGATTGAGCGGAAAACGGAGTTTCCGGGGGACAGACCGAGCAGCCCGTAGCCGATGCGTGCCCCGGGCAGATCATCTCTAGAAATTGTTGGGCCTCCGCGGCAGATACTTTGGCAGCATCTGAAGGGATCGCGCCGAGCTGAGCAGCGTGGCAGTAAGCCGCCACGACGAAAATCAGTGTCGTCGCCCTACCCACGCATCCATCGTACACAGCTACTGGCCGCTCGATCCCGCCTCACATGGCGTCGGCATCCACTTCGATCGGTCGGGCTCTCGTTTGAAGTGCGTGCTCGTGATGAATGGCTGGTTCAAGTAGTGCGGATCTTCAACGATGGTGAATACGGTCAACCAGTCGGTCCCATACGCCGACAGACGATCGAAGTATTCCGTCATCGTGGTGTCCTCGCTGTAAGGAACACCGTTCTTGCGCAGGTATCCGGCCTTTAGATTCGTGGTGACCACCTTCAATGCACCGGGAATGCCCGGCCCTTGTTGGAGACTCACGCCCAGTCCGCCGGGCCGCGTGATGCGATCCCACTCCGCCGCCGAGTTTCCTTGCCAGGTCCGTTCCGGCTGCGGTTTTTGGGCCTTGTCGAAATAAAGGCGCCGCGTTTGTTGCCCGGCATCCGTATCGATTCGCAACGCCGTGTCATTCTCCCAGCTAATCTGGAGCCGCCCCGGCACCCGCATCAGCGCCGCGGCGCCATAGGCTTTGCAGCCGTCGCTCGCCAACTTGGATGCGTCCCACGTGTCGGCGAGCTTGCGTCCCTCCGCACTCAGCGGCACGCTGGCGTAGTCGCCTTTCTTGGGGATCAGCATGCGCCAGCGCCAATCTTCGGTGACTACCGAGACCCAGTTTCCCGTCAGGTCGATCGGCGCGGCGTCTTTCGGAGTTTTGGCGGGCGATTGCGGAGTCGCCGGTGCCCCCATCGCCAACATGAGCAACGCTGCTGCCGCAATGCGCATGCTCATTTCCCCGATAGGCTCTTATACACCGCTTCGATAAACATCGCAGTGGTCCACGCACCCGTGTCCGATCCGTAACGCGAGTCGTACTCCAGCGTCGGCCGGGCCGCCTTCACCTGATCGAGCGTCATCCCTTTCTTTATCGAGTCCTGAATCCGATCGCGGATGATCGTGACCATGTCCCGGTATTCCACCACGTCGGCTTCATCGCAGATTCGCCCGTGCCCGGGGATGACCATGGTCCCGCCTTCCTGCCAGTCCTTCGGGATGGTGATCTCAATGATGCGGTTCAAACCCGCAATCACGCCGTTGATGCTCCCGCCCTTGTCGATCACTGGATATGTCGTCGTCACGAAAATGTCGCCGGTTGCGATGACGTCGGAGCGTCGGAAGAACACCAGGCTGTCGCCATCCGTATGCGCGGCCGGCACATGGAAGAGTTGAATCGCTTCATTGTTCAGAGTCACTTCTTTGGAATCGCCCGGATATGCTTCGGTGGGCCACGCACCTATCGGCATCAGCGCCTTCTGGCCGCTCGGCGCGCTTACCGCGGCAAGCACCGCTTCATGCGCAAACACCATCGCGCCAGGGCCCGCTCGGTCGATCGCACGGCCGCCACCGGCAGCCCGTCCAGCCGCAGCCAGCCGCTCATTTCCACCAATATGATCCGGATTTGCGTTCGTATCGATGATGAAACGAATCGGTTTGTTCGACAATTTTCGGATCGCCGCGATCACCTTGTCGGTGGCCTTGCCATCGCCCGCGTCCACCAGTAGGACGCCGTCCTCGCCTACCTGCACGCCCATGTTCCCACCCGCACCTGCCAGCAGGTACACGTTTCCTTGCACTGGCAGTACTTTAATTTCGCCCGCCGTTTCGCTGATATTGGTCTCGCCGGTTTGGGGAGAAACGACGCGAGGGAAACTTTTGCCCGGCGCCGGTGTAGGGAAGATGCGATTGTCCAGATCCTTCTTCTCCAATTTCACGATGTATTCGGGATAGGTGGTCGCGGCCCCGCCTCGCGCCGCCTCCGCTGGAACGCCACTCTTAGTGAGGAACTCCTGGACATGGTCCGTCTGGCCGGGAAGGTAGTGCGGCACCCAACCGTGCGGACGCCCGCCGAGTTCGTCGAAGATCTGTGCGGGCCCGCAATTTCCCCAGGCATCGGCATTGGTAGTGAGGCTCAGCACAAAGTTCGAAGTTCGAATGAGCGGCTCGTCCAGGTAGATCAAATCGTTCACGAAGCTGGCCAGCATCAAATAGTTGCCGTAGCGAGTGAAATACTCTGTCATCGTCGCGAGATCGCTGGTCGGCGCGCCGTTGCGCAATAGCCAGCCGGTCTTGATATGCGTGGTCTCAACCACCAACATGTTTCGTTCCCAGTGTCCGGTGGAGAACCCGGCCCAGGTGTGCGGCGCAAGCTCCGAAGGATGCTCGCGTCCATCCATCCAGATGGTGCGGGGACGGCCGTAACTGCCCAGTAAGCTGTAAGCTTGCAACTCTCCCGACACCGGGTCGACAATCTTCGAGAACCGAATATTCGCTGGTCCGCGCATCGCGTAGGTGACCACGTGTGGGATGCATTGGCGCTCGAAGGTCGACCGGGAAGATTCGTCCCAGCTCTGAGCCTTGCGCCAACCCGATTCGTTGAGCGGCAACCCCGTGTAGTCGCCCAGCTGCACGCCTCCACGATGCGGTAAGTCTTCATGGAACGTGGCGGCCCATTCGCCGCCCAAATCGATCTGGGCGAAGGCGCAGCCTGCCGTCACAAGGATTGCGACGCCGAGTCTTTGTCCTGCGGTAAGAGACATCAGTAAGCAAATGAGTCTATCGCAAAAGAAGTCGAATGGTAGCGAGCGGCCTTTGGAGTCGCGAGTTGTTGCTTGAATCCATTCCGGAACAAGGCGGCCACGAGCTGATGCGCCAGATCACCATTCGCCTGGATACTTCCGCAGTGAACTACTTCAAGGAAATGGCGGCCGAGTTGGGAATGCCTTATCAAAACCTCATCAATCTGTTTTTGAGGGACTGCGCCATGCAGAAACGGCGCCCCGTCATTCAATGGCCCCAGGACGAGCCGAAACGGCCAGTTCGCTAACGCCAATGAACCAGCTCGTCAGGGTCTTCCACCACCACTACTTCATACTTTTCTATCATCGGCATCAGGACGTTCTCCAGTTCGCCCTTCCAAAGTGCACCCTCATAGAACTGTGCTTTCATCGGCTCACGCGACGCCAGATCAGGGAAGCCGCGCATGAAGAAGAAGGTGTCGGGATCTTCGACCGAAAGAAATGGGCCCAATATCTTCATCCCGATTTCCGCGTGCGCCGGCATGGACTTGGAGCGGAATATCTCCAGGAATCGTGAGCGGAAACCGGGCTTGATCTTGTACGTCCGCATTTCTATGATCACTTGCGCGCCTCCCTTAGGATTGTAAATGAGCCTGAAATATAGTAATCTCTATAGACATAAGGGTAATCATGACCGCTGAAGTGCCCTCGCCCCCCCAGAACCTCCAAAACGAGACGGAAGCACAGTACGACGCCACCGTTCGGGCGGATATTGAGCTCTTCCGTTCGTACGCCGAGAAGTACATGGCTGGCGGACTGACCGACGACGAGTTCAGGGCGCAGCGCTTGCGGCGTGGCGTTTACAGCCAGCGCCAAGCCGGCGTGCACATGATTCGCACCAAGATCCCGGGCGGATCGATGACCGCCTCTCAGATGGACCAGCTAGCGACCATCGCGGACGAGTTCTGCGGCGGCAAGGGACACCTCACCACACGCCAAAACATCCAGTATCATTTTGTTCCGCTGCCCCAGGTGGCGGACCTGCTGCACCGGCTGGCGGATTTCCGGCTGACCACGCGCGAAGCCTGCTACAACACGGTCCGGAACGTCACCGCTTGTCCGCTCAGCGGGCTGCTCGCCGACGAAGTTTTCGATGTGCATCCTTACGCTCAGAAGGTCGCGTTCGCGTTCCTGCACAAAGAGCTCACCGACAGCATGCCGCGCAAGTTTAAGATCTCCTTTTCGGGCTGCCAGGAAGACTGCATGATCGGGGCCATCCACGATATCGGTCTGCGGGCCGTGATCCGCGACGGTAAGCGTGGCTTTCGCATGTTGGTGGGCGGCGGCTTGGGGCCTCTACCAGTAGAGGCGCACGTGCTCGACGAGTTTGTGCCCGTGGAGCGGTTGGTAAGCCGCTGCGAAGCTGTTCTCCGGCTGTTCAATACGCACGGAAATCGCAAGAACAAGAACAAGGCCAGATTAAAGTTTGTTGTTCGCGAGCGCGGCTGGGACTGGGTCAAAGAGCAGATCGAAAATAACTATCAGGACATCCTGGCCAACGGCGGCATTGCCACGCCGGAAGTTGTCCCGGACGGCTTTGGTGGTTTTCAATCAGCACCACCACCGCTGGGCACTGGCGCCGGGCTGCCTCCGGTTCTCGGACCAAACGGCCACTCGGGACCGGACTACGAACGGTGGCTTGAAACCAACATTCGCGAGCAGAAGCAAACCGGCTACGCGATGGTCACGGTGAAGGTTGCACAAGGCAACCTGACCGGGAGCCAAATGCATGGGCTGGCTCACCTTGCGCGCACCGCCGGCGATGGGCTCTGGCGTGTGACCATCGATCAGAATTTGGTCTTGGCTTACGTCCCATTACGGGCCTTGCCGCAAGTTTACAATGCTCTACATCAAATCGGGTTGGAAGATGCTGGGGCGCACGAGATTGATGACGTCACCACTTGTCCAGGGGCCTACAGTTGCAACCTGGCGCTGACGAAATCCATGAATTTGGGCGCGGCCCTCGCCGGCGTCGTGAAGGATTTTTCGGATTCGCTCGTCCGCCGGCTGAGTATCAAGGTCAGCGGATGTCCCAATGCCTGCGGGCAGCACTGGATCGGGGACGTGGGATTTTACGGCAATGCGCGTAAGATCAACGGGAAAGAAGTTCCTTACTATTTGATGCTTCTCGGGGGCGGCTATGATGGCGGCGGCATCATTCGATTTGGAGTAGCGGTGCAAAGTATTCCGGCCCGCTCGGCGCCCGAAGCCGTGCGGCGGGTGCTCAACCACTACATCGCGAATCGTCTGGACAGTGAAAGCTTCCGCGACTATGTGCTGCGGTACAAAGTGGAAACGTTCCGTGTGATGACCAACGACCTGGTGAAACCGCCGGAACTCTCGCCCGAGATGTACCGCGATTGGGGCGATGATGTGGAGTATTCGCTCCAGCTCGGACGCGGCGAGTGCGCCAGCTAATCTCCGACTTACTGAGCCACGGGGAGCGGTCCCCTACGCTCGCTTCGACGACCGCGCGCTCTGTGTCTTGCCGGCTTCGATAAAGGCGCCGTTGGCCAACGCGAAGGCCGGCATGGAGATGGAGCGATCCACCAGATCCGCCATAGCGTGTACGGCCAGCCCTTCGGCTTCCTTCACAAAAGTCAGTGCCTTGCACTCAGCGTCGAAAGCGACATTGACGCAGTCTCCGCCCCGCACCTGATCGGTAGCGATCAAGTTGGACAGGGGCTGCACCAGGAGCCGTTCAATGGCGCGTTTCAGATGCCGCGCTCCGTATTTCAAGTCCGTGCCCTCTTGCAGCAGGAAATCCTTGGCTCCATCGCTAGCCTTGAAGACGAACGACCGGTCGGGAGAGGTATTGAAGATCCGTTGCTGCACCATGTTCAATTCGATGTCCAGGATCCTCCGCAGTTCCGGCGATCCCAGCGGCTTGAACGTCACGATCTTGTCGAGACGGTTGATGAACTCCGGCGTAAACTTGCGCCGCGCCGCCTCAACGCCGCTGCGCATCATTTTCCCGCTCAGCTTTTCGTCCACCGTGCCGTTTTGGGATTGTCGCGCGCATTCCCCCGCATTGAAACCAAGGCGAGGATTCACCAGTGCGCTCATCTCGGTAGCGCCGAGGTTGCTGGTCATGAAGATCAGCGCGCGCGAGAAATCCACCTTGCGATTGTCGCCTAGCGTGAGCGTTCCTTTATCCAGAACACCGAGCAAGAGATTCCATAACGCATCGCTTGCCTTTTCGATCTCATCAAACAACACGAAGCTCAACTTGCATGTGTCGGAATGGTATTGGTTGAGTACTTCCTGACTCAACAACGGATGTGTCTCACGATGTCCCAGATATCCAGGAGGCGAACCGATCAGTTTCGCGATCTCATGGCTGTGCTGAAATTCCGCGCAGTCGATCTTGATTACCGCGCGCGGATTGCGAACCAACGACTCCGCGGTTGCTTCCACGATGCGCGTCTTGCCCGACCCCGTTGGCCCCAGAAACAGGAAGTTCCCAATGGGACGTCCCGCGGGCGACATCCCAGTCAAGTACATCTGATAAATATTCACGATCTGCTGGATGGCCTCGTCCTGGCCGACGATCATCCGGCGTAAGCTACCTTCCAGGACCTCCGCATCCCGCCCTGTGCGCGTTGGATCTAAAGGAACGTTAACGCGTGCCATTGTCTTCTGGGCCCCTTTCACAACCACTCCCGACTTTACATGAGCAAATTGCATGCCATACTTTGGGGCCATCGTCAGAAGCCTACTTGCGAGGCTTCGAGGGTCGCACTTCCACCCGGCTCACCAAAGTTCTTTCCGGCATTCCCAACAACATGAGTACAATCTCTCCAATATCCTCTGGCGCTATCTTCCAATCAGCTCTTGCCGATCCGCCGCTGAATCCTGTATCGACGCTTCCAGGCATTATATGAGTCACCCGCACGTTGTCGTGCCGATGATCCAGCAGCATCGCTTCCGTAAACCCGGTCAATCCGAATTTCGAAGCATTGTAAGCTGCGCCACCTGCAAATGCATCTCTTCCGGCCAAGCTACCCATATTGATGATGTAGCCGCCACCGCGATTCTTGAAGCGCGCCAACGCTGCGCGCGAGCAATAAAACGCTCCCGAAAGATTCGTCTCCAGCGTCCTTTGCCACTCCTCCACCGTCAGCTCCGCGGTGCTCTTGAACAGCCCAATTCCGGCGTTGTTCACCAGAATGTCGGGGCCGTCTGTCTCGCGGTCCATCCATTCAAACAATTCCTCTACATCTGTACTTGCTCTTACATCGGCAACTTTTCCGAGCACTTTACCTTTGGCCCCCCCGGCCAACGGAGTGGTCAGCCGCCTTACAGCTTCCGACACCCCATCCTCGCTGCGCCCCGAGATCACCACCGTCGCGCCGGACCCGCATAAAGCTGCCGCGATCGCGTAGCCGATCCCTCGCGTCGAACCGGTCACAACCGCTGTTCTTCCTTCCAAAAAGTCTTTGCCCATGATTCCATCGTACGTTGCGGGCGATCTGATCCTCCGCCCCAGCCGTGGGGCGTCCCTGGTTCTATGTCGGCGATGTAAATTGGGTCTAGAAGGCGCAAACGATCCTTCGCTCACCCATGCAGGACGCACAGCCCAGCCGTACAGCCCAACGTGTCGCCGTCCTCCAAGAATCCGACGCGCGCGAACGCTATGCCGAAGATCGACTCGCCGCGGCCGTGCTTCAACGGGGAGTTCGCCCGTATGTGGATCATCCCGCCACGCAGCAATGGAAGCGCACGCGCCTCAGTGAAGCGAACATCGCCATCCCGGACCAGATGACTTTCGCGGCCTTTGACTTTGAGACGCAGTCTCGAGATGTCCGGTTGCAAGCGCAAAGCGCCGGCCATTTGCTTAGCTGTCAGGTATAAATGACGACCATGAGTAGACTCATCATCGTCTGCACGTTGCTCATTGCCGCGGCGAGTTTGACCATGCCACAACAGGCTCCGCAGATTCCATCAGACAAGTCCTGGGTGGTGGAAGGCAAAGCCGTTGATGACACAGGACCCGTTTCAGACGTTTCGATTAAGGCAATCGCTCACGGGCAGGACCTTGAGGTGTTAACTGATCAGAAGGGGCACTTCCTATTGACCGGTGCGGCGCCCGGGAAATACAGGATCTATCCGGCGAAGGATGGTTACGAAGGCGGCGAGGATGGGGATCTGCAAAGCGCCGTTATTCTAGACCTGTTTGCCGGAACGATAAAGTCCGTTGATTTTGTGGTCCGCAAGGCTGCTTCGATTTCCGGCCGCATCTTGGATTCGAACCGCAAGCCGGTCCAGGATGCGGTTGTCGTTCTTTCTGCAAGGCGCTTGAGCGGCCACCGGTGGTATCGATTTGGGCAGGGTTCATAAGCGCTGGAGACGCAAGGCCGGGCGAGGATTTTGAGGTCTGTGATTTGCCGTCTGGCGCTTATGCGGTATCCATCCTGGCGATGGGGAAGACAGACCTCGATTTGTCAGCCAGCGATTTACGGTCGCGGATCACGATGTCGCAGTCGGAGAGTTAGCCGTTGGACCGCCGCTTGGATTGCGGGGTAAGATAATCGTTTCCGATGCGCCCGATGACAGTCCATTTCCCACGGGCATCCGCGTTGAAGTTCGGTCGCTCAACCGGCCGGATCCGTTCGCAGGAGAAGGCCGGGTTGGTCAGGCGAAGTCCACTGAAGAGTTTTCGATTGAAGACCTGTTCTCCGATGACTACAATCTACGGGTGACCGGTCTCCCGCGAGGTTATTATATTAAAACGGTCTTCCAAGCGAGTCGCGACGTGACGAACGAGCCGATCCATCCAGGCGATGATCTGACAATTACGCTCTCCTCCGATGGGCCGGTTATTACTGGCGAGACCGTGAACAAGGACAATACGCCGGTGCGTGACGCCACAGTCATCCTGATTCCCAAAGACCAATCGCTGGGTTCAATCCTTTCCATACGCTCCGGCCACTCCGGCAGATTTCAGTTCCAGTCCGGAATTGCGGCTCTTGATAAAAAGGAAACCAAATCTTTGAGACTTGTAGTGCGCGACGCGCATCAACCCTAAGCTTCATGGACACTATGGACACCCCCGATCTTCGCTATCCCGTAGGCGTGTTCCGCTTCCCCAAGTCGGTCAGCGCCGAAGACCTGACCCGGTTCATCGAGCAAATCTCCGACACTCCAGCGCGCCTCCGAGCCGCCATCGCTGGTCTCGCGGACGCGCAGCTCGACACTCCCTACCGCCCCGGCGGCTGGACCGTCCGCCAGCTCGCGCACCACGTCCCCGACAGCCACATCAACAGCTACGTGCGTTTCCGCTTGGCTCTGACCGAAGACGATCCGGTGATCAAGCCGTATGAAGAAAGCCGCTGGGCCGAGTTGCCGGACGCGCGCACAGCGCCCGTCGAAGTGTCTCTGGCGCTGCTCGAAAACCTCCACGCGCGTTGGGTGCCGCTGCTGCGCTCGCTCTCCGGGGCCGATTGGAAACGGAGCTTCCGGCATCCCGAACTAGGCTTGGTCAGCTTGGAAAACAACGCCGCTCTGTACGCCTGGCACGGCCGCCATCACGTGGCGCACATCACTGCTCTACGCGAGCGCATGGGCTGGTAGAACGGCATTGAACGACGCAGAGCATCCGCGCTTTTCAATCGTCATCGCGACCTATTCGCGGCCCACGGAGTTGAAGATCTCGCTCCAAGCCATGTCTCAGCTCGACTATTCGAGATCTCAGTTCGAGGTGATTGTCGTCGACGACGGCAGCCCCATTCCCCGGGCTTGCTACAAAGCTGGGTGCCCAGCGTTCCGCGTCCGAACAGCTACGACAAGAACAAGTAATTACATGAAACTTGGTTGAGTAACATTCCCTGGTGCCGCTTTGTCGAGGACGACGCCGCAGTGCCCCAATCTCTCGCTGAAGTCATCGCGGCGAAGCCCGAAGGAGCGAACGCTTTTGAAAAAGTCTGATGCATTTGACCTGACTCCGGCGCCTCTTGAAACGGCGCCGTTTGAATATCTCTGCAAACAGCAATTCCTTCGCCGGGATATCTACGAAGAAATCGCATAGCACTATCCGGTCTGTGCTTCCAGCACCGGGCCGACCGGGTTTTCCTTCTACTGGGACGACCCCGATTTTTGACGCGGCCCATTCCCAGGCATTTATCGACGCCGGCATCCAGCAGTTCAAACCCGCCTTCATCGCCCACAAGTGCCGCATTGATGCCGGCTATTCACGCGCGGTGCACCTCGATCATCGCCGGCGTTTGATGTCGATGCTGATCTATTTTTGCGATCAAGGCGATATGACTGGCGGTGAATTAGTCCTGCATGGCACTCGCTTTCGCGTACTCCGTCCGGAGATGGCCCGTGTGAAGCCGCAGCCCAACCTGATGGCGGCTTTCGCCTGCAGGCCGATCTCCTATCATTCGGTGCCAATAATCGAATCGCAAGTATCGCCCCGGAACTTCGTGCAGATTCAGATCTCGAGTTCGGTTGACGCTTGGCCCTCAGGAGGTGCGCCGAAGCCGGGTTCGAAGCTTTGCTCGAATCCGCGCTTGCGACATCTGTACCACCGTGGCGGTCAAATCCTTCCAGGTTTGCGTGTTCAATTTGACCAGATTCTCCATCATCCACGAGTGGGCCTTCCATCCCCAGCGGGCATACGCCGGGATCCGTTTTCCGTGCCCTTCCGTTTCGTAGCCAAGCTCCCGCAGCAATTCTCCCGCCACGGATTCAAATACGATGCGCTGTTTCAGCGTGACTTTGGTTTTCCACTTGTTCGCGTTGTCTCTTACGATGATCGATTGGCCGTTGTACCCCCGCGAATAGGGACGGAACGCGGCGACGCGATGCACTCGCTTTTCGAACGGCAGGACGTTCTGCGCCAGTATCGCCGGATCGAATGGTTCTTCCACAAATTCGCAAACCTTCCGAAGTGTGGTTTCCAGATCGTTCAACAGCGTCTCATAACGCACTTCGGTGTACATGCCCTCTGGGAGCGCGGCTCCGGCCTGCCGTCCTGCTTGCACCCGCGCCTGCCAGAGTAAGGCGGCAGCGAACCAGTTCTCTGGGCCAAACGGAGAGTTGATCAGCGACCGCGCCACGTCACGGCCATCCCGGTAGACATGGATGAATCTGGCTTGAGGGAAAATGGTTCCGAGCGTGTGCATGTGAAGGACATTCTCGGGGGTCTTGTCGCCCCATCTTGGCTTGCCTTCCTTTCGCGCCCAGGTTTGGAAGAGCACGTCGACCATGGCGGCGTAGGAACGGCAGGCTATGAGCGCGGTTTCGTCGAAGTCGCATTTCCAGCGGCGTACCCACCGCAACTGAAGTAGCACCTCTGTCAACCTCCGTGCTTCCTGCTCATTGGCTGGATCGCCATAGGCCTTATAGATCTGCGGGATGAAGTGGGTCTCGTCTGGAAACGACAGATGCGGATGCGATCGCAAGAGATTACGCAGAAGCGTGGTACCGCTGCGGGGGCATCCGACGATGAAAATGGGAGCAATCACCGCGGGCTAGCTCGCGTACACCGCACGCTCGAAATCGCCGAGAACCGCGAGCGCCTCTTTGTCCGCGAAGGGCAGATACTGCATCATGATCACGCCGGCCACGCCTTTGCCAGGATCGATCCAAAAGTACGTGTTCGCTATGCCGGCCCACGCCAGGCTTCCAGCCGAACGCCCGCCCTCGTAAGCTTTCGAGTTAATCAAGAAGCCAAACCCAAAGCCGTCCTTGAACCCGGGATGAAAGTCCACGTCGCTCGAAATGTCCGGCCGCGCCGTCTTCAGCTTGCCCGCGCTCAATTCGCCGATCTGGTTGGTCGCCATCATGTCCACGGTTTTCGCCTGCAGGATCTGTTCGCCGTTCTGCCCGCTCCCGCGCCGCAGGATCATCTGCATGAAGCGCACGTAGTCGCCCGCCGTCGAGTGGAGTCCGCCGCCGCCGTTGAAAGCCTTGGGAGGCTTCGGCAAGTTGCGCGGGTCTTCCTTGAGAGATCCATTGTCTTGCCTGCGATATTCGCTCACCAGCCGATCGAACTTCGCGGCTGGAAGCAGGAAGCTGGTGTCGTGCATGCCCAAGGGCTCCAGAATGTTCTTCTGGAAATATTGTTCGAGGGTCAAGCCGCTCACGGTTTCGACCAATCGGCCGCTCCAGTCGACGCTGGTTCCGTACTGCCAGCGGGTCCCAGGCTCGAACATCAGCGGAGTCAGCGGCGCGACCGTCCCCAGCGGACTGCTGGTTCCGGATTCCTTCTCCCATCGCAGCATGTCCGCGAACCAGGTGTCGTAGCAGAAGCCGGAGGTATGCGTCAGCAGGGTCCGCAGAGTGACCGGTTTGGTAGCCGGCTTCAGGATCGGCTTGCCAGTGCCCGGGTCGAAGCCGTGCAGCACCTGCAACGATCCTAGTTCCGGAATATAGGTGGACGCCGGTTCATCCAGCTTAAGCTTGCCCTGTTCCACCAGTTGCATCGCCGCGACCGACGTGATCGGCTTGGTCATGGACGCAATCATGAATAGCGACTCGGGCGTCACAGCAACTCCGGATTTTGAGTCGCGCATTCCGAACGCTCCGGTGTAGGTGATCTTGCCGGACGTCGCGGCCATGGCGACCGCGGCTGGGATCTTGTGCTGCTGCAGGGAGGTTTGAAGAATCGACCCGATCCCGGCGCTGGCCGCACGGGCCCATCCCGCTCCTGCGAGCAACAGCCCGCCACCGAACTGTCTCCGGCTGATTTCAAGCATGCTTATGTGATATCACGAATGTATGCCGGTAGCTGAAACCCTCGAAGTAAGAGCCGGCGGTCCGAACGGCGGTGGGCCCCCAGGTCACGATCCTTACGATCGTGGCGGCGGTGGTCCAGACGACAACAGCGACCCTGACCGCGGTGTTCCAGGCGCTGGAATGCTCGCCATGAAGTTCCTCCTGGCGTCGATCAGCATGCTCTTCGTGACGATCGGAGTTGTATATTACGAGCGCGCCAAGGCGGCCGTGCATTGGCAGCACATTCACGTTCCACCGCTGCTGTGGCTGAGCACTGCGCTGATCCTCGGAAGCAGTTGGACGCTGGAGTTGGCGCGTGGAGCGTTCGAGCGCAAGAACAGCCTGCGGTATGTGCGCTGGCTGGAGGTGACGGTTGGGATCGGGCTCGCGTTTCTTGCGTCACAAGTGTTCGCACTCAGGGAGCTCGCCGCGCAGGGAATCTATCTGCGGCACGATCCGCACAGCTCTCTGTTTTACGTGCTCACGGGCGCGCACGGCATCCATCTGTTGGGCGGCATAGCGGCGCTGACTTACCTGCTTATCAAGGCATCCGTGCGTCCCGAGGTGGTGCTGTTCGACTTCCGGCGCCAGCGCGGCCGCGCGGCGGTAGCGGCGTTGTACTGGCACTTCCTGACTGGCATCTGGTTGTGTCTTTTTGTGTGTTTGTTATTTTGGCCTTGATGGTTCGAGTTCCAGCCGCATGCGCCAAGCGTCGCGTCCGGCGCCGTAGTAGCGGGGGGCCTTCCTTACGCGGGTGAACCCGAATCGCTCGTAGAATCGCAGCGCTGGTTCGTTGTCCGTGCCGACCATCAATCGTAAGGCGCCCGACCGCAGACGGACGATTGTGGCATTGAGCAACGCTTGCGCCACGCCGCGGCCGCGATACAGAGGGTCCACCGCGATCGATTCCAATTCGGCGCCGCGCCAATCGATTCGAGTGATGCTGTAGCCTGCGATCCGCCGCGCAGCACTTTGGTTACGAACTTGGGCGATCAAGAAAAGTTCCGGACTGGCGCGCCAATACTCGAGGAACAGTTCGGGCGGCCAAGCGTCCTTGCCGAATGAAGCGCGCTCGATTGCGACCACGCGCTCTAAATCGCGCCGGGCAAATCTGCGGACTTCTACGCGGACCACATGGACTAGTTTGACTTACTGAAGTAGCTTTCGGCGAGCTCGGGTTTCTGTTCCAAAGCGCGTTTCCAGCAATCGCGCGCCTCGTCCTGCTGGCCAAGGCCTTTCAGCACGTGGCCCAGATTGAGGAGCGCTTCGGGAAACTGATCGCGTTCCTGCAACGCTTCGCGATACAGATGTTCGGCGTCGCTCAACTGGCCTGATTTGTGCAGCAACAGGCCGGTGTTGTAGAACAGCTCCGGGCTGCGCTCGCCCTTTTCGATGAGACGAGCCTGGTGTTCCAGCGCCTGGTCGAGGTTATTGCGCTCCACCGCCAGAGCCGCCAGGCCGCGCAGGGCGTCGATGGAATCGGGGTTGGCCGCGAGAACAGTTTCGAACGACTTGGCGGCGCCCTCCTGGTCGCCCATGTTCCAGCAGCAGATGCCCAGGTTCAACTCCGCCTCGGTCCAGCCGGGCCGCTTTTCGGTGCAGGTGCGAAACGCTTCCGCGCCGCCGCGATGGTCGCCGCGCTCCAGCCGCAGGTAACCGAGCCGGAACCAGACCTCTTCGAAATCCGGGTTCTTGGCGAGAATGCGCGTGTAGATGCGCTCGGCTTCGTCCTTGGAGCCTTGCTTGTCGAGCACGGCCGCGAGATTGTGCAGCACTTCGAACTGGTCGGGAGAGATTTGGAGCGCCTTTTCGTAGGCGGCCTGGGCCTTGGCCAGATCGCCGGATTCCTGCTGAATCACGCCCAGATTCACATGCGCCTGGCTGGCGTCGGGACGAAGCCGGACGGCTTGCGAATAAGCCTTGGCGGCATCCTCCAGGTTGCCGGTCTTCTGCCGTGCCACGCCCAAGTTGAACCAGCGGTCGAAGCTTTCCGGAGTATATTCCACGAGTTTGGCGCAGTAGCTCAACGCGGCGTCGTAATCGGCGGCGGCGAACGCGCAGGTGGCCAGGCCTTCCAGCGCGGTCTGCGAATTGGGCCGCAGCCGCAAAAGTTTTTCCGAATAATCGGAGATCATGGCGTGGTCCTTGCGCGCCATGCCGATGGTCACCAGGTTGATGATGCACTCTTCGAACTCCGGGTTGCCCGCGAGGATGGATTGATAGATTCGCGCGGCTTCGTCGAAATTCCACTGGAGCTGGAGGGTCACTGCTTTGCCGAACAGCGCCGTGACGTTGTCGGGCTGCTGCTCGAGCACGCGTTCGAAGCTTTCCGCCGCCGAGTCCGATTTTTCCAGATGCAGTTGCGCGATGCCGAGCCCCAGCCGCGCATCCAAACGGTCCGGCTGCGCTTCGGCCGCCTTTTCAAAAAAGTCCGCGGCTTCCTGCCAGCGCCCCAGCCGCTCCAGACACACCGCCAGGTTCAGGTTCGCGTTGGCATGCTTGGGATGCATGCTGAGCAGTTTGGCGTAGCTCTGGGCCGCATCTTCGTACATCTCCAGCTCGAACTGGATCTGCGCTTTGGCCGAAGAGATTTCGAGCGTTGGGGCCCCGGTATCGAGCGCGCGGTTGATCTCATCCAGGGCTTCGGTGAGTCTTCCCTCCATGTGCAAGGAAACCGCTCTGGCGAGGTTGGCCGGCTTGGCTGATTCCTGAGACGATGTTCTCGACGTAGTTTGGCTCATAGTTAATTGAAAGTCCCGTTTCTGCCCTCAATTCCATAGGGCGCAAGATAGGCGCACACCCTTCCCAGCGCATCGTACTGATGCGAAACTTCCAACCAGCGGAGCCGGGCGCGCTCTCCGCGGTTCGCAAAGAATCCAACGCCGCCATGTTGCAGGCGATGATCGGTCCAGAAATCCACCACCTGGCCTTGCGCGATGACGGTGAAATCGGCGCCGCGCACGTCCATGAGCACGCGATAGAGCATGTCCGCGCGAACGGTCATCGGCAGGGGTTTGTGCACGTGCGGCCCTTCCTTGCCGTTGATCACCGCGTAGTGGACCATGTCGACCAGCGGCAGCGGTCCAGGCTTCACGACCACGAACTTCATGGCGTAGTAGTTGTTCAAATCCTCGGCGCGAAACACCCAGCCCATGGCCCTCTGATCGATTTCGCCCAGGAATTCGAAGCGGTAATCGACCAGGTCGAGCGTGGGCTTGAAGATGGCCAGCGGGCCTGGACGAACGAATCCCGCCACGTCATACGACCAACTGGTGGTCAGGTTGGAACGGCTCTCCCAGGCGTCGAGGCCAGAGCGGAAATCGTCGGCGTAGGAGATGGCGGCGCGGTTGGAGATGGTCTGGTTCAGGTTCTTCCAATGCTCGTTGACGACCTTTTCCACTTGTGCCATCTGTTCAGGGGCGATGGTTTTGATTGGCACCTTGGGGAAGGATCCGGTAACCGCCAACGCGGCCAGAACGGGCAGTACGATGGTGACCAGCTTCAAATCGCGTGGGGCGCTGTTCCAAGCTGTGCGGATCCATTGCCAGGAGGCGCAGGTCTCGAGGGAGGGGTGCTGGTGCGTGTCTTCGGAGGACTCGTCGTCTTGGCTGGACTCGGCGTTTTGGTATGACTCGGCGGTGAGGTCTTCGTTGGATTCGGACGCGTAGGAATCGGCGACCGGATCGAGGTCTTCCACGGGAAGTTCCAAGCTCTGTTCCAGCGTTGGAAGCTCTGGAGCCTTGGAAAATGCAACCTCGACTGGAGCCTCAGGCGCCGCGGTGAGTGGAGCGGCTGGCTGTGCGCGCGGCGGCCGGAGTGGGAACTTGAGCCGCAGCATCCGGAGGGCGGGAGATAGCTCGGGCTCGGGCGGTGCGACGGGAATCTCGGGCTCGGGAATCACTTCGGGTGAGGCCGCTGGCTGCTCGCGGAACGCGTGGCGATGTTCGTCGCAACAGAACTCGCCATCGGCGAGGCTGCGCAGGGGCGCGAGCGCGGTATTGCAGTAGCGACACCTCATGAGCCGGATCTCGTTTCCATGTTAGGACCCAAAGGTGGGAATTACTACGCAGCGAAAAGCTTAAGGGGTATAGGCAATTGCTCGTACAACCGCGTGGGCATCGGGGGTTAGCCTTAGATTGAGTGGAAACGGCGGGAGGAGCGGGGAGCCTGAATTTGGAGATGGTTTGGACTGCGTTTCTCGTTATTTTTCATGGGATTAGGAGGTCGGGTGGCGCAAGTCGCATAGTTTTGTGTTTAGTCGTGTTTTTTTTCGTGCTTGGCGGCTTGTGAGCGGTGTTGAGTTGGTGGGCGAGGCGCAGAGTCATCACGATCATGGTAGGGTACGCGGGAGCGGGTCAGGCGTGGCGTGGGCGCGGAAGTGGCTGAGGGAAACGCGGATCGAGTTTGGCCAGATGCGTCACTGGCGGGAGCCGGGCTAGAGGGCGGAGGACACTCCCGCGTAAGGGTTCCCAAATGGCAGAATGGAAGAACGTGGTGAGTAGCGACCATGGCAACACAAATCGAACCCATAACTATGCGTCGCGGCAAGGTAGCTGGCTGATCTTGTGATTAAGGATCGAGCCGGCAGCCAACGGGCTCTGGCTACTGTTAAGAATCTAATCTGCCGACAACCTCAGCAACGCGATTGAGGTCTTCGAATCCAACGAGTATAGAGACCTTACTTCCGATCTAAAGCAATCAGAACTGATTCAGTTCCTGCTCGAACAGAACGGCCAGTCACCAAAAGATCTTCGAGAGGTGCTCGGGGGTAAGAGCCACGTGTCGGAGATTTTGTCGGGTAAGCGCGCCGTGGGACCGAAACAGGCGCTAAAACTCGGAAAGCATTTCAACATCAGCCCGGTGGCGTTCCTACGGTGGCCCTCGCTCAAGTCCGCCAAACGTTTTTAGCTCTTAGCGGCTCACGAAGCGATTATCGGCGATTACGAAGCGCAGCGGCCAGTCGGCGCAGTGGGTGATGCCGATACGCGGGGTTGCGAGTACTTCGATGGGTGATTCATCGCGCGAGCGGCGGACTTGCAGCGGACCGGCGACCAGATCGGCGCCATTGAGCTTGCGCGTGATGCCCACGGCGAGCGTGAGTTTGCCGGGGCCGGACGCGAGATCTTCGACGCGGCGCGCGGAAGGACGGCGGCGGCGCATGATGGCGAGTCCCGAGAGGGGCTCGAGCGCGCGGATCAATACGCATCCGGCCTGACCCTCGGGCTCGCATACAAAATTCAAACATTCATACATGCCGTAGATGAAATAGACGTAGGCGTGGCCGGGCGGACCGAAAATAACGCGCGTTCGATCGGTGAGGCCGCGCCAGCAGTGGGCGGCGCGATCATCGACGCCAAGATATGCTTCCACCTCTACAATGCGGCCTGCGGCCGCTCCATGCACCAGGATTTTTCCCAGGCAATCGCGCGCGACTTCGATGGCCGGACGAGCGTAGAAATCGCGCTTGAGCGGCGCTGAGCTGGCCAAAATCTGAGCGATTGGAATGCTGCGTGCTTCTTGTATGCTAGGAGGTTAGCATGCGGCTATTCATTGGGCTCGACCCGCTCGAGGACGTGCGAGAACGGTTAGAACGTCTGCTGGTGCATCTGCGGGCGTGCGCGCATTTGAAGTGGAGCGCCGTGTACAACCTGCATGTGACGCTGAAGTTCATCGGTGAGTGGCCGGACGATAAGCTGCCGCAATTAGAGGCGGCGTTGCGCGCTATCGCTCGGCGCGAGCCGATCACGGCGGATGTGAAAGGGCTCGGTTGGTATCCCAATCCACATCATCCCCGCGTCTTCTGGGTGGGGGTGCACGCGGGCGATACGCTGGCCGCGCTGGTGAAGGACATCGAAGGTGCGTTGGGTCCGCTAGGGATACCGAGTGAAGACCGGCCGTTCAACGCACACTTGACGCTGGCGCGCATCAAGGAACCGGCGCCGCTGCAGGCGCTGCGCAATGCGATCGCGCAACTGGAGTCGGTGGACTACGGGTCGTTTGTGTTGGATCGATTTTACTTGTACCGCAGCCAGCCGGGCTCGGCCGGCTCCATCTACACGAAACTGTCGGAGTATCCGCTCCAGGCCCCCGTACCAGCCCCTCTCCAATCACCCCTCCAATCACAATGACACCCTTGCTCGCGGTCGTGGTGGCATATCTCGTTGGCGGCATCCCGTTCGGATATCTCCTGGTGCGCTTGAAGACGGGCGAAGACGTGCGCGAGAAAGGCAGTGGGAATATCGGCGCGACCAACGTGCTGCGCACCACGGGCCGTGGGATCGCGGTGGCGACACTGCTGCTCGACATCGCGAAGGGAGTGTTCGCCGTTTGGCTGGCGGACAAGCTGTCGGACGGCTCCGCGGTTTGGATGAGCGTGGCTGCATTGGCGGTGATGGCGGGGCACGCGTATCCGGTGTTTCTGAAGTTTCATGGCGGGAAAGCGGTGGCGAGTTTTATCGGCGCGTTTTTGTACCTGACGCCGATTCCGATGATCGCGGCGCTGCTGGTGTTGGTGATCGTGGTGGCGGTGACGCGGCAAATCTCGATGGGATCGATTGTGGCGGCGGGCGCGCTTCCGCTGGCTACATGGCTGATCGAACATCCGCCTTCGATTGTGATTTTGGCGACGCTGGTGGCCGCCGGGTTTGTGATTTACCGGCATCGGGAGAACATCGAGAGGATTCGAACGGGGACGGAATCGGTGTTTCGCTTCGGGAATCCGCAGTGAAGGTGTGCGTTATCGGCGCGGGAAGCTGGGGCACGGCGCTTGCGATCGTACTGGCACCCAGGTTCGCACGTGTCTTGCTATGGGCGCACGAAGCCGATCTGGTGGAGCGCATGTGCTCCACGCGCGTCAATGACATTTTCCTTCCTGGCTTCTCGCTTCCGCTGAATGTGGAGCCGACATCGGATCTGGGCCATGCACTGGAGAATGCCGATGTCGTTATCGGCGTAATGCCGTCGCGCTTCGCGCGCCCTTTGTATCGAGGGATGTTGCCACATCTGAAGCCGGAGATGCGCTTCGTGAGCGCTACGAAAGGTCTGGAACAGGGCACGCTGTCGCGGCTGTCGGAGGTGGCGCGCGAGGTGATCGCGGAAAAGTTCCCCCCGCGCATCGCTGTTTTGTCGGGTCCCACCTTTGCGCGCGAAGTAGCCGGCGGAGAGCCGACGGCCGTGGTAATCGCATCGGAGGACCGGGAGTTGGCGGCGTCCATCCAACGCGACTTTTCGGGTCCGACGTTTCGTCTGTACGCGAGTGACGATCCGGTGGGCGTGGAGATCGGCGCGGCGTTGAAAAATATCATCGCCATCGGGGCTGGCATCTGCGAGGGCTTGGGCCTCGGCAGCAACACGCTCGCGGCGCTGATCACCCGCGGACTGGCCGAGATTACGCGCCTCGCGATCGCGCTGGGCGGACGTCCGCGAACGTTGTCGGGTTTAGCCGGCCTAGGCGATTTGGTACTGACGTGTAACGGAGCGCTCAGCAGGAACCGGAGCGTCGGCATCGAACTTGCGAAGGGGCGCAAACTCGCGGAAATTGTGAGCGCAATGACCATGATTGCCGAAGGCGTGGAAACCACTGCGGCGGCGGTGGATTTGGCGCGCAAGTTTCAAGTCGACATGCCGATTACCGAGCAAATGGGAGCGATCCTGGAAGGACGGAATTCGCCGCGCGAGGCGATTCGCGAATTGATGGAGCGCGCGTTAAAGCCGGAGTAGCGAAGGCAGAGCAGCCGCGCAACCTTCCCGCAACGGGCGGGTTTACACCGATGGGGATTCAAGAGAAACATGCGATGCCCTCTGGGACGGGACGAGAGCGGAGAATTCGTGGTGGGCTACACGGCGCGAACTCTGGACTCGCGCGCCCAAGCCGCCTTTGAACGTCACCTGAAGTCTTGTGGGGCCTGTGTCGAGGAAGTGGCTGCGCAGCAGGTGGTGTGGGACGCGCTGGATGAATGGCGCGCGGTGGGCCCGGGGAGAAGCTCCTGGATCGGACGGCCTGGCAGCTTCGCAGCTTCGGCGTGCCGGCCCATCAAGTCCAGAATTGTTGGGACGAAGCTGAGGCTGTCGTAAGGTTCCCGAATTTCGAAGTGCCGCGGAACGCCGGTATCGGCGCCGCCCGCGAACAGCAGAATGGAATGCGTGGACGCCCGCAAGAACGAGCCGTGATTTCCGCCCGGATTGAAATTGCGGACGTTGAAATTCCAATGGTCGTTGGCGAAGATCAGGAAATCGGGCTCAGCCAGACGGCGGCGGCGGTGGTTGAAGCGGGCGAGCAGATTGGAGCCCGATGGGGCGGCGGGTTCGAGGAACTGCTCGTCGAGAGCAATGATGGCGTTTGAGTAAGTGGTTTCGTGCGTGGCATGGAGCCAATCGAGCTCGGAATGCCAGGCGCTGAACCATTCCTCGCGGTTGGTGTCGGGGACATGCAAGTTCTCGTCTTCGAATAGGCGGAGGGGAAATCCGGGCGCGAGCGGAGCAACGTCATAGTGAATGGCGCCGGCGGCGTCTTGGCGCAAGCCTCGGATCGCCAGATAACGTAGCTCGCCTGGGTGTGACAAGATCAGCGCCTGATGATCTTCGTCGGCGTAGAGCCAGATGGCGTGATCGGGAATTCGCATGGCGATGAAATCGACGGGCCGCGATGAGACTCCGGGCTGCACATTGTTGCGAACCGAGAGGCCGCTGAGGAGCTTTGGATAGTTGATGCGTTCGAAATCGAGCGAGTCCGAAGGTGCGGGTCCAACGATGTAGTTCTGAAGATCGAAGACGGAGTTCGCGTCGCCCATGGCGCGCTTCGGAATTAAATCGCCGGCCGTGAGGCGGCGGCGATCGAACTCGGCGGGTTCGAGATCCAGGAGTTTCGAGAGAGCGCTCAAATACGCGGAGTAGTCGCGCTCCTGCTCGCGCCACGAATCGAGCTCGACGGAGAGCCGGCGTGAGGCCTTGTCGAGTCCGGCGTCGCGTTGCGCGCGCGTCCATTTCTTCGGCTGGCTTTTGATCTCTGAGCGCCGCTGTTCCATGGCGCGGCGGAGCGCGGCCAGTTCGTCGGAAAGCTCGCGCACGGTGGATGACCATTCGTCGCGGTGGCGATCGACGATCTGGAAGAACGCGGCGATGGCGGCGCGGCGAATGGCGGGATCACTTTCTTTTCCCGCCGTCCCGCCCAGGGCTGGGCGATTGATCTGCAGCAACAAGATCTGCAGCGCATTGAAATCGGAGTTGCGGAGGTAGACCGAAGCTCGCTCGTTGCCGTCCGGGTCGAGGAGAGCCGTGGGGTAATCGCCGGCTTGGCCTTTCAAGTACAGCGATTCGTCACTGGGGGTTACCACTTCGGAGACGAAAGGGTCCAGGCCGCTGAGCTTGTACTCGTCCAAAGGATGGCGATTCGTCACTACGTGATGCCCGCCGCCGGCGCGGCTGCTGAAGAACTGGAGCAGATTGTAGCCCTGGCTGTAGACGCCGGGCTGCGTATTCATGCCGTGATCGGAGACGGCGATGAGCACGGTCTGGGCGGCGAGCGCGCTGGATTCAATGGCGGTCCAGACGCGCCCGATGAGCGCGTCGATGCGCTGGAGCGCCAGGCGTTGCGAAGCAGCGTCGGAAGCCGCATGGGCGATGTGATCGAAATCGCCGGTGAAGTAGTCGAGGTATTGGACGCTGGGGTCGGCGAGCTTGGCGATAAGCTCCCGCTCGGTTTGATCCTCAACCGCGCTACCGATTTCAAAGCCGATGGTCCATTCATCGAGCAACTCGCGCAGCGAGTGCGAAAGACGGCTGGGAAGCGCGTCTTGCAGCGTCTTCCAGCGGACGCCACGTTGAAAAATCTGGAAGCTTTGATAGGTGGCGGCGTAAGGGAAATAGTCGATCAGCAGCGGGATCCCGAGGCTGTCCAGCACTTCAACGCCGGGCATGTCCACTCTCAGTGAGCGCGCGTAGCCGACGTAGAACGGGAAGAAGTTCATGTAATCGTAAACGTGGTAGGTGTATCGGTCGAACTCGGCGTTGCCGTGGATTTCGAGGTGCTGGCCGGTGTCGAGCAGGGACCAGGACGGCGTGGAGAGGCTGATTGCGCGCACGTAGAAATTGTCGAGGCGCGTTCCGCCCTGTGCGAAGACATGATCCATCCAAGGCAGGGTGCTCTTGTGTGTGAGGGGATCGATGCGAGCGAGTTCGCGCTCGAGAACGTTTTCAGGCACGCCGTCGAGCTTGATGATGACGACGCGCTTGACTTCGGCTTGGAGTTGCGTTGGGAAGAGAACGGGGAAGAATAAAAGCATCGACACGAGTGTCGATGCGGCACGCAAGAGTGCCTGCGCCACAGTCACTGGCCGGACACAGCCTGGGCCACTGGCATTGCTGCTCGTTGATTAAAAGCTTGCAAGGCGCGCCAGCAGACTGAGCGGAGATCCGAATCGCCGGTACGGGCATAGACCTGGGCTATGAGACGTTGTGCTTCGGGGCGGGCGTTCGCGTCGGCCGATAAAGCTTCCACCGATTTGCGGATCGCATCGGAGTCCCACACAACATCCGGGCGCGGGCTGGCGGCCAATAGCTGTTCGAGGAAACGCACGTGGGCCCCGGAGCGGCGGTGGGCATCCAGTTCGGCGCGAACGCTGAGATCGGATTCCGGGTCGGGACGCGGCCCGCGAGTGAAGATGCGGCCGAGCGGCGCGAATACGCGAAAGGCAGGGGAACGGGTGTAGGATTCGAGCTCCTTGCGGCGGTCCCGTTCGAGCTTTGCCGCGCCTTGGGTAGAGTCCTCGTATTGAAGTAGAGCAGCGTATTGCTCGCGCGCGAGAGTAGCCTCACTCGCGGTCGCGTTCTCGCGCGGGTTGAGCGCGAGATGATCCAGGTGACGCTGGAGCTCGATCTTGAGCGCGGGATCCAAGCTGGAATCCATGGCGAGAAACTGCCGCGCGCCGGAATAGGCTTGAAGACGGGCGGTTCGGTTTACAGCCGCGCCGTGGCGGCCGCGCACAAACGTCCAAAGGAAGTCCGCTGCAAAGAATGACGGATTGCCGAAGCGCGTGATGCCCAACACGCCGGTGATCAATCCGGTGGCGCCTTGGTTGACCATCTCGCGCCGCTTGGGGGTGAGGCTGTGTCGAAAATCGGCGAGTAACAGGGGAACGCGCGGGTAGTTCAGACTATACAAAGCCAGCGGAATCATCTCCACGGGATGCGCATCGGTTGTGTCTTTGGAAACCGGGCGGTCGTCGGAATCGAAATAGCGGAGTTGTGAGTAACCGGTCCAATGCAGCAAGCGAGCATCGATCCAGGGATTGGCAATACCTAAGAACTGCCCGTCAAAGTGCCGGCCGGCGCCACTGTCGAGATCGGAACGCGCAATCCAGAGCAATGCCTCGCTGGGCGAACCCGAGGTGATCGCCAGAGGTTCAAAGTAAAGACCGTTGAGCTCGGAGCGCTGTCGCAACAGTTCCCAATTGTGGCCGCGCGTCTGCTGAAGCTGGCTGGTTTCCTTATCGTAATACCTGGAAAGATATTGCTCGCGCACCAGGCCGCCGAAGGTGCGGGTCGACAGGCTGAGGCGTGAGTAGATTTCGCGGAGCTGGCTGTCCGTCAAAGCGGATTGGGCGCCGGATTCGAGCGCGAGATTGTTCGGCGAGAGATTATCAGGCGCGAGGTTATCGAGGGTGACGAGAGCTTGGAAAACCTGGAGCTTGGTGTAATCGTCGGAATTGGTGCGGTAGGTGCGCGTGGTGGATCGGACGGCCATTCCCAGCGGATCGAGTTCGAGGGCCTGGAGGCTGTCGCCGAAGAGATTGCTGTATACGCTCTTGCTGGGCGCAGCGAGGTCGATGGCCGGCGACGGGACGCGGCCGGCATGGCGCTTGCTTCCGGCACGAAAATAGCCGAAGGAAAGAGCAGAGGCGACGCGCTGCCAGGGCGTGGGGCGTGTGCTGGTGAGGATCCAGACCGATCGCAAGCGATCGTTATCCGGATCGTCGTCGCCTAGAGAATCGCGCAGCACGGCCAGCAGCGGAACGTCGAGATTCTGAGAACCGGACGGCGCGGCTCCATTGAGACGTGCGAATACGGTGACGAGCTCGCCTCCGCCGGCGACAGGTTGGGACTCCGAGCGATACTCCGGCACTGGCGGGCTCAGAATCCCGGCCCCAAGAATAAAACAGACTAAGGCCGATTCCAGCAAAACGAAACCTCTTACCTCAAATGTAATAGATGTCGCGAACAGGAGCAAGGTAACGGGGATAATCGGGCTTCGAGGGGGCGGCTAAGAGATCCGGTAAGCGTACGCGTCTTCCACAAAACGATGGCCGAAAGTTTGACCGCCTAGCCGCATGCCGTCAACGCTCTTGGTCTTTCCGAAAGCCTTCCGCAGTGATCGGATGAAAGGATCAGTGTTACGGAAGATACCAACGATAGGAGTCTCTTCCAACGTGAAGCCAGCGGCATCTAGCGTTTCGTGGAAGAGCCTATAAGGTCCCTTCAGACCCGCGGCGTCGAACTTGCGACCTGACAAGATAAGACGCCAGTCTTCATAATCCGGTAAGAAGGCCCAAAGCGCGATGCTGACTTTCAAGCCGGCGTCGTCCAGAATCTGTAGGATCTTTGCGCCTCTTTCGATGTCAGGGCCTACCAGTATCGTTTTAGCCACCGTAAGACTCCATGATTTCGATCACTCACCGCATCGACCAAAGCTCGCGCCTCCTGGGCGGAAATAGTGCTGTAGCGGCTCTGTTCCGACCACCATTGTACGCGATCCCAGTTATCTTGAAAAGTCACATCGCGCTTTGATTCTTCAAGTTGAGCGTCTTCCAACCTCGCTACTCTCAGAAGTTTCCTGAAGTTGTGTGTGTAGCTGGAATCGACCCTCGTTTTGTCGGGGAAATCGTGCCGGAGAGTGGCTTTTGCGATGCACGCCTTAAGGGCACACTCGACGCAGTAGCCACCGAGGTAGTAAGCTCCGTCGTTCATGCCCAAATTAACGAGGGCTCGCGCCTCGCGGAGCCGGATTCTGGACAGTGCTTGCAACTCCTTCCGGTTCAAGGCAGATAGTATGGAAAATTCTTTCTTTTTCTCTTCCGGGCGGCTTGCTAGACTGGTTGCTTGACACTCGCACCCAAACCCCGCGTGTCCGTCGTCAGTTACCTGAATACAGTTCCGCTGGTGTGGGGCATGCTGCATGGGGAGCAGCGCGGTTTGTTCGATCTCTCGTTCGCGATTCCGGCGGAGTGCGCCGATCGCCTGGAATCGGGACTTGCGGATATCGGCATCGTGCCCGCCGTGGAGTTGAATCGTCAGAAGCTGGAAATCATTCGCGGCGCTGGGATTGCCTGCCATGGTCCAGTGCGCAGTATTCTCCTGATTTCGAAAGTGCCGTTCGGACGGATCCAGAAGCTGGCAACGGATTCGACGTCGCGCACGTCCGTGATGCTGAGCCGCGTCATTCTCGCGCGCAAGTATGGCGTGGAGCCGGAAGTACAGTCATTGAACCCGCACCTGTCGGCGATGCTAGAGAACAACGATGCGGCCCTGATCATCGGCGACGCGGCGTTGGTCCTGGACCCTTCGGACTTGCCGTTTCATGTGCTGGATCTGGGCGCCGAATGGGTCAAGATGACGGGTCTGCCAATGGTGTTCGCGGTCTGGGCGGCGCGCGGCGGATTTCCGACGCAAGATCCGGCGCCGTTTCTCGATTCGATGCGCTATGGACAGGACCACATCGACGACATCGCCCGGTCCGAGCACGCGAAGATCGGCGTGAGCGAGGAATTGGCGCGGACCTATCTCGAAAACAACATCGTGTGCGAGCTTGGCGAGCGGGAATATGCGGGGCTGGACCTGTACTTGCGGTATGCGGCGGAATTGGAAAGCAGAGTGGAGGGGAGAAAGGTTTCCGCATGATGACGCGCCAGGAAGCAATTGACCTGTATAACAGCGACGATTTCATCGGCATTGGGATGGCGGCCGATGCGGTTCGGCGCAGGCTGCACCCGCACGGCGTGGTGAGCTACATTATCGATCGCAACATCAACTACACGAATTTCTGCACCGAGTATTGCAGCTTTTGCGCGTTCTACCGGCCCATGGGTCATTCGGAAGGTTACATTCATTCGAAGGAAGTGATCTTCGACAAGATTCAGGAGACCATCGACCTGGGCGGCACCGGAATTCTGATGCAGGGCGGACTGCATCCGGAGCTCAAGATTGAGTGGTATGAGGATCTGCTGCGCTCGATCAAAGACCGCTTCGGCGACAAGATCTGGAATCATTGTTTTTCAGCGCCGGAGATCGTGAACATAGCCGAAGTGAGCGGATTGAACCTGCGCGACACGATCGCGCGGTTGCGGGATGCTGGGCTGGAATCGATTCCTGGAGGCGGCGCCGAAATTCTGGATGACGATGTACGGCGCAGGATCAGCCGGTTGAAATCGTCTTCACAGGATTGGATCGATGTGCACCGCATCGCTCACTCGTTGGGGATGCGAACGACGGCTACCATGATGTTCGGCTGCGGCGAAACCATCGAGCAGCGCATGAACCATTTCGATATCGTGCGCCAGATTCAGGAAGACACGGGCGGATTCACGGCTTTCATTCCGTGGTCGTTCCAGCGCGAGAATACGTCGCTCGGTAAATTCGTCAAGCAGGAGGCGACCGCGGTGGAGTACCTCAAAGTGCTCGCGCTATCGCGCCTGTACCTGGAGAATATCGAGAACATTCAGTCGTCGTGGGTGACGCCCGGTCTGAAGACGTGCCAGCTAGGCCTGCGCTTTGGCGGCAACGACGTGGGCAGCATCATGATCGAAGAGAACGTGGTTTCGGCGGCGGGCGCGCACAATCGCGCGAGCGAAGAGGAGCTGCGGCGCATGATCCGCGATGCCGGATTCATTCCCAAGCAGCGCGATACGCTGTACCGGACATATTTTCTCAATTAGGGACCAGGCGTCGACACGATTGTCGACGCGGCACGCTGAAGCGTGCGCTACGATCTGACGAGCGAGTCCGCGAGCTCGCGGGCGTACTGCTCGATCTCGGCGGGTTGCGTTGTCACCAGAGTCTTTTCCATGTCTTCGCCGGTTTCGAGCATGTGCTTCAGATGCAGCGCCGCGAGCTTCATACACCAGGTGTCGGTGAGCGGATGGCCGAGCTTCGCGCTCAGCGCCAGCAGCGCCGGATGCGGAAGCGCGATCACGCGTTCCTCGGACGGTACGCCTTCGGTGGAGATTCCGAACTTCACGTCCACAGTATCGGCGTGGCGAATGGAGATGGCGTTCTGGAGCCAGCGGAAATAAGCCTGCCAAGTGCGGCCGAAGGGATCGGGTCCCACGGTGAAGTCGCGGAAGTTCTCAAGCATTCAAGTTGATTGTAGCGGAACGGTCCAGGCTCAGTAGATATGGCTCGAGCGCGACACCAGCGAGAGAAACTCATCGCGCGTTGCCTTGCGCTCGCGGAAGGCGCCCAGCATGGCGCTGGTGACGGCTCCGGAATGCTGCTTCTGAACGCCGCGCATCATCATGCAGAAATGGCGGGCTTCGCAGATCACGCCGACGCCCTTGGGCCGCAGCACCTCTTGCAGCGTCTCGGCCACTTGGTGCGTCAGACGCTCCTGGAGCTGCAGGCGGCGCGCGAACATGTCCACGATGCGCGGGATTTTGCTGAGACCGATCAGCTGTTTGTCCGGCAGGTAGGCCACGTGCATGGTCCCGAAAAACGGCAATAGGTGGTGCTCGCACATGCTGTAGAACTCGATGTCCTTCACCACCACCATCTCATCGCATTTTTCCTCGAACAACGCGCCGTTGACGATGCTCGCCACATCGGTTTCATAGCCGCTGGTCAAAAAGCGCAGCGCCTTGTCGGCGCGTTGCGGCGTCTGGACCAGTCCCGGACGGGAGGGATCCTCGCCGATCTTCAACAGCAGTTTCTCCATCAAGGCGGCGATGGACTCATCGTCGTGCTTGGCCGGCATCACCTTCACAGCGGATTGCTTGGTCTTCATGGTTTCAGTTCGAAAAAGTTCCGTTTGGTCTCGCGCAGCCGTATGCCTTCCAACCGGGGCCACTCGCCGGGAAACACTTCGGACCAGTGGGTCATTAACCGGTCTTCGATCACTTGCATAATGTTCTCTGAAGTAGGAACCAGCGCCTTGAACTCGCCCACGTCGGCGTTGAAGTAGCGGTGATCGAAGTCCCGCAACACGCGCTCTGAGACCAAGCGATCGAGCGTTGGGATGTGCACCACCTGGCCGGAGCCCGATTGAACCGGACCCGCGGCCGTGACGTCGAGAACGTAGTCGTGGCCGTGCCCATAGGGATTGTTGCACTTTCCGTACAGCTCGCGATTCTGCTGTTCGGTGAACGCGGCGGAGTGCAAACGGTGCGAGGCTGCGAATCGATAGCGCCGGGTGACCCGCATTATTGCCGCTCTCCCATTACTCGCGATCTCCGGCATAATCCACGAAAAGATCTTCCGTCTCATACAAACGGACGTTATTGAGGCGCGGGTTGCTGGCGACAAAATGCGGCGATAAACGGTTCCAGATCTCGGCCGCGACGTTTTCCGTGGTGGGAACGATCTTGTCGAACGGAGGCACTTCGTAGTTCAAGAAGCGATGGTCCATCGGGTCGATCACAGTCTGCTGAATCAGCTCCTTGAGCTTCTTCAGGTCGAAGACCATGCCCGTTACGGGATCCGGATCTCCTTCCAGCGTAACTTCCAAGACGTAGTTATGCCCATGACCGCTCGGGTTTGCGGCTGCTCCGTACAGTTCGCGGTTCTGTTCCGCTGTGAGCGACGGCTGCGCGCACACGTGCGACGCGGAAAACTCGGCTCGGCGGGTAATCAGCATGATCCTATTATGTGATGCGGGATTCTACTGTCAGGATACAGGATACTCTAATATTGTAAGGGAAGGGTTCGGCTGAAATGACTCATTCTAAGGTAGATTTAGCGATCAAAGGAACCATAGCCGCGCTGCTGGTGGCGCTGGGCTTCGTGATTGTATGGTCGATCGAGGAGCATATCGCCGGCGTGGGTGATACGGCGCCCAACTTCACCATCACCACTACGGCCGGTGAAACGATGACTCCTCGGAATTTTGGCGGCAAGGTTCTGGTCCTGAATTTCTGGGCGAGCTGGTGCGCGCCGTGCGTGGAGGAGGCGCCATCGCTGAACGAATTTGCGAAAACGTTTAAGGACTCGGGTGTTGTGGTGCTGGGCGTGAGCGTTGATCGGAATGAGCAAGCGTTCCAGAATTTCGTGAAGCGGTTCGACGTAGCGTACCCGACGGCGCGCGATCCGCGGCAGGATCTGAGCTATCGCTATGGAACCTACAAGATCCCGGAGAGCTATATTATCGATCGCAACGGCAAAGTGGTGCGGAAGTACGCCGGGTTGCCGGAGCGCGACGGCCAGGCGATTTCCTGGATGAATCCGGAGCTGGTGGGTTTCGTGAGGTCGCTGCTGTAATGCAGAAGCACGAGTGGTATTCCGACACCGATCCGAAAGCCCTGGAGGTGTTTCTCGGCCGGCAGCGGGCCATGACGGCGACGGAGAAGATCGAGGCCGTGTTCCAGCAGAATGAGCTACTGCGCAGTTTATCGGAGGCACGCGAGCGACAGCTTCACCCGGACGCCACCGATCGGGAGATTTTTCTGCGGGTGGTGGCGCATCGCTTGGATCGGGAAGTGATGCTGCGGATGTATGGCTGGTATCCGGACGATGCGACTTGATGTCGGATCTGCATCGAGGGTTTCGGTGGTTAGTGGCCACGCTCGATTCGCTTGCGATTCCCTACATGATCGGAGGCTCTCTCGCAAGCTCCGTTCACGGCATTTATCGGTCAACGAATGACATTGACATCGTTGCCGCCGTTCGAGAAGAGCACGTCGCTCCTTTGGTTGCTGATCTGGCCAAAGAGTTCTACGCAGACGCAGAAACAATCCGGGAGGCGCTGCGCCTGGCACGACCCTTTAATTTGATCCATTTCGCAAGTGGGTACAAATTTGATATATTCCCGGCGGCGGGAAATCCTTACTTCGAAAAACAATTGGAACGTTCTACGCCGCAAGAAGTATCCCTGGGCCAAGGCCAAAGCATGCGCTGTCCGATTGCGACCGCAGAGGATACAATGCTGGCCAAGCTCGTTTGGTACCGTGCCGGCGGCGAACAATCCGAGCGGCAGTGGAATGATGTTCGCGGGATACGCTCGACCCAAGGGACTCGATTGGACGGGACTTACCTGAGACAATGGGCGAGGCATTTGGGAGTAGAAGATTTGCTGGAAAGGCTTCAGTCCGAGGAGAGCCCCGCATGATTGCGACTGGCGCGCTGCAACAGATCGACAAGCTGCTTGGGCCGCGCGGATACCTGGATAGCGCCGACGACCTGAAGCTGTACGAGTACGATGGCAGCGTCGACAAGGCTCTGCCGGAGCTGGTGGTTTTTCCGCGATCGGCGGAAGACGCGGCGGAGCTGGTTCGAATTGCGCACCTGCATCGCATCCCGATTGTGGGACGGGGCGCGGGAACCGGGCTGAGCGGCGGCGTGATTGCGCGCGCGGGCGGGATTGTCATTTCGTTTGCGCGCATGAACCGCATTGTCGAAATCGATCTTGCGAACGAGCGCGCCGTGCTCGAGCCGGGTGTCGTAAATCTCGAAATCACGCAAGCGGTGGAGCGCGATGGGTATTTCTACGCGCCCGATCCCTCCAGCCAGAAGGCGTGCACCATTGGTGGAAATGTCGCCGAAAATGCGGGCGGTCCGCACACGCTGGCTTACGGCGTCACGACGAACCACGTCCTCGGACTGGAAACGGTCCTGCCCGACGGAACGCCGATGAGTATCGGAGGCAAAGCGCCGGATATGCCCGGCTATGATCTGACGGGCCTGCTGACGGGCTCGGAAGGCACCATGGCGCTGGTGACCGGAATCATCGTGCGCTTGATGCGTCAACCGGAGCTGGTGAAAACGCTGCTCGCGATCTACGACACGGTGGACGATTGCGCGGACTCGGTGGCGGAGATCACGGCGCGCGTCATCACTCCGGCGGCGGTCGAGATGCTGGACGGCGTCATGTTGCGGATGGTGGAAGAAGCCACGCACGCCGGTTATCCAATGGACGCGGCGGCGGTCCTGCTGATCGAGCTAGAGGGTTTGAAGGAAGCGGTGGAGGAGCAGGCAGAACAGATCGTGGACGCTTGTAAGTGCTGCCGCGCTCGTGAAGTTCGCATTGCGCGCTCGGCCATCGAGCGCGAACTGTTGTGGAAAGGCCGCAAGAACGCTTTTGGCGCGGTGGGCCGGGTGAGCCCCTCATACTATGTGCAAGATGGCGTGGTGCCTCGCACCAAAGTGGCGCCGACGTTGCGCGAGATCCACAGGATCTCCGAGAAGTATGGCCTGACGATCAGCAACATTTTCCACGCGGGTGATGGCAATATGCATCCCATCATCCTGTTCAATCACCACAAGCCCGGCGAGCTGGTGCGGGCGAAGGCGGCTGGCGACGAGATTCTGCGATTTTGCATCGCGCAAGGCGGATCCATCACGGGCGAGCATGGCGTGGGGATGGAAAAAATGGAATTGATCGCCGCGCAATTTCCAGAAGAAACGCTCGACATGATCGCGCGGTTCAAGCGCCTGTTCGATCCGGAATGCCGCCTCAACCCCGGCAAGATGCTGCCGACCGGGAAAGGTTGCATGGAGATCCGCCAGCCCGTGGGGATGCAGATTTAACGCACGGTCATTCGATGGCGAGGGTCGCGGTGTTGCTGAATTGATCACCCGAAAGAATCACGACCGGGGCGGACATCGATGACGCAATTCCCGCCGGGATGGTGCAGTTGATTTGATCCAGGCCGATGGAGCCGGGCGCGGCGCCGGCAAACGTAACCGGGCAATTCACACCCGCAACCTCGACTGTCGGTTGTTGAATTGCGGGTTCCAAGCTGCTGTTGGAACCGTTACTGTATGCTGTCAACCCCAACCCGGTGGCGTAAAGCGCAACCGCGTCGCCGGCGCTCAGCGGATTATCGGCCGTCACCAGAGTCAGGGTTCCGTTACTCACCTTGAGCGCCGCGGCCGGTCCGCTGCCGGAAGAGTCTTGCGTGAAAATCGAGGGCGCCGCAGCTACAACATAGACGTTCACGGTCTGCTGGCCTGTGCCGTTTTTAACCGTGAGTTGCACCAGATCAGACGCGCTGTCAGGAAGCACCGCGTTAATTTGCATCGCGGAAGCGTAGTACAGCGGGATGGCCGATCCGCTCACCAGCACCTGCGCGCCCGCCAATTGAACCGGGAAAGTCGTCCCTGTTGTTGAAGCTGTTTCATCCGCGAAATCGGCGCCGTAGATCGCGATCAACATCCCAGGGGCGAGGACCAGCGGGAAATCGGCTGCCGCCGCGGGGAGCACGCGCGTGATCAGAGGCCCGGGCTTTAGCGTGTAAGGCTCGGTTCCACCCGGAGGCAGAGTGACGGAAGTGCTGATGTTCAGAGATCCGGACGTCACATTCAGCGGTACCATGCCGGCCGGAAACAGGTCGGCGTAGGCCAGGCCATCGGAAGAAGTATTGAGCTTCTTCACTAGCGCCGTTTTAGGGAGGCCGGCACTGGCCGAATCGATGTTCAGGCTGGAATCGTCGGCGGCGCGGGCTTCCACAATGAGGCCACCATTCACTGAGAGAAATGGATTGTTATCGGCCGCCGTGCCAACACTCTGCCAATGGCTGGTTCCACCTAAAAAAGAGACGATGATCTGCGCGGAATTGTGCGTGGCGGATTCAATGTCGGCGATGCCTGGTGCCTTGGCCGGACACAGGTTGAAAACAGTGATGATTCCGCCGCCGTCGATGTGACAATACGGGATCACGCGCGTTCGGCCGGGCAGGTAGAACTGGAGCGAGGCGCTGGTGAGTGTGACCACACCGTCGTCGAACCCAGCGGGGTTGCCCGTACCTCCGCTTCCGGCGTTACCCGCGGCTGCTACGGCGTCGACTCCGCGCAGATCGTCGGTTCCCTGGTTCCAGGTATCCAGGCCAAACAGAAAAGAGCTGCCGCTGGCCATTTCATTCACCTGATGCGTAATGCCGAACAGGGATGCGATCCCAGTACCGAAATTCGGGGACGCGAGAAAGACCGCCTTGCGAACGTGCGTCGGCGCCGGTGGTTGAAACACCCCAACAGCGTTTTGTTTTCCGCTCAGGTAGGAGCGCAGCACCAAACCGCCCATGCTGTGGGTGACAACGTCCACTTGATCGACAGGCTGGCCGTCCGTGTAACTCAACCCGGAGAGAAATGTGGCGAACGCCGCGGCAAGATCTTCAATGCTGGCCGTGGGAGGCAGGCTGCAGGTACTGAAAAACAGGCTGACCTCGCCATTGCTCTGGAGCACCTGATCAGCAATGCCGAACGTATCGGCAAATGTCGCCGGACAACCCGCAAGCTGAAATCCGTCGATGAACACCACGGGCGGCAGCGTAGTGCGTGGAATCGCTGTCCCGCCGGGAATGAGCTGGGCCCAGGCCGGAGCCAGAAGACCCAGTAAGCAGACGACAGTTCGGGGGCCGTGCATTGAGCAGGACTACCGCGTGGGGACGGGTTGGAGCGCGCGGCTCTCGATGATGCGGTCGATCAAGCCGTATTCCAGAGCTTGATCGGGCTCCAAAATATAATCGCGATCCACGTCGCGGCCGATGCGATCCACCGGCTGGCCCGTGGCATTGGCGAGAATCTGATTGAGAGACTCGCGCATGCGCAGGATCTCGCGCGCGTAAATATCGATGTCGGTGGCTTGTCCACCCAGCCCGCTCATGGAGGGTTGGTGGATCAGAATGCGCGAGTGCGGCAGGCTGTAGCGCTTGCCCTTGTTGCCGCACGCCAGCAGCACGGCGGCCATGGAAGCGGCTTGCCCAACGCAGTAGGTCACAATGTCCGGCTCCACCAGGTTCATGGTGTCGAGAATGGCCAATCCCGCGGTAATCGAGCCTCCCGGGGAATTGATATAAAGTGAAATGTCCTTTTCGGGATCTTCCGCGGCCAGGAAGAGCATTTGGGCGATGACTAAGTTCGCAACGTTGTCATCGATGGGGGTACCCAGGAAAATAATGTTCTCCTTGAGCAGCCGTGAGTAGATGTCAAAAGCACGCTCGCCGCGCGAGGTCTGCTCCACGACCATGGGCACGAGGACTGAATTCTGCAGGGGACTCCGCATGGAACTTGGCTCCTTCATAAAACAACATGATAGCGCGCCCGGCGAGCGTGTACGCGCGAGGCTCATGTTATGCTGAGTCCAAAGTGTTTAGCCGGCACTATCGCAAGGTCAAGGCCATCTTCGGGGCCACCGACGTTCTGCTGACTTCCATTGCCTTTATAGCCGCGTACCAGACGCGTGTGCGGCTGCATTTGGAAAAGACTTTCTTCATCGACTTTCCGGTAGCCGCGCTCTTGCTGGTGCTCTCGGCGCTCTGTTGGGTCGCCATCGGCTACTGGTTCAATGTTTACGAAAAACTCGATTCCGCGCATCCCAGCGTGGTGCTGCGCGATACGTTTCGCCAATGCGCACTGGGCGCCATTTGCCTGGTTGTGATCCAATTCGCTTTGCGTCTGGACCTCAGCCGCCCGTTCGTGGCGCTGGTCGCGGTGTATGCCTGGATTCTGCTGTGCTTGTTTCGGATCAACGCCGCGCGCGTGATCGGCGGTTTGCGGCGCGAGTTTGGAGCCTCGCATTTCGTCATGGTGGTGGGCTCGGGGGAGAACGCCCTGCGTTTAGGCGAGGCGCTCGAAAAATCCTCGGACTACGGTATTCGTCTGATGGGCTTTCTGGGTCCGGATGACGAACCAGGCGTGGTCCGGTTGTCGCAAGAGTATGAACGCTATGCGCTGTCGCGCCTGCCAGAGTTGTTGCGGCAGCAGGTTATCGATGAGATCATCTTCGCCGTCGACAGCCGCAAGCTCGGCGAGATGGAAGAGCTGTTCCTGCTGTGCGACGAACAAGGCGTCCGCACGCGGGTGGTCGTGGACTTCTTTCCGCACGTCAATAGTCAGGTCTATCTGGACCGCTTGGGGTCCACGCCGCTGTTGACGTTTTCGGCGGCGCCGCACGACGAGATCCGCCTGCTCGCGAAACGCGTCACCGATGTCGTGCTGGCCGCGGCCGCGCTGGTTTTGCTGCTCCCATTCATGCTGCTGATCGCTTCGCTGATCCGGCTGACGTCGCCCGGCCCCGCGATTTTCCGCCAGGAGCGCTGCGGTCTGAATGGCCGCCGTTTTGTCTTCTACAAGTTTCGATCGATGTGCGACAATGCCGAGGAGCTGAAGGCTTCGTTGGCGCATCTGAGCCACAAGCAGACCGCGTTCAAGATCCGCAACGACCCGCGCCTGACCGGCGTGGGCCGCTTTTTGCGCAAGTTTTCCATCGATGAGTGGCCGCAGCTATGGAACGTGCTGAAGGGCGACATGTCGCTGGTTGGGCCGCGCCCGGCGGTTCCGGAAGAGGTGGAACATTATCAAACCTGGCAGCGGCGGCGTCTGCGCATGCGGCCGGGCCTGACGTGCCTGTGGGCCGTGAGGGGCCGCGACTCACTCGATTTCGACACCTGGATGAAGATGGACATGCAGTACATCGACACTTGGTCCCTGGCGCTGGATTGGAAGATCATTCTGCGGACCATTCCGCGCGTCCTCACCGGCCGTGGCGCCTATTAGCCGCCCTCACGGCAAGATAATCGCGAGACAATAAGAACAGCTATGCATCTGGTTCCAACTCAAGACGAAGTGGTAAGCTTGCTGCGCCGCACCGGGGCTATTCGCGACGGCCATTTCGAATATCCCAACGGCCTGCACGCCACCGAATACACACAAGTGCAATTGGCTATGCGCTATTTCCAGCACGCCAAGGTGCTCAGCGTCGGACTCAGCCGGCTGCTGCGCGCGAATGCGGAAATTCGCGCCATGATTCCCGAGCTTTCCATCGTCTCGCCGGATACGGGCGGCTTACCAGTGGCGTACGGCGTGTGCGAAGCACTGCGAGCGCACCAGGTCTACTGGGCGGATCGCAAAGAAGAGCAAGGTCCAATGGCATTCCGCCAGTTTCTGGAACAGAAGCCCGGCGAGAAGGTGCTACTGGTGGACGACATTCTGCGATCGGGCAAGAATCTCGGGGAACTGAAGCGCCTGGTGGAATCGACCGGAGCTGAAGTGGTCGGGATGGCCGTGATCATCTACCAGCCCACGCCCAAGACTGTGGATTTCAGCCCGCTGCCGCTTTACTATCTCGCCCAACTCGATGCGACGTATTACAAAGACGCTGGAGCGTGCGAGATGTGCAGGCGCGGTGTCCCGGCGCAGAAAGTTTGGATCTAGTTGTGGCCGCTTAGCGTTCCCTTTTGTCTGGCAATCCCGAGCAGCGCCGGATAAAATTGCACGAAGGTATTGTCCACCGCGCCGTGCTCCGCGTGGCAAGAGTAGCAGTCCTCGCTCGGCGGCAGCATCTTGCCGGTGCTTGATTTGCCGAATCCGAAGAACGCCCAGCCGTTGCCTGGAAACTTCGCCTGGTCCTTCACTTCACCTTCGATCCCGACCACGTCGCCCTGATACGAGCCGCCTTGATTGATGGACCCTTTACTGGCCGACGCCCTTATTTCGAGCACCAGCATGGTCTTGTCGGGCCACTTGCCGGTCGAGACGAAGGAACGATACGCGGCGGGATTTACAAACACGTTCGTAAACGCAGGCGCCATCTGCATGCTTTGCGCGTAAGTCATGCCGAGCCCCGAGCTCAAGAAAATCCACTCGCGATAGTCGCTAGGAAGCGTCAATTGACCATCGGCGGTATAGCGCGGCTGGGCCATCAAACACATGGGCAAACACGTGAGCAAACAGGTCAGGGAACTCGCTGCGAATAGAACCCGAGCTGCGAATGGCGACATAAGGCCAAGTGTATCATTTGAAATGCGATGAATTTACCGATCGAATTCGACCGCCCGGTGTGCGGCGATCTGGGCGAGGCGTGCTCGCGCGAATGGTTGGAAACGAACGGTATCGGCGGATTTGCCTGCTCCACAATCGCGGGGATGAATACGCGGCGTTATCATGCGCTGCTGACCGCTGCTACTCGGCCTCCGGTGGGGCGCGTCGTGCTTCTTTCAAAGCTGGAAGAGACGCTGGTGATCGGCGAACAACGCTTTGAGCTGAGCGTGAATCAGTATACTGGCGCGGTTCCTCATATTGGTATGGTGCACCCGCGTGGCTACGAATACCTGGGAAGCTTCCGGCTTGACCCGTTTCCCCGGTTCCGCTACCGCTGCGGCGATCTCCAACTGGAGAAGGCTGTGTTTCTGGTCCACGGCGAAAACACCGTGGTGATTCAATATGAGCTGTTGGGCGATCGGCGCGGCCGGCTCTGCGGGCTGGAGATTCGCCCGCTGATTGCGTTTCGCGATTTTCACAGCCTAACACATGCGAACGATGCTATCCGCCGCGACGTCCGGAGCCGCACCGGTCTCGCGGCCATCACACCTTATCCGGATCTGCCGAGCCTCTACTTCGCGCACAACGCGGAGTCCCTTGACACGTCGGGATTCTGGTTTCGAAACTTCGAATATGAGCGCGAGCAAGAGCGCGGCCTGGATGCGGTTGAAGATCTTTACAGTCCGTTCTTGCTGCGCTTCGATCTGGCGGAGAACTCGTCGGCCACGATAATAGCCTCTACATCAGAGCATGCGGCGGTGGCAGCGCATCCGCTCCAGGAACAGGAAATCCAACGACGCGCGCACATTGTTCACGGTGCGCCGGCCGAGGACGCATTTGCCAAGCTCCTAACCGCGGCGGCGGACCAGTTCATTGTTGCCCGTGACGATCGAACGTCGGTGATCGCGGGCTACCCCTGGTTCGCCGATTGGGGCCGAGACACGATGATCTCGCTGTCCGGCCTGACGCTAGTCACCGGTCGCTTTGAAGAGGCGCGAAATATTTTGCGCGAGTTCGCCGGGAACATCGATCATGGTATGCTCCCGAATCGTTTCCCGGATTCTGGCGAGAACCCGGAGTACAACACCGTGGACGCGACGCTCTGGATGTTCCACGCTGTTCATGAGTTCCTCCGGTACACGGGCGACTACGATTTCGTCCGCGCCGAGCTCTACCAACCGCTGGCCGGCATCATCGCGTGGCACGAGCGGGGAACGCGCTACGGGATTCATCTTGACTCCGACGGACTGCTCCACGGCGGCGAGCCTGGCACGCAACTTACCTGGATGGACGTGAAAGTGGGCGATTGGGTGGTGACCCCTCGCGAAGGTAAAGCGGTAGAGATTCAAGCGCTCTGGCACAACGCGCTGTGCGTGATGGCGCGGCTCTCCCTGGTATTCAACAAGTACGCGGAATCCAGCCACTATACGTCGCTTGCCGAGCGGACCCGCGCGCGCTTCGCCCAGGTATTCTGGAACGAAAGCGCCGGCTGCCTCCATGATGTTGTCTCCAGCGATGGAGCCGATAGCTCCATTCGCCCCAACCAGATTTTCGCGGTCAGCCTGCCGTATCCACTGCTTTCAAACGATCAAGCCCTGCGCGTGGTCGAGATGGTGGAGTGGGAGCTGCTAACGCCGTTTGGTTTGCGAACGCTCTCGCCGCGCGATCCACGCTATCGGGGCCGCTATGACGGCGATCCGCGCAGCCGCGATGGCGCGTATCATCAGGGCACGGTCTGGCCCTGGTTGCTGGGGCCGTTCTTGTCAGCGTATGTAAAGGTGCACGGGCGCACCGAAGAAGCGCGCCGTCGAGCGGATCAATTTCTCGATCCGTTGCGCGCGCACCTTTGGCAAGCTGGTCTGGGCCAGATCTCGGAAGTGTTCGATGGTGACGCGCCGCATCGGCCCGGCGGCTGTTTCGCGCAGGCTTGGAGCGTTGCGGAAGTACTGCGCACCTACATCGAGGATGCCAAGGACCTGCAACCAGCTTTCACGCTGGGCAACACTTAGTTCCCCGGATCGCGAAACGATGTAACCACGTGGCGCTGGCTCGCGTCTGTTCACCAATCTTTTGTCTTAGAGTGGGGGCGGGAGCGAGGGGCGTGTGTCATGTTGCGGCGAGGTCTACTCATTTGCTGTTGCGCGGCTTGGATACTGCCAGCGCAGGCCCCAACGCAAACTGATGACGAGCAAGTCTACGATCTCGGGCCCGGCGTTTCTCCCCCGCGGGTCATCAAACAAACAAGTCCTCAGTATCCAAACGGCCGGGGCGTGCGAGCCAGCGGCTCGGTGCTTATCGGGCTCATCGTAAGCTCGCAAGGTCTACCGAAGGACCCGCACATCCTGAAAAGCCTGGACAAGGATCTAGACCAAAGCGCGATCGAAGCCGTGAAACAATGGCGCTTTGCACCGGCGCAGAAGGACGGCAAGGCCATCGCGGTGCGAGTCAGCTTACAGATTGAATTTCACTCGATGTGATCTAGCGCTCGCCGAAGCTGTAGCCCAACCAGACCATGGCTTCCGGCACGGCGTCGCTGCCGAACTGGTTGGTGAGATTGGGCACGTAGTGGAAATCGAATTCCGGGCGGACGAAGATGTGGGTGGTGAGAAAAATTTGGACGCCAACGCCCACGTGCACTTGGAAATGACTCGCGTTTCCAACCGGCTCAGTGGTAGTAGAGCAGACCGCCGTTCCCACGCATCCGCTCTCGGTGTAAGCGAAGCTGGTGCGCGCGCCTCCAACGCCGCCTTCCAATTGCAGGGAAACCCGCTTGGTGCTGATGGGCGCGTAGATGCCGTTGACGTCATAGAACGCCTGGCGGGAGGCTAGGGGACCGTAGGTCTCGCGCGACGGCTGCAGATTGGCCTCGAAACCCACGCCCAGATGTTTGTACAGCATCAGGTCACCGCCAAAGCCGAGAAAGAAGCCGTCCAGCTTGGGGAGCGACTCGCAGTTGGTGTCCGTAGAATTCGGAGTGCAAGAGCCGAACGCGTTCACCGAGGTGGCATTGTCTATGCCGCCTGAGTTGGCGCTGTCCCATGCGGTTCCGAATCCAAGATTGATGTCAAACGAGGTTTGGGCGCTGGCTAACGACGCTCCAAACATGAAAAGGGCTGCCGCGGTGAGACTCCATTTAACAATCGACATATGAGCGGTAGACGGGGCGTATTGGACAGAAGTTTCAAACGTGATTTTCGCGCGGAGCCTTCTGATGCATACGAAACATTACAAATGCTGGGACTGGCTCCCTCGGCCCTTTAACAGGGCTCACGGTCGCGGTTCAGAATCCGCCCTGCGGGCGATAGCCTGGCCGCGCGCGAACGCGATACTTCTTGCCAACGTCGGTCACGATTTCAACGTTGATCTTGCGGAATCCCTCGTTGGGGTTGGGCTGCGGATAATACGTGATGGTGTAGCTGTTGCCGAGATCCTCGCGAATCGACTCGAATGCTTCCACCTGCTTCTGCCAGGTCTTGGCAAAGTACGCCTTGCCGCCAGTGCGCGTGGAAATGCGCTTGAAAACATTGCTGGACGTTGGATCTTTCGAAACGTCGTTGGTGGAGATGACATAGATGGGAATGCCATCGTCTTCGGCTACCGCGCGCACATCGTCGGGAGCGATCAGGCTGGCGTTGTCCGGCCCGTTCGAAAACACGATGACCACTTTGCGGCCGGGCACCTTGGAGGCATCGCGCAGCGTCAGCAGCAGGCCGTTGTAGAGCGCCGCGTCGTCGCCCGCCACCGCCTTGCGAAGGCCGAAAATGGCGTCGTTGCGATCGTGCGTGAGAGGTGCGGGCCGCGAAAGATTGCGGCTGAAAGTGTAGACCGCCACCGAGTCCGCTTTATCCAAGCCGCGCACGAAATCGGCGATAGCGTCGGACGCGTAAACAAATCCGCGGTACATGTAGTTGCTGGTATCGAAGAGCACGAACACGTTGGTTCCGACGAAAGAGTCGGAGCGAACTTCGGAAGGGTTTATGTCAAGCTCGGCGCCGCCGGCTTGGGTAGACGCAACCAGCGGCTGCACCGTGCCATTCTCCAGAACTCGCACGGGCGGTTTGTTGGCCTCTCCGAACGTGTTGATTTTTTGCGCGATGCCGTCCTCGGTGAGGTGGAAATCGCTGGGTTTCAGTCCGTTGATATAGTGACCCTTGCTGTCGGTGACGGTGAAACTCAACACCACCATGTCGACCTTCACGCGGAAGGTCGGCCGCTCCTGGGCGAACAGGACCAGGGAAACTGTCAGTAAGGCCGCGGAAGCACCAATGAGTATCCGATGATTGAGCTGCAAGACTGCCCTCCGAAAACAAAGAAACTAAAAACCGGCCGCTGCCGTTACACGTTTGCGCGCTTTCTCGCGGACGTCCTCGCCCACCAGCCGAAGGGAACGCAGCAGCGCGGGCCAGTCCTCCAAATTGGTGGCAAAGATCCGCTCCACGGTCTGGCGTGTCCAATCCGGAACCAAGACATTGAGTTCGCCCGGCGCCAAATACAACTGGTCGGCCAGAGCTGCGTAATAGAGCAAGTTCGATTCCCAACTCTCGGCCAGGATCCTGCTGGAATAGCCCATCAGCGTCGGGAACGTCCGGAGGCCGAGCAATTCCGGAGAGTACGAGTTGGCCAAGGTCGGCTTGGGCGTGCCGAAGGTGCGCGAAATTGCGTCGTAGTTCAGTTGCCGCGGCGACTCAGCGGCCTCCCGGCGGATCTCGGCCGCGATCGGGCTGTCGGCTGAGTTTGACGAAGATGGATGTCCCGCGGATGGTTGCGCGGTTCCTAGATCGCGCGCAATCGCGAACAACTCCGACGGCATCACCGTGTCCAGCGCAGCATTGACGCGCCCCTGCTCCAGCAATTCCCGTATCTGAGCGACACGCGCCGGCATCGCGTATTGGCCCAGCGCATCCAGGACAATTTGCCTGCGGCCGGCGTTCAACGCGGACTCCGCAAACAATGTCTCGGCGTAATCCATATGCAGCGCGACCCAGTGCAATTGCGCGGGCGTGACGTTCCACCAGCGCGGGATAGTCGCGGTAAGCAGGAGCTGCGGAACCAGGTCGCCCCAGATCAGAGCCTGCTCGCGCGAAGGAATCAAGAAGTTTTGTTCGGCCTCCGCCAGGGCGTAAGGCAGGCTCACCAGCGATCCCACCAGCTTTCCGCCCGCGCTCGAGGGCCACCCGCTTCCGAGCACTTCCGTTTCTTTCCACGTGCCATTGGTTCCCTGCAGGCCGATGAAATCATGGCCGCGAACGAACAACGGATTGGTATAGAGGACCTGCGCCCCGGGCGGCGCGTAGTGCACGTAGTTCAACCCGATCAAGGTGTCGCGAAGAAACGGCGCCATCAAGCCGCGAACCTCGTCCAGTTTCTTGGGGTCGGCGCCCGCGCGATCGATAAACGCGCGCAGATTAAGTTTTCGTTCCGCTTCGATATGCTTCTCCGACCAATAGCCGAAACTTAAGGAATTGGTTTCCGCACCGCTCAACGAACTGCGCGGAACCTGAATCTCCGAAATCCGCGCCGCTGTTTTGGTAAGGAGCGCGCTGTTCACCTTCTCGCCCTTGGCGAGGCCTTGGAGATGATCGACAAGATCGAAAAGTGAGGTGAGGGAAATGAGCCGCTGCGCCTCAAAGATCCGAATCATGTCTTCCACCAAATGGTTGTGAGGGTCCGAGGTGTCCGATTGCGCCGTGCCGGCTAGCAGATCGAGCATGCGATCCTGAGCCGAAACACCCGCGGGCGAGTTGGTGGCGGCCAGCAGGGTTTGCACGCCTTCGCGTCCTCCGTCGAACACGTCGCCCTCGCTCTTCACCTTGCTAAAGCGGGTCAGAATGCTGGCGAGCGGACGGTCACGATCGGCCGGCGCGATCGAGTTCTGCCGGCAAAAAATCTGCCACAGTCCCACCAGGGCTTCGAGCGTTCCAGCCGCGTCCGAGCGTAATGAAAGATCCCGGATCTGGTTAATATTTCCCGCGGTGTCCAGAAATTGATTGATTGTGTCGCCGGAAATCTCGGAGGCTTCGGCGAAAATTGGATATTGCGCGCCGAACGCGCGGAACTCGCGCGCCAGCCGGTCGGCGGTCTTGGGATCGAGCGGCGTTTGGCGGTGGCGGTCCACGTCGCTCAAAGCCATGAAGATCTTCAGCGGCTCATTCTCCACTGCTTTGCGGCAGAGCCCGAACAACGCTTCGATGACGTCGTCAGGTTCCTTCCAGCTTCCGGCCGCCTGGCTGAGCTTGCTGTCGTACTTTCCGCTGCCGGAGGGGTGTTCAATAAACAGCGTCCGCCAAACATCCAAGCTTCCCGGGATGTGCGGTTTGCCGTTGGCGTCCAGGCGCAGGCGCGCGGTCAACAGCATCATTTCAGTGTTCGAGCGGAACACCGGCCGCGCGGGGCCGGGGCTGGTTACCTTGCCGCGGATGGCCGCGTAAAACCGCTTCAGGCGCTCGGGTTCGGTCAGATAGGCTTGAACCGGGCCATTCGCTGGGTTGTTGCTGATGCGCAGCAGCGCGTCAAAGTAGCTGGCCAGCCATCCGTCATCGCGCATGATGAGGCGCTCGAAGAACGGTCCCGGCTTGTCGGGCGAAGCTCCCACCAGTTCCGCCCAGGCCCGCTCGGAACGCGCGCCTCCAGGTACCACTGCCCGGCCGTCGCGAACCTGGAACATTCCGCCGTAGAAATCGAGCACATGCGCATACGCGCGAACCCTTTGCACGGTGGTGTTCTTGCGCAGCTCCTCGGAGGCGGCTGGGTCGAGCTTGGAAAGCCCGAGGTACAAGCGGCACAGCGAGGGGTCGCCGAGGAAGACATCGATGAACTCCTGGCCTTGTCGCTCCTTCGCCGACAGCCAGTAATCCTGTGTATAGAGGATCGGAATCTGCGTCGGCTTGTAGTCGTAGCTGAAGGGGCGATTGGTGCGGAGGTCCTGCTCCAGCTCAGCCAGCGGGAAACCGGAGTCGATGGTCAGAAAGGCGCGCGTGGCGTTGAGGGTCTCCAGCACCACCTCGCTGCCGCATCCTCCGCGCATGCGGTAACCCAGCACGCGCAGCAACTCGCCGGTTTGCGACGAATCGCAGGTTTCAATCTTGATCGCGCCGCTGGAATCCGCAAGCTTTTCCAATTCGCGGGCTTGTGACAAGTAACGGACCACCAGCTTGAGATATTCGGTCTGCTCGAGCATCACGTTGCTCCCGGCGGCCTGATAACCGTTCGTGACGATGTTGCGCGCCAGCGCTGGGAGAATGTCTTCGGGAGACATCTCGGGCGCCAGCGCCGCCATGCGGGAGAAGGAACGCAGGGGTCCAGGGATCGCGATAGTCTGGCGCTTTTCCGGAACGAGAGCGGCGCTTTGGGGAAATGTGAAATCGCGGCCACCCGCGGTCCGATAATCCTCCAGGTGGCGCTGCGCGCGATCGCGATCTCCGGCGATCAGATCCAGGAGCACTAGGCGCCGGGCCGCGAACTCACGTTGCTCGCCACCAGCGCCATCCCAAACTTTCTGGTAGGCGTCGCGGGCGGCGGGGTCGCGATGGCGGTCCAGAAATTCGGCATAGGCGAGCTTGGCATCCACTCCACCGTCTTGCGCGGCGCGTTGCAGGTAGTCGCGCGCTTCGGCGGCCTCCCCTTTGCTCTCCATCTGCCATGCGCGGGCGGTGAAGTCTTCCGCCGCCGCCGCAATATTAACGCAATAAACGCTAATAAAAGTAATGAATGCCGTTACGAGGGCTTTCATGGAGGGTATGTTCCTTTCCCGTCCCGATCTCCACTCATCCGCGCGTCCAACCGATTCGTACCTGGCGCGCTCTTGGCTAATTACTGTATCACTGGCAATGCTGTGCCCGCTTGGAGGACCTTAGCGTGAGGACCACTACTTGCGGCTGCTCGCCGGTGTCTCCAGCTTGGTCTTGTCCGGATACTTCGGCCGCGCCGGGACCGGTGGGGAATTCTTCAATTGCTGGTTGATCAGCTCGATGGCCTTTTCGAGCTGTGGATCGTGCCCGCTCACTTCCAAATCGGGCCGCTGCTCTACCAGGTAATCCGGATCCACGCCATGGTTCTCGACGATCCAATTGCCGCCCTTTTCCAACGACCAGAAAGCGAACTCGGGAGCCGTAACGGTGCCGCCATCCATCAGCGGAATGCTGCTGGAAATGCCGACCAAGCCTCCCCACGTCCGCGTGCCCACCACCGGCCCGATCTTTTCCTGCTGGAAATACCACGGAAACGCGTCGCCGCCCGAGCCCGCCAGTTCGTTCACGATCATGACCTTCGGGCCGGTAATCCCGGTGGGCAGCGGGATGTCGCGCCCTTCGCGAAAAGCCAGCAGGTTCAGCCTGCGCCGCTGCAGTTTCTCCGTGAAGAAGTCCGGAATAAAGCCGCCGCGGTTGTAACGCTCGTCCACGATCAGCGCCTCCATCGCGTTCTGGCCGACGAGGTACTTGTCGAATGCCTGGATGCCCTCAATCGCCGTGTTCGGAACGTGCATGTACGCCACGCGCCCGTTTGTCATCTTCTTGACGATCTCGCGGCGCGACTCGACCCAGTCGTAGTAGCGCAGGCCGTTTTCGCTGCCGGCGGCCTGGACCGAAATCTCCCAGGCGCCTTGGTCGGACGGCTTATCGTTGATCTTCAGTGTCACCACGCGGTCCGCCAGATTCTGGAAGAAAGAGTAGGGATTGGCGGGCGCGCGCACCGCCGATCCGTTCACCGCGATCAAGTAGTCGCCTTCGGCGATCTTGAGTCCCGGTTCCGTGAGCGGCGAACGCGTCTCGGGGTTCCAGTTCTCACCCCGGTAGATCTTGGCCAGCTTGTAAAAACCCTGGTCGGCTTCGAAATCCACACCCAGGAGACCCACACCGATATGCTTGGCCTGGGGAAGGTCGCCGCCGCTCACGTAAGTGTGGGACGTGGAAAGCTCCGCGATCATCTCGCCAATGATGTAATTCAAATCGTCGCGGTGCGCCACCCAGGGCAGCAGAGCCTCATAGCGCGCGCCGATCTTCTTCCAGTCCACGCCGCCCATGGCCGGGTCCCAGTAGAAATCCCGCTCCACGCGCCAAGCTTCATGGAAGATCTCCTTCCACTCCTCGCGCGGTTCAATGCGCACCTGCAAGGCGGCCAGGTTCAGCTTTCCATCTCCCGGTTTCTTGCCCGGCTGCGCTTCAGTGATGCCGTAGTCGTCCCCTGCCTTGTAAAGAAATTTGGCGCCGGCCTTATCGAGATCGTAGGCGTCGATGCCTAGCAGGGCGACCTTGTCTTCCCGCTTCTGCAAGTCATACATGTGCAGTGTGCCTTGGGGCGGCTGCGGACCGGGCTGGCCGTTTAGCGTGGACTCGATCGGCCTTGAAATATAGAAGAGCTTGCCCTTGCGCGCTTCCAGGCGCCCGAGGTTGCCGGAAGGGATCGGCACTGCGGCAATCCGCGTGCCCAATCCGTCGAGATCGATCTGGACGGGCTTCACCTCGTCGGCCTTGGCGTCGGGCTTCTTCTCATCTTTGGCGGTTTCGTCCTGTTTGCCATCGGCTGGCTTGGCTTCGTCTTTCTTGGCCTCGTCTTTTTTGGCGGCGTCTTTCTCGTCGTCGCTCTGCGGTGCGAAGGGCGAAGCTTCACCGGCTTTCAGTACGAGCGCGAAAATCCCGTCGGTATTGTAGTAGTTGAATCGCTGGTCGAAATTGCCGGCACTGGGATAGAAGAACCGCGAGGAGATAAAAAACAGATACTTGCCTCCGGAGTCGAAAACCGGTTCGGAGTCGTTGTAGAAACCGTCTGTTACTTGCGTAGCTTTCTTCGCGTCGAGCGAATAGAGATAGATGGAATCGGACTGATTGTCGCCGGTCTTGAGGTAGGCCATCCACTTGCTGTCCGGGGACCAGCCGACGTGCCTGTTGCCGCGGAATACGGCCGTATCCACCAGCACCGGCTGTTTCTGCTCAATATCTACGTAGTAGAGGCGGAGTTTTTTATCCCACCACGCCACCTTCTTGCTGTCCGGCGACCAAATCGGCTCGTAGCGATAGCAGTTTCCGTCGCTGGTCACGCGCACTTCGTCACCACCCGTCTGCGGGCGCAGGTACAGCTCGAATTCGCCCGAGCGGTCGGAAAAATAGGTGATCCACTTTCCATCCGGCGACCATGCCGGGTCCCGTTCGTGGACTCCGGTGGAGTCGGTCAGGTTGCGGATGGCCCCCTTCTCGGCGGGAATGGTGAAGATGTCACCGCGCGCTTCAACCACCGCGCGCACGCCCGTAGGTGAGATGCCAAAACCCCGGATGCTCCCCGACACCGTTTTGATTTCCGGCCGCGCCGTGATCAGGTCTCCCGCCACCTCGATCGGCACGTCCTTCGGCTTCGACCCGGGCTTCAGATCCAGCACGTGCAGCGTGCCCCCGTTCTCGTAGACGATCGCGCCGGCGTTGAGGCTGGGCCATTTGATGTCGTACTCGGCGTAGTTGGTCAGTTTCTCGGTGCGCTTGGACTCCAGGTCATAGCGGAACAGGTTCATGGTGCCGTCGCGGTCGGAGATGAAATAAATGGCATTTCCCGACCACATCGGAAACTGGTCGAGCGCGCCCGATCGCGGCAGTTCCTCGTACGTGTTCTTCTTGAGGTCGTAAATTCCGATGTAGTTGAACCATCCGCCACGGTATCGTTTCCAGGTGCGGAATTCCTGCGAGGTCGGGTTGTAGGCGATCTTCTGCCCATCCGGCGAAAAGCTGGTGAGGCTGGCGCGGGGCACCGGCAGCACTTGCTCCATCCCGCCCTCCAGCGGAACGGTATAGATCCGGCTTGGCACCGCGCCGCCGCGACTCGATCGGAACAGAATGCTCTTTCCGTCCGGCGTCCAACCCAGCACGAGATCGGGCGCTGGATGATACGTCAAGCGGCGCGGCTCGCCGCCTCCCGCGGGGATGACGTACACGTCGGAGTTTCCGTCGTACTCGCCGGTGAATGCGATCCACTGCCCGTCGGGGGAGAATTTCGGAAATACTTCCGCACCGGGCGCGGCTGTCAGCCGGCGGGCGCTGCCTCCCGAGCGGGGCGCGGCCCAGAGATCGCCCGCATACACGAACACAATGGAGTCTCGCGACAGGTCCGGATAGCGCAGCAGCTTGGTCTCCGGAGCCGCAAACAGCGCGGCCTCCGGCAAAAGCAAGGCGACAAGAATGGCAAAGCGCATGTATTAGCCCAGCATATCCCAGGCGGGACCGAACTGAATGGCGATCTTCCGATCCTAACTTCTGGTCTCCTCTATAATTAGGACTTGCCCGAAAAGCCCAAGATCTTCAAGTATTACGATCTGCTTGCAAGCATCTTCATCGTAGTGCTGGTGATTTCGAACCTGTTGGGCCAGAAGATTTGCGCTTTCGGCCCGTTCCGCGTCAGCGGAGCCCAACTGTTGTTTCCGATCACCTACATCTTCGGCGACGTTTTTACCGAGGTGTATGGCTACGGCGGATCGCGGCGAGTGATTTGGATCGGCTTCGTGGCGAATGCGCTGATGGCTGGCCTGGGCAATCTGATCGTCGCCCTGCCGGCGGCGCCTGAGTGGAAGAATCAGGAAGCGTTTGCAATCGTCTTTCATCAAGTGCCGAGGCTGGTGATCGCGAGCCTGATCGCCTATTGGTGCGGCGAATTCGCGAACTCGTTCACGCTCGCCAAGATGAAGCTGATTACGAAGGGCCGCTATCTGTGGACGCGAACCGTCGGGTCGACGGTGGTGGGACAGGCAGTGGATACGGTGATCCTGGTGATCATTGCGTTCAGCGGAGAGGTAACCACTTCGGGGATGTTACGGTTGATTCTGTCCGCCTATTTGTTCAAAGTGGTCTATGAAGTAATCGCGACGCCGGCCACTTACGCGATCGTGGGCTTCCTCAAGCGCAACGAGGGTATCGACACGTTCGACTACCAGACGCGCTTCACGCCTTTTGCCACCGAAATCTAATCCTTCTCCGTGAGCTTCTGGCAGAGTTGATCGAGGTTCGCCGATTCCCGCTCGACCAGATTGAACGCCAGCGCCCTCAGGGCAGTGATATTTTCTGGACTCGTGTTGTCGAGCCGGTGGTTGTGGCTGTCCAGCGTGGTCTGAAACCGGTAATAGCGTTTGCAGTCCGCGGATGTGCCGGGCAAGAGCTGGCGGAGTTGATAATCCACCGTGCGGCTGCCGCCGTCGAAGACGACATCCAGCAGCGGCATGGCCCATCGTAGGCCCCCCCAATCCTTGGTTTGCTCGTAGGGCAAGCAGCAGGTTAACTCGCCGGTTCCGAGTGAGACGATCATGAAATCCGTGGCGTCCGGTTGAGCGGTGCGTGCTTCAACCAGCGCGCAGGCGCCGGGGTTGTTGGCGAATACGCCGCCATCGATGAGCGTGTAGTGATCGGTAAACGTTCCGGTAGGTAGTTTCATGGGCTCGAAGTAAGTGGGGGCGGCGGAGGTGGCACGGGCTACTTCGCGCGCCGGAAAATCGTAATCCGAGCGTTCGCGTGCGATCGCGCTGCGGAAGAAGAAGGGAAAGCTGCGCTCAATTTCGTAACTGGTAATCAGCACGTCGGTGGCGGCGTCGCTCAGCCGTGAGTTGCCGAAGTATTCGAGCAGCACCTGTTCGATCCCAGTAGCGGGGTATTTCGCGCGCCGCAGATTGCCGCAAGCCGCGGCCCTGTGAAAGAGACTGCGCGAGAAAATGCGGTTCCCGTCGCGCACATAGATTTCGAGCAGTTGGCTGGCCGCGTAGAGCGGCGCCGGCGGGGTCTTCGGAATGCTGAGCCCAAGCGCCAGGATTCCACCAGTGGATGTTCCGGCGATCAAGTCAAATAGGCGGGCGATGGGGCGCTTGGTACGCTTCTCGATTTCGGCCAGAAGCATGGCCGGAATGATTCCGCGGATGCCGCCGCCGTCGATGGATAGGATTTTGATCACGGCCGCCAGGTTGTGCGCGATGTTGGATAGAAGTCGCACGGGCCGCGGCGCGAGGCTGTTATCCTCGCAGGAGCAATTACCGCAGCCCGTGCGCTTCCGCCATCACCCAAGCCAAGCGTACTGCTCGACCACGCGGGCGGCCTGGTGGGAGATGCTCAACTAGCGAGAAAGGCTGGGGAAATAAATCGCCGAGCGCGGGGATCAGACGTCTTTGAACAGCTCTTCGGAAGAAATTTCAAAATCGAACTCAGGCAGCTTAAGGCTGGCATGTTGCAGCAGCCCGGCTTCCGTGTATTCGTAGAGTCGCTTGCGCTGTGGATCAACGAGCCAAACGTGTTTCACGCCCCAGCGCCGGTAGTCTTCAAGCCGCTCCGTTAGATCGCTATAGCGGTCGTCAGGCGAGACGATTTCGACGGCTATATAAGGCGGGCTGGTCCCATAACGGCCTTCCGGCCGGGGACCCTGATAGACGGCGACATCCGCGACGCGGTATAGGTCTGATTCGATCTGCAGCCGCGGCTCTGTTAGAAGGGTCAAATGCACCTTCGGCAGCAAACGTCCAAGCAGAAGGATCAGCAGAGCCTGGATTTGAGCGTGAACTAGTGTTGGCAAGGTTCTTTCTACGACCTGCCCGTGAACGTAGTCCGGTTCCGGGCGGTCGTCGAATACCAGGCCGAGGTACTCTTCCACGCCGATCTGCGTCTTTGCCAGCATCTTCATCTATCATACGCCCCCGCGCGAAGTAGCGACAGCTCCTGGCCGGGCGCATAAACGTTGTAAGTTGAAAATGTTTGCGTGGCTGTGTTATGTCTACCTAAAGTGGGAGGTTGTTCCCTATGGCATCAACAGTCTGGAAAGGCCATCTTACTTTCGGCCTGGTTTCTTTTCCCGTGAAGCTGTTCACCGCTGCCCGCAGCGAAGGCATCAGCTTTAACCAATTGCATAAGACCGATAACTCGCGCGTCAAACAGGTGATCTACTGCCAGGCGGAAGACAAGCCCATTCCGCGCAGCGAGATCGTCAAGGGCTACGAGTACGAGAAGGACCACTACGTCGTGGTGGAGGACGAAGAGATCAAGAAAATGGCGCCGTCCAGCGCCAAGGTAATGGAGATCCTCGAATTCGTGAAGTCCGCCGAGGTGGACCCGATCTATTTCGAAAGCTCCTTCTACATGGCGCCGGACGACGCAGGCCAAAAACCGTACGCGCTGCTCTATGACACGCTGAAGCGCACCGGTTACGTGGGTGTGGCGAAGATCGCCATGCACAACCGCGAGCACATCGTCATCTTCCGGCCGGGCGCCCACGGGCTGCTCATGCACACCATGTACTACGCCAACGAAGTCCGGCGGGTGGAGGAATTCCGCACCGACACCGGATTGGTGAAGGATCAAGAACTGAAGCTCGCCGAGATGCTGGTTGAATCGCTGGCTGCTCCCTTTGAGCCGCAGAAATATCACGACACCTACATGGATAATCTCCAGGCGCTGATCGACGCCAAGGTCTCCGGACAAGAGGTAGTGACGCCACCCGCGGCCGAGCCGGCCAAGGTGATCGACATCATGCAGGCGTTAAAGCAAAGTCTGGCCGCGGCCAAGAAACCGCCCGCATCGGTTGCGACGCTGGGCGCGGAACTGGAGAAGAAGACTGCCGGGAAGAAGCGAACGGCGCGCGGTTAACGCGATTTCGCCTGGTATTCTTTCAGCTCATCCTGCAGCCATTGGCGCAACCGCGACGGCGGGTCGCCTGGCTTGGTGGTTGGCGTGACGGCCAAGGCTCGCTGGGCTGCGTTGACGGCCTGCGCGTAGTTCTTGTTCAAGCCGTAAGCTTCCGACAAATAACCTGGCGCCGCGGGGTTCTTGCCCGATGCGAGCTGGTCGGCGCGTAAGGCGAATCGGAGCGCGGCTGTATAGTCCCGCAGTGACGGCACTTGTGTTTCCGCGACACTGCGCACGGCCTCGATCAATTGGCTGTGGTGTCGCATCGGGGCTCTCGCCGATAGATGGTATTCGCGGTATCTCGCTTCACGATTACATCGAGAATCTGGACGGCCTTTTGCAAATTCTGAAACGCCGCAGCAGAGTGGTGATGTACGTCGGCTGGGTGGTCTCCGACATACAGCAACATTATTGTCTCAGACGACGAACAGCTTTGAGTGAGCGCTCGGAGAGCTATTTACCAACACCGGAGCTATTTACCAACACCGGAGCTATTTACCAACAAGGTGCTGCAGGTCTTTGTTGTTTTCCTGGCAGATGTATTCCATCAACTCCTGGTTGGGCTGCCAGGTCGACGTCGTCACCACGGTCCACGGTTTGGTGTAGTAATCGGGATCGTCGATGGTGGCTTCCAGACGCAGCGTGTTGGAATCGGGTCGTGTGAACTTTTCAGTGACGTGCAGTTTCTCGCCGTGCCCATGACCGGCGGCATCCAGCCACGTTCTATCGTTCATCCCGACGGTATCCACCACCAACGTGTCGCCCTCCCAGTGGCCGACCGAATATCCCAGGTAATTCGGGTTCGGATCCTTGGGCTGCTGGCGTCCGTCCATCCAGATGATGCGCCACACGTGCGCGCCGCCTTCATAGATAAAGAGGATGCGGTCGGGCATCTGGAAAATCTCGGTCGGATACGGCGTGTACATCATGCGCGGAACGCCGGGCGGCAAGCAGAAGCCCTCGGGATCGTCCTTGGAATGAGTCTCGGTGGCCTGGTCAAAAAACTTCTTGCCGAGCGCGTTGAACGGCACCACCACCGGACCGCCGTCCGGCGACCGCCCCTGCTTCTGCATATCGATGATGTAGGGCACTCGCCACATGCCTTTTGCCAAGCCGCCGAAGTCCGGCTTGCCGGCGTTGACACCGTAAAAGGGATTGTCGGGCAAGCGTGGCGCGGGTCCGGGTGGTGGACCGGGTGGTCGTCTCGGTCCTCCGGGACCCACCGCACCGGGGCCTGGAGGAGGCCCTTCCTGTCCCGACGCCGCAACCACCGATAATGCAGCTACAAACGCCGCAGTTGCGAACGAGGCAATAATTCGATGAGTCATGCAACTACCTTACTTGGATGGCGGCGGCGCCTTGAGTGCCACGTCCCAATGCTCGGCGATTTTGCCGTTGTCGATGCGGAACATGTCGAACCACGTGGTGGTGTACTTTTGTCCCTTCGCAGTAGGATCATCATACTCGCGGACGAAGGACAACGTTACGAAGTTGCCCTCGGCTTGGATCGCGACCAGGCCGGGAACCGTATCCTGCACTGGCTGCGGTCCGCCGAGCTTCGAGAAGTACGCCTTGAAGCCGACGATGCCCGTGTCGGCGTTCGGATTGTGCTGGATGTAATCTTCCTTCATGTACTTGTCGGCTTCGTCCAGGTGTCGCGCGCGGAGTACGACACGGAAGAAGTCGTAGGCCAGCTTTTTGTTGGCGGCCAGCTTGGGGTCCTTGCTCTTGAGCAGCGCGGCCTGGTCCGGGGCCGGCACAACGGGGAGAGCGGCGAAAATGGGCGCCGCGAATAGGGCGAGCGAAAGGGCGCAACGGAATCGAGTCATATCGGCCACCGAGTTTATCACAAGCTTGACAGTCGAATCCGGCCGGCGTAATATGTCGTTATGCGACATGTCGTGACGAAAGCGCACGTTCTGGACGTCAAGCCGCTGACGGAGCCCGTGCTGCTGATTCTCACCAGCCTGGCCGATCAGCCTCGCCACGGTTACGCCTTGATCCAGGACATCGAGTCGCTGAGCGGCGGCCGCGTCCGATTGAGCACCGGCACGCTGTTTGGCGCCCTGCGGCGGTTGTTGGAGGACGGCTGGATCGAGCGCTTCGAGCAGGAAGACACGTCGCGCCAGAAGCAGGCGTATCGGCTAACGGCGGCAGGCAGGAAGCAATTACAACTGGAGTTGGACCGCATGAAGCAGTTGACTCGCGCCGGAATCGCGCGCCTGCGGGCGAGCGAGGCTTGAGTAAGAAAACACGTGTGAGGTGGCCATGAAACGAGCCTATGGGATCTTGCTCCGGCTGTACCCGAGGGACTACCGGGCGATGTTCGCAACTGAAATGTCGAGTGCCTTCGAGAAAGCGTCAGCGGAGCGCCGCCAGGGGCGGAGCGTTTATGCGCGTTTCGCGCTTGCCGAACTAATGGCCCTGACCATGGGAGCCGGCGCTGAGTGGATCGCCAAGCTCACCACCGATAGCTCCGTCCGCGGGCGGTCCCTGCCGGATCGTCTGCTAATGCGGCCGCCGGGAGTGTCCTGGGACGCCCACTACGCGGGCGCGTTTCCGAGTGTCCCGGAGGAGGTGAGCCAGGCGCAAGAACGCACGGAACTCCTGGTGAAGCGCATCATCCACGCGATTTCCCAGCATGACTTCACGGGAGCGCGCCGCTATTCCGATGAAGAACGTCAAGCGCGCGCGAGCCTCCGCTCTTTGCGCCAAAAGTATCAGATCGGCGATACCGGCGGTGACTGATGCTTTTAGGCCATTTCGCGGTAGGCCTGGGAGCAAAACGCGCCGAGCCGGCTCTCTCGCTCGGGACGCTGGTCTTTGCGGCGCTGTTTGCCGATGTGCTCGCCTTCATCTTGGTTGCCGCGGGGATCGAGCATTTTCGCATCGCAACCGATGTCCAGAGAAATCGCTTGATGGGCGAGAACATCGTTTACAGTCACAGTTTGCTGATGGATATTCTCTGGGGAGCGTTGCTGGCCGGGGCATACTTCCTCTGGCGGCGCCACGCGCGCGGGGCGTGGATTCTGTTCGCGGCCGTCGTTAGCCATTGGGTGCTGGACGTGGTCAGCCACCGCCCCGATATGCGAATCGCGCCGGGCATTCCACGGACTTTTGGGCTCGGGTTATGGAACTCGATCCCAGCGACATTGGTGGTGGAGGGCGGCATGTGGCTGCTCGCGATCGTTCTCTACGTTCGCGCCACGCGGGCCAACAAGCGAACTGGCGTATACGCATTCTGGGTTGGAATTGTGGTCCTCACGTTGGCGTGGATCGGCAACATCAGCGCGCCTCCATCGTCGGGAGCTGGCGCGGCCGCGCTCCCCAGCCTGATCTTCTTCGGTTGTGCAATCGGCTGGGCCTATTGGATGGATCGCGTCCGCAGCAATTCTTCGGCGTACAGCGCGCCCGCGGGCGTCTCTTCGTGTTTGAAAAAGACGTAGGCATCGCGGCCTGATTCGAGCACCTTTTGCACACCCGCGGCGATCTCCGCGCGGTCTTCAACCGAATACTCGGGCATCCGCAATCGTGAATAGACAAAACTCGACGTGATCACTTTCGGGATCACCAGCTTCTCGGATTCCGCGAGACACAGCGCCACGCCATGCTTTTCGAGCAGGCCATACACGCCGTCAGTCAGCCACGACGCGTGCCGGAACTCGAATGCGCAGCGCACATCGCGAGGCAAGGTCGCAAGAAAATCGGCCAACAAAGCTTCGTCGCATTTCAGGGCCGGCGGAAGTTGGAACAGTACGGGCCCCAGCCGGCGCGCCGTTCGCAGCGGATCGATGGCGCGAAAAAACACCTCCGTGAACTCGGACGGCTTCAGCCGCAAAATATGCGTGATGCGCATGTGCGCTTTCAGCGGAAACACGAATCCTGGATGCGTGTCATTCACCCAGTTTTCGAGCGTTGAAGCCGAAGGCAGCCGCCGGAACGTGTAGTTGACCTCCACCGCGTTCAGCCGGGTCGCGTAATACGACAGGAACTTCTTGGCCGGCAGCTTGTCTGGATAGAACTCGGGCTTCCAACTGGGATAGGCAAATCCGGAAGTTCCCGAGTAGAAAGCTGGCATCAGAATCCTGGCATCCCGAGGCGCGGGTGGCGCATCCCATACAATAGTGTAAACAGCAGTGACTCCGCAAAAGGCTCCCAAGAAACGCTCGTCCGAACGCTTGCGCGAATTGTGGCCGGACATCCGCGAAATGATGCGGCCGCGCCGCAAGATACTCGCGATCGGCTTCGTCCTGATGGTGATCAGCCGCGTGTGCGGGCTGGTGTTGCCCGCCTCCACGAAATACCTGATCGACAATGTCATCGGTAAGCGCCAACTCCAGCTCCTCGCACCCCTGGTCCTAGCGGTGCTGGCTGCGACCGTCATCCAGGGCGTGACGGGATTCGCTATTACACAACTGGTCTCCAAAGCCGGTCAACGCCTGATCGCCGAACTGCGCGCCAAAGTTCAGGCCCACATTGGGCGGCTGCCGGTCTCCTTTTACGACGCGAATAAAACCGGAACACTGGTGGCGCGCATCATGACCGACGTGGACGGCATTCGCAACCTACTGGGCACCGGCTTGATTGAATTTGCAGGCGGGCTGCTCACCGCCGTGCTGGTGCTCGGGTTTCTGCTGCACCTCAGCGTGCTGCTTACCAGCATCGCCCTGGTAATCGTGGTCGGATTCGCGCTGGTGTTGCGGAAAGCTTTCGGCACCATCCGGCCCATTTTCCGCGAACGTGGCAAGATCAATGCCGAAGTGACGGGACGGCTCACCGAGTCGCTCGGCGGCGTGCGGGTAGTGAAGGGCTATCATGCCGAAGCGCGCGAGGAAGAAGTGTTCCAGACCGGAGTGCAGCGGCTGCTCGACAATGTGCTCAAGAGCCTGACGGCGACGTCGTTCATGAGTCTTTCCGCAACCGTTCTGATGGGCGCGGTCGGCGCCGTCATCATGTACGTGGGCGCGCGCCAGATCACGGCCAAGGCCATGACGCTCGGCGACTTCGTCACTTTCACCGCGCTGCTTGCGTTCCTGATCGCTCCCATGTTCCAACTCGTCAACATCGGAACGCAGCTCACCGAAGCTCTAGCTGGATTGGAACGGACGCGCGAAGTGCTGCGTGAGCGACCCGAGGACGAGGATCCGCGCCGCGTCGTTGCCTTGCCGCTCAGCACCGGTCAAGTAATCTTCGATCGCGTGAATTTCGCTTATGACACTGGAAAGGAAGTATTGCACGAGGTTTCGTTCCGCTCCGATCCGGGAACGGTGACGGCGCTGGTCGGCTCGTCGGGCTCCGGCAAGTCCACCATCATTGGATTGATCACTGCGTTTCATGGACCCGAATCGGGAACCGTGCTCGTGGACGGCGTCGATCTTTCCACCGTCCGTCTGGACTCCTACCGTACCCAGCTGGGCGTAGTGCTACAGGAAACGTTTCTATTCGACGGGACCATCTGGGAGAACGTCTCATTCGCCCGGCCAAATGCGAGCAAGGAACAAGTTCTGGAGGCCTGCCGGATCGCGCGTGTCGACGAATTCGCCGAAGGCTTCGAAAAGCAGTACGAAACCATCGTGGGCGAGCGCGGTGTGAAGCTATCAGGCGGCCAACGCCAACGCGTTTCCATCGCGCGGGCAATTCTGGCTGACCCACGGATCTTGATTCTCGACGAAGCCACATCGAACCTCGATTCCGAGTCCGAGGGCATGATCCAGGAAGGCTTGCGGTACTTGATGCAGGGCCGCACCACCTTTGTCATCGCGCACCGGCTGTCCACCATCCGGCGCGCCGATCAGATTCTGGTGGTGGAAGCGGGGCGCATCGTAGAGCGCGGCACGCACTCCGAGTTGTATGCCGCGCGCGGCCGCTACTACGATCTGTACACCAAGCAGCATGGCATCGAAGCGAATCTGTTCCTCGCGCCCGGCGAAGGCGAGGATGCAACCGCGGCCGATGGCGCCGTCGGCGTGGCTGGCGCGCCGGGCGGCAATGTCGTGGCCGATGCGATGCGGATGCTACGCGGGTAAGTTAGCGCTTCCGAATCGCCCCGTCCAGGCTGAACGCTCCGGCTCCGGCAGTCACCAGGTACAAAAAGAAGAAGCAGTAGATCACCGTGATCTCCCCCATGTTGAGGAGCGGCCAAAGCCAAGGCCCCATGTGGATGTGCACCGTAAAATAGGCCACCGCCATCTCGCCGCACAGAATAAACGCCACCGGCCGCGTGAATAGGCCAAGAATGATGAGGGGGCCGCCGACGATTTCGAGAACCCCCGCGAACCACAGCATCGAATACGCGGCTGCGGCATGGCCGCCTAATCCGCCAAATGCGCCGAACTTTTGCGCGCCATGCAGCGTGAAAGTGAAGCCGGCGACAATGCGCAGCAGCGCCAGCGTGTGGGATTCAACCGAAGAAGTGTCTCGAGCCAAGTCCGCCTCCCTAATTGTATTTATTCACCACTCTGTTGTAGCAGTTTAGCCACCAGCGCAGTCCAGCCGGTTTGGTGGCTCGCGCCTAAGCCCGCGCCATTGTCGCCGTTGAAATACTCATAAAACAGAATATTATCGCGGAAATACGGATCGCTCTGGAACTTTTCCGCTCCTCCAAAAACCGGCCGTCGTCCCTGCTCATCGCGCAAGAACAGATGCGATAGGCGGCGGGACAATTGGCACGCCACCTCCTCCAGATTCATCTTCACGCCAGAACCGGTGGGAAACTCAACCTGCAACTCGTCTCCAAAATAATGGTGGAAGCGCTGCAGCGATTCGATCATGAGGTAGTTCACCGGAAACCACACGGGCCCCCGCCAGTTGGAATTTCCTCCGAACAAGTTGGTTCTGGATTCCGCCGGTTCGTAGTCCACCCGGTATTCCTGGCCGTCCGCACGCAAAATAAACGGATGGTCCTTGTGATAGCGCGAGACGCCGCGGATGCCATAAGGCGACAGGAATTCGTTCTCGTCCAGCATGATTTGCAACACGCGCCGCAGCCGCGAATGATGCACCAGCGAAAGCAGCGTGCGCTCTTCCTGGCCGTGCCGCGTAATGGAAGCGACATTGAGGCACAGGTCCGGACGATGCTTGATGAACCAATTCATGCGCCGCTTGAAGCCCGGCATCCGGTCGATGGCCTCGGCTTCCAGCGTGGTTACGGCAAACAGGGGAATCAATCCCACCAGCGATCTCACTCGCATGGGGATCTTGCGGCCATCGGGCATCAGCAGCCGGTCGTAGAATAAGCCATCTTGTTCGTCCCAGAGTCCGCCGTCTCCCAGGTGATTCATCGCGCTCGCGATGTACAGAAAATGCTCGAAGAACTTGCTCGCGATGTCTTCATACGATTTGTCATGCAGCGTCAATTCGATGGCGATGCGCAGCATCACCAGGCAGAACATACCCATCCAGGCCGTGCCGTCGGCTTGTTCGATGAAGCCGCCGGTGGGAAGCGGCTTGCTGCGATCAAAGACCCCAATGTTGTCCAGGCCAAGAAATCCGCCTTCGAAAATGTTGTTACCCCGCGAGTCCTTCTGGTTCACCCACCAGGTGAAGTTCATGAGCAGCTTGTGAAAGCAGGATTCCAGGAACTCCGGGTCCGGCTTGCCGCTTAGCTTCGCGTCGATCTTGTACACGCGCCAGCACGCCCAGGGATGCACGGGTGGATTCACGTCGCTGAACTCCCATTCATAGGCCGGGAGCTGCCCGTTGGGCGATTGGTACCACTCGCGCAGCAGCAATGAGAGTTGATGCTTGGCGAAATCGGGGTCGACCATTGCAAACGGAATGGTGTGGAACGCCAGATCCCAAGCAGCGAACCACGGGTATTCCCATTTGTCGGGCATCGACAGCACGTCGTCGTTGTAAACGTGAATCCAATTGTGGTTGCGGCCTGCCAGCCGTTGGGGCGGCGGGGGAGGCATCGCGGGATCGCCCTTCAACCATTGTTCTACTACGTAGTGATAAAACTGCTTGCTCCACATCAGGCCCGCGAAGGCTTGGCGCTGCACCATGCGAGCGTCGCCGGACAGGCTGGCGGGAGCGAAGGAGTAATAATCGTCCGCCTCCTCGATGCGATCGAGAAACACCTGGTGAAAATCGGGCTGCGGACTGTCGCCGGAGTACAAGCGGAAGTGCAGCACTTTGGACGCGCTGGATTCCAGCTCGATGCGATACAGTCCGCAGGCCTTGGTTCCCGTTTCGTCCGGATTCACCGCGTTATGCTCACCTTGGATCAGGTAACGGTGGAACGCGTCCTTGCTGTACAATTGCCCGCTCTCATAGGCCCACAAGCGCAGAGTGTTGCTTTCGTTTTCGGTGAAGAGGAACTGTGGGCCATCCTCGAGCCACAGCTTGAATTCGCCCAGCGACTGCTCCTGGATGCCGATGGTGTGCGTGCCATCGCGCGATAGCTCCGGCCGCGGCTTTCCGTAGCCCCAGCTCCAGGTGTTGCGAAACCAAACCGTGGGCAACAAGTACAGCGTCGCGGGCGACGGTCCCCGGTTGATGACGGTTGCGCGCACCAGAATATCCTCGACATCGTTTTTGGCGTATTCGATGAAGATATCGAAGTAGCGGTTCTCGTCAAAGATTCCCGTGTCGATCAGCTCGTACTCGCTGGCCGAGCGTGGACGCGCACGATTGATCTCCGCCAATTGCGAGTAGGGAAACTCCAACTGCGGGTACTTATAGAGGCACTTCATGTAGGAGTGCGTCGGCGTGGAGTCCAGGTAGTAGTAATACTCTTTGACGTCCTCGCCATGATTGCCCTCCGTTCCCGAAAGTCCGAAGAGGCGCTCCTTCAGGATTGGATCGGCTCCGTTCCAAAAGGCAAACGCGAAGCACAGGCGTTGGTGGTTGTCCGAGATGCCGGCGATACCGTCCTCGGTCCAGCGATACGCGCGCGAGCGGGCGTGATCGTGCGTGAAATAATCCCACGCGTCGCCGTCCGCGCTGTAGTCTTCGCGCGGATTGCCCCAAGACCGCTCACTGAGGTACGGTCCCCAGCGCTTCCAGTACTTGGTTCTGTTTCTATCCTCGAGCAGACGATCTCGTTCGGCGGACATCCTCTCTATGGAACCATATCCATGCAATCCGCGAAAAACGCGCTAGAGTTGGACAGCAGGGCTTTCGTGCGTATCGTTCTTGGCCTCACACTATCGATTGCCGCTTCTTCGGGGCTCTATTCTTTTCAGAGCCCGCCTGCTGCTCCGCCCGTCCGTGGCGCGATTCACGGGCATGTCCTCCAGTCCAAATCGGGCGAGCCGGTCAAGAAGGTACTTGTCATCCTCAGGCACGGTCAGGAATCCGGCACAGGCGCTTTGACCGACGCAACGGGCGCATTTCGATTTGATGACCTGGAACCGGGCCCATACTCGCTGGCGACCGAACGCAACGGTTTCGTCCCTGATCCGGAATCGGAGCGAATGGTCGTTAACGTTAAGCCGGGGCCCGACGAATCGGAAGTCACATTGAAGCTGATCCGCGCCGGCGCGATTTCCGGACACGTGCTGGACAGTGACGGCGAACCAATCACCGGAGCCTCGGTCCAAGTCGCGCCGGTTAATCAGAAGAAGGGTGGAGTTTCGTCATTTAGTGCGATTACCAATAGTGCGATTACCAACGATCGCGGCGAATATCGGGCATTCAACATTCCGCCAGGCAAGTACCGTATTGCTGTCTCGTACGAGCCTGGGTTCCAGCAGCGGGAGGTCAGAATGCAGCGTCCGCGAACCCAATCCGGCAGCGCGCCCGAGGAGACTTATACCCTCACATATTACCCGGCTGCACTGGATTCAAAACTGGCTCAGACAATTGATGTGGAAGCCGGAGCGGATCTGCTGGGCTATGACATCCAGATCTTACGCGCCAAAGGTGTGACTGTGCGGGGCGCTGTGGGCGCGGCCGGGGGCGCACCGGCCGGAGCAATCGTTTGGGTCACCTTGTCTCCAATCCGGCGGGCCATCGGCTTGCGGTCGTACGACAAGGTAATTCAGGATTCCAGTGGCGTTTTCGAACTCACGCAAGTGTTGTCCGGAACATACGTGCTCGCGGCGACGGCCCCGTTTGGTGACAAGAGATTCTCCGCTCATCAGGTCGTTGACGTGGGCAGCGCGGACCTGGACGGGATACAACTCACGCTCGCACCCCCGCAGACCATCAGCGGTGTCATTGTCCTTCCGGCGGGCCGCAAGATGCCGCCGGGTCTCTTTGCCGCGTTGCTGCCGCGTGAGAGTAGCGGTGAAGGCAGCGGTGGATTGAGCCAGCCTGGCAGCGATGGAGTGTTTCAGATTCGGGACGTTGCTCCGGGCGATTACGATGTCGCCCTCGGCAGTACCGGGCCCGGGGACGATTTGTACGTGAGCGCGATTCAGGCGGGTGACGATGATGCCCTCGCCAGCGGTGTTCACGTTGGACTGCAGCCCGCGGGCCGCCTCAAGGTCACCCTCAAGGCCAATGGCGGAACGGTGCAGGCGAGCGTTAAGGATTCGGTAGGAAAGCTTCTGCCGGACTGCCATGTCCGGCTCGTGCCGGATGCGCCGCGTCGCGGCCAAATGGCTTTGTACGGCGAGTGCAAAACAGACGCCAGCGGCGCGTGTGGCCTGGCCGGTATGGCTCCAGGCAGCTATCGCGCTTTCGCATTTGCCGAAGAGAGGCAGATCGATTTCCGCGATCCGGCCGCAACCACCGACTTCGAAGATTTAGGGAAGGCCGTCAATGTCGTGGACGGCGAGCGCCAGGACATCGAACTCATTCCGGTGCCCGAGGACAAGTAAGGCCCAATCAGGCACGGAGAAATTGCTGTATTTCCGCCAGCGTTTCCTTGGGGGCGCTCTCTTGCAGAGAGTGGTTGCCGGGCAGGCCTTTGCCGGTGACGTTCACGCCCTCGTCCTTCCAGATCGCGAGCACGTCATACAACTTGCCCATGGCGCCGTTCGCCGCCCAGAGGGTCAACAATGGGCACTGGATCTTTTTGCCGGCCTGGATGTCAGCGGCGTCAATCGCCAAGTCGACCGAGGCCGAGGCCCGATAATCCTCGCACATGGCATGAATGCTGAGCGGGTTGGTCATGGTGCGGAGGTACTCGCGCTGCACGTCGTCGGTGGTTCGCGCGAGCGCGGCATCGTTGGCCGCCTTGAGCTCGTTCTCGGGACCAGGCGCTGCCCGCAGGTAATTGAACCAGTGAAAGTAAGCCTGCACGAAATCGATGGTGACGTGCGAATAGAGATAATGCGCCGGCACGATATCCATCACGATGAGTTTCTGGACGCGGTCCGGATGATCCAGCGCCATTCGGCGGCCGACGCGCCCGCCGCGGTCGTGGCCAACCATCAGAAATTGGCGGTAGCCCAAGTGTTCCATCACCTCCACTCCATCCAACGCCATCGGCCGCTTGGACTGGCTGACGTGCTTCGGCTGGTCCTCAGGCTTGCTGGAATCGCCGTAGCCGCGCAAATCGCACATCACCAGCGTGAAATCCTTGGCCAGATCGGGTGCGATCAAACGCCAGGTGATCACCGACTGCGGCGCGCCGTGAAACAGCAACACCGGCGGTCCGGAGCCGCCAATCACCGCGTTGATCTCAGCCCCTGAGGTTTTAATTCTTTCGTTGCGGAAACCGGGCGGGAAAAAGTGCATGCAGGGTGGTTGCTCGCCGGCGGCGACCGTTGTCTGCGCCCCGGCATTGGTTCCCGCGAGGGCGGCCACGCCGGCAGTCCAGGCGGTTTGTTGGAGCAAAGCACGTCGCGTCTGCGTGGTAACACAGTCAAGCATGTTCAGACCTCACTCCGTTATCTTATTGCAGTTCGAAGTCCTGCATGATCGCGAGATTTCCAGGAATGTTGTGCAGCTTTTGATTTCCGACGCGACTCAATAGCGCCGTCCTTCGTTGACCATGTCCCTGACGCTCGTCTTGCTGCGTTTCACCCGCTTGCGGAGCGCCCGCATTCCTTCGACGATCTCGTCATGGGACAGCTTGGCTGCCGCATTCCTAGGACGGTCGAGCAAAGCGGCCAAGTGGGTTTTCGCGTCGAAAGCGCCTATGGTGTCCATTGATATCCGACCAACCAGTTTAAACTAGTCGTCTCTGAATGCGCCGTTAGTTTGACTGCTCGGCACCGGGGTGATGAACTGGAAGAGTGCGTTTTCTGCTGGTGCTCGCCATAGCTGGAGCATGGGCCCAGACAACGGAAGATACCTCTTCGCCCGAGAGCACGGGCCTTTTCGAACGAATCAAGCAGCGTGCCATAGAAGACCTCGCGAGTGTACCCAACTATGTCTGCGTCGACTCCATAGAGCGGTCCTTGTCGATACCGGGCGAGCGTCAGTTCAGACGCCTGGACCGGGTGCACCTCGAGCTTGCGCACGTCGATGGTGCTGACCGATTCGCATGGTTGGGAAATTCCGTTTTTCAGTCGAGGAGTCCGACCGTAATGGTTGGCTACGGCGCCAGTTTTGGGGGTGACTTCGCGGACAATCGCGCCTTGGTCTTCAAAGATAACTCGACAAGAATATCGTACGCCGGTCGGGCAACAATGGACGGCCGGCCTGCCCTGCGCTATGAATATGATCACCCTCGCGGCGCGCTGGGGGTGGCCAATGGCAATCAGTCCGGTTTCACGGCAGCACGGGGAGCTTTCTGGATCGACCCGGAAACGTTGGACCTGTTGCAAATCGATATCGAGGGCTACGCCATCCCATCGAATTTGGCGGTGCGGTCGATATCTGACGGCACGACGTACTGGCGCGTGCTTATCGGCAAACGCGTCGCGCTCCTGGCGCGCAATTCCGAGTTTCGGCTGATGTACGCGGACGGAACCGCGAGACGAAATGCATCCGTATTTTCGAATTGCCGGGAGTACGCCGCAGACAGCACCCTGACCTTTGAGCCAAGTCCTGCGCCGCAGCTTCCGCTGCCCAGCTTGGAAAACTTGCACGTCCAGCCGGGTCTGCAGCTTCAGTTGGCTCTCGATAGGGCTGTCGATGCGGACCAGGCAGCCGTCGGGGATCCCATTCGCGCCCGTGTTCTGGAAACCGTCGGCGGCATTCCTCGGGGCGCTCGCGTCTACGGCCGGGTGAACCGCATTGTCAACTTCAACGACCAGATTCCGTTGCCTAGGCGGGAACGGCCTCCACCAACCCCGAAGGACGCGGCGTGGGGGTGGCATCTAGGTGAAGTGCTGATCCAGATCGAATTCTTACAAATCGAATATCAACGCAGCCGCGCGCCGTTCATAGCCCGGCTGATCGATCTGGAATCCCAGCCAGGAAAACGGGACACAACGACCCGCAGCTTTGGCTATCTGGATGACGACGCGGTGGTGAGATACGATCCACCCGGAACCGCAAGCGTTTATGTTTCGAAGGAAAACCCGGTCCTCGGGCGAGGCGTCATCATGCAGTGGGTTACCGCGTCCGAGCGCGGCTCGCATTGAGCTTACTTCCCCACCATGTGCTTAAAATCCTTCTCGTTCTCCAGGCAGTAATAATCCAGCAGCTCGCTATCCAGCACCAGTGGCTCGGTGAGCTTTACCGTCCACGGCGCGGTGTAGGTCTTCGGATCGTCCACCGTGATTTCGATTTCCAGAGTTCCGTAGTTCGGACGCCGGATTTTCTCCGTCACTTTCGCGGCGTTGGTCAGAGGGTTCCCGTCCGAGTCCAGCCACAGATCGTCGCGGAAGCCGATGCTGTGGACCACCAGGGCGTCTTCTTCCCACTTGGCCGTCGAATAGCCGTTCCAGGTCGGGTTCGGATCCACAGGCAAGGGCCGCCCATCGGTGAAGATCTGGCGATATTGCATATTGCGTTCGGTCAGGATGATCACACGATCCGGAACTTGGTAGATCCTCTTGTAATAGTCATCCGTCCAAATTCTGAGAGCCCCTCGCGGCATGCAACGGACGTTGGGATCGTCTTTGGCATTGTCCGCTCTCCGTTTTTTGACCAGCTCGGCCGCCCACGGCTGATAGGGCAAGCCCCCCTTCAGACTGCGGGCGATGTTCAGAAACTCCCAACTTAGTTGTAAGTCCGTGCAGTGCGCGCCGCAAGGCGGACCGATTGTTAGCCATCCCCACATTCCAGAGAGATCCGGCTTGCCGTCGGAGGTGTGCGGCGCGGGCGCGGAGAGGTTGGGCTTGCCGTCGGGCGTGCGCGGCACCGCGGAAGTCGGGTAATCCAGCCACTGCGCGAACAAGGCCGGTGGGACCACGGCCATGATCGATATAGCTAGGATCAATGCTGCCGCCGCATGGTACGAGCACAATCGACTTGGCATGAGCCTGCCTTCCTCCCGCGTCTCTTAAATCTTAGTGCCTTACGCACGCCGCGTGTCAAGGCGAGAGGCGCATCCGAGCCAACCTGCCGCTGGAGCCCGCGACCCGGGAGGACACTCGCCGTTGGGGCACCGCGCCACGGTGTGCCCTCAGCGAGGTTTGGTCGGCGTGTTGGGCGGATCGGGATTGTCCGCCTTGCCGCTTGTCTTCGGAGTGCCAATGTGGTCGGCAAGCTCATCACCTGTGAAATTGCTGGTGGAACTCGCATCAATCTCCGGCAACATAGTTGCGTTCCATTCGTGCCACTCCGCCACAATGCGGCTATACACATCGCTGTGGCGCTCCTTCAGGTTGGCACGCTCCATCGGATCGTCAACGACGTTGAACAGAAACGTGTTGCCGAGAATCTTCAGATACTTGTAATCGCCGTCTCGCGCCGCTCGCTGTGCATTCGCCTTATAACGCCAGAAGAGTTTGCGCTCGACTGGTGCTGCATTCTGCGCGAGCATTGGCAGCAGGTTGATGCCGTCAGGCTGGAAAGCCGGATCGGGTGTGATGCCCGCGGCCGCCAGCAGCGTGGGCATCCAATCCATGCTGATCGCTACCTGATCTGTCGTTCGACCCTGTGGAATGCGCGCTGGCCATGAAACGATGGCTGGTATCCGCAGTCCCCCTTCCAGCAGTTCAGTCTTCCGGCCAGTAAAAGGCCACGTATCCGCGAATCGTTCCCCGCCGTTGTCGCTGGTGAAAATGACGATTGTGTTTTCCGCCAAACCCCTTGCCTCCAGCGCCTCAAGAACGCGGCCTATCTGGAGATCCATGGCCTGGATCATGCGCTGATAAGTTTTCTGCGTGCCGCCGTCGAAATCACGCAAGTTCGTTGACCGGAGACGGTTCGATTCCGCCTCATCACCGGGCGCTTCCCACGGCCAGTGCGGCGCGTTGAAATGCAGACTTATTAGAAAGGGACGGCCTGATTTCGCATATCCATCGACGACGTCTACAGCACGACTGCCAAGCATATCCGTCAGATAATCCATCTGGTGCACCTCGACGTCGTCGTCCCACAAATCCTCCTTTTGGTCCGTTCCTCGGTGGGTATAGTAGTCAACGGCGCCCCCGCGAAATCCATAGAAATGGTCGTAACCGCTCTGCAGAGGGCCGAATTTTGGGAGCACGCCCAGGTGCCACTTTCCGAGTAATGTCGTTCCGTAGCCGCCTTTCTTCAACAAAGACGGCAAGGTGGGCTGGTCCGGTGGCAGACCGACATTGCGGCTGACAGATAACGGCTCCTCCAACCCGATTGGCAGCCGGTACTGGTAGCGGCCCGTGATTAACGCGGTTCGAGTTGCGGAACAGACCGCTGAATTTGCGTAGGCCTGTAGGAACCGCACGCCCTTCGCTGCCAGGCCATCGATGTTTGGCGTGGAGACATCGGGGCGTCCGTAGCACGATACGTCGGCATAGCCGAGATCATCGGCCATTATGAAGACCAGGTTCGGGGGGCCAGATACGCGCTGCCCGAATGCATTGTCAACGTGCGATGCAAGTGCAATCGTCCCGAGTGCCGCGCTACGCAGCAGCGTACGACGGGTCACGTCATTCGGAATTTCCATGTGAGTCTGCTGGATCGCCCGAATTATAGCGCAGGCCATGCAGCGAATTAACGCTGCTTACGCCGTGGCTTCCACTTGCGGGAGCGGCCGTTTGTATTTGCACTCGCCGTTGGGGCACTGCGCCACGCCGCCGGCCTTGAGCCATTTTTCGACCAGGTAGCTCGATCCGCAGTCGGGACACTTCTCGGCAAGGGGCTTGCCCCACGCCACGAAGTCGCACTCCGGATACCGGTTGCACCCATAGAACGTCTTGCCGCGCTTGGAACGCCGCTCCACCACTTGTCCTTCCGAACAGTTGGGGCAGGGAACCCCGATGGTCTTCTGCTTGACGAACTTGCATTTCGGATAGTTGCTACAAGCCGTGAACTCGCCGAATCGCCCGTGCTTCAACACCATATTATTGCCGCACTGGGGGCACTTCTCTTCGAGCGGGACGTCCGATTTTTTCTGCTCGCCGCCGATCTGCTTGGTGGTCTTGCAATCCGGATATCCGGAGCACGCGTAGAATTGGCCGAAGCGGCCCTTCTTGAGCACCATCGGCCGGCCGCAGTTCTCGCAATATTCCGGGGCATCCTGTTCGGTAAGGTCCGCTTTGTCGACGTCCGGCAGGTCCACCGTTAACTCGCGCGTGTTTGTGCACGCTGGCTCGCCCTCGGCATTCTTTTCGTTGTAGCCGGTGCAGGCGATGAAGCTGCCGTGCCG
>PMUP01000057.1:195865-224790 GCA_003166865.1 Bryobacterales bacterium
TCGTCCAGTTCTTCTTCCATGCGCGCCGTGTATTTCACGTCGAACAGGTTTTGAAAACTCTCGAGCAACAGGTCCGTCACCACCATGCCAAGCTCGGTGGGCACGAATTTGCCGCCATCCTTCTTCACGTATTCGCGCTCTTGGATGGTAGAAAGAATCGACGCGTACGTGGAAGGACGCCCTACGCCGTTCGCTTCCAGCTCTTTGACCAGCGTCGCTTCGTTGAAGCGCGGCGGCGGTTCCGTGAAGTGCTGCTCCGGTTCGATCGACTTAAACCGCAGTTCTTCGCCTTTCGTCACCAGCGGAAGTCGATTCTTCAGCTCTTCGTCGTCGGCGTCCTTGGTGTCCTTGCCTTCTTCGTAAACTTCCAGGAAGCCCTTGAACTTCGGGACACTCCCGGTAGCCCGGAACATGTACGTAGCCGAATCCTTGCCTTTGGCCGCCACATCGATGGTGGTTTGATCGAATACGGCCGGCATCATTTGCGACGCCACAAATCGCATCCAGATCAATTTGTACAGCTTCAGCTCGTCCTCTTGCAGGTACTGCGCCACATCCTCCGGCGCTCTCTTCGACGAGGACGGCCGGACGGCTTCGTGCGCGTCCTGCGCGTCCTTCTTGCCTTTGTAAACGTTCGGGGACTCCGGCACAAAAGGCGCGCCGAAGCGATCCTTGATCAACCCACGCACTTCCTCCAGCGCGTCGTTCGAAACGCGGGCGGAGTCGGTACGCATGTACGTTATGAGTCCGACCGATCCCTCCGACCCCAGCTCCACGCCTTCATACAACCGCTGCGCGATCATCATGGTGCGCTTTACGCTGAAGCGCAGCTTGCGCGACGCCTCCTGCTGCAGCGTGGATGTAATAAACGGCGGAACCGGATTCCGCTTCTTCTCGCGCGTCGAGACCGAATCGACTATGTACTTGGAGCCATCTACTTGCTCCAGCAAAGTCTTGGTTGACGCCTCGTCGGCAAGCTCGATCGCTTCGTCGTTCTTTTTAGTGAAGCGCGCCGTCAGTACCGGCGGTTTCTTGGCGTTAAGCTGGACATCGATGGTCCAATACTCGCGCTTGATGAACGCTCGGATTTCGCGCTCGCGATCCACAATCACCCGCAGCGCGATGGTCTGGACGCGGCCGGCCGAAAGCCCGCGGCGCACCTTGTCCCACAGCAGCGGCGAGATCTTGTAGCCCACCAGCCGATCCAATATGCGGCGCGCTTGCTGCGCGTCCACTAAATGCAGGTTCACCGATCCCGGCTTCTCGAACGCCTTCTTAATAGCGCTGGCCGTGATCTCGTTGAACATGACCCGATAAAACTTCGGGCCCTTCTTGGAACCGTTGAGCTCCTCTTGCAGGTGAAAACAGATCGCCTCACCCTCGCGATCCGGGTCAGCCGCCAGGTAGATGGAATCCATCCCCTTGGCCGCCGCCTTCAGCTCGGCAATGAGTTTCTTCTTGCCTTCGATGACCTCGTAGTGCGGCTCGAAGTTATGGTCCACGTCGACGTTCAGATCCTTCTTGGGCAGATCCTTGACGTGGCCGAGCGAGGCCTTGACTACGAAATCCTTGCCTAGATATTTACCGATAGTTTTCGCCTTCGCCGGCGATTCGACGATGACGAGAGATTTTGCCATAACCTTCCTAGACCGTATGAGTACTTACAGACGTATGCCAGCACAAGTGCCGTGCTGAGTTCTACCACACTTTAACAAAGTTCCTGCCGGGGAGTTGGCGTGCCAGACCTAGCAGCTCGAGTTCGAAGAGTGCGGCAATTACCTCTGATGAAGTCAGAGTATCAGAAGTTTCAATAAGTTCGTCAATGTGGGTTGGGACATCCGGCTTCAAGCGGTTGAAAATAACTCGGCTGGCGACACCCAGCTCAGGCGGGAGACCCGGCTCTTTGCCTTCTATTTCCAATGACATAACGCCTGATGTCACACCAAGCCGGGCTTGCGCCTTGCCGATCAGCGCGCGCCGCACGTCGGTGGGCAGCTCCACCAGCACGTCGTTCCACTCCTGGACCAGCTTGGCCCCCTGCTTGATCAATAGGTTGGGTCCCCAGCTCATTTTCGACATGATGCTGCCCGGCACCGCGAACACTTCCCGCTGCTGCTCGAGCGCCATCTTGGCCGTGATGGCTGAGCCGGAGTATTGGGCTCCCTCCACCACCAGGACGCCAACGCTCATGCCACTAATGATGCGATTCCGGATCGGAAAGTTTTGCGGATACGCGGGCGAACCCATGGGAAACTCCGACACAATCAGCCCCTTTTCCGCGATCTCGGCTGACAAGCCGCGATTCTCAGCTGGGTAGACCAGGTCCACTCCACATCCCAGTACGGCGATGGTGTCGCCGCCGATGTCGAGCGCCGCCCGGTGAGCCGAGGTATCGATGCCGCGTGCCATGCCGCTCACGATGGCGAGTCCGGCGTGCGCCAGGTCCGCCGATAGCCGCTCGGTGGCCGCGGTTCCGTACACCGTGGGCCGCCGCGTGCCGACCACCCCCAGCATGATCGATTGCAGCAGCTCGACACGCGAACCCCGCGCAAACAGTGCGATCGGCGGATCGAAAATCTCCTTCAGGCGCGCCGGGTATGCGGGATCGGAGAACGCGACCAGGCGAGCGCCCGATTCCAGCATCTTCTGCTGCTGATCCACCGCGTCGTCGAAGGTGCATCCACTCGCGATGGTTTGAGCGACGCTGCCGGAGAGCCCGGTCGCTTCCAGCTCCGATCGCGACGCCCGAAAGATCGCCTGGGGCGTGCGCAACCGCTCCAGAAGCTGGTTCGCCTTGCGCGTGCCTAAGCCGGGGACCAGGCGCAGCGCCAGCCAGTGGAGCTCTTCTTCTTTTGTGATCGGCGATTTTGTAACCGGTGGCGCAACCACGGCAGTTCTCTTCTTGTGGTGCGCGAATGCCCCTCAATTTCTCTCGGGCGAACAAGCCTGTTAAGGGATGTACGTCGCCGTTGCGCTCACGCGTTTGACGGCGATGGGCAACAGATCGCAACGCAAAATGTACTCGCCGTAGCCATTGTCATCTTGCCAGGCGTCGGTTCTCAGGATCTGCTCGTACCCCTGCTTCGACACATCCCGGCTCCGCACCTTGGAGCCGGTATAAGGGCCATGGTCAGAGACGGTTTCGATAAATGGAGCGCTCTGCCGAAGAATAGAAATGATGCGCCACGAGTAGATCAGAGGCGGAACACCTGGGCCATTGCTGAGTTGCTCGAAATAGAAATAAGGGTCCACGCTCAACTCCAATTCGGCCCGAAAGCGACCGCCATGCTCGACCCGGGGAAGCTGCGATGCGCCTTCGCGATAAACCAAGATCCCGACGTTCAAAACGGTAATCTCGTCCGTCTCCAGCATCTTCTCCGCAACCACCCGGCATGTCGTATCACTCACGGGTGTTGCAAGGAGATCGGAATTGCATGTCTCGACCGGGGTGCCCGGCTGCTGATAGAACTCCACCGCGAACTCCACGGTCTCCCCGATGGCAAAATCCGGATAATTACCGTCCTGAATGATCCATGCGCTCAGACCGATGTTCCATGTGGCTGGCTGATTCGGGATCATCGAGATTATTCTATGGGCTCGGTGACCGAGATCGAGCCCACGTGGCGGCCTAACTAAGGCGCCAAGGTACACCTGGTCCCTTTGGCCAACGCATTTACCTCTTGCGGGAGGCCGGGGCGAGCGCATGGCGCTCGGAGGTGCTAGCTCGCTACCGGTTGCTCTTGATCCCTGCTCAAATACTCAAGGATCTCCTGCTCGCGTTGCTGCACTTCCAGCAGGATGAGCTTTGCCATTCGCGCGTAGTCCTCTCGCGAATGCACTTTCCGCGCCTCCAGGAGGATTCTCCGCAGATTGGCGACGCATTCCTGCGCTAGCAGCATTTGTTCGTCGGTCTGAATCACCGTAGCTCCAATTCCACAATACTGCGTTTTTGAAAGCTTCTCGAGGTCTGATAGGTTTCGAGCTACTCGACAGTACGCACCCCCTGGGGGGCGCAATTCTACTCCGCCGGCGCCTAATGCTAAGGTCTAGCAGCGCCTTTTGGCGCGTTTGGGCTAGTACTTTTACTGCGATTGGAAGAACTAATTTACCACCATGGAATCTTGTGAACCACGGTCCTCCGGGGTAGAGTACCTTGACGGGTCGAAACGTTCGGCTGTCAAAGGTGAATCGAAAGGTAAATTTATAAATGAAAACTACTCTTCTGCAGTGCGCAAAACTTCTTGGTCTGCCGGCCTTGGTTGTATTCGGGTCTCTCAGCCTTACCAGCAGTGTTGCTAGAGCGGACACCATCTTCGACGTAAACGCCACGGTCGGGGATATCTATGGCACCAGCACACCGGGCCTATTTACCGGCTTGACAGAAACAGGCACAATCACTATCAATACAGTTGGGGGCACGGTCGACGCCATAGACCTAACGGTGGAAGGAGACACCAACATATTCACCAACTTCTTTGGCTGCCCTTCTGATTGTACATATAACTTTAACAACGGGTTCGATGAATTTGGCCTCTTAGACATCGGTTCTGACCTGTTTGGTTATACGGGTGGCGCAATTGGATCCGACTCCTACGTTGCCTTGGATACACCAGTTCTAGGATCTGGCGATCCAGAGGTCCAATACTCCCTGTCGGGCACGGTCAGTCTAGCGTCGGCCGCCACTCCGGAACCGCGCTACTACACAGCCCTGCTCGGGCTGGTCTTCATCGGATCGCTGGTTGCTGTTCGGCGGCGTCGGCTGGCTTAGACTCGAGCATCGACTGTTGGCGATCATTCGATAGCCGGTCGCCGCGCCGAATAGGCGGGGCCGGCGCGACGCTGCCGGAGAGGCCCGCGGCTTCCAGCTCCGATCGCGATCTCCGAAAGATCGCCTGCGGCGTGCGCAACCTCTCCGAAAGCCGGTTCGCCTTGCGCGTGCCCAAGCCGGGGATCAGGCCTAGCGCCAACAATTCGCGCCCGATGGAGGTCCGGGCCCAGAAGACATCGGACTCCAACAGCAACTTGGCGCGCACGGAGTCGAAGACGACTTGGGCTGAGTCGGCGATGCCATCCACTTCAAAATCTTCGTCCATGATCAGGAGAATGTTGCTTGCGTTTGTAACACATACTGTTCTTGTGGGGAATAGCGGGTCGCCCAACCACCAACAACCAATCCCTAATCCCCAACCCCAATCCCGTTTCCACTACGCCAAACCTTGACAATACGTGCTAAACTTAAATCGTCTTTGAAGTCCCGCCAATTTTCGCATCGTCCCGCATCGTTCGGTTTACCGCCGCTGCTGATCGTGCCTGATTAGCTGCTCTGCAAATTCAGAAAAGGAAATGAAAAAGTGAAAAATATTTTTGTAGGTAATCTCAGTTTCGGCACGACCGAAGATACCCTCCGCTCCATGTTTGATTCATATGGAGCCGTTCAGCGCGTCAACATAGTGACCGATCGCGACACCGGACAAGCCAGGGGATTCGCCTTCGTCGAAATGAGTGTCGATGCGGAAGGGACCGCCGCAATCAGCGGACTCAACGGTAGAGACCTCGACGGTAGAGCGCTGAACGTCAACGAAGCCCGTCCGAAGCCGGAGCGCGGATCGGGCGGCGGTGGATACCGGGACGGCGGACGCAGTAACAGCCGCTGGTAAGCTCAAGACACCCCAGCGCAGTTTGGGCGGCAGCAACTGTGCCGCCTCAATTCTTCATCGAAACACAAAACGGAAAGGATTGGGATCAATTTGCCAAAAGAAGACGCGATTGAAGTAATGGGAAAAGTCGTCGAAAAATTCAGGGCCGGCATGTTTACAGTCGAACTCGACGCAGGTAAACCAGTGCTGGCGACAATGGCCGGGAAACTCCGCCGGAACCGCATCAAGGTGATGACCGGTGACCGGGTCTCCCTTGAACTGTCGCCGTATGACCTGACAAAAGGCAGAATCACTTACCGGCACAAGTAAGGGCGAATCAATGAAGACCATCCACAGCCGCTCCAACAAAGATATCGGCGACGTTATTGAAGGCGAGTGGGAGATCACCGCCAAAAAAGTGATTGCCGAGCCATCCTCAGGCGACCGGAACAGGCAGGCTCCCCGTTTCGGAATATACGAATACGAGGTCAAACCAATCGTCCCTCGAGCGGCAGAGAAGCTGGGTCGCGCGAAGCAGCCTAATGAGTCCAGCGTAGGCGGAACACGGCGCGAAGCGTCATCCGTTCCGTTGACTGTGCGAAGAACGTCGTAACACTACCCTTACGGGCGTTCCGCGATCTCATCGACACGATCCGGATAAAACGCGACATGCTTCCCAATCTGGGCGACAGCCGCGTAGGGCGACTCATAGCCCCACACGGCGTTCACCGACCGCTCCCCACCGATTGGGATGCTGTAGTAACTGCATTCACCCTTATAAGGACAGTAAGTGGCGTGGCTGGTCCGTTCCAGGAGCGATACGTCAACATCCTTTAGCGGAATGTATTGAACCGGCGGGTACGCTCCTTCACGCAACATCAAGGCGTGTCGCGTGTCGGCGACCACACGTCCCGCGATGGAAACCACCACCCGCGCAGGATTCGGCTCAATCGTGATTGGATGCTCCGGCCCAGGAAGCTTGATCGGCTTGTCGTTCATGTCTGCAACCCCCAATCCCTAATCCCCTATTTTCCGTTCACGGAGAACGCCAAGAGCACGTTCCCCGGCATGCCACCCCACTGCCCATAGCCGGAGTTCACAAACACCATTCCATTGACCACTGCTGGTCCGGCGACGTCCATCGAACCTCCGCGAGCGGCTTTGCCGTTCACGGTCTCGAACTCGTGGGCCGTATCGGCGTCCCATAGGACCTCGCCCGTCGCCACGGAATAAGCGCGCAGATGCCCGTCGAGCGACCCCGAGAAAATCACGCCCGGAATCGCCGTTACGGCAGCCGATTGCGCCGGAGAGCAGTCTGTTCTGTCCGCGGCACACGGCTTGGGTTTTGCGCTCCACACAATCTTGCCGGTTCTAAGGTCCAGCGCGTGAAGTCCACCGCCTTTCTTTGGATCCATAGTCAGCCGGTAACCCTGCGGCGATTTCGGATCCGCCACGGCGCCCATACTGATATCCGAAATTGCGACATACACATTCTGTCCGTCCGATGCCGAGCCCCACTGGCTCCCGCCTAACGCGCTGCCTTCCCCCGCGCGCGTCTGCCATAGGATTTCGCCTTTTTGATCGGGATCCACCGCGTGCACCATCCCCGACTTTTGACCGATCACCAGCGCGCGTTTTCCACCGCCCAGGTTCACCAGGATCGGGGGCTGTCCAAAATCGTAATCCGGACCTTTCGCCTCCGGACAATTCCCCGGCTGAGAGCTGCCGCAGGCTGTGTTGAAGGCATCGTTCTCGGTCAGTTGTTTGGACCACAGCAGCTCTCCAGTCTTGAGTTGGATCGCCAGGATCGCGTCGCTGGTATTCGATGGCGGATCGGAATAGTTGTCTCCGGTGGCGGCGTACAGCACGCCAAGCTGCTCGTCGATGGTCGGCGTCGACCACACGGCGGCGCCTGAAGGCCCGAACTGCTGAGTGCCCGCGGGATTCTTGCGCGTTGGCTTCGCTGCTTCTAGAACGGTGAAGGTTTGCCAAATCTTCTTGCCCGTCGAGGCGTCAAGAGCCACCACGCTTCCGCGAAATGTACAGCAGCCGTATTTCGGATCGGGACCCATTATCTCTTCGAACGAGCTGAATGGCTGGTAAATCACTCCCTTGTAGTATCGCGGCGTGGCGGTAGCCATCGACGCGAAATGATCCACTGGCCGAACCTTCCAGATCAGTTCGCCGGTCTGCGCGTTGAGCGCATAAATATTGGCGCCCATGTCGCCAAAAAAGATCGCCGCAGCTCCGTTGGCCTCACCTACTGTCAAGCCCGATCGAACGCCACCCGTGCCCGCCTGGTATCCCCAGCGCGTGCAGCCGGTGTCGGCGTCGAGCGAGTAGACGGCTCCGGTCGCGGTCGCGATAAACACGCGGCCTCCGACCACCGCGGGCTGCGATCGCGCCGTCGTCACATCGCCCAGGTTGAACGCCCATTTCAGCTTGAGCTTGGGAACGTCGGAGGCTGCGAGTCCCGCCGAGGCCGCGTCCTGGAATCGCGAGTTCGTAAGGCTCGTGCTCCAGCCATTCCATTGCGGCGCCTTTGCGTCTACTTGGAAAGCCGCCTCGCCTTTGCAAGTCGGGGTAAACGAAGGAGCGGCCGCATGCGATCCGCCGGTGGGTGCTATGGAGCCGATCAGCGCGAAAATCTCGGGCGTGGAAAGGCCCTGCGCTTGAGTCTTCATCAGCCCGTTGGTCAGGGCAGCGTAGATGGCCTCGCCGCTCATCGCTTTGATGGTGGCAAGCGAGGGAACGCGCACGGCCGGCATATCATGGCATTTTGCGCAGCGTTCCTTGTAGATAGCGGTCCCGTCTTGCGCCGATAAAACCGGCAGAATTACGGCAAAGAGAAATGCGTATCGCATGGCGTTCTCCTAAACAAACTCACGTTTTCTGGATTGAAGATAGAACGTAAGTCCCAAGATCAACGGGATGGATGCCAGCTCGCCGCCGAAAATGGCCAGCGCCGTGGGACTCCAAACCGCTACAGGACTCTTCCAGGTGTCCGTCAAGGCTGGGATCTGAGTTATGAAATACCAAACCAGCCCGTACGACGAATTGCAGACCAGCGTCGCCGCCGTGCTCCATCCCTCCGATTCACCCACCAGCGCAGCTCCCGCAATGAAGCAGAAGCCGACCAAGGGGAGCATCAGGAGAATGAGCGTGATCGGAATCGCGCCGTGCGGGAGCATGCCGCGGATTTCGATGAGCACGAGGGCGGCGATCACCAGGGCCAGCCAAGGCGCCAGAAACATTCCGACCGTCGACACCAGCTTCGCAGTCGTATACTGCATGGTCGAGACGGGAAGGCTCATGAGGAAAGGCAGATTTTGCTTTTTCCTCTCGTTCACGATGGAGAAGATTGGTAGCATGCTAGCAATAACGATCAAAGCGACGAAAAACCAGACGCTGCCGACCACGAATGCCGTTTCTCCGCCCCATTGAAAGATCGCCAGCGCAATGGCGCCGGCGGCCATCGTTAGAAGGATCGGTACTCGATGGATCTGCCAATCTTTCAGGATCAAATGTCCGGTCACTGAGCCTCTCATGCTTCCACCTCCTCACGGCTGTGTTCCACGTTAGCAACGAAAATCTCTTCGAGCGTCATGTTCTCAACCGCATTCACGCGGGCTCCGGAGCTCTCGTAGGCATTCGCAAGATCCGGAACGAAAGCGTTCGCCGTCGCCACAGCCAGCCTGCCGTCTTGTCGTACATCAATGATTCCGGGAAGCGCCGGCAACTTGATTCCGTACGGCACCTCCAGGCGCAGGCGGCGCCAGCGATCCAGGTACATCTCCTTGTCCATGGAGTCGATGATCCGGCCGCGGTCGATAAAGGTGATCTGATCGGAAATCTGTTCGACATCCTGCGTGTTGTGCGACGAAAACAGGATGCTCCGCCCCTCGTCGGCCATGACGTCCGTCAGCTCCCGCAGGATTTCGTGCCGCGCAACTGGGTCGAGGCCCGTGGTTGGTTCGTCCAGCACCAGCAGTTTGGGCCGCCGCGCCAGGACTAGCAGCAACGTTGCCTTGACGCGCTGCCCGTGTGACAACCCCTTGACCTTCTGCTCCGCCCTCAGGCCGAAACGCTTCAGCAGGAGTTGCGCGTACGCGGTGTCCCAATTGGGGTAAATCGATTGGATGAAATTCATGTGCCAGCCGAGGGTCATCGATTCGTAGAGCCGCATATCCTCCGATGCGAAGCCGATGTCCCACTTTGCCGCGACCTGCTCTGCCGGCATTGGATGTCCGAGCACCAGCGCCTCGCCCGAATCCTGATGAACCAAGCCCATCAGGATGCGAATGGTGGTCGACTTGCCCGCTCCATTCGGCCCGATCAGTCCCATGATCTGTCCTTCAGGGACCTTCAGGTGAATGTTGTCGAGCGAAAAGAAGCGGTACTTCTTCCCCACTCCGCTGAGTTCTATGGCCAACCTGTTAGGATAATTTCCGGTCATATAGTTTCCTTTGCCGCCGTACGGTCACTGGCTTCGCGAAGCCGGTGTTCCAGCTCCCTGGGCCGAAGGCCCATCAGCGCCGCAATCAGCGTTGCCTGTTCCAGATGCTGTTCCAACTCCTGTTCGCGTAGCCGTGCCCCCAGTCTGGGGTTCGAGGCCACGTGCGAGCCCTTGCCTTGCTGCGTCATGATGATGCCCTCACGTTCGAGCTCCAGATAAGCCCGCTTGACCGTGATCACGCTGACCTGTAAGTCTACAGCCAATTGCCGGATGGACGGAATCGATTGGCCTGCCCTCCAATCGCCGATTGCAATCCGCTGTTTGATCTGCTCCATAATTTGGAGGTACATCGGACGCTTGTCGGATTGCGAAATCGCGAAGGCACCGTTCATCTCAGTATACTCAGTATACACAGACCGCGAAGCGTGTCAAGTCGATTTCACCGCAAGATTCGGATAGTTCCCACGCGCCAAACCCGATATAGTGCAGGCCCGCGGCGGCGAAGAATCGGCCAAGCATGGATGGTTACCGATAACAATTTGATAACCCTGGGCCGTTTGGCTGATCCCAGCCGGCTGGGCAACGGCGAAAGGAGAATCAGTCAGGCGTCAAGCAAGGATTTTCCGCTATCGAGCAGCTCTATGGTTCCACCAACCACGAGCGGAACGTTATGGCCTGGCTGGCGCTGCGCGCGGGTGATACCGAGACCGCGCAGCAACTGTTTGCGCGGATAGGTAACGATTGGAATGAAAGCGTCTGGAAGACCAAGGCCCTGTTCGACGCAAGCCGCACCGGCCAGCGGGTCTCAAGCACCCAGCCGCTAAAGGCGGATAGCGCGGTTTCGCGTTCGGCAAGCCCCAACGATACAGAAGCCGTACCGTAGTGACGGTTTGATCCGATGACATCGAACCTTCCGCTTTCTTAGCTTCTGGTTCATGGCTTTGCGCGCCCCACACGCGCCGGCGACTTTCTCGCGGGTTATTCTTCCATCAGCATGTTGAGTTTCAACCTACCGGCCACAGTCCCCACGCCACTCGCCGCCAGCCTTGAAAAAAAACGCGACCAAACACAAAAGTAGGCCACTTGCGCCACCCGCACACGTAACATCCTCTGGTTCAAAAATTTACGGCAAATTTGTGGACAGCCGCGTCTCCGATTACACTGTTCCTTATGGATAAACCTAATCACCATGACGTGGAAGTCATTTTGAAGCTCTACGAATTGCGCCGTGAGGATCGCATGCGTAAAGCCAGGGGCTGGCTCTTTGGTTACAAGGCCAGCAACGCGGCCGAGCATCAGGCCGCATGCCCTCCCGGATCGGATCAGGATGCTTATTACCGGATGATCACCAGCTATTGGGATATGGCGGCGTCGTTCGTCACCTCTGGTGCGCTCAACAAGGAACTGTTTCTGCAAAGCGCGGGCGAACTGCTATTCACTTGGGAAAAGACCAAAGGAAACATCGCCGAAACCCGCAAAGCCATGGGCAACCCCGGCTATCTTTCCAACTTCGAAACCGTGGCGCAGGCCATGATCGACAATATGAATCGCGCCAACCCCAAAGCCTACGAGGCGTTCTCGGCGCGAGTTCGGGGAGCCGGCGCCTAGCTACCGAGCCGCGACTCAGCCGAGCCGCAACCGTGAGAGAGCGGTCAATACCCCATGCGCCGCGAAGCCGATTTCTTTGGAGATCGTGAAATGGACTTAGTCTACATCGCCAAAAAACTGAGCGAGGCTTTGCGCCTGGAAGCGGCTTTCACCGAATCGGGTTTGGATTACGCCGTCGAAACCGACAAATACCTCGGCGGCGTACTCTTTCGCAGCGAGCGCGTGGGCGCTTTCTTTTATGTTCTGCCGGAGGCCGCGCCGCAAGCGCGCGAGATCATGCAACGGCATGGCTTCCGGTTTCACGAATGGGAGGGGAGCTCGCGATGAGAAAGTGTCCGATGAGCAAGCGCGCGGTCTCGTATTTCGCCGCCGTGGTGGTCGTAGTCTCGCTCTTAGCCCAGACCGGGAGTTTGCAAGAGCAGTACCGCGAAAGCGCTTCCAAATTGATTGCCGCCGCGCTGGTCGATCAGGACGCAATGGAGAAGCTGTCGTTTTTGTGCGACCGCATCGGTAATCGCCTGAGCGGCTCGGCCGCCCTGGAACACGCCGTCGCGTGGGCCGCCGCGCAGATGAAAGCTGATGGGCTGAGCAACGTCGCGACGCCGCACGTCAAGGTTCCACATTGGGTGCGGGGTAACGAAAGTGCTTCCGTGCTGGAGCCGGTGAACAGGCCATTGACGATCTTGGGACTCGGCGGCAGCGTTGGCACTCCGAAGAAGGGAATCACGGCTGAAGTTGTCCCCGTTTCAGGCTTCGAGGATCTCGAGAAACGAGGCCGGGCCGGCGTCGAGGGGAAAATCGTTTTGTTCAACGTGCCCTATGAAGGCTACAACCGCACGGTGGTTTTTCGGACTGCGGGACCCTCGCGCGCCGCGCGTTTGGGCGCTGTGGCGGCGCTGGTGCGGTCCATCACGCCGCTGAGTCTTCAATCGCCGCACACCGGCGCGCTCGAATACGCCGACGGTTTTCCGAAGATTCCCGCCGCGGCCGTCACCATCGAAGACGCTCTGCTGATCCAGCGCCTGGCGGATTCCGGGAATACAGTGACCGCGCACTTGGAGATGGAAGCGCACATGTTGCCGGATGCCGACTCCGCCAACGTGATCGGCGAGATTCCTGGCCGCGAGCGGCCCGATGAAATCGTCGTGATCGGCGGTCATCTGGATTCGTGGGACGTAGGCGCCGGCGCGCAAGACGACGGCTCCGGCTGCATCACCGCGCTCGAGGCCGCTCACCTGATTCACGAATTGGGCTTCCGGCCGCGCCGCACACTGCGCGTTGTCTTTTGGACCAATGAGGAAAATGGAGGCGCCGGCGGTGAAGCCTATCGAGCCTGGGTGGGCGATGCGGTGAAGAATCACGTGGCCGCAATCGAAATGGATGGCGGTGCCGAAAAGCCCATTGGCTTCGGCCTCAGCGCCAATGGCGACTTGTCGTCGATCCTGGCGCGATTGCGTGAAATCGGCGGTTTGCTGGGCCCCATTGACGCCGCATCCGTTCAGCCCGGCGGCGGAGGCGCCGACATCGCGCCCATCATGACGGACGGCGTGCCGGGACTCGCTTTGCGCACCGTGGGCACGCATTATTTCGATTGGCACCATTCGCGCGCCGACACCGTGGATAAGGTCAATCTGGGAGATTTGCGCGCCAACATCGCAGCCATGGCCGTGATGGCCTACGTGCTGGCGGATATGCCCACGCCGCTGCGGCAGACTCCGTCATCGACCCGGTGAGGTGTATTCCAGTTCCTTGTTGATCACCATCTGAAGATCGGGCCACATCAGCCCGCCGATCTTGCGCCCGTTGATGAACAGCGTCGGCGTCCCCGCCACACCTAACGCGCGGCCTTCCGCGATGCTTCGATCTACCTCGGGCTCGCTAGCCTTGGTGTCGATGCAACGGCCCAGCTTGACCGCATCCACGCCGTTCCCAGTGGCCCAAGCCAGAACCTTGGCGTTCAGATCGTCAGCGCTGATCTGTTCCTGGTTGTCGTAAATCCAGTCGTAGAATTTCCAGAATGCCGGCTGGTCTTGCTGATATACGCACCGGCCGGCGATGGCGGCCGCCCGCGCCCAGGGATGCGCGGACTCGAGCGGAAAATTCTTGAAAACAACCCGCACCTTGCCGCCCAACGCTTCGGCCATGTCGTGCCGCAGGACGGGTGCTTCCATCTTGCAATCCGGGCACTCAAAATCGCCGAACTCGACGATCGTCACCGGAGCGTCGGCCGGCCCAAAGCTCGGTTGATCGGCCAGCGTCAGTTTGTCCAGGTTGGCTTGNNGCACCAGCACTTCCGAGAATCCGGGAAGGTATTTCGACGGTTTTGGATCGTCGATCTTGAAGGTCACGTCGCCCCGAAATAAATCGACGTGGCGTACATAGTTCTCCAGAGTAGCTTTATCCAAAAAGCTTTTACCCGGCGCGGCCCACACCAGCGGCGACACCCCTAGTATCAGGACAGCGATAAGAGTTTTCATGGCAGCGTATTTATTCTATTACGCGGCGCGCATGCTCCATCAAGGCTGCATGCGTGCCCAGTGCCTCGGGCCCCTCTGCCACGTCATTAGGGCGCAACTGCGAGTAGGCGCCATCCTCGCCCAGCACCCAGGCCTGCCGGCGATCCCGCAGACAAATGTCCAGGATCTCCCAGAGTTTCTGCTTCCATTCCCGGGCCAGCACCGGCGTCACCACCTCGACGCGCTTGGACAGATTGCGGAACATCCAGTCCGCCGATCCGATAAAGAATTCGCCCTGCAAAGGATCGTCGAAGCCAGCGGCGAAATAGAAGATGCGGGAATGTTCGAGAAAGCGTCCGACAATCGACCGAACCCGAATGTTTTCGGTGCGGCCGGGGACGCCCGGACGAAGGCAGCAGAATCCGCGAACGATCAGGTCGATCGACACTCCGGCCGCGGAAGCTTCACACAGCGCCTCGATCAGTTCCGGATCTTCCACCTGATTCATCTTGGCGACGATGCGCGCCGGAAGATTGGCTCGTTTATTCGCGATCTCCCTCTGGATCAGCTCCAGCCAGCGGCGCCGCATGCTGGTTGGCGCCACCAGCAACTCCGTACTCGCGGGCGCACGCGAGTGGCCGGTCAAATAATGGAAGAGATTCACGACGTCTCGCGTGATCTTCGGATTGCATGTGAACAGCCCGATATCGGCATACAGGCGCGCCGTGCGCGCGTGGTAATTGCCGGTTCCGATATGGACGTAGCTTCTGAGGCCCGACGCCTCTTTGCGAACCACCAGCGCCAGTTTCGCGTGCGTCTTCAGACCCCGCACTCCAAACGTAACGTGAGCGCCCACTCGTTCCAGCTCCGCGGCCCAATGCAAGTTGCGCTCTTCGTCAAAGCGCGCCTTGATTTCGATCACGCAGGCCACCTGCTTGCCTCCCTCCGCGGCTTTCACCAGCGATTTCACAAACGGCGTATCATCGCCGATGCGGTAGGCGGTCATCTTGACTGCGACCGTCTCGGGATCGCCGGCGGCCGTGGCTATGAAATGCTCCACGCTGTCCTCGAAGCTCTCATAAGGATGATGCACCAACACATCCGCGGCACGAATCGCGGCGAAAACGTCGTGGCTGTTCTCGATCGCGGTCGGCGGCAGCGGCGTCCAGGCCGGATCTCTCAGCGCTGCCAGCGGCATTCCCGCGATCTCGAACAATGTCGTGTAATCCAGCTCGTCGGGCATGTCATAAACGTCCGCCGCGGAAAGCTCGAATCGCGCCCGCAACATCTCGCGAATGGTTGGATCGGCGCCGGGAGCGAACTCCAGCCGTAGCACCGGCTCATAGCGCCGCAGCCGGACCTGCTCGCGCACGATATCTTGCAGCGCCGCGTCCGATTCGTCGTCGATCTCAAATTCAGCATCGCGCGTTACCCGGAACAGCGTCGTTCCAGTGAGTCGCATGCCGCCGTAAAGCTTGTGGATATTGCCGTGGATCACTTCATAGAGCGGCGCAAGAACCGTCTCCCCGGCGGGCGCCCCAGCCTTCAGCGCGACCCACTGCTTCAGCACCGGCGGGACTTTGACGCGGGCGTAGGTGGGCGCCTCCTCCTGATCGTGCAGCAGGAAGGCGAGGGACGTTGAGAGGTTCGACAAGAACGGAAACGGATGTGCCGGATCGAAAACCAGTGGTGTCAGCGCGGGAGAAATCTCGGCGTCGAAATAAGCGCTGGCCTCGTCTTGTTGCGCGGCCGTCAACTCATCCCATCGCCGCAGATGAACTCCGTGCTTCCCGAGGCCCGGGACCAGTGTATTGCGAAAGCAATCGGCTTGGCGCTCGAGGCTGCCGAGCACCCGCTCGCGGACAGTTGCCAGCAGGCGGGCTCGTTCCCCAGTTGAACTCTTGCGTAGGACCGAGATCCGCTTCATGAAGAACTCGTCCAGGTTCGAGCTGAAGATTGCGAGAAACTTCGCTCTTTCAAGCAATGGCGTGCGATCGTCCAAGGCTTCCGCAAGCACGCGGTCGTTGAAGTCCAACCACCCTAAGTCGCGATCGATCCAAACATCCGACAGCGCCTGGGATACCTCCCGGTTCAGAACGCCGTCGTCGCCAATCGAGACCATCACAGCCGCAGCGCTCATAAACTCACAATTTTACCCGCGAGGATTCGCCGTGGAATGAACATTGTGTTTCAATCTGGTTTCTCCAACTTCTTAAGCAGCGCGCGCAGCTTACGCATTTCCTCGACACCAAGTGGGCTCATCATTGAACTGACCAGACGCACGTGATCCGGAAGCGCAGCCCTTACTAACTTCCGCCCGCTTGCCGTCAAACGGATCACGTTCGCGCGCCGTCCTATTCGCGAAGGAACCCGCTTAACGAAACCGCGCCGGCTGAGACGGTTCACTAGACCCACCATGTTGCCCTTTGTGACCGCCAGTTTCTTTGCTAACTCCTGCTGGTTGAGGTCTTCCAGTCCCAAAAGCATCGCAAGCAGATCGAATTGAGCGAGCGTGAGCTTGTGCTTCTTGAGCGAATCCTCCACCTTGGATTGCAGCGTCCAAAATGTGCGGATCATCTGCAACCACGTCTCCAGCTCAAGAGGCAGGGCCTTCCCAATTCTATGCCGCGTACCCAATCCATCATTTATAGCTCAAAGACGAGATAGAATACGCCCGTGGGGAAAATGTTCGCAGGCGGAGTGGTCCTTGGGCTTGCGCTGATGGCCTGGGCGCAAACCGCTGGGCCAAGGACTGAGGAGAGATTCAAGGCGCGGCTGTCGCCTGTGGGGATTGAGTCAGCCAAGCGGGCTGAAATCACGGGATCGGGTTCTGTCTCGGCCGTGCTTGCCGGCGCCAGGCTTTCCATAACCGGATCCTTCGAGGGGATGCAGAGCCCTGCTACGCTAGCTCAGGTCCATCAAGGCGTGGCTACCGGCGTCCGCGGGCCGGCCATTGGAGATCTCACGGTTTCGCCCGCGCCGGGCGGTAGCATCACAGGGACGCTCAATTTGACGGCGGAACAAGTAGAGAGCCTGCGGAAAGGCAAGCTCTACATTCAGATTGATAGCGAGAAGGCCTCCGACGGAAATCTGTGGGGCTGGCTCTTGCGATAGTATAGGTCGCGAATGCGTTTTCTCTTACTGACGACGGCGATTGGCGCCTTTGGCGTCATGCAACTCTGCGCCCAGCTCACATCAGAACAAGCGGCGGCGGGTCAATCCGCGTATCAAGCTAATTGCGCGAGTTGCCATCGGGCGGACCTGGCTGGCGGCGGCGAGGCGCCTCAATTGGCAGGGCCCAATTTCATGAAAACGTGGGGCGCCCGGCCGGCTACCGAGCTGATCAGCTACATGCAGTCGGCCATGCCGCCGTCTAATCCTGGCGGCCTCGGCGCGAAGACTTACGGCGATCTAGCGGCGTTCATCCTTCAGATGAACGGGAAGGTTTCGGGAGCACTGCCGCCGGAAGCGGCCGCGGCGCTGAAGGAGCAAACGACACCTGGGCGCGGCCTCACGGTCACCGGACAAGTAAAGAATTATGTGCCGGTGACAGACGCGATGCTGCGGAATCCAGACCCGGGTGACTGGCTCATGATCCGGCGCGATTATCGTGCATCGAGCTACAGCCCGCTGGCGCAAGTCAATACCGGCAACGTGAAGAATCTTCGTCTGGTGTGGGAGTGGGCCATGAACGATGCCGGTGGCGCGAATGAACCGACGCCAATCGTTCACAACGGGATCATTTTTCTCGTCAATCCTGGCAATGTAGTGCAGGCGATTGACGGCCGCACGGGTGAGCTCATCTGGGAGAATCGCATTGGCCCGGATGCCAACGGGTCCATCGGCGCAATGCGAAGCTTGGCTCTCTATCAAGACAAAGTGTTCATGGCGACCACCGATGCGCGAATCCTGGCACTGGACGCGCGCACCGGCAAAATCGTTTGGCAAACCGCGATTGCGGATCACGCGAAAGGATACATCAACAGCAGCGGCCCGATCGTGACTCGGGGAAAAATTGTGCAGGGGCTGGGCGGCTGCGATCAATATAAGAAAGACGGCTGCTTCATCAGCGCTTACGATCCGGATACCGGCAAGCGGCTCTGGAAGTTTGATACGGTGGCGCGTGAAGACCAGCCCGGGGGCGATACCTGGGGGAAGCTTCCCGATCTATTGCGCGCCGGCGGCGACACGTGGATCACCGGCAGTTACGATCCAGAGCTCAATTTGACCTATTGGGGAGTGGCGCAAGCCAAGCCGTGGATGCGCGCCACGCGTGGTTCCGGCTCGGCCAAAGCACTGTACACCAGCTCAACGCTGGCGCTCGCGCCGGATACCGGCAAACTCGCCTGGTACTACCAGCATGTTGGCGGCGAAACATTGGATCTGGATGAAGTCTTCGAGCGTGTCTTGGTTGATACTTCGGATGGGCAAAAGCTGGTATTTACGATCGGAAAGCCAGGTATATTATGGAAGCTCGACAGAATTACCGGTAAATATCTGGCCAGAAAAGAAACGGTATTCCAGAACGTTTTCGATCAATTTGACGAGAAAACTGGCGAGCCAAGATATCGCGCGGATATTCTTGAGCAGCAAACGGGCCAGTGGGTGCAAGCTTGTCCCAGCACTGAGGGAGGCCATAATTGGCAAGCCATGAGCTACAACCCAGGAACCAGTCAGCTCATTATTCCATTGAGCCAGAGTTGTCTCGAGATGAAGGGACGCGTGGTGGAGTTCAAGGAAGGCTCAGGCGGCACCGCGGCGGACCGGCGCTTCTTCGAAATGCCCGGGAGCAACGGCAACATCGGGAAACTGGCGGCCTACGATGTTAAAACGATGAAGGAAAACTGGTCAATCCAGCAGCGGGCGCCGTTTCTGACCGCTGTATTGTCGACCGCGGGTGGAGTAGCGTTTGTCGGCGATCTTGATCGGAACTTCCATGCCGTGGATGTGAAGACGGGCAGGGAACTGTGGCGAACGCGCCTGGGAACCACCGTACAAGGGTTCCCGGTCTCGTTCAGTATCGACGGCAAGCAATACATCGCGGTCACCACGGGCATGGGCGGCGGCAGTCCCAGGCAAGTGCCGCTGACGATCGCTCCGGAGATCCATCATCCACTGAGCGGAAACGCGCTGTATGTGTTCGCGCTGCCGGAAGAGAAGTAAATCAGCGGGCGGTGCACGGCTCGGGATCCCAACCGGATGCGTCCGCCAGTTTCTTAAAGTGACTGGTGGTAACGAATGGAAGCGCCAAATACGTGGGGTCATCCACTACCGTGGTTACCATAAGCCATGTATCGGCATTCGGTTCGCTAAATAGGTCGTAATATTCTTTGAGCACGGTCTTGTCGCTGTAAGGAACGCCGTTCTTGCGCAAGTACCCAGGGCGCAATTGAGTGGTGGTCACTTCTAAAGAGCGGGATTTCGAGCCGAGCCGCGCAGCCAGGCCCAGCCCGAATACAACCGGCGGATTGACGGTTGGCAGAGCGCCCTCCCATTTCGCGGACGAATATCCCTGCCACGATGGCGCGGCGGCGCGCGAAGTTTCACCGCCAAAATGGAACAAGCGAGTCTGCTGGCCGGCATCGGTCTCGATCTTCAGAGTTAAGTCATCTGGCCAAGTGATGTGCAGACGCCCGGGAACACGCATGATCGCGGGTGCGCCATAGGCCTTGCATTGAAGACCCGCGGCTTCGTCTTTCGCCGGATCCCATGCATCGAGTACTCTGCGCCCTTCGGCGTTGGTTGGAATACTTGCGGCGTCGCCCTTGAGCGGCGTCACCATGCGCCAACGCCAGTCTTCGGTGACGTAGGCGACCCAGTAGCCGGTGAGATCGATGGTCGCCCCCGGCTTTCCCGGTGCCGGTGCGGGAGGCGGGCCAGGAGGGCCGAACTGCGCGCAGAGTCCGCTTGCGGTGGCGAGTATCAGGATCGGCAGTTTGGATTTCATTTTGAAAGGCTCTTGTAAACCGCTTCGACAAATCGGTCCGCGGTCACGAAGCTGTTACTCGTTACGTATTCGGTGTCATAGTCGCGGGTTGGCCTGGCGGCTTTCACCTGATCGAGCGTCATGCCTTTTTGGATCATGTCTCGCACGCGGTCGCGGATGATGACGACCATGTCGCGAAACTCGACCACGTCGGCGTCGTCGCAGATTCGTCCGTGGCCGGGAATCACGTAGGTGCCGCCTTCCTGCGTTTTCGCGGGGACCGTCATTTGCAGGATGTGGTTCAATGCCAGAATTTCTCCCTGCACGCTGCCGCCGCGTTCGATGTCGATGAAAGGATATCCGTCGGGCGTGAAAATATCTCCGGCGCTGATCACATCCGAGCCCCGGAACAGAACCACACTGTCACCGTCGGTGTGCGCGTTGGGCTCGTGGTAGATGATGATCGCTTCACCGTTGAAGTGCAGATTTTTTGTGGGCGTCCCGTACTCGTCGATGGGCAGGCCCGCCTCCGGAAAGGGCGCCTGTCCACGCTCAGTCGCCGTCAAGCGGTTGAGCACGTTTTCGTTCGCAATGATCTTCAGCGGCAATGCCGGATCGGAGCCGGCGAGTTTTGCAATGGCCGCATTTCCGCCGACATGATCGGGATGCATGTGCGTGTTGATGATGTAGCGAATCGGCCCCGGGGATAGTTTGCGAATTTCGGCCATGAGTTTCGGCGCCAATGGCGCGAACTGCGTGTCCACCATCAACACGCCCTCGCTGCCCACCTGCACCGTGGTATTGCCGCCCGCGCCAACCAACATGTAAATGTTGTGTTGCACGGGCTCGACGTGGATTTGCACGCTATCGAAATTCTGTTGCTGTTGGCTATTGGCCCCGGCTGCACATATTGCTAGGAGCGAAGCGTACAGGATGGTGCGCGTCATGGTCGTTTTCCTGGCGGAGCGGCGGTGGGACTGAGGCAGATCTGGCCTTCGGCGCCGCAGGAGCAGTAGCGCTCGCAGTGATCGCGCGGGTGCTCCGGTTTGCCCATTTTCTTGCGGTACTCGGGATACAGCGTTTCCGCGCCGCCGCGCGTAGCTTCATAGGGCAATCCGTACCAATCGGCAACTTCATGTAAGAAGGGATTCGTTCCGGGCAAGTGATTGGGCACGTAGTCGGCCGCCTTCGGCACTTCCGCGACGGTTTCGCAGATGTCTCGGGCGATCACTTGCGCGGGATCCAAGACCCACGTTTGCGTCCGCACCAGCGGCTCGGTCAGAAAGACAGGATCGGTCACCACCGTGGCAACGGTCAGATAATTCCCGTGCCGCACCCAATGTTCGGTGAAAGTAGCTTTGTCGCTCCGGGGAACGCCATTGCGCTTGAGGTAGCTTTCCTTGAGATGGGTGGTGTAGATGTCCAGCATGTTGTCTTCCCAGGAGCCCGTCGAAAAGCCTTGCAAGGTGTGAGGGGCGTATTCGGATGGATGCGGCCGGCTGTCCAGCCAGATGGTACGCTCCATCTCCTGAAAGTTCATGCGTGTGTGGAACGCGATGGCGCGCTGGGTGACTGGATCGCGGATCACATCCACGCGCATGTTGGCGAGCCCGCGCATGGAATAGTCGGATGAGTGCGGCCGGCATTCGTACTCAGGAACCACCGAGATGCGATCCGCGTCGTAGCTGTCGGCTCGCAGCCGCGCGGCGTCGTTGATGGGGAGCCCCAAGTAGTCGCCCAGCTCGGGCCCGGGGATGCGATCCGGAAGATCCTCGTGATACAGAGGCGCCCAGCTTCCCGAGAAATCCACTTGTGCGAAGGCGGGCGCGGAAACCAGCAGCACGGCAAAAAGAATTTTCATGGCTTGGGCGCGGACCCGGCGGCTTTTTTCTCTTCGGCTCGGGCACCGGAAAGCATGTCCATCATTCCGTAATTCCCTTCGTGGCAGGCGTATTCGAAAATCCGATCGGTGCGCTTCGCCATGGAAATCTCCACCGTCCAGGGCTTGGTATAGACGGTTGGATCGTCGATCGTCGCTTGGTAAATGATCGTATTGGGATCGGTGCGGTGGAAGCGTTCCACCACGTGGAGATTCCTGTCCGTCCTTCCATCCAGGTAACCGACTCCGAACCGGCTTTGATCGTTGAATCTAAAATTGGTGGTATCGACCACCAACGTGTCACCTTCCCAGTGCCCACGCGAGTCCCCGGTCCATTGGTGGATCTGCGGCGCGAGATGCGGACTACCGTCCAGCGCAATGATCCGCGTCTCGTGATTCATTTCCACCGCGATGGCCACGATCCCGCGGCTTTGCACGATCTCATAGTTGTTGTTGTAGGGCTCCGGAAGCATGGGCGGACCGGCGGCGCCGAACAAAACGCAGCGCTCGCTCAGAAACCGGTCTTCGGGACCGTCAACGGGATGCAGGGCCTGGTGCGCTTTGAAGGCGTCATATCTTTTCTGTGCCTCGGGCGTGAAGGGCGGAACTCTTCCGTCCGGCGGATCCATGACGAGCGACGTGCGCATGGTCTTTGAGACATGCGTTCCACGATCCACCCAGAAGTTGTTGTACGCACGGCGCGCCAAGTCGGATGCGCCGCGTTCCCCTTCAATGAGATCGGCATTGCCCTGTTGCACGCGCTGCTTTGCAAATGCAGCCGCTTCTTCCGCCGTGAAAAACTGCTTCGTGCCCAGTTCCTTGGGCCGTTGGAACGGCGTGACTGTCGCGTTGGTCCAGACGCCCTGCAGATCGGGCTGTCCATCCGGGGTGCGAGGCGGATTCCAATTCTGGGCGGCCAGGTTCAATGATGCGAGCAAGACTACGCCATAGACCCTCGACATAATCGCTGCGGTACTCACGAATGGTAGCGACATAACGTTGTCCTCCCCAAGTGAGTTTAGATATAAACTAACGCCGGTTGGAAGTCAAGCTAAGGGGGCGGGACTGATCGATCAGCACAGCAACACCACATCGAAAAGGTCGTTCAGGTCGGAGACGGTGTTTGAGTTTAGCGGAACGAGAGTGATCGTATGCGGGCCGAAGGCGAGGGTCACCGGTATGTAGCTTGGGACAGCGGCGCGATGAGTGCTCGAAGCACTGGAGAAAATCGCCGCCGCTCCGATTGCCACTCCGTCCAACTGCAGTCCGACGCCAATCAGTTAATTGGGCGTCAGGGACCACGCGGAGCCTGACAGGGCAAAGCACGATGGGCCATCCGTAGGCGCGGTGAAGGTGGTAGATATCGGTAGCGGGCCGCTAATCTGATTCAGAATTGACATGACTGGCTTCGCGAAATTCCTTTCTTTTTGGTGAAAAACCTCAGGACACAGTTTATTTTGCCCGCGGATATAGGGGGTGCGGCGGTATCGTTACGCGGTCTGTTCCAATCGATCGATGATCGGAATACTGGGTGTCTCAGCCGGTGCGCCCGCGGCTTCGGGGAGCGCTGTCCTCGGGAACGCCAATGAGAACACGGTCCCGGCGCCAGCCTCCCGCTGTACGGTCCCATCCAACTGACGTCCCAGGATATTCATGATCCGCAGGCCGAGCGATTGGGACTGCGCCCAGTCAAAATCGTCGGGAAGTCCGACGCCGTTGTCGGCGACCGTTAGTTTGACAGGCTGGTCCTCGGTCCAACTCAGCTTGACCACAATCTCACCTTCCCGCTGGTTGGCCCGTTCGTTGGGGAATGCATGCTTCAGGGAATTCGTCAGCAGCTCGTTCAGGATCAACCCGCAGGGGATGGCCTGGTTCAACCCAAGCGAGACGGGTTCGAGCTCGAAACGCAAGCGGATCCGCTCGGAATTGACTCCGTAGGAGTGGAACAAATCGCGCGCCAGTGCGGCAGCGTACTCGCGAAAATCCAGCCGGTCGGGCTCACCGTCCCCGTTCAATCGCTCGTGGATGAGAGCCATGCATTGCACGCGTTCCTGGCTGTCCTGGAGCGAGCGGGCCGCAGCTAGGTCCGGGAGCGATTCGGCCTGCATGGACAGAAGACTGGAGATGATCTGCAAGTTATTCTTCACCCGGTGATGTACTTCCTTGAGAAGCAGCTCTTTGGCTGCCAGCGCGGACACCAACGCTTTTTGGGTCCGGACCTGTTCGCTGATGTCGACGGAAACGCCGCCCAGCAGCCGCCTGCCGTCGCCGTCGGCGAATGGAAAGCGAAAAGTCAGCATCGGGATGGTGCAGCCGTTTCTGAGGGAAACTTCTTCCACCAGCTGCGATGATTCATCGCGGTCGAGTACCGCCATATCGCTGGCGCGCAAGCGGTCAGCCACGTCAGCGGGCCAAAGCTGGTGGGTCGTCTTTCCAATGCAATCCGCCAGTGTCATACCCCAGATCTGCTCGCAGGTGTTGTTGATGTACAGGATGCGGCCCTCGTGGTCCTTGATGAATGCCAGTGTCTGGCTGTTATTCATGAACGAGCTAAAGCGGACGTCGCTGGCGCGCAGCGCCTGCTCGGCTCGGCGAATGTCGTCTCGTAGTTTCGTTTCACCGAACGCGCGTCTCACGGCCGGTCCGAGCCGCGCCAGACGGTCCTTCAGCAGGTAGTCGGTGGCGCCCTTACCCATCATCGCGATAGCCGCATTTTCGCCGACCGCCTGGGACACGACTATGAATGGGATGGTGGCTTCCAAATTGTGTTGCTGCAGCAATTCCAACGCCCGAGCCGCATCGAGCAGCGGCATGTTGCAATCGGCCAGAATGACGTCGGGCGGCCACCCCAGGTGGGCGATGTATTCCGATTCGGTATCCACGCGCAGCCATTCCGGCTCGAAATCGGCGCGGCGCAGCTCATGAATCGTCACCTCAGCGTCTTCGGAGTTGCCCCCCAGAATTAGAACTCGGATGCTGGTAGACACAATAGCTCCGCCATCAGCAAGCCTTCTTCGCAGCTCGCGGCTTCGAGGAGCTTGTATCGGTGTTCTTGGAATGTGTACTTGGCGCGCGCCGAGTCTCCGGATTCGGTTCGATCAACAGGGTGGGGCCCTCCGGCTCGATGGAGGCGTCCGCGCCCATGACCCCAGCGCGAGGAAGATAGATCTCTAAGCTGACGGTATTACCTTCCAGGAGAGCCGCGACCATTCCGCCCATTTTTTTCACCAGGGTATAGGTGACGTGCAGGTCCTCGCTGGAGCCGGACCAAGCTGGTTCGAAAACGCGTTCCAGGGCGGCGGCGTCTTCCTGCGCGCTGACATACCTGGCCCGGATGCGGGCCCACTGGCCCAATTGTTCGGGTTCGCCGCTGGATAAATCGACCACCAGGCTGCTGTCGGCTCGCATATGGATGCGGGCGTGCAGAAGCACGTTCGCCAGGGCTCGCAACAATTGCCACTCGTCGGCCTGAACATGAATCGGATCCGCCGGATCCATCAGGAGCATGAAATTCACGTGGATCAGCTTCCATGACTCACCCAGACGCTTCAGCACCTCGTCGAGCCTCAGGCGCTGGCATTCCAACTCCGGCGGCTGAAGGTAACTGCAGAGATGGCTGCCCAAGGCAGAAGCGTCCAGGGCTGCTTTCTGGATTGTTTCTGCGGTCTCCCGCAACGGGCTGCCAGGTGGCAATGTGGCCAGCATGTGCTTGCTGGCTTCCGCCAGAGCGTCCAACTGCGGAAGATGACGAATAATGCCATCCGCCATCCGGGCCAGCGCATCCTGCTTGTGGTCCTGCCGCATCTGATCGTTCCTGAACTGGAAGAGCGTTACGTCCGTGAAGGTAATTACCGTACCGTCCACCCGGCCGTTGCGCCAGCGCGGCGCGACATGGCCCTGGATCGCATAGAGACGCTCCGCGCTGCCTTGCAGCAGTGTATCGGGGGGCAGCGGAAGAGTCTGACCTTCGAGCATCGCGGGAGTCAAGAGATCCTGAACCGGTTTGCCGGTATCGCGATGAGAAAGACGCAGCACTGTCGCGGCCGGCCGGCGCAGGGCCTTGTCGACGCTCCAACCGACCAGTTGCTCGGCCTGCGAGTTGAGATAGGAGATTCGGGAATTGGCATCGGTGACCACCACCGCGGAAGCCACCCCGCCAAAGCTCGCGATGGCCCAGTCTCTTTCCTCGCGCAGGCCGCGCTCGTGGCGGTGCTTCGCGATGGCGACCTCGATGGAGCCTTTCAAACTCGCCGAGACAATGGGCTTCTTTATATACCCATAAGCTTGCGTCCGGCTGGCGCGCTCCAAAGTCGCACGATCCTCGTACGCGGTCAAGTAGATCACCGGGATATCGAGTTGCTCGCGTACCACCTCGGCTACGTGTATTCCGTCTTGTTCGCCTTTGAGCCGGATGTCCATCAGGACCAGATCCGGTGAAGTCTCTCGAATGAGCTTGAGGGCGGGTTGCGCCGAATCGGCCGTGCCCGGTACCTGGTAACCAGCCGATTTGAGCCGGCTCTCCAGGTCGGCTGCGATCAGGCCTTCGTCTTCCACGATGACGATTTTGTGCTGCGCGGCTGCTGCCATGCGATCTTTTCTCCTCCGCGCATGCCGCCAACTCGACCGTCGGAAAGCATTGCGCTAGCGGGTTCAGTGTCTTCCGGACTGGACTTTCTCAGATGAATTGCAATCGAAATACCAATCAATCGGTCGCCCTTTTAGACCTATAGCTTAGGGGCCGAGGGGTGGGTCATGATTGGGTCAAATGGCCCAACTGTGAGGGCGCAGCGTCCCGGAAAAGACGGCATCAGTTTCCGCCATCGAGCTTCAGCTCTTGCCCGCTTGCCAGGGCGATCTTGGTGACCCATATGGACGGCGCGCCGTTTTTGGCGCGGTAGCCGGCGATCGTAATCTGGTCGCCAGGCTGGAGCGTTGCCGCAGTCCATCCTCGGGGCGCCAGATGGCTGGAACTGGAGAGTTCACCTTTCCAGCTCTGAACTTGGCCCTTGTCATCCTGGATATCGAACTCAACGACGCAATGCGGATTGACGAAGTGGAAATCCGTTACTGTTCCTTTAAACGTTACGACTGACTTGGTGTCGAAGGCCGCATACCCGTGGTGTGCGTCGGCCGAACCCGGAATCGCGAGGAAGCCGGCAGCTACTGCTAGAGAAGCCAACAGCATGTTCTTCATTGTGCCGGCCCGTCATCGACCCAGCGATCGAGATCTCGAACATACCGGTGTCCATTGAACGTGTACGAGGGAACGGTAACCACCAGATACGATTTACCAACCAACGGCTTGCTGTTCGCACCCTTCGCGGTCTTGGCGGTCGCGATTACCCAGACGTCGAAGTTATTCTTGGGGCTGTCGACAGCAGGCGTAAAGAAACCCGTGGGACTTACCTTGCCGACGAAATCCGAGCTGCTACCCGGGGTCGCGTAAAAAACCTCCATCGACCAACTGACAGCACTAATGGCACCGAGGGGATCGAGCGGGCCGAGTTCGACATCGTCGGCGGTGTGCGGTTTGCCGTCCGCGCCCCTTTGATACCCAATCGCCTCGAACTGCTGATAGCCGCGGACGTGTGTTTGGTCGCCAAACGCCGCCAGAGCCGAATCCGGCACCACTTTGATGTAGTCCACGCGGTCATAAATTGCAATGGCGCCCGGGGCCACGGAACCGAGCAGCGCAATGTCGCGTTTGCCGAGCCGGGCGTCGGAGGCGACATCCACCTCCGCGATAACCTCGCGCGAAGTGCTGGAGACAATGCGTCGCACGGTGACGCCTGGCCCGAAGTCGAAATCGGCGGGCGTGACTCGGGCGGGAATGCGATCTCCGATCAGGCGAACGCGATTAGCTTCCGAACCGGTCTTCAGCGACGATCGATCGACGAGCAGCAGCGTTGGATCGGAGGAGGCGCGGCGCATCTTCACATCGAAGCCAAATTCCTGATACTGTCCCCAGAACCAGCGGCCCTCGGCGGTGGACTGATCGGGCGCGATCCACAGGACTTCGCGCGCTTCGCTGTTCACATCGTCGGGAGCGGAACCCGCGGGCTCGCCGCCCTTGGAACGTCCGCGCCAGGCGTTGGTGCCGTAAACCACGCTGCGCCCGGCACGGAGGATGCCAGAGCCATCGTTGACCGGCGTCATAAGCACACTGGTGTTGAATTCGTCATCGCCCTGCGTCGAGTCGACCGGCTGCACCCGCATCTCGCCGTAATATTTGCCGCGGCCCGGTATGGAAGCGGTCAGCAGCCAGCGGCCCGTCAGATTCGGCGCCCGCGTATGCGCGCTCCAGGCGTCCCATTCAGGAGTGTGAAGCGCAGCCGCCTTGGCGAGAAAAGCAACGGCCTCGCCGTTCGGCGGAAGGTGAAAGCGCATGGCGTGCAGATCGGCGAACTGCTTCCAATCCTCGAGCGAGCGCCGCCACGAAAGCGCGCGGGCAAACGAATGGCACTTGGTGCAGGCGTTGCGCACGTTTTCGCTCGGAAGGTTGGTTTCCTCGTGAATCCTGCGCTCGACGTCGTACATCACCGGCTTGGCCTCCTCAGGCGCTAGCCCATGGGAGGTGCTGAGATATTTGACGATGGACCGCGCCTCTGATGGCGTGAGCGAGACGCCGTTCACCAGGATCATCCGTTTCAGCGCGTCTTGCCAACCTTCCGGCGTGGTCCGCTCCCAGGAGATGCGCTGCATATTTCCGTGCTCGTCGCGGGCGTGGCAAGTCCCGCACTTGGCGATCACCAGCGGATCGGTAACGGGAATGCCTTCCTGGCCGAAGACGATCGCGGCGAACATCATGCCGGAGACAAGAGTGCGCGTGGTCATCGCTACTTCATTCTACGGGGTCGGAGGGCCAAGTCTGCTACCGTGGCGTCATGGAAGCGCGCGCGTCCAGCAAGCAACTGTTGCCGTGGCTGGTGGCAGTGGCGTTCTTCATGGAGTCGCTCGACACCAC